>JAJZFB010000002.1 GCA_021805545.1 Pseudomonadota bacterium | reverse complement strand
GCGCGGTTCACCATCACCTCGCCCACATCAATCAACTGGCGCCGCAGCCACGCATCGCGCACCACGCGGCCATAATCACCCGCATTTATAATGCCGACCATCGAGGACAGAAGCTGCGCCAGGTACGCCGTGCCCCCCACCTCATCCAGCGCGCCGGAATGTTCAAACTCACCCTTCAGCGTCACCGCGTCGGCAAGCTGCCCGGCCTCGCAACGGCGCTGGATGGCGGCAAAAATCCGCCCATGCACCGGGTCGGCAAAATGCTCCTGGGCCAGAAATTCCGAAACCCGGTCATACGCCTTGTTATTGGCCAGCAACGCGCCCAGCAGCGCCTGCTCGGCCTGCAAATTGCTGGGCGGCAAACGGGGGGCAAGACCAAAGGAAGACAGCTCTACGGAATTCATGGCCGGTGTTTCTAACCTCAACTCCCGCTTCAGGGCCAGATGGCGGGCATGGCGCGCCAGCGTATAACCGGTGTATCCTGGGGATAACCACGGCATCGCAAAATCTGTGGCAAAATCCGCACCGGAGGCCCGCATGACGGTACCCGCCAAGCGTAAATTCGACCCCGCCCGCCTGTTCACGCCCGAATCCATCAATCTCAGCGGCACCAGCACCGCTTTCGGCGCGCAAATCCTCGCCAATTTGCGCGCTGGCGGTTTCACCGGCCCCATTGGCACTGATGACGCGCCAGTGGATAACCCCGGCCTCGCTTTGCTGGCCGATGCGCCGGAGCATATCGGCCATGCCCTGCGCCACCATGCCAGGCTCGGCGCGCACGGCGCTATCGTGCTCTCGCACCAGGTGCGCAATTTGGCCGAAATGTCGCGCGCGGCCGGGCTGCGCGCACTCGGCCCCAACAGCTTTGGCCTCATGCTGCCAGGGCTGGGGCTTAACGCCACACCCTTTGCCCTCATGCCCCAGCCTGGCCGCATGGCGCTTATCGGCCAATCCTCATCTCTCGCCCGTACCGTCATCGATTGGGCGGTGCCCAACGCCATCGGCTTCTCGCGCCTGCTCGGCATTGGCGGCAATGCCGAGATGGGTTTCGGCCTGGTGCTGGACCACTTCTCCCGCGACCCCGGCACCGCCGCCATCATGCTGGAAATCGACCATCTCCGCGACCCTCCCAGCTTTTTTTCCGCCGCCCGCGCCGCCGCCCGCCTGCGCCCTGTCGTGGCCATTGCCCCCGGTATGCAGGCGCGCAATGGCGGCACCATCCCCGGCGCGGTCGAGGCCGCCTTGGCCCGCGCCGGCGTGCTGCTCACCTATTCCGTCGGCGAATTTCTCGCCGCGGCGGAAACCCTCACCCGCCTCAAACCAGCCCGTGCCGGGGCGCTCGCCATCGTCACCAACTCCACCGCCATTGGCCGCCTGGCGGCGGATGAGGCCCTGCGCGCGGGGCTGAGCCTCGCCACGCTCTCGCCCGAAACCCTGCGCGTGCTGGGCATGGTGGTGGAAAGCGCCGAGTGCGCCGCTCCTGTTTTCGCGGGCAAAGACCCGACCCAGCTCGCCAATGCCGCCGCCTTGCTTGCCGCCGCGCCGGAAGTTGGCGGCATCCTCGTCATCCATGCGCCGCAGGATGGCGAGGGCGACACCGCCATCCAGGCCCTCATCGCTTGCGCCAAAACGGTTAAAATCCCGCTCCTCATCGCCGCCATGGGCGAGGCCACGGGCCAGCACCACCGCCATCTGCTCAGCCAGGCACGGCTCGCCTGTTTCGGCACGCCCGAAAGCGCCGTGGCCGGGTTCCGGCATTTGCTGCGCAACGCCCGCGCCCGCGCCGCCGCGCGCGAGCTGCCCAGCTCCACTGTGCTACAGGTCACGCCCGACAAAAACAGCGTCGCCACGCGTCTCGCCGCCGCCCGTGCCGCCGGGCATACGCAGCTTGTGCAGGATGAAGCCCTGGTGATTGCCGCCGCGTATAATATACGCACCCTGCCCGCCAAACACGCCGCCACGGCGGAAGACACCCCGCACGCCGCCGCCGCCATCGGCTTTCCCGTGGCGCTCAAACTCTCCCACCCGGATGTGCCTACTCACCTGCTCGCAGGCTCGGTGGTGCTGGACCTGCCAGACGCCGCCGCCGTGCATGATGCCGCCCGCGCCATACTGGCCCGGCTGGCGCAAAGCGGGGCCGATACCGGCAAAGCCACCTTCGTGGTGCAGGCCTATGCCCCGCGCGGCGCCATGCTGCGCATCCTGGCCACCGATCACCCGGTCCTTGGCCCGCTCCTCGGCTTCGGCCCCGGCGGTGGCGACCCCGAAACGATCCAGCACCTTACCCCCGGCCTGCCGCCGCTCAACCTTGCCTTGGCCCGCGCCCTCATCCAGCGCTCCATCGTCGCGCCATCCCTTGCCGCCAGCCGTGGCCAGCCTGCGGCGGATACCGAATCCATCGCCGCCATGCTGGTCCAGGCCAGCCAGCTCATCCTCGACACACCAGACATCGCCCTGCTCGACATCGACCCGGTTTTTGCCAGCGCGGAGGGCGCCATAGCCGCCAGCGCGCGCATAAAGCTGCGCCCGCCAGGGCAAACCCGGCCGGCCTTGGTATTCCAGCCCTACCCGTCGGAACTCATCAGCACCTACACCGCCAAAGGCCAGGTTTTCACCCTCCGCCCCATCCGCCCCGAAGATGCGGGCGCCCACGCCGCCATGCTCAACCGCATAACGCCCGAGGATATGCGCTACCGCTTCTTCTCCCCGCGCAAAAACCTGCCCCCCGAGCAGATCACCCGCATGTGCGACGTGGATTACACGCGCGAGATGGCCATTATCGCCAAGCATGAGGACGGGCGCACGCTGGGCGTGGCCCGGCTGGTGCGCAACGATACAGATGGCCGCTCAGCCGAATTCGCCGTGCTGGTGGAGCCGGACGCCAAGGGGCTGGGCCTGGGCACGGCGCTGATGCGCGCCATTATCGAATGGGGCCAGAGCAAGGGGGTGGAAGAAATCTCCGGCCACATATTGGCCGACAACGCCCCCATGCTCGCCTTCATCCAACGTCTCGGCTTCACCCTGTCGCGCCCAGCCGATGAGCCAGAAATTCTGGAGGCCAAATTAAGGCTCGCCTGAGTGCGGCTTTAGCGCGATGACTTGAGATGCGCTCGCTTTGCGAGCGCTTCGAAAGTCTGAAGCGCGCTCTACTTCTTTGATTTATACCAACGGCTATAAAGGATGACTCATCTTTTATAGCCGTTGGTATCGCGCGTGGGGCTGGCGGGGCGGCCACGCGCCAGGCATAAGCCTGATACCAACGGTCATGCTCAATGACCGTTGGTATAAGAGCCGGAAATTTGCCCCGGGTCAGTTGCGGCACGGGTCAATTAAGCCAGCGCACCACAGGCGCCTCCCAGCCGCCTCCTCACCCCGCGAACAGCTTTGCCCCGGTAAATGCTTTCCAGCTCTTACCCAGCGGCCTGGTACTTACGCTGCCGGCATGGGCGCACCAGCCCAGCACAATGCCACTGGCCCGCGCCGCTTCAGGTGTGGCGCCGTCCAGCCGGGCCAGCAGGGCCTGGGCGGTGGCAAGGTCGTTCAGCGTGCCCAGCACCTCCTGCAAATCCGCCGCCGCGCTGGCATAGGCCTTCACCTTGCCCCGCGCCTCAAACAGCCCGCCAAACGAATCCGTGGCATAACGCAGCTTTTTCAGCTCGATACGGGTAAGGTGGCGGTCATGCACGGAGAGATGCGCGAGATGCCTGCCGCGCTTGCGCACCTTGCGGTGCAGCCGGGCCAGTTGCGCGGCGGCAAAATCGCGCGCCGGGGCGGCGAGTATGGCCAATGTCTCGGGCGGCAGGCCGTTGCGCCAGCCATGGCGGGCCAAAAACAGCTCCGCCGTTAATAAAAACCGCGTGGTGGCGGGGTCCGCCAGCACGCCGCGCACATGGGCATAGCCCGTGGCGCGAAAGGCGGCGCATTGATCGAGCAGCGCGGTAAAACCCGGCTCATGTGGCAGGGCCTGCACAGGGCCGTTCCGCAGCATGGTGGTGAACACATCCCAATTACGTGCCTCACCCATGGTGGCGGCAATGCGCTTGGCCTCGCCGCGGAAAGCGGCGAAGCCCGGCACGGCGAGGGCGCGGTTGAACAAGCCGAGCACCGAGCGCAGCCGCCGCATGGCCACCCGCATCTGGTGCACCGCCTCTACTTCGGCTCCGGCGGCAAAAACCGCCCAGTTGGCGGTAAACTGGCCAAGGCAGGATTGGACGAGGGCGGTTATCGCACTGTCCATGCACATAGACCCGGTAAGGCCCTGCCCGGCCCGTATCGCCCCAGGCCGCGCCGCGCCAACAGCCCAAATACCGCGCCGCAACAGGCTGGCGGGCTGCAGGACAAGCGGTTGCTCCTCGGCCAGGGCCAAGGCCAGCCCATAAGCATCCACCGCCGGGCCGCTGATCTCCAGCTCGTAAAAATTCTGCTTGTCCGCACCGGCTTGTAACGTGCCGCTCTCGAATCGCAGCAGCACCGCGCCCGCCTGGCGGGTGAGGCGCCGGGTGCGAAGGCTGAACACGAGTGACAGGGCTGCATCCGCCACCAGCGCGGCAAGCGCCTCGGCCTGCGCGGGGGGAAACGCGGCGGGTTGCGGGGCGGGGCCGGAAATGGGCGTGCTGCCGGAAATGGGCGTGCTTACGTATGCTCCGCCCTGGCGGAGCATCTGCACATGTCCGCGCCTTGCCTTGGCGGCGCTGAGCGCGAAACCGTGGCGAAGCAGGGTAAGCCCGGGCGTGTCGAACCACGCCTCGGCCAGGTTTTGCGCGCGCGGCGGTGCAGGGGGCGCATCCAGCAGCCGGTGGCGGGCAAGGGCGGCGGCGGTCTCGGGCGTAAGGACAAAGCGTATCACCGCCTCGGGCGGCGGCGCCTGTCCGGTCTCGCTGGGCTCCATGTTGCATCCCGTTACTTATCTGGCTGGCAGAATAGGCTGCACCGCGCCACGCTGCCAAGCAGGCGGATCTGCCGCCATGCGGAATCAGCATGGCGGCACAATAGCGGTTGCCGCAGTCACGCGGCTCACTCTAATCTAGAGCAATATCCGATCAGCTTGAATCGAAGATTTAAGCTGATCTGATGAAATTGCTCGCCCAAGCAAATTTAGAGCGTTTCCGATTGATCGGAAAATGCTCTAGTGCACAAACTGGATATATTTGAGCAGAGACATGGCAGACGACCCTTATAAGGTTCTGGGCGTGGCACGGAACGCAACACCAGAACAAATTCGCGCGGCCTACCGCAAGCTGGCCAAGAGCCACCACCCGGACCTCAACCCCGGCGACAAGAAAGCCGAGGAGGCGTTCAAGGCGGCATCGGCGGCGAATGACATATTATCCGACCCCGAAAAGCGCGCGCGCTACGACCGGGGCGAAATTGACGGCACCGGTAATGAGCGCGCGCCGCAGGGTAGCTGGCACCCGGGGGCTGGCGGCGGCTTTGGCGGCGGAGGGTTCGATGACATTTTCACCAATATTTTCGAACAGCGGACACGCGGCCCGGCGCGCGGGCAGGATGAGCGCTATTCATTAAAGGTGGAGTTTCTGGAGGCCGTGAATGGCGGCACCAAGCGCATCACCCTGCCGGATGGGCAGGGGCTGGAGGTGAAAATTCCGCCCGGCACCAAGGAAGGCGATGTGCTGCGCCTGCGCGGCCGCGGCCAGCCCGGGCGCAGCGGCGGCCCGGCGGGCGATGCGCTGATAGAAGTGCATGTGGCAGCGCATAAATTCTTCCACCGTGAGGACAAAAACATCCATCTCGACCTGCCCATTTCGCTGCAAGAGGCCGTGTTGGGCGCCAAGGTGACCGTGCCCACCCCCAGCGGCAATGTGGTGATGACCATAAAGCCTCATTCGGAAAGTGGCACCGAGCTGCGCCTGCGCGGCAAGGGCGTGCCGGCGCATGGCCACGCCCATGCCGGAGATTTACACGTAAAGCTGAATGTGGTGGTCGGCCCGGTGGATGACAACCTAGAGACATTCCTACAAAACTGGGAACAACCCGGCTTTAACCCCCGCGCCAGGCTGGGCTGAGGCCCCGCCAGGCCGGCTTGCAAACCCAGGCCGGCTTGGAAACAATGTGTAACGGACACCCCCGAAAGCCGCGCCCTGTCACCGCTTTCACTTGAATTTCCGCCAGTTTACGCCATGATAAAGCTGAGCCCCGCGAGGGGTTATTCCAGGAGCAACCGAAATCCATGGCTTTTAACCAGAATAATTCCTACCGCACCGCGCAGGCGGGCTTTGGCGCGTACGACACCGCGGCGCTTGATGCCGGCTTACGCGCCTATATGCTGCGTGTGTATAACTGGATGGCCTCCGGCCTGGTCCTCACGGGCCTGGTCGCCTTCGCCATCTATGCCGTTCCGTCGCTGCATGCGCTGTTCTACACCACGCAGGTAAGCGCGTCGGGGGCAATGGTAGAGGTGCCCACCATCCTCTCTTACATCGCCATCTTCGCGCCTTTGGCCTTTGTGCTGGTGCTCAGCTTCGGCGTAAACAAGCTCTCCACCCCGGCGGCGCAAACCCTGTTCTGGGTGTTCTGCGGCGCCATGGGGGCCAGCCTGACGACCATTTTCATGGTTTATACGGCCACCTCCATCGGGCTGGTGTTCTTTGTCACCGCCGGCACCTTCGCCGCCACCAGCCTGTATGGCTACACCACGGGGCGCGACCTGACGAGCATGGGCAGCTTCTTGATGATGGGCTTGTTCGGCATCATCATCGCCATGCTGGTGAACATGTTCCTGCATTCCCCGGCCATCCAGTTCGCCATCTCGCTCATCGGTGTGGTGGTGTTCGTCGGCCTTACCGCTTACGACACACAGCGCATCAAGGCTGATTATGTCCAGTTCGGCTCGTCTTACGGTGTTGATATGGCGGGCAAGCGCTCGGTGTACGACGCGTTGCAGCTTTACCTGAACTTCATCAACCTGTTCCTGTTCCTGCTGCAGCTCTTCGGCCAGCGGAATAACCGCTAATGGCCAGCGCTGGCACCAGCGCGGCAGACAGCATCGCGGTTCTGACCTGCATAGGCCAGGACCGCCCCGGCTTGGTGAATGCCATAGCCGAAACCATTTCCGCTGCGGGCGGCAACTGGCTGGAAAGCCGGATGGAGCATCTGGCCGGGCAATTTGCTGGCATTGTGCAGGTACGTGTGGCGGCGGGGCGCATTCCAGCACTTACGGAAGCCTTGCAAGCCCTGCCGGGCCTGAATGTGGTACTGACCCAAGGCCATACCAGGCCAGAAACGCCGCCCATCCCCCTCACCCTGGCGCTGCTGGGGCATGACCGCCCGGGCATTGTACGCGACGTAACCCAGGCCCTGACCCGGCTGGGGGTGAATATCGAGGAATTTTCCTCCAGCATTGAAAGCGCGCCCTTCACGGGCGAGGAGATGTTCCGCGCCACGCTGCGGCTGGGCTTGCCCGAGCATGTTTCTGGTGACGAAGTGCGGCGGATATTGGAGCGGCTGGCGGATGAAATAATGGTGGATCTCAGGACGGAGGTAGAGGCTTAGAGCCGGATGATTTTAGACCGGAGCACGTTGTGCTCCGGTGCTCACCCCCCTTGACGGCCCCCAGAGCGGCTTTGCAAACGGTTTCTTAAATATCACCCTTGCCCAATCCTGGGAGAGCAGCCAATCCTTGCGGCGGCCATCCACAGATCGCCGCTCATCCCGTCCCGGCCATTAGGTACGCCATGGCTCTCAGAACCCATTATGATACAAAAGCCATCTTGCTGCGCAGCGCCGAGGCCTTATTCGTCGAGCGCGGGATTGATGCGGTCTCGATGCGCGAGATCAACCGCCATGCCGGCCAGCGCAATGCCTCGTCGTTGCATTACCACTTCTCATCCCGGGATAATTTGCTGGAGGCGCTGATCGATTGGCGGATGCCGCCTGTGAACCGGCGGCGCCACGCCATGGTGGAGCTTTGCCGGCAGGCCGCGCCCGAAGAACGCCGGCGCAAATTGACGGAGGCCATCGTCATGCCCCTGGCCGAGACGATGTTCGAGCGCGACCCGCCCAACCACTGGATCCGCCTGCACGCGCGTATCTATGAGGTGAGCAGTTTCGACTTCAGCGCCGTTTTCCATACCAAAGGCTATAATAGCGGCTTGCTCGCCGTCCGGCAGATCCACGAGGCGCTCTCGCCCGAGCTGCCGCAGCTCATCCGTGACCAGAGGCTGATGTTTGCGATTCGCATGTCCGTCTACTCCTTGGCGGATTGGCTGCGCGGCGTGCTGAAGATGCAAAGCATGATTCCCGTCGACGACCCCAACATATTTCTGGGCAATCTGCTCGATGTCATGAATGCAAGCCTGTATGCGCCGGTTACACCGTTTTCCGTGCCGCTCCATGCCTGGCAAAACCAGGACACGGGACATACCAGATGAGACCGGCATGTGCGTGACAACAAGACGATGAGCAGGCCACGGGCCTTACGGGAGCCGGGATGAGCGCAAACATCGAGCAGGGCTTATCATCCACCGAAGCCGCAATGCGGTTGCGGCAATTTGGCACGAATACCGTCGCCAGCAAGCCCGAAAGCTGGCTGCATGCACTGGCGGCCAAATTATGGGCGCCCTTGCCGTGGATGCTGGAAGCCACGATCCTGCTGGAAGCCTTTCTCGGCCATGGGCTGCAGGCTGTTATCATTGCCGTGCTGCTGATTTTCAACACCATTCTGGGGCTAACCCAGGAAGCCCGCGCCAAGGAGGCGGTCAAGGCGCTCAAGCAGACACTCGCGGTCATGGCCTCGGTCCGGCGCGATGGGGGCTGGATGCGCCTCGATGCCTCTCAGCTCGTGCCCGGAGACCTGGTGAAACTGGCGCTCGGCGCGGTGGTGCCCGCCGATATAAAAATTACCGCGGGCACCGTGCTGGCCGACCAGTCGATGTTGACGGGTGAATCCCTGCCGGTTGAACGTAAGCCTGGCGATTTGGCCTATGCCGGTGCGATGATCCGCCAGGGAGAGGCATGCGGCATTGCCGTGGCAACCGGCGCACGCACTTATTTCGGTAAAACCGCTTCATTGGTGCAGGATGCCCATGGTATCAGCGGCGAACAGCGCGCGGTTCTGGCGGTTGTACGCGACCTGGCCTTGGTCAATGGCGCGGTGGTAGTGGCGATGCTCGCCTATGCCCATGCAATCGGCCGGACATTTGATGAATCCGTGCCCTTGCTGCTGACCGCGCTGCTCGCCTCAATTCCTGTTGCCCTGCCCTCAACTTTTACGCTTGCCGCCGCTCTTTCAGCCCGGCGGCTGGTGCGTGGCGCCGTATTGCCCACAAGGCTCTCGGCCATTAACGAGGCCGCGACGATGAGCCTTCTGTGCGCCGACAAAACCGGAACACTGACGCAAAATGCGTTGTCGATTCAAAGCATCATCGGCTTTGACGGCATGGCTGAAAACACCGTGCTGGAAGCCGCCGCCGCAGCATCATCGGAGGGGGGCGATGCAGTCGATCAGGTGATTATCGACACCGCACGCCAGCGCGGGGCGCGCATACCCGCGGCCGCCAGATTTACGCCCTTTGACCCGGCGCGCAAATATGCCGAGGCCGAGCTGCCAGATGGTATTTTGCTGCGCAAGGGCGCACTTGGCGCGGTGGCTCCGGCCATGCTGACAGAGGCGCAGGAGGCGGCGCGCAGGCAGCTTGCCGGGGCGGGGTGCCGGATTTTGGCCATTACCCGTACCAGCGGCGATGCCACGGTTGTTTTAGGCCTGCTTGGCCTCGCCGACCCGCCGCGCCAGGACGCGGCGGGCCTGATTACCGCCCTGCACGATCTTGGCGTGCGCGTGGTCATGGTAACGGGCGATGCGCCGGAGACGGCTTCTGTCATCGCCAAATCTGTTGGCATAATGGGCGATGTGTGTGATTCGGCAAAACTTGAGACACTGGTTGCGCCAGGCAATTACGGTGTCTTCGCAGGTGTATTCCCAGAGCAGAAATTCCGCCTGGTAAAACTGTTTCAGCGCGACGGCCAGGTGACCGGCATGTGCGGTGATGGCACGAACGACGCCCCGGCACTACGCCAGGCGCAAATGGGCATCGCCGTCTCAACGGCTACCGATGTTGCAAAGGCGGCCGCGGGCCTGGTGCTCACCTCGCCCGGGCTGGCGGGCATATTGGATGCCATTCGCGAAGGCAGGGCGGCATTCCAGCGCATCCGCACCTATACGTTATCGATGGTGGTCCGGAAAATCGCCTTCGTGCTTTATCTCGCATTGGGGCTGGTGGTCACGGGGCATGCGGTTTTGACCCCATTGCTGATGGTCTTGCTGCTGATCGTGAATGATTTTTTGACCATGGCGATCACAACGGACCGGGCTTTGCCTTCCTCCCATCCCCGGCATTGGCGCATCGGCCGGATCATCGCCGAAGGTGGGATTTATGGTTTGGCAACACTTGGCTATGCAGCCCTGCTGCTCGCAACTGGCCGTGACATCTGGCATTTTCCTCTGCCGCAACTCCGGACGCTTTCGTTTTTGGTCCTGATGCTGGCGATTCAGGCAAGCGTCTATGTCATCCGCGAGGAGCGCTGGTTCTGGTCATCGGCCCCCAGCCTCTGGCTGGCCATCGCGACACTCGCCATGGTTGCCTTCAGCCTGCTGGCCGCGGGGGCGGGCATATTGATGGCGCCACTTGGGTGGAACATTCTGGGTGCCGTCATTGTCAGCGCCGCATTATTCACTCTGCTGCTCGATCTTCTGAAGCATATCGCCGCTCGTGTTGAGCGGCTCATCGTCAGGCGCGTTACGTAAGCATCCTTCCTCCCTTTTTCATGGTGGCGGGGCGTTCCGGGCTCCGGCACCATGTGATGCAATTTTGAGCATCTCTGGTCTCCGTTATTTCCATTTGAATGGTTTCAACCCAGCCCTATGTTATTGCTCAACGCAAGCCCATTGAATTCACGCAAGGACAAGACTCATGATTGAAGTGCGGCCTTTCGCCACGCTTGGCCATGCCGACCATGGCTGGCTGGATGCGCGCCACCATTTCTCGTTTGGCCATTATCACGACCCCGCCCGCACCCAATGGGGCAGCCTGCGCGTGTGGAACGATGACAGCATCGCCCCGCGCACCGGGTTCCCCACCCATCCGCACCGGGACATGGAAATTATCACCTATGTCCGCACCGGGGCGATTACACATGAGGATAGCCTGGGCAATAAAGGCCGTACCGGGGCAGGAGATGTGCAGGTTATGTCCGCTGGCACAGGCATCGCGCATAGCGAGTATAATCTGGAGGATGAGACCACAACCCTGTTCCAGATATGGATTCTGCCCACGGCAACAGGCAAGCCGCCAGGCTGGGGGGCGCAGCCTTTTCCCAAAGGTGAGCGCGCGGGCCGGTTTGTGGCGCTGGCCTCGGGCTTTGCAAACGACGAAGGCGCGTTGCCGATCCGCGCTGATGCGCGGGTATTGGGGGCCTCGCTGCGGCAGGGCGAAAGCCTGGAATACGCGCTCGGCCAGGAGCGCTTTGGCTATTTGGTGCCGGCCCGGGGCAAGGTGGAAATTGACGGTGTGCCGGTAAACACGCGCGACGGCGCGGCATTGGCCGGGCTGGAACGCTTCCGCGTAACAGCGCTGGAAGATGCCGAGCTGGTGCTGGTGGATAGCGGGGCGTAACCAGACATAACCAAGGAGCCGACCATGCCGGAAATGATTACAGTCACACTACGCCAAGCGGAGGCATTCCATTTTGAAACCGCGTTTGGCGGCGGCCTGCCCGATTATGCCACCGATGAGCCAGCGCCGCTGGGCAAGGGGCTTGGCCCTTCGCCAGTGCAAATGCTGCTATCGGCCGTTGGCTCCTGCATGTCGTCGAGCTTGCATTTTGCCATGGGTAAATTCCACGAAACACCGGGACAGATTGTAACACATGCCACCGCCACCATTGACCGCGACGAGACCAAGCGGCTGCGCGTGCAGGCTATTCATGTTACGCTTGGCTTTGCCGCGGCGGCTGCCAGCATCGGGCATCTCGATCGCATCGCCGGGCAGTTCGATCAATTCTGCACCGTTGGCGCCGCAGTAGCGCGCGGTATCCCCATTCACGTAACGTTAAAGGATGGCGAAGGGAAAATCGTGCGGGACGGGCAGGTTTAGCAAAACACCGCCCGCCTGCCCCTGCGAATGATCCAGGAACAGCGTCAGCATCCACAAGTTGCGCGTTGCAAATTTCGCGTGGAATGAAACAGGCCGCGCCTACTTGGTTACTTCAACCCGCGCCCAGCTTGCAGTGGGGTTAAACAGGCTCATATCGCCAGCCAGCTTGGCCGTGCCTGGGCCAAGGTCTTTCTGGAACACCACGCCATTCTGGTTGATGATAAAGGTCATGATGCCGGAATTGCCATAGCGCGCGGGCCAGGCCACAATGCCAAAGCCGCCGGTTAAGCGGCCATCCTGCATGTAGCTCCTGGCGCCGCCTGGCGCCTCTGGCCCCTGCCCCTTGAGAAAACCATAGTAATAGCCGTGATACGGCTCTTGCCCGCCGCCTTGGCGCACCGCGCCGGGGTAGCCTTCGGCCTGCGCAGTTTCAACCAGCGGCGCCAGCGGGCTGGCGGGTTCGCCCGGGGCGGCGGGCCAGTATAGCCCATTCTCTTCCCCCGGTGTGCTGGCCAGCCTATCGGCATATACGCCCGTGCCCGTGCCGCGCTCCACACGGTTAAAGTAATCCTGCTCGGCATCGGCGGCGGCGAGCAGGGTTTGTATCGTCAGCAGCTCATCGCGGCCAATGCGGCGGTCGAGAAGCTGCTCCAGCCCGGCTTTTGCATTGAATTGCCATGCGCCGTTCGCCTTTTCGAGCGGAATGGGGAAGGGCCAGTCATTCTTGCCGATTGTCAGGATCTCGGCGCCATTTTTCTGCGCTTCCAGCGCGTGGCCTTGCGCATAGGCGGCGGCAAAGGCCTTGGCGGCCTCCGCATCGGCCACCGCATCGCCCGAGGAGATGATCTGTTCTCCGTCCTTGCCAAAAATCGCCAGCAAGGCTGGCTTGTCCTGCGTCCTCACCGCACTGATGAGTGCCTCCACCGCCGCTTGCGGGGTAGAAAAACGCATCTGCGCTGTGGTGGCGGCAAAAGCGGGTGCGCCAAAGGCCAGCGCGGCGGCCAGCGGGAGACTAAAACGTGCTGGTTTGTGCATTATCTGGACCTCCCAAATCCGCCGCCCTGGCTAACCTGCCGGCTCTGCGTGCCGCGTGCGCTAAACTGGTTTGCCGTGCGGCCCTGGTTAACGCCCGAAAAAGCATTGCCGTCACTGCGCTGCCCGGTATAGGGCCCGCTGCCCGCATTGAGGTTACGGCTGGCGGCAGGCGCCTGGGGCCGTGCCGCGGCCTGGCCAGGCGCAGCCTTGCGGGTATTGCCAGCGGCGGGCTTGTTGCCGGTATTGGCCATGGGCTTGCCGCCGCTGCCTATGGCCGGATTTTTGGCGCTGGGCCCCATGCCGGCAGGCGGGCGGGCAATATTGCCGGGCACAGATACGCTAGACCGGGCAGGCGCGCCAACCGGGCCCGATGGCGGGCGGTAAGTGCCCTGCGGGCGCGGCGGCGCGTGCCAGTTATTGCTGTTTATCTGCGTCCGGTTAACGTTGATGTTATTGTAACGGTTTACGTTAACATTCACGTACCCGCCATGCCAGTTGGGCCGCGCCCAGCCCCACAGGTTGGCGGAAATGGCCACGCCCGCGCCAAAAGCCAGCCCCGCCACCAGCGCGCGCCCCGCCACATAGCCGGGCGGCGGCGGCCAATAAACGGGCGGATAAGCCGGGTAGAGCCATGTGCCGTAAACCACGGTGGGGTTATAGGTGGGCACGTACACCACGGTGGGCTGTGCCGGTTCTATAATAATGGTCTGCCCCTGGGTGGAGACGGTCTGCTGCGGCGTGGACTTCAAATTACCCGCCTCCTGCGCCTGCTTGCGCAGCCGCTGCACGGCGCTCAGCACATCCGCCTGCTGCGTGGTCATGGCATAGCCAACCTGCTGCATCCAATCGAGCTTGCTGTTCATCATCGACAGGATTTGCGGGAACGGCACCAGCGATTTCACCGACGGATCCCAGTTCTGCGCTTCCAGCGCCTTGGAAAGTGCATCGCCGGTTAAATTCTTATTCCCCGGCTCCTGCAGCCAGCGCTCGGCTTCCACCACCTGCAGCGGGTAGGTGCAGGCCATGAGAATCTGCGTGAGAAGCTGGTCCGGGTAAAGCGCGACGGGCGCCAGCAAGGCATCGAGCTGCTCATTTGTGTAAACGGAAGATTGCGTGGCGGAGGAGGAAACGGCACTTCCCGAATCAGTCTGCGCGTAAAGCGGCACGGGCCAGCTTGCGGCAAGAAATGCCGCGCTGGCCAGCGCGGCAAAACCGGAACGTAACGATACCCGCCCGGTGGAACATTTTGCTCTGCTCACTGCGCCCGTCTCCCTCACATGCCATTTCGTGGCCTGCGGCAGCATAGGCGGCTTTTCCGGCATTGTCACGAATATGCGGGCGCCAGGCAAAGTACGCCGGCACCGTAACATTACGCCATTTCCGCACGGCGGCGGCGTGGCCCGCACGCGCGGGTCTGGTGAAAGATCTATTAAATTTGTTTCAGGTATGGGGCTGCCGCCCCCATAATACCAACGGGCATAAGCCTTATACCAACGGTCATGCTCAATGCCCGTTGGTATAAGTGGGTATTACCAAAGCGGGCGCTGCTGCAACGCGGCGCGGCGGTCGCGCACAATACGGTCGCGCTGCGCCGGGGTAATGCTGGGCGTGGCGGCGGGCAATTCGTTCCGCACATCGGCCAGCTTCACCTTGCGCACGCTGGGCACGGGCTCGCTGGAGCAATCCACCCAGCGCCCCTGAATCACCCCGGTGCGGTAGCCCGAAGTATCCAGCCAGTTGGGCACGCCCGGGTCACGCGCGGAAACGACGACGCGGAGGATGCCATCCGCATCCACCCCGGCCTGCGCCCCATTCAGGCTGCTATGGTTGTTGTACCAGTCCAGCGTCTCGTAAATATCGCTGGTGAGGATGAGCGAGCGGTACACATATGTCTCGGGCACGGTGGTCTCGACAATCAGCGCCTCGTCATCGGCCAGGTCATACGCGCCCTCGTAATAAAACTGCCCCTTCAGCCCGCCCATTTGCGAGAAATCGATGGCGCGCAGCTTGTTCACGAAGCCGTCGTTACGCAGCTTCTGCGGCCGGTCCACCAGCAGCGGCGCAATAAAGCCCGCAAATGGCGCGATGCCGCGCAATGCCGCCTCCAGCGCGGCGGCCGGGCGGCGCGGGCGCGGGGCGGGAATGTCAATCCGCTCGATGGACAGGCTCGGCTCCATCTCCGTGTTCCAGTCCGAACCGACCATGCGGACCAGCAGCGCGTTGGAGGTAGGGTCCAGCTCCCACCAATCGCCCGTATAACCCTCGGGCCGCGCGGGGCTGAGGATGACATCGTAGCGCCCCTGGGCATCCACGTTCAGCTTGTTGATGTCGTGCACCGGGCGGGGCGCGCCCAGATTCACGCTGCCCTCCACCTGCTTGGGCCGCGGCCCGGCTTGGGCAATAACGGCCTGGTTCATATTCCCCCGCCGCCCGCGCAGCCGGTAAATGCCGCCCGGGGCAATTTTCGCGGAGCGGTAATTCGTATCCGCATTGGGCTGGCCAAGCGTAATGTAATTGCCGATCTGCGGCACGAAAACCGGATGGTCCGGGTCCGAGGCCAGCGCATCAATCGCCCCCGCCGCCACGGCGGAAAGTGCCAGGCGCGCCGCTTCCTGGCGCAGTTGCGGGTCGTTCTGCTGCGCCTCGGGCAGGCGGGCGAGGATGCGCTCGGGCAAATCGCGCAGCCCGTCGAGAAACTCTGTCCAGCCGGGCACGGGGATCATTTTACTCTGAGGGGCGGGATGATCGGGCATTTTCCTCTCCAGTATCTCTTCAGGTTTATTTTGCGTCCCGGGCCGGGACGAAAAACCCCATCCTGGCGGATGGGGTTCGCGTGTTCAGCCCTTCACCGGAATGTTATAGCGCGCGATGTAATCGGCATAACGGTCCAAAATTCCCTGGCGGGTAAAGCCGTATGTCTCCAGCCGGTATTCGTGCTTGCCATGCTTGCCCTTCTGGTTATTGGCCATATAGGCCTGCATGGCGGCCTCGGCCGCGGGGGTGAAGGGCTCGCCAAACCGCTTGTAAATGCCGCGCACCGTGCCAATCGGGTCTTTCATCACATCGGCATATTGCACATGGTAAACAGCTTCCGGCCCGTGCTTGGCGTGGAACTTGTTCACACGCTCAATCATCAGGTCGAACAAAGCCGTCTGGTCCTTGCCAATCTGGATCGGGTCCACCTTTTCGGCGGTCAGCTTGCGCACGGTTTCTATCAGGCTGCACGCGCTGGCCACCACTTCCGTGGGGTCGCGGTGCGTCATCACAAGCTGGGCATCCGGGTACACGGTTGTCAGCGCGTCCAGATATAGCGGGTGCCAGGGGTTCTTCAGCGTCCAGCGCCCGCCCGTATTGGCCTGCAACAGTTGGAACAGGCGCTTCTGGTAGCGGAAGGCGGGCAGGTAATCAGCCTCGTACAAAAACCAGTTGCGGTACGAGGGGATGTGCGCCATCGCCTCGTAAACCTGCGCCAGAAAGCTGGGCGACATGGAGAACTGGCATTCAGTCGGGCTGTCGCCCTCTTCATGATGAATGGCCGAAATTTGCGGCACATATTTCATTGAAAATTCGATCTTGTCTTGAGCCGCCTGATAGCGCGGGCCGGCATGCAGCTCCTCCGGCCTGGGCGGCGGCACGGAATCAAACGCCTCCCAGCGCAAAAAGGCGCGGCGGGCCGGGTCGGCGGCCAGCAGGTTGATGGCCAGCGTAGTGCCCGTGCGCGGCAGGCCGAACAGGAAAAGCGGCTTTTCCACCGGGCGTTCCAGCAGCTCCGGGTGCTGCTTCAGGTAATCTTCCACCTTCATGCGGTTGGCCAGCGTGGCGGTCACGCTCTCAATGGCGCCCTGGTAGCCGCGCGGGGTAAAGCCGGCCTCTTCCGCATAGGCCTTCAGCAGGCGGCTCAGGCCTTCCAGCATGGCGGGGTCGCCAAAATCGGTCAGGCCGGTGCGGCGGCGCGCTTCGGCAATCACGCTTTCGGTGGTGGCAATGGCTGGCGTTTCGGTGGTGGCACTCACAATAGCGTTTCCTTGGCTGCCGGGCAGCCCTTCGGGTTTGCCCGGCCGGTTCAAAATTGGCCAACAGCGATGGATTCAGGCCAAGCCCCGGTCAAGCCCCGCGCCGCGCGCTTTAGCCAGATAAGGCCCGATATTAGCAGAATGGCCAGAATTGGCGAGGAGAGGTGCAGGCAAGCGCGCATGCACGCTCAGCCCCGCGCACCCCCCCGCACGCGGCGGCCCAGCGCTTGCACGGCGGCATCGTACTCAGCCTCCAGCCGCGCCACCAGGGCGGCGGCGGGCATAATCTCATCCACCGCGCCCACGCCCTGGCCGCAGCCCCAAATATCGCGCCAGGCTTTGGATTCGCCCTCCTTTGCGCCGATCTTGGCGCCAATATCCGGCGCATCCTCGGGCTTGGGCAGGTTTTCCGGGTCCAGCTCGCTGGCCAGTATAGAGGCGCGCAGGTAATTGCCCCGCACGCCCGTAAAGTAATCGGTATAAACAATATCGGCGGCGCTCGCCTCCAGCATGGCCTGCTTCTGCGCGGCGGAAACATGCGCTTCATTTGTGGCCAGAAAAGCCGAGCCGATATAGGCCAAATCCGCCCCCATGGCCTGGGCGGCGAGTATGGAAGCCCCCGTGGCGATGGCGCCGGACAGCGCCAGCGGGCCATCGAACCAGCGCCTTATTTCCTGCACCAGCGCGAAGGGCGATTGCTCGCCCGCATGGCCGCCCGCGCCCGCCGCCACGGCAATAAGCCCGTCCGCGCCCTTTTCCACCGCCTTACGGGCAAAACGGTCATCGATAATATCGTGCAGCGTAATACCGCCCCAGCCATGCACGGCCTGGTTCACATCCTCGCGCGCGCCGAGCGAGGAAATGATGATGGGCACTTTGTGCTTGGCGCATAAAGCCATATCCGCCTCCAGGCGCGGGTTGGTTTTATGAACAATCTGGTTGATGGCGAAAGGTGCCGCCGGGCGCTGCGGGTTGGCGGCGTTCCAGGCGGCCAGGCGCTCACCAATCTCGGCCAGCCAGTCATCAAGCTGCGCGCTGGGCCGGGCATTGAGCGCGGGCATGGAGCCGATAATGCCGCTGGTGCATTGCGCCACCACCAGGTCGGGGCAAGAGGCAATAAACATGGGCGCACCCAGCGCAGGCAGGCGCAGCCCGCTGGTCAAACGCTCGAATTGCCCGTTCCTGTAGCCCGCCATGCGCATCCCTTTCCTCGCCTGCTCATGCCGTCATGCCATCTTCCATGGCGGCAGGCGAGAGCGGATCAGCCGTGCGGCGCATCCTGGGCAAACAGCTCGCGCCCGATCAGCATCCGCCGGATTTCATTCGTACCCGCGCCAATATCCAGCAGCTTGGCGTCGCGCAGGTAGCGCTCCACCGGCCAATCCTTGGTATAGCCCGCCCCGCCCAGCGCCTGCACCGCCTCGCCCGCCACGCGCACGGCATTCTCCGATGCCAGCAATATCGCCCCCGCCGCGTCAAACCGCGTGGTGCGCCCGGCATCGCAGGCGCGGGCCACGGCGTAGCAATAGGCGCGGGCGGAATTAAGGGCCACGTACATATCGGCAATTTTGGCCTGCATGAGCTGGAATGTGCCAATGGGCTGGCCGAACTGCCTGCGCTCGCGCACATAGGGCAGCACCACATCCAGGCAGGCCTGCATAATGCCAAGCTGAATGCCCGAGAGCACCACGCGCTCGTAATCCAGCCCGCTCATCAGCACGGTCACGCCGCCATCCAGCGGGCCGAGCACATTTTCAGCCGGCACGAAGCAACCGGCAAATACCAGCTCCGCCGTGGGGCTGCCGCACATGCCCATTTTGCCGATACTCTGGCCAATGGAAAAACCGCGAAATCCCTTCTCGACCAGGAACGCGGTAATGCCCCTCGCCCCTTCCTCTGGCTGGGTTTTGGCGTACACCACCAGCGTATCGGCCTCCGGCGCGTTGGTAATCCAGAACTTGGTGCCGTTCAGCCGGTAGCCGCCTTCCACCGCATCCGCCCGCAGCCGCATGGACACAACATCAGACCCCGCCCCGGCCTCGGACATGGCAAGCGCGCCCACATGCGCGCCGGAAATAAGGGACGGGAGGTATCTGGCCTTCTGCTCCGGCGTGGCCCAGCGGGCAATCTGGTTGATGCAGAGGTTGGAATGCGCGCCATAGGAAAGCCCGACAGAGGCCGAGGCGCGGCTGATTTCCTCGCAGGCCAGCAGATGCTCGGTATAGCCAAGCCCCAGCCCGCCATCCTCCTGCGCCACCGTAATGCCATGCAGGCCCAGCGCGCCCAAAGCGGGCCAGAGATGGCGGGGAAAATAGCTTTCGGCATCTATCCGCGCCGCCAAAGGCGCAATTTTATCCCGCGCGAAGCGGCGGGCGCTCGCGCGCACCGCGATGGCGTCCTCGCCCAGCAGCAAATCCCAGTCGAATGCCAGTGCTTCCTCCCGCGTTTGTGGCCGCGCCCGGATGAATTATCCGGCTTTTACCCGCTGACGTCAAAACCCTCCCCTGGGCCCAGGCGGGGCGTTATTAGTACAATATCGTATATTTATTGCCGCCTGCATACCCCAAACAATCCACAGCGCCCCAAGCTGCCGCTTGCGTGGTAATGATACAAGTCTGGACCGCTGAATGCCGCGCCATGCCGCGGTATGGATGGCGGGGGAGCGCGATTGACAGGCAAGGCGCTTTATCTAAAAATAGGACCGATAAGTACTAAAAATACAAACATAGACTAACGGTGGCCCAAGCCACCACCGGGAGAGAAACAGAATGATGCAGAACCTGCCCGCAAAATGGGACATGGAGGTTGATCTCGTATCCGTTGGCTCCGGCGCGGGCGGGCTGGCCGCCGCCATTACGGCGCAGGATAACGGGTTTTCCGCCCTGGTGCTGGAGCGCGCCGCCGAGCTGGGCGGCGTCACGGCCTATTCAATGGGCGAGGTCTGGATCCCGGGCAATCATCTCGCGGCTCAAGCAGGCATCGCGGATTCGCCGGAAAGCGGGTTGCAGTATGTCAGCACGCTCGCCATGGGCTATGGCGATGAGCGCGCCATGCGTAACCAGGCCATCCATGGGCCGGTGGCGCTCAAATATTTCGAATCCGCCATTGGGTTGAAGCTCCAGGTCATCCGCAATTTCCCCGATTACTATTACCCGCAAACCAAGGGCAGCGCGGCGGAAGGGCGATACCTGGAAGCCACGCCCTTTGCGGCGGAAGAGCTGGGCGAGTGGCAGCACAAAACGCGGCTGACGCCGCATCTGCCCGCCGGGTTTACGCATGAGGATATTTTCCACGGCGGCGGCCTGGCCAATATTCTCGGCTGGGATTACGGGCTGCTCGCCGACCGGCTCACGAAGGATTTGCGCTGCCTGGGGCCTGGCCTTGCCGCCTATTTCGTAAAAGGCGCGCTGGACCGCAAAATTCCGCTGTATACTGAAACCAGCGCGGAAGAGCTGATTGGCGATGGCGAGCGGATTATTGGCGTGCGGGCGCGGCGCGATGGCAAGGATCTGTTCATCAAAGCCAATCGCGGCGTGGTGCTGGCGGTAAGCGGCTATGAGCGCAACCATGACCTTGCCAAAACACTCAGCAATTTGCTGGACCCGGTTTCCATGGTGTTCGGCACGGTGGATGGCGCGCATTTCCGCCTGGCCGGGCCTGCGGGCGCGCGGGTTGCGCGTATGCCAGACCCGCCCAATCTCGGCATCCACATGCCCGGCGAGGAGCATGATAACGGCACGCCGCTGTGGCGCGGCTCTTTGCCCTTCCTCGGCCTGCCGCACACGATTGTTGTAAACAGCGCGGGAAAGCGTTTTGCCAACGAGGCGTTTTACCGCTCCGTTTATTTCGCCGTCGATGCCATAGACGGCGCCACGCAAACCCACCCCAATTACCCGTGCTGGATGATTATCGACCATCAGGCGCGCACGAAATACCCGTGCGGCGGCGCCATGCCGGGGCAGGATTTGCCCGAAGGCTTCGCCGTGGTTGCGGGCAGCGTGGCCGAGCTTGCGGGCAAGATTGGCGTGGACGCCGAGGGGCTGCAAAAAACCGTCGCGCAGTTCAATAAATATTCCGAGGCAGGGGCAGACCCCGAATTCCAGCGCGGCACCTCGCCCTGGGGCGCCATCATGACCGGGGATTTGAACCACAAACCCAACCCCAATCTCGGCACGCTGAGCCAAGGCCCTTACTACGCCATCGCGCTGAAGCGCATGGGCGGCGGCGGCATTACCGGCACCGGGCTGCTGGCGGATAACCATTGCCGCGTGCTGGGCTGGAACAACGCGCCCATTCCCGGGCTGTATGTGGCCGGCAATTCCATGGCGCGGCTGGATACGGGCGCGCTGATGCAAAGCGGACTCTCCAACGCGCGCGGCATGACACACGGCTACCTGGCCGGGCTGCACGCCGCCGGGCGGCCAAGCAATTTGCTGGAGCGCGCGGAGATGGTTCCGTGATCGATACAACGCAAAGTATCGAGATCGACGCGCCCATCGGGCAGGTCTGGGGTTTCGCGCGCGACATCAACGGCTGGGCCAGGCTGATGCCCGGTTTGCAGGGCTGCGAAATCCTCGATGAGGACCGTTCCCGCTGGACGCTGAAAGTGGGCGCTGGCGCGCTGGTGCGCACGGTAAAAGTCGCGGTGCAGGTACAGCGCTGGGCCGGGCCGGAGGCGGTTGATTTTACCTACGCGCTGGCGGGCGACCCGGTGAAGGGCGGTGGCACATACCGCGCCGTGGCGCTGGAGAATGGCCGCACGCGGATGGAGCTTACCGTGCAGGTGGAAGGCACCGGGCCAATGGCGCCGATGTGGGAAGCCATGGGCCGCCCGCTTCTGCCAAAATTCGCGCGCGGCTTTGCCGGGCAATTCAAGGCCGAGGTGGAGCAGGCATACGGCGCGGCCCAGGTGCCGCCGGTAAAACGCTCGATTCTGGCGCGGTTGCTGGCATGGTTGCTGGCACGGTTTCTGGCATGGATTGGCCGATTGCGCGGGCGCGCGGCCCGGGCTGCGGAATGAATAAGGAGACAGACATGAGTGAAAAAAACAAACAAACCGTTATAAAATTCATCGAGGCCTTCAGCGATGGCGATGCCGAAACGGCAAAAACCTGCCTGGCGCCCGATGCCATGACCGTGGCCAAAGGCTTCGGCCAGCTCTCCGGCCCGCGGCCTTATGCGCTGATTATCGCCACCACCGCGGCCTTCAAAAACACAATTCCCACAGGGCTGCGGCCGAAATTCATCTCCGTTACCGCCGAGGGCGGCCGTGTCGCGGTGGAATTCGAGGGCAATGCCACGCTGGCGAATGGCAAGGATTACTGCAACCAGTACTGCATGGTGTTCACGCTCAACCAGGATGGACTGATTAGGCTGGTGAACGAATATTATTGTACCATCCTGGCCGATGACCGGATTTTGCCGCTGCTGGCCGATGTGGAGAAACAGCGCCAGCACACGGATGCGCGCTAAACCCTATAACCGCCCCTCGTTACTGGTATATTGCGCACCATCCGCCACGCGGCGCAGGTGATCAGGAAACTTCCGATGACACTCAAATTCGATGTCTTGACCCCCATGATTGGCGCCCGCGTGCATCTGGACCGCACCACCCTGCGCAACCCCGCCACGGCACGGGAATTATTGCAATTGCTGGAGCGCCATACCGTGCTGGTGTTTCCGCGGCTCAACCTCTCGGATGAGGAGCAATTGGCGCTGACCGGAGCGCTTGGCGGGAACGTGAATATCGCCGCGCGCATCGCGGGGCGGGAAAATGCCGAGGCCGTGTACCAGGTTTCACTGAACGAGGGCGTAAGAATTGAGAAGGAATATGTGCTGGGCACGTTTTTCTGGCATATGGATGGGCTGACCGTGGATATTCCGCCACCCAAGGCCACGGTGCTCACCGCGCGCCATCTGGCCGCCGCAGGCGGGCAAACAGAATTCGCCAGCACCAAGGCCGCTTACGCCGCGCTGCCCGCGGAAGAAAAAGCCGGGCTGGAAGGCCTGCGCGTGGTACATACCGTTACCGCCGCGCTGCGCGAGATTATGCACCCCGAAGACGTGGACGCTGCCAGGCGTGCCCTGCGGCATGAACACCCGCTGGTCTGGGCGCGCGCGGATGGCACCAAATCACTCGTTATTGGCGCAACCGCCGACCTGATTACCGGCAAAAGCCAGGCTGAAAGCCGGGCCATCCTCTCACGCCTGCTGGAATGGACCGTGCAGCCCGCCTTCACCTACCGGCATAGCTGGGCCCTGGGCGACTGCGTGGTGTGGGATAATACATGCGCCCTGCACCGCGTCATTCCCTATGCCACCGATTCGGGGCGCATGATGCACCGTACGGCCATTGCCGGCACGGAGCCGGTAACCTGAGGGACTGTTTGGAAGCCTGACGTGTCTTCTGGCAATATAATACCAGCGGCCATAAAGGCGGCCATAAAGGATGACCCATCCTTTATGGCCGCTGGTATCGCGCGTGGGGCTGGCGGGGCGGCCACGCGCCAGGCATAAGCCTTATACCAACGGTCATGCTCAATGGCCGTTGGTATAAGGCCTTAAATTCCAGCCTGGTAGCAGAATATACCGCGATCGAACACCAGGCGCTCATTATTCGCCCATAGCTGGAACACCGCCCCGCCTTCCGTGTGCCATATCAAGGCATCCAGCCTGTCTCCGGGGAACACAGGCTTCGAGAACCGTCCGCCCATTGTCCCGAAGCGGGAAATATCTTCCCCGCAAAGCCCCCGCAGCAAAGCCCGCCCGGCAACGCCAAACGTGCCAAGGCCAAAAAATACCGGGCGCGCAAACCCATCGGCCCGCGCCCGCGCCGGGTCCGTGCCATGCAGCGTCCTATCCCCCAGCAGCCGGTAGATCAGCGATTGGTTAAGCCCCACCGGCAGCGAGACCGTCACATCCGGCGCGCGCCCGGGCTGGTGCCAGGGCTGTTCGTCCTCTGGCCTGCGCGGCCCGCCAAAATTACCCTGCCCCTGGCCAAACAAACTCATGCGCGCAGAGCCGAGATACGCCCCCGTATCCGCCAGTGTGACGCGCGTTTCCGTTACGGCGAGGGCGCCAGAGCCCTTATCGTAAACATCAATCAGAACCCGCGAGACATGAGCGCGCCCCCGTGGCGGAATAGGGCGCGCCAGCGTAACGCTTTGCTCGCCATGCACCATGCCCACCGGGCTCTGCCCGCCCTCCCCCCACCCCAGCAGCGGTATCCACGATCCGCCAGTGGACATAAGCACGAGAAAACTTGGCAAAACCTGCTGTTCCACGCCGGGCGTATTCTCCGTCGTGAATTGCAGCTCCCGGAGCGGATCATCCAAACCAGCGCCAACGCCAACCGCATAAAGCAAAGCTCTGTCGGAATCCCAGCTATAATAGCCGTTTTCAATCTCCTTGCCGGCCAGATGGTCATATTTCCCCATCGCGCACTCCCGTATTGTTTCGCCCGCCCCGCAAACAGCGGCAGTGGACGCAGGTTTTTCCCTTATGGCGCCAAAAAATCTGGCCCATCAACACACACCGACAAATAACAAATAAAATCTATCATTTCCAAAAGAATTATCAGTTATTCATATGAATAATCCAGGCCTATAGCTTTCCTCTGAAGCAAGGGCCTGCTGCGCCAAACAAGTTGGAGAGGAGCAAACAATGTCACAATATGAAAATAACCGCCGGGGGCTGTTGCGCGGCATTGGGCTTTCGGTTGGCGCCGCCGGGCTGGCGGCCATGGCTGGCCGCACGGCGCGGGCGGAAGATGCGGCATCGGCGCCGTCTCTTGAGGCGTCTTCAGGCCTGCTGGCCACACTTACCGCGAAACTGACCGCCGCGCCGCGCCGCCGCAACTTTACCACGGTGCCCATGATCCTCACCAGCCCAGACCAGTGGGACAGCGAGGCGCTGAACGAGGTTATTGCTTATAAAGGCGGGCCGAAGCAGGTTTGGGATAATACCGACCTTGCCGGCCCCTGGCTGAACCTGATGCGCAATGCGCTTAACGCGCAAATCTGGTCGTGGAACCATCCTGATTTTCTGGCCGTGTCTGCCACGCATGGGCTGGCGCATCTGGCGCTTTACGACCAGATGATGTGGGATAAATATAATTTCGCCTCGTTCACGGGCGGCAAGTTCAAGAGCAACACGCTCATTTCCGTTCCCCCCGCGGCTCAGGAGGATAAGAGCAAGTTTGAGAACCCGGTGGGTCCGTTCTCGCCGGCCGATAACAGCATCACGGTGCTGCAGCGGCGCGGTGTGGTATTTTTGGCCTGCCATAATGCCATTTGGGAATTCTCTGCCGCGCTGCTGAAGAAGGGCATCAACCCCAGCGGCCTCTCGCACGAGGCCCTGGCCGCTGAACTCACCAACCATCTTATCCCGGGCGCGGTTCTCACCCCTGGCGTGGTTGGCACTTTGCCGGAGCTGCAACTGGCCGGTTTCCATTACACCGCGGCGGCTTGAAGCATCCGCCGCCGCCGGTAACACGCGAAGGAACACGCCTCATGAAAACAGGTTTCAGGCTGTGCCGCCAGTTGGCGGCGGCGGCCCTGGCTTTTGCTGTCCCGCTTGCCGCCTTGGCGCAAACCAGCACGGGCTGGAACGGCAAGGCAGAGGCACCGCATTATTCAGGAGATATTTTTCCGCCCTGGCAGCAGGGCGGAAACAACGATGCCGCCAATAAAGGCTTCGTTTTCACCGTGCCGGAAGTCGACTCCATGGCCGATTTCCATGGCAGCATTGATAACCCTGGGCTGGTTCTCTATGTCGGCGGAAATTACTACTTCGCAATGGAACCGCTGGTGAAGGCCTTCGAGGCGGCCTACCCGCAATATGCGGGGCGGATTTTCTACATCACCATTCCGCCGGGCATGTTGATTGCCGCGATGAAGAATGGCGGTGTGTTCACCTCTGGCAACATGACCTTCACGGCACGGCCCGATGTGTATCTTGCCGGGCTGAAGAAAGTGGATGCGCAGATTGCCGCCGGGCGGCTTGATGGTCCGGCCGTGCCCTATGTCACCAACAACCTGACCATCATGGTGCCCAAGGGCAACCCGGCGCACATTGCCAGCCTGCAAGATTTGGGCAAGCCCGGCGTGCGGCTGGTGATGCCGAACCCCGCCTATGAGGGCATTGCCCGGCAGATCGAGGCGTCTTTGGTGAAGGCGGGCGGCAAGACGCTGGAGCAGCAGGTTTATGGCACGGGCGTACAAAACGGCACGACGATCCTTACCCATATCCACCACCGCCAAACCCCTTTATTCCTGATGCAGGGCCTGGCGGATGCGGGCATTACCTGGACATCGGAGGCCATTTTCCAGGAGCAATCCGGCCACCCGATCAGCAACGTGCCCATTCCCGCGCGGTACAACACCACGGCCATTTATGCCGGGGCCGTGGTGCATGGTGCTGCGCATCCACAAGCCGCCAAAGACTGGCTCGGGTTTATTCATTCTCCTGAAGCACTGAAAATTTTCGAATCCTACGGCTTCAGGCCCTACACCAAATAGCCGGACGGGCAAGGAGACGCATGATGAGTGACGCAACTTCATCAAGGCATTCGGGGGGCAGGCGCGCGCCCGGGTTTGCAGCACTTGCGGCGGCGGCGTCTCTGGCGCTTTTGCCGGTACGTTTCGTTCAGGGTTTCATCTACTGGGGCGGCGGCAGCCGGCGCTTCATCTATGCACCCAGCAAGCTGGACCCGCACGCGGCGCATTGGATGGCCTATAAATTCCAGACCGCCATGCCCGGCGCATTGCTGGGCACAGACAGGCTGGTAGCCTATATACTGCACCATTTCTGGCTGCTCTATCCGGGGGTCATCATCTTCAGCGCGGCCGAGCTGTTTGCCGGGCTGTTCCTGATCTTCGGCCTGTTCACCCGCGCCAGCGCCGCGGTGACCATCGGCCTCTCTTTCGTGCTGATGCTGCTGTTTGGCTGGCAGGGCGCGACGTGCATCGATGAATGGACGATGGCCGCGGCGAATTTCGGCATGGGCATTACATTGTTTCTGGCCGGCAGCGGGGCGTACGCGCTGGATAATGTGCTGCTGCGGCGCAACCCGGCACTTGGCAACAAGGCGTGGTTCGGCTGGGTTTGCGGCAGCGCGCCATTGCCCCTTGGCGATAAGGTGTTCAAGCGTCTGGCATTGGTGCTGTTCTGGATTTGTGCCGTTTTCACACTTCTCACCTATAATTACTATCGCGGCTCGCTGCTCACGCCATTCCATGGCGGCCCGGTCAGCCCCGCCAAGCATCATTGGGCGCTCGGCCACGGTACGCTTGGCGGTAATGGCGATGTCAGCTTCCACGCTTACGTGGATGCGGGAACGCCAGCCGAGCCATCCAACATGGTGGATGCCAGCCTGATGGATCCACAGGGAAATATGGTTGAGCATTGGGACGGCGCGGCCCTGGCCAATCTGCCCAAGAGCGCTTTCCATAACGACTTCGCCTATCAGCGCTTCCATGCCGGAAAATTCGGCATTACCGGGCCGGTTGGCGCAATGGCCACCATCGCGCTGCCCGGCGCCACGGCCGCGCCGCTGCCTGCCGGTAACTATGTGCTGAAGCTGGTCTCGGTAAACGCCCATGTATGGCTGTTGCCACTGACATTGGCGCCTTAACCGCCTGAAGCCTTAAGCCTGAAGCCTTGAGTGTGGCGTTATGCTCCCATGTGGGAGTATAACGCCACGCTCGCCCGTGGCGTTATGCGGCCAACACAATTTGTTGGAGGACGCAGGTGGACCTAAAACTTACAGGGCGGCGCGCGCTTGTTACCGGCAGCAGCAGCGGCATTGGCGAGGCCGTGGCGCGCATGCTGGCGCGGGAGGGTGCGGCGGTGGTGGTGCATGGGCGCAACCGCGACAGGGCCGGGGCCGTGGCCACGGATATTGGCGCGGCGGGCATCGCTTTGGGCGATCTCTCTACCGATGAGGGGGCGGCGGCTGTCCACGCGGCGGCGGTGGGCGCGCTGGGCGGCAATATCGAAATTCTGGTGAATAATGCCGGGGGAAGCTCCACCGGCAATACCACGAAAACCCCGGCGGAAATTGCCATTGCCGACTGGCTTTCCAACTACAACGCCAATGCGCTGTCTTCCGTGCGGCTGGCGCAGCTTGCCATTCCGGCCATGAAGGATGCCGCGTTCGGGCGCATCATCAATGTTTCCAGCGCCGTGGCCGTGCAGCCCAATAATCTTGGCTCCGATTATTCCGCCGCCAAATCGGCGCTGAATAATTTCACCGTCAGCCTTGCCGGGTCGCTGAAGGGGGCTGGCATTACGGTCAACACTGTCTCGCCCGGCATTATTATGGTGGATGGGCTGATCCGCTTCGCGCGCAGCAAATTCGGCGACCCCAATATGTCCATCGAGGACATCACCGCCCGCCTCGTCGCGGCCAAGGTGTTCGATTTGCCGCCCGCCGGAAGGCTGGGCACGCCGGAGGACCTTGCCATCGTCATCTGCACGCTGGCCAGCCCGCTTTCCGGTTTTGTAACGGGTGCGAATTACCGTGTTGATGGCGGCCAGGTCCGCAGCCTTAACTGAAGGGAGCAGCAAAAATGTCTGGCAAGCGTTACCGCGTTATCCAATGGGCCACCGGCACGGTTGGCCAGGCGGCCCTTAAATATTTCATCGAGAACCCCGTTACCGAGCTGGTTGGCGTTTATGTCACCAACCCTGACAAGGCTGGCAAAGATGCGGGTGATATTGTGGGGCTTGCGAAAACGGGGGTGATTGCCACCAGCGATGCCGAGGCGCTCATCGCCATGGAGGCGGATTGTGTGCTGTTTGCCGCCCTTGCAGGCCCCGCCGCGCTGGAGCCTATCTGCCGGCTTCTCGCCTCGGGCAAAAATGTTATTTCCACGGCCGGGCCGTTCCTGCCGAATAAATGGTTTGCCGATGATGCGGCCAAGATTGAAGCCGCCTGCCGCGCTGGCAACAGCTCTTTCCATGGCGCTGGCATTCATCCGGGTTTCTCGGGCGATATTTTACCCCTGACCCTGGCGCGGCTGATGAACCGGATTGATTGCATCGAGGTAACGGAGATTATCGACAAGGTCCGCAACCCCATGATCTACACTGAGATTATGGGTTTTGGTACAGACCCGGAAGAGTTGCTCGCCAACCCGCGCCGCTCGCCCGAGACGTATAAATATTTTTATTCTTCCATGGAGATGATCGCGTCGGGGCTGGGCAAGGAGATCGAGAAGGTTACGGTCCGTTTTGAAGTCTCCAAGGCCAAGAACGACATCACGCACCAATATGGCGTGGTGAAGCAGGGCACGGTAGGCGGCCAGCATTATGAATGGACGGCCTGGGTCGAGGGCGCGCCGCTCATCGTCTATCATTTCTACTGGCAGCTTGGAACAGACCTCGATCCGCTATGGGAAGTTGGCGAGGCGCGTTACCGCGTCGTCATCAAGGGCGACCCGCCGCTGGAATGCCATTTGATGGGCGGCAAGGATGCGGATGGGCGCCACCCCTTCCTCGGCCTGCCCTGGACCGGGCTGGTGGGCTGCACCGTGGTGCCAGATGTGTGCGAGGCAAAGCCGGGTGTGGTGACGCATCTGGACTTTGGCGTGGTGCAGCCGCAAGGGCTGGTGCGGCGGTAATGGCTTGCCGGGCGGTTTGCAAAGGCGCAGGCTGCCCGGCGAGGAGTTGCCCGCATGAGATGCAGCGCACTGGCTTTCCTGGCGTTATTTTGCCTTGTTACGGCCCTGCCCGCCCATGCGCACACCAGCCCGGCGGCGCGCTGCGCTAAGCTGGGCACCGGTAATACGCTGCTGCCCGTGCCGGAATCGCTCGCCGCCCAGGTGAATGCGGTGTTTGGCACCGCCATGCCGCCCGGCATGGTTGCCGCGGGCACGGTGTACCGCTGCGCCCAGGGGCATGTGCTGGTTTGCACCACCGGCGCCAATTTGCCCTGCGGCCCGGCCAATACCAGCCGCGTGCCGGGGCAAGGCGCCGTGGCCTGGTGCAAGCAAAACCCGGATTCAGACTATATTCCCGCCTATGCCACGGGGCATGATACCATCTTTACGTGGCGCTGCCAGGATGGCGAGGCCGAGGTGGAGAAGCAGGTTTTTGAGGTGGATGCGCAGGGGTTTGTGAAGCGGTTTTGGAAGGTGCTGCCGGGGTGAGGGGGCTGCCTGTCTGCTTCAGGGAAAGCAACCAAGAGAAAGAGGCATGTCCAGTTCCGGCAAGACTGGGTACTGGCTCGATTTTGCCTATCTGTCCTGGCTCAGATCATTGCTATGATTAGGACATGTCAGTCACGCAGAACCAACAGCTACAATTAGCCCAAGCCACGGCACAGGTACTCGACAAAGCTTATCCGACGCCGCGGCCGGCAATGCCCGAGACACTTTGGCATTATACTTCGAATGCCACACTGCTTAAGATACTTGGGAGCTCATCGCTTTGGGCAACCCACGTTTCCTGCGTAAACGACACAACCGAAGTCCAACATCTTTTCGATCTGATTTTTGAACGTTTGCAGCGCTACTCGCACATAAGCGGAGCTGCCCCCATTATTGCCCTTCTCAGTTCATTTGGTAACAAAGATCATTGTGCGACGAGTGATTGGTACATCAGCAGCTTTTGTACCGACGGCGATGATTTGAACCTATGGCGGGCATACACTGGCCAAAACGGAGGCGTTGCAATCGGTTTCAATAGTGAGAATTTGCTTAGTCTAGCCTTGAAAGGCAATAGAGCTGTACTGTCACCATCAAAGATTCCAGAAACTTATCTTTTGCCGGTTATTTATGACCGCGCGACAAAGACCCGTCTCGTTTCAAATCTTATGCGTGAAATTAGAAAACTTTGCATACGTCACTCAGGAATTGGAATTAACGTAGCATCGACCAACTATTGGGCCGTCGTAGAGGAGCAGATCGCCGTCGTAGCCCCTCTCATTAAGCACACAGCGTTCGAGTCCGAGAAAGAATGGCGATTGATGATAAAATTTGGTTGCCGCTCCTTGGATTCATTGGCCTTCTTGGCGCGTCCTACAACTATAACTAGGCATCTTCCTTTGAGTTTTGGCAATCTGTTCCAAAATGCCCCTGCCCTGATTTCCGAGATCAAGATAGGCCCTGGCCAACATCAAACCATCACGAAGACTAGTGTCGAAGCGCTTCTCAATTCGAAAGGCTATACAGGGATAAATGTTACGTGTTCGTCGATTCCATTTCGTCCGTTGTGACCGTCTAGCTGACTCGTATCTAGATGAACTCACGATCTTGCACTTCTAAGGCTGGATCACGTTTAACGTCCCGTTCCGGGATCATGCGAGCAGGCATTTTGTAACGCGCTTGGCTCGCAAGCCGCCATCCCGGGCGAGGTTCCGCATTTCCTCACGACGCCCTTATCCCGTTCGTCATTGCGAGGCGAAGCCGAAGCAATCCATCTTTCGTGCCGCTTCCCGAAAGATGGATTGCTTCGGCTGCGCTCGCAATGACGGGTGTGGGTTGAAATTACCAAAACCAAAGGCCGCTCCACCCGGAACGCTTCCCGTGTGGCCGCGGCCTTTGGCCAAATCCAAATGCTTTTGGCGCGGCTTTGCTTAAAGCCGCGCCAAGCCTTGAAACTTACCCGCCAATCCCGCCAAGGGCGAGGTATTTGATCTCCAGATAATCCTCGATGCCGTATTTTGAGCCTTCGCGGCCCAGGCCGGAGGATTTCACGCCGCCGAAGGGCGCGACCTCGGTGGAGATTATGCCTTCATTGATGCCGACAATGCCGTATTCCAGCGCCTCGGCCACGCGGAAGATGCGGCCCACATCGCGCGCGTAGAAGTAGGAGGCCAGGCCGAATTCGGTGTCGTTGGCCATCTGGATGGCTTCTTCCTCGGTATGGAAGCGGAACAGCGGCGCCAGCGGGCCGAAGGTTTCCTCGTGCGACACTTTCGCGGTTTTGGGCACATCGGCCAGGATGGTCGGCTCGAAGAAATTGCCGCCCAGCGCGTGGCGCTTGCCGCCGGTAATGATGCGCGCCCCGGCCTTCACCGCGTCTTCGATGTGCTCTTCCACCTTGGCCACGGCCTCGGCGTTAATCAGCGGGCCTTGGGTTACGCCGTCTTCCATGCCGTTGCCCACTTTCAGCGCCTCCACGGCAATCTTCAGCTTCTGGGCAAAGGCCTCGTAAACGCCATCCTGCACCAGCAGGCGGTTGGCGCATACGCAGGTTTGGCCGGCATTGCGGTATTTGCTGGCAATGGCGCCCTTTACGGCCTCGTCCAAATCCGCATCGTCGAACACGATGAACGGCGCGTTGCCGCCCAGCTCCATCGAGAGTTTTTTGATGGTGGGCGCGGTCTGCGCGATGAGCTTGGCGCCCACCTCGGTAGAGCCGGTGAAGGTGAGCTTACGCACCATGGGGTTGGCGGTAAGCTCGGCGCCCGTGCCGCTGGAGGGGCCGGTGATGATGTTGCACACGCCCGCCGGCATGCCCGCGCGCTCGGCCAGCACGGCCAAAGCCAGGGCGGAGAAAGGTGTTTGGCTGGCGGGGCGGATAACGCCGGTGCAGCCCGCGGCCCAGCCGGGGCCGGCCTTGCGGGTAATCATGGCGGCGGGAAAGTTCCACGGCGTAATGGCGGCGAACACGCCGATGGGCTCTTTCTGCACGATAATGCGGCGGCCTTGCGCGTTTTGCGGAATGGTGTCGCCATAAACGCGCTTGCCCTCTTCGGCGAACCATTCGATGAAGCTGGCGGCATAGGCGATCTCGCCCTTGGCCTCGGCCAGCGGCTTGCCTTGCTCGGCGGTCATAATCACCGCCAGGTCGTCGGCATTGTCCATCATCAGGTTGAACAGCTTGCGCAAAATGGCCGAGCGCTCCTTGGCCAGCATCTTGCGCCAGGGGGTTTGGGCCTTGTACGCGGCCTCGATCGCGCGCTTGGTTTCCGCCTGGCCCATGGCGGGCACGCGGCCCACCAGCGCGCCGGTGGCGGGGTTCTTCACCTCAAGCCATTTGCCGCTATCGGCCTCTATCCATTTGCCGTCCACGAAATTGGCTTCGCGGAACAGGGTTGGGTCTTTCAGGGGCAGGTTTGCGGCTGCGTTGAGCATGATGGGGTCCTCACTGATATTTTGCGGCATTGCGGGGCAATGCTGGCTGGCGGAAACTCTACCATGGCGCGGCGGCACTTGGTAGCCGCGGCGCCAAAACGGGGCGGCGCGCGGCCGCCCCTTTGGTTGCCCGTCAGAAAACCTGCTCGCCGTGGAGAACGATGTCGAGGCCTTCGCGCTCTTCCTCGCGGGTAACGCGCAGGCCCACCACGAGGTCGGTGATTTTGAGCAATACCCAGCTTACAGCGGCGCAGTAGATGATGGTGGCGGCCACGCCCAGCGCCTGCACCGCGAGCAGATGCGCCCCCCCCACCGCCGCGCCGCCCGAGAGCGGACCAAAGGCGAACCAGCCCGTGGCCAGCGTGCCGATAATGCCGGCCACGCCATGCACGCCAAACGCATCCAGGCTGTCGTCGTAGCGGCATTTTTGTTTAAGCTCCGTGGCGGTCCAGAAGCACACCACACCGGCCACCAGGCCGATGAGCAGCGCCGGGCCGGGCAGCACGAAGCCCGAGGCCGGGGTAATGGCGACCAACCCCGCCACCGCGCCTGAAATGGCGCCCAGCACCGAGGGCTTGCCGCGGAAAAACCATTCCACAAAGGCCCAGGAGAGGGTGGCGCCAGCGGCGGCCATCTGTGTGGCCAGAACGGCCATGCCGGCGCGGGCATTGGCCCCCATGGCGCCGCCAGAATTAAAGCCAATCCAGCCAATCCACAGCAGCGAGGCGCCGATAACGGCGTAGCTGAGGTTCCATGGCGCCATGTTTTCTTGCCCGTAGCCCAGGCGCTTGCCCAGCATAAGGGCACAAACCAGCCCGGTGATGCCGCAATTAATCTCCACCACCGTGCCACCCGCGAAATCGGCGATGCCACGCTGCGCCAGCCAGCCCATGGGCGACCAAACCCAATGCGCCAGCGGGGCATAGACCAGCAGCGACCAGAGCGAGAAGAAAACAAGCAGAGCCGAGAATTTCATGCGGTCGGCACAGGCACCGGTAACCACCGCGGGGGTGATGATGGCGAAGCTCATCTGGAACATGATGTACACGCTCTCCGGGATGGAGGTGGGCGTGGCAAAGCGGGTTCCGGCATCTATGATAAAGGGCTTGTCCCACCCGGCGGCAAGGCCGGAGAGGAGCAGCCGCGAGCCATCGCCAATAAAGGCATTACCAGGGCCGAAGGCGAGGGAATAGCCCGCCACCATCCACAACACGCTGACCACGGCGCAAAGCATGAAGGACTGCATCATGATGGCGAGCACATTCTTTTTGCGCACCATGCCAGCGTAAAACAGGGCGAGCCCGGGCACTGTCATGAGCAGGACCAGGACGGTACACATTAGCACCCAGGCGGTATTACCTGGTTCCACAGACTGCATTTTTGTTCCTTTGGTGCGGCTTTTGGCGTTGTTTCCCCTTTTTGGCGGGGTTAGGGGGGGTGGTAGATAGTCTGTTGCGCTGCGTCAAGAATGGCGGCGAGGGTGCAGGGTGGCCTGATAAACTGAAAATGATACCAGCGGGCATGAAGGATGACCCATCCTTTATGCCCGCTGGTATCGCGCGTGGGGCTGGCGGGGCGGCCACGCGCCAAGATCGTGCCCCTTTGCGTGGTGTAGGAGCGGCTTTGCGTGCCGGTTGGCGCCTGCCCAGCACCGCTTGATAGTTAAGCCGCTTAATAGTTGAACTGATAGGTCAGCCCCACCGAATCACCCTCTCCGCCGGTGGCGGATGTTCCCGTCGAAGACTGCAACTTCAGCCCCTTGTACAAATTCACCTCCACATTTACCTGCGTGCCCTGGCCGCTGGCGGATTGCGAGGCACCGACATATATGCCCGGCGCCACGTAGCGCCCGGCTTGCAGCGTGGGCGGGCCGGAGCCGGTGCCGCCTATGGAAAGCTCGTCCAGCCCCAGCGCGCCGCGCAGCTTGTCCAGCGGGTTAAGCCCGCCGCCCAGGCCGGAAATTTGCGCCAGCGCCGCGGCCAATGATGCCGCCTGGAACGGGGTGAGGCTGGACGCGCTCTGCCCAAATAAAAGCTGCGCCAGAATTTCATCAGACGGCAGAGGCGGGGTGGAGCTGAGCGTGATGGTGGGTTTGGCCGCCGTGCCGCCTACTGTGAGCGAGGTGTTGCTGACCTGCGCGCTGCTGGCGCTGGCCACGAGGTTGAGAGATGGGATAAACCCGCCACCGTTGAAGCCAATAGAGCCGCTGGTGAATTGCAGGCTTCTGCCGGCCAGGTTGAAATTGCCGCGAATGAGCTCGAAATGCCCTTGCGGATTGGGTGCGGCCAGCGTGCCGCGCAGGCGTAAAAATCCGCCCAGCTCGGCAAAAAGCCCATCGCCGCGAATAAAAATCTGGTTCTTCGCCCGCACATTAAGGTGCAGCGCTATCGGCGGCGGCGGCGCGGGCGGCGGGCGTGGCGGCGCGCCTTGCATGATAATCGGCAAATCCGCGACACTTGGCGGCAGCCCGTGAGGAATGTTGATGCTGGCCTTGGCGATATCGATATTTCCGCCGAGGGTCAGCGGGCCTTTCACCGCGCCTTTCAGGTTCACATCGCCATTCAGCGTCTCTGTAATCAGGTCGGAGACCACCGGCGAGGCGTTTTTGGCCAAAATAGTGATGTTTACCGGCATAAAGCCATCCAGCGCCAACGTGCCATGGCCGCTCAGCGTGCCTTCGCCCGCCGTGGCGGTCAGGTTTTGCAGCGTTATGGTCTGCCCTTGCGCGGCCACGGTCATGTCTATGTTGGTCAGGGCCAGGCCCGAGCCAATATTCTGCACATCGCCGCCGGTAAGCCTTACATTGCCATTGGCGATGGGCGCCTTGGCTGTGCCGGTCAGGCGCATATCCAGCCCCAGCTTGCCATGCACCAGCGTGCCTTGCGCCGCCAGCAGCAGGTTAAGCAGCGAGAGGTTCACCTTGCCGGTGGCGTGCAAATTCATCGGCGCGGTGGCGCTGAAAGGCGCCTGGCCTTTCAGCACCAGGGTAATTTGCGGGCCGGCTTGCAATGCCACATCCACTGTGCCGCTGCTGCCCGCAAGCTGGGCGCTGCCCTTTAGGCTGGCGGGTGGCAGCGCCGCGGCAGCGCCCTGCGCCATATGCAGCCCGCTGGCGTTTATATGCACCGTGCCGCGCGGGGCGGTGGGCGGGCCGCTCAGCGTGGCATTGGCGCTCAGCGTGCCCGCGGCACCCAGGCTTGGCGCGAATAAATTAGCCACGTTCAGCGGCAGATTCTGCACGGCGGCCCGCAGATTGAGCTGCGGCGAGACCTCGCCATCCATCGTCACGCGCGCGCCATTCAGCACCAGGGCCAGATGCCGCACGGCGATGGCGGGCTGTGTTTCGATGGAAACCGGCGCTTGCAGCCGGGCATTCAGCCCGTGCCAATCCGCTGCAAAAGCCGAGAGCTGGGCCTTGCGGCCTGGTATGTTAAGCGTGCCTCTGGCGTTGAGTTTGGCTGGGTGGCCCATAAGCCCGGCAAGGCTGGCCTGCGCGGTAAAGCCCAGCGCCTGCACTGGGCCGCTGGCGGCGATTTTGGCGCTAACGGCCCCCAGGCTGGGCGAAACAACCAGGTTGCTGGCTGTTAAATTCAGCTTTACCCCGCCCGGGGAGCTGGCAAAATCGCCCTGTACCCCGCCACTGAGGGTTGCGGGCACAAAGGGCCGCAAATCGCGCAGGCTGGCGATGGCAAAACGGGCCGTGCCGGTTGGCAACGCCGCGCCCTTGGCCAGTTGCAAATCCGCCCCGGCTTTAACCGAGCGCCATTGCGCCTGGCCGAGTTTCAGCGTGAACCCGCCACCGGCTGTTTGCGCGAAGGCGGCATCCAGTTGCAGCGGCGCCCCGGCCAGCATGCCGCTGCCGGTAAGCGTGCCCTGGGGGGTGCTGGGCAGGTGTTGCAGGTTCAGCTTTACGTCAAACGGCCCGGTTTTTTGCCCTTTGGGACCGGCGCTGCCTGTCAGATCGGCCTGCACGGCGAAATCCTTCGCCGTGCCGGTTATGCTGCCTGTTTCCGCCAGCGTGCCTTGCATGGCGGGGGCCAGTGGCGCCAGCGCGCCAATTTTGGCCGCCGTTTCCAGCGCAATTCCGCTTTTGCCTGCCTTGCCGCTCAGGCCGAGCGCGAAATCCTGGCCGCTGAGATGCAGCTTTTCGATATGCACGGTATTGTTCTGCAGGCTGGCGCGCAGGGCAATTTCATCACGCGGGCCAAGAAACGCGCCAAGCCCGGCCGGGGCCTGGGTCAGTGCCACCTCGCCATCCAGCGCCAGCGTGGCGGCGCCGTTTTCCGCCTGGGCCAGGCGCAGATGCAGCTTGGTGCTGCCCGCCAGATGACTGCCCGCCAGCGCGCCGAAGGGGGCCAGCTCGGGCACAATTGCGGTTACATCGGCAAATTGGCGCGGGGCTTCCAGCCCCAAATGCCCATCGCCTTGCAGCCGCGCCTGGCCCAGTGCCAGGGCGAAACGCAGGGCGGCGTTATCGCGCGGGCCGGAGAGGGTGATGTCTGCCCGCAACGGGCCTTGCGCCTGAGGCCCCGCGAAATGGCCCACGAACCCGCCCGGCGGCTCGGCCAGATGCAGGGTTAAATCCACGGTTTTTGGGGCCATGGCGGCGTTTATGCTGTAGATTGAGGCGCCGCCCGGCGTGGTGGCGTTCAGTGTCAGCCCGGCATTATCCGCCGTGTTTAGGTAGCCAGAGCCTTGCACATGCAGCGCCAGGGCCTGCCCGGCGAGTGACGGCCCGAGGGTGAGTGTGCCGATTTGCAGATGGTCCAGCGCCACGCGCAAGGGCGGCAGCTTTGTATTGCCGCCGCTGCTTTTGCTGGCGCTGGGCACGGGGGCACGCAGCACGTCCAGCCCGGTGGCGCTAAGGTTCAGCACATGCACCTGCGCGTGCAAAAGCGCCAAGGGCCGCCAGCGCAATTCCAGCCCGGTGCCATGCAGCCATACGCCGTCCTTGTCGGCAAGCTGCACATCGGCCAGCTTCAAATCCGCCGGAAAATGCCCGCCTAGCCCCTCGATTTTGACCATGGGCCCGGCCAGCTTGTTGATTTCGCGCACCGCGAAATTGCGCCCCGCCTGGCTGTTGAGCGCCACGAACAGCCCGCCCGCCGCCAGCACCAGCACGGCCAGGATGGTGAGAAGGAGCCCGAGAATGATCTTGAGGGCACGCCGCATAATCAGAACGCCTCCCCCAGCCCGAGATACAGGGCAAAAGAGTTGCTCCCCGGTATGTGGGAGAGGGGAAAGGCGACATCCATGCGGATAGGCCCGATGCCGGTGTAATAGCGCAGACCAAGCCCCACGCCCACGCGCATTGTGCCGGTAAAGGGCGTGCTGGAGCTGCTGACCTGCCCGGCATCGGCAAACGGCACCACGCCGATATTGCCCCATACGTGCTGGCGGAATTCCAGGTTCACCGCATCCATCGCCGCGCCGCCTTCCGGCGTGCCGTCGGGGAAGAGCGGGCCGATGGTCTGGTAGGTATAGCCGCGTACCGTGCCGGAGCCGCCAGCGTAAAAACGCTGGTCCGGCGGTACGGAGAAATTGCCAGCACCCTGTATGCTGCCCGCCATCAGCCGCATGGCGATAACGCCGCGCCCGTTACGCTCTACGGGCACATAGGTGGCTACGCTGCCTTGCAGAATAACGAACACGCTGGAACTGCCCGCCACTGGCACGGTGGGGGTAATGCCGAGGGAGACATTCACCCCCCGCGTGGGCTCAAGCAGGCTGTTGGTGTTGTTGAAGGTGAAGCCGATGGGGAATTGCACCAGCACATAGGTGTGGCTGATACCTTCCTGCTTCACATTCATGCTGGAAAAGGCGGGGCCGTAGGTAATGGCGGTGTGCCGCGTGATGGGCCGCGCCAGCGTGCCAGAGAGCAGGATGCCGTCACGGTCATAGGCGGTGAGTGATTGCTTCAGCCCTTCCGCCGTCAGCGTGAGTGTCTGCCCCGGTGTATCATAATCGGGCTTCGCGAAGGCTGCCTTCAAATCGTAGCCCGGTGCCGTGGTGCCGGTGCCACCCAGCCCGTTGGCCGTGGCGGTAAGGGTGAGTGTTTCCGCGCGGCGGAAAACATTGCGGTCTTCCCACGAGGTGCTGATATTTATGCCCGTATCCGTGGCATAGGCGCCACCCAGCGTTACCGCGTGGCGCTTCTGCTCTATAACGCGGAACATGACCGGCGCGGTGTTGCCCTGGGCTGGCTGGGGGGCGCCGGTAACCGATGAAAAAACCCCCAGCGAGAGCAACGAATCCCGCGCCGCGGAAACGTTTTTGGCTGAATAAAGCTGGCCGGGTTTCAGCCTTATGTGGCGGCGCAGGAAGCTGGCATCGGTGCGCTTGAGGCCGGAGAATTCGATCTGCCCCACATCCACGCGCGGGCCGGGCTGGACGGTGTAGGTTACATTCAGCGTATGGGTTTGCAGGTTCGCCACCGCCAGCGGCGCATCTACCGTGGCGAAGGCGTAACCATCATTCTGCAGCGCGGCGCGCAGGGCGGGGCTTGCGGCCAGAATGGGCTGGGCACGCGCCACATCGCCTGTTTTGACCATGGCGGGTGGCGTGAACCCTTGCGGCAGGCCGGAGATGATGACGTTGCCCACATGAAACAGCAGCCCCTTGTGCGGCACCACCTGCACCTGCGCGTGCTGGCTCGCGGGCATGGCGGTGAGCGCGGTCAGCAGGGCCGGGCTGTCCAGCGCCTGGCCATCTATGGTAATGTCCACGCTGCCGTCATCATAGCCCAGGCTGTGCAGCACGGTGAGGAACAGCGTTTCATCCGCCTTGGCGCGGCCGATAAGCGCGAAGGGGGCGGGCGGCAGCTTGGCGCGCAGGCTGACGAGCGAGGCGCTTTGTTTCAAAAGTGAGTCTAATTCGGCATCGCCGCTGGGCGTGAATGTTACGTCATACGTCACCGGGTCTGCCCCGCGCGCCGAGGCGCCGATGAGCAGCATACACAAGGCCAGGCCTGTTCCTATCCGCCACCGCATACGGGTTTATGGCCAGATTCGCGCCACGCGGCTAGTGTGATGGTTCTGAAATTCGTGATATGAAATATCGCGAATTTCAGAAGCTGAATCACACTAGCTTATTGATTTTTCTAGTGTCCCGATTAAGAACTGCTCACATACGCCGTGCGGGGCGGGCGGCCTCGGGCACGGCAAAGCCCAGATATTTCAGCCCCTCGCGCATATGCTCAGGCAAAGCGGCTTCCAGCGCCAGCGTGCCGCCATCGGGGTGGGGCAGAACCAGGCGGCGCGCATGCAGGTGCAACTGCGCCGCGAAAGGCTCGGCGAAGATGCCGCCATAGGCCGCATCGCCCAGTATGGGCGTGCCCAGCGCCAGGCAATGGGCGCGCAACTGGTGCATGCGGCCCGTGTGTGGCGAAAGCGCGGCCAGGCAGTATTTGCGCCCGGCATAATCCAGCACGCGGTAATCCGTTATGGCCTTCTGCGCCTCGGGGTCCTTGCGCCCGGCTGGCTCTGCACGCGAAACATTGCCAAATTCGATGCGCTTCAGCGGCAGGTCGATCCGTCCCTCCAGCACATCCGGCACGCCGGCCAGCAATGCCCAGTAGGTTTTCTCGACATTCCTGCTACGGAACAGCGCCGCCAGCTTCGCGGCCACGCGCGCAGTGCGGGCCAGCAGCAAAATGCCCGATGTATCACGGTCCAGCCTGTGCACCAGCTTGGGCCGCTCGGCGCCCTCTTCGCGCAGCGCGTCCAGCATGCCATCCACATGCACGGCAATGCCGCTGCCGCCCTGCACGGCCAGGCCCGCGGGCTTGTTAAGGGCGATTACGGATTCATCCTGGTAGATAATCATGCCCTCCAGCTCTTTTTGCCGGGCCGGGTCCATCTTCACCACATGGCGCTCGCGCGGGGCTTCGGATGGCGGGGCAATGTCGGGGAGGCGCAGCACATCGCCCTCGTTCAGCCGTGCATTGGCCTCAGCTTTGGCGCCGTTCAGGCGGATTTTGCCGGTGCGCAGCAGTTTTTGCAGCACGCCCTGGGTCAGGCCCGGGGTTTCGCGGCGCAAATAGCGGTCCAGCCGCATTTCGGCGGCGTCCGCGGTAATGGTCACGTCTTTCATGCCTTCTCTTCGCGCAATTTTGCCCAATAGGCCAATCGCTTCACAATCTCGCGCTCAAACCCGCGTTCCACGGGGCGGTAGAAATCCGGCCGGCCCATGCCCTCGGGGAAATAATTCTGGCCCGAGAAAGCCTCCTCGGTCTCGTGGTCGTATTCGTACCCCGCGCCATAGCCCAGGTTTTTCATCAGCTTGGTCGGCGCGTTGAGGATGTGCATGGGCGGCATCAGGCTGCCTGTTTCCTTGGCGGCGCGGTTGGCGGCCCCCAAAGCCTTGTAGGCGGCGTTGCTTTTGGGCGCGGTGGCCAGATACAGCACGGCCTGGGCGATGCAGATTTCCCCTTCCGGCGAGCCCAGCCGCTCATACGCCTCCCATGCCGCCAGGGCCTGCGGCAGGGCTTGCGGGTCGGCCAGGCCTATATCCTCCGCGGCAAAGCGCGTGATGCGGCGGGCGATGTAGCGCGGGTCTTCTCCGCCCGCCAGCATGCGGGCCAGCCAGTACAGGGCGGCATCGGCATCGGAGCCGCGCATGGATTTATGCAGGGCGGAGATGAGGTTGTAATGCTCCTCGCGGTCGCGGTCGTACAAGGCGGCGCGGCGGGAGAGCATCTGGGTGAGTGCTGCCTCGTCCAGCGTGCCATCCGGCGGCAGGGCGAAAAGCTGCTCGGCCATGTTCAGCAGGGCGCGGCCATCGCCATCGGCCATGGCGCGCAGGCTGGCGCGCGCGCCTTCGGTTAAGGGCAAGGGGCGCTGTATCTCGGCCTCGGCGCGGGTGAGCAACTGCTCCATCGCCGCATCGTCCAGCCGCCGCAGCACAAAAACCTGGCAGCGCGAGAGCAGCGCGCCGTTGAGCGCGAAGGACGGGTTCTCCGTGGTCGCCCCCACCAGCACGATGGTGCCGGCCTCCACCACCGGCAGAAACGCATCCTGCTGGGCGCGGTTGAAACGGTGGATTTCGTCCACGAACAATAAGGTGGCCTGCCCGGCCCGGCGCAGCCGCGTGGCCTCGTCGAACACTTTTTTCAAATCGGCCACGCCGGAGAATACGGCTGAGATTTGCCGGAAATGCAGCCCCGCCTGGGTGGCCAGCAGCCGGGCGATGGTGGTTTTGCCCACGCCCGGCGGCCCCCATAAAATGAGCGAGGCAAGGGAGTGGCGCAGTAACATTCCCGTGAGGCTGCCCTCTGGCCCCAGCAGGTGCGGCTGGCCCACAATCTCTCCCAGCGCGCGCGGCCGCAGCCGTTCCGCCAAAGGTTGCGCTACAGCGCTGGGTTGTTCCGCACCAGGCGGCGGACCGAACAGGTCGTCAGCAGGCATCCTATCGTTTTAGCCGCTTCCCGCCTTGCTTGCCACCGGCGCCAAACCAGACCAAGAATGCGCCAAAAGCAAAGGGGCGGCGCATTTCCGGTTCCCCCTGAGCGTGCAATTGTATAATGTCGGCGCGGGCCGGCAGCCGGGGGGTGTGAGAGACGTGAATGATCTGATGGTCGATCGCGGCATCATCGAGGTTGAGTCGCTGCCATTCTGGAAAGGGCCAATCAAGGTTTGGCCGCTTGAAGGGGGTGTCACCAACCGCAATTATGGCGTGCAGAACGCCGAGGGACAGCGCTTTGCCGTGCGCCTGGGGGCCGACCGTCCTGAGCATGGCGTGATGCGCTTTAACGAGCAGGCCGCGGCACGCGCCGCGGCGCGTGCCGGTATCTCGCCAAAAATTTTTTACACCGCGCCCGGCGTCATGGTCTCGCGCCTGCTGCCCGGACGCAGCCTGAAGCCCGATGAGGTGCAGCGGCCGGAGAATCTGCTGCGGATCGCAGCACTTCTGCGCCGTTGCCACACCACCATGGGGCCTTTTCTGCAGGGGCCGCTGCTGGCGTTCTGGGTGTTCCACGTCAACCGCTCTTACGCGCATGGGCTTAAGGATAGCCGCGTCGCGGGCCATCTGCCGCGCCTGATGGAAGCCAATGATGTGCTGGAAAGCCGCGTGGGCAAGGCGGAAATCGTGTTCTGCCATAATGACTTGCTGGCGGCGAATTTGTTCGACGATGGCGCCCGCCTGTGGCTGCTGGACTGGGATTTCGCGGGTTTCAACTGCGCCTTGTTCGACCTTGCCAATCTTTCCTCGAACAATAATTTCTACCCGCAGGAAGATGAGGACTTACTGGCGGCCTATTTCGGCCGCGGGTTTGAGCGCGACGAGTATGATATTTTTCAGGCTTTCAAATGTGCCTCGCTGCTGCGCGAGGTACTATGGAGCGCCACCTCGGAGTATGGCCCCAGCGCCGCGTTCGACTATGCGCGTTACACGGATGATTTTCTGGTCCGGTTCGATAATGCGATGGCGCAGTTGAATTGAAGCCCGGCCCGGCCGGGCCTATATGAAGTTTCATGGAAAGATCAGACGGTCCGGTTATCGACATGACGCCGGACGGCAAATTCGTCGAGCCGCCTAAACCCAGTATTTTAAGCTATTTGCTGCGTCTGGCGGCGTTTGGCTTAGCTTTGGCCGCCATTGCCGCCTTGTTCTGGGCGCTGGTGCTGGTGGTGCCGTTGCTCATTCTGGCGGGATTAGTGGGGTATTTCGTGTTCAAACCACGGGCGGTTTGGGTGAAGCACCGGCGGTTTTAGAGTTTCCGATTGATCGGATGTTGCTCTAGAGCATTTTCCGATCAATCGGAAACGCTCTAAATTTGCTTGGGCGAGCAATTTCATCCGATCAGCTTAAATCTTCGATTCAAGCTGATCGGATATTGCTCTAGTGTCCCGGTTCTGAAATTCGTGATGTGAACTATCGCGAATTTCAGAACCGGGACATGAGGGACTTATATTCCCACATGCGGCGCGACCTGGTGCCAGCCTTCATAGACCATATGCAGCGCCACATAGAACACGATGGCGATACCTACCCAGGCTAACCATGAATAACGCTGCAGTATATGCGCGATGAGGCTGGCCGCCATACCCATCAGCGCGATGGAGATGAAGAGTCCCACGGCCAGCAGCCAGGGGTGGCCGCGCGCCGCGCCAGCCACGCCCAGCACGTTATCCAGGCTCATGGAAATATCGGCCACGACGATCCGCCAGATGGCCCCGCGCAGCGTTTGCGGCGGCGCGCCGCCGTTTTCCGCCCCGTGCTTGCTGCCCGCCAGCTCGCGCGCGCTTTTCCATACCACCCAGAGCAGCAAAATGCCGCCCGCCAGGGTAAGCCCGATAATGGCCAGCAACCGCACCGCCACCAGGGCGAAGAGAATGCGGATGAGCGTGGCCCCGGCAATGCCCGCCAGAATGGCGAGGCGCCGCTGCTTGGCCGGCAGCCTGGCCACGGCAAGCCCGATGATGATGGCGTTATCCCCCGCCAGCACCAGGTCTATGAGCAAAAGCTGAACCAGGATGATGAGGGTGGAAAAACCGTCCATGGCGCTTGGGTGGCCTGTGCCGGTGCGCCTTGTCAATGCTAGGCCGGGGGGGTAGGCGGAGCGAAAATTCGCTTTTCAGGAGCCGCGACGATGATCCCCCGTTATACCCGCAGCCAAGCCGCCGCTCTTTGGAGCCAGGAGGAGAAATACCGCATCTGGTTTCAGATTGAAGCCTATGCCTGTGAGGCCATGGCCAAATACGGCGCCATTCCGGCGGAAGCAGCCAAGGTGATCCGCGAGAAGGGCGATGCCGCCATGGCTGTGTTCACCGAAGCCGATACGGCGGAGATCGACGCCATCGAGGCCGAGACCCGCCACGACGTTATCGCCTTCCTGACCTGGCTGGCCAAGCGCGTGGGTGAGGAGAGCCGCTTCGTGCATCAGGGGCTTACATCGTCGGACGTGCTGGATACCTGCCTGGCCGTGCAGCTTACCAAGGCGGCGGATTTGCTGCTGGAGGATCTCGGCCTTGTGCTGGCGGCGCTGAAGAAGCGCGCTTTGGAGCATAAATACACCATCACCATCGGCCGCAGCCATGGCATCCACGCCGAGCCCACCAGCTTTGGCCTGAAGCTGGCCGGGCATTACGCCGAGTTCGCCCGCAACAAGCAGCGCCTGCTGGCCGCCCGCGCCGAGATTGCCACCTGCGCCATTTCGGGCGCCGTGGGCACGTTTGCCCATGTGGACCCGCGCGTGGAGGAATATGTGGCAGAGAAGCTCGGCCTGGCCGCTGAGCCGGCTTCCACCCAGGTTATCCCGCGCGACCGCCATGCGGCCTTCTTCGCCACGCTGGGCGTTATCGCCAGTTCCGTGGAGCGCCTGGCCACCGAGGTGCGGCATTTGCAGCGCTCAGAAGTGCGCGAGGCGGAGGAGTTTTTCCATGCCGGGCAGAAGGGCAGCTCGGCCATGCCGCATAAGCGCAACCCGGTGCTGAGCGAAAACCTGTGCGGCCTGGCCCGCCTTGTGCGCGCCGCCGTGATTCCGGCCATGGAGAATGTGGCGCTGTGGCATGAGCGTGATATTTCGCATTCTTCCGTAGAGCGCGGCATAGGCCCGGATGCGACGGTGACGCTGGATTTCGCCCTGGTGCGCCTGGCCGGAATGATGGACAAGCTGACCATTTACCCCGAGCAGATGGCGGCCAATGTGGAGAGCCTGGGCGGGGTGGTGCATTCCGGCGAGGTGCTGCTGGCGCTCACCAAGGCCGGTATTTCACGCGAGGATGCGTATAAGATTGTCCAGCGTAATGCCATGGCAACCTGGACCAAACTTGGTCAGCCCGGGGCCAAGAGCTTCCGCGAGAACCTTCTGGCCGACGCGGATGTGGCGGGCCGCGTGTCCGGGGCAGCGATTGATAACGCCATGAGCGCGCAGATGCACCACGCCCATGTGGACACGATTTTCAAGCGCGTCTTCGGGTGAGATGCGCCCTAATTTTGCCGCACCGGCATGGCTTATGATGCGGGGGCGAAATTTATTGATGGAGATGAAGATGCAGCCCCTGCGCCTGCGCCTTGCCTTGTTCGCGCTGCCTTTGTCATTGCTCGCGCTGCCTTTGTCATTAGCCGCTTGCACCGTGGTGGCGCAGCCCGCGGCCGTTGTGCATCCGCCACCGCCGCCTGTGCGTTACGAGCCGCTGCCCCCCCGGCCGCCTGGCCCCTTTATCTGGCGCCCGGGGCATTGGGTATGGGCTGGCGGGCGTTATGTATGGATTACCGGGCGCTATGTGCCGCGCCAGCCCGGCTGGCAGCGTTGGGTACCGGGGCATTGGGCGCCAAACGGGGTTTGGGTGCGCGCGCATTGGTCATGACAGCAAGTTGATGGCCCCCTACCGGCGCAAGGTTTCATTCCCACGGAAATCCTCGTAGCCTCATGGTATGGAAATACTGCGTGACCATATGCTGATTCTGCCCGGTTTGCAGGCGGAAATTGTGTCGCGTTGCCTGGCTGGCAATTTTGGCGATGAACCCGGCCAGGCGGCCCATGATCTGGGGGGCATCACGCTGCCGGATGGCGGCGAAAGGCCGGTCTGGCTGGTGCATGCGGCGGATGCCGTACTGCTGGATGATAGCGGCCAGACCGTGCTGATTACACGCCTGCACAACCCTGGCCGGGGCAAGCAGGCGCTGCCGGGCGGGCTGCTGGACGTGGTGAATGGCCAAGTGGAAACTTCCCGCGCCGCCGCCCTGCGCGAGGCGATGGAGGAAACCGGCATATCCGCCGCTGTGCTGGCGAGCGCCAATGTTACCCAGCTTGGGCACCGCCGCTATGCACGGCCTTTCGACATACGTTGCGCCTGGCGCGGGCTAAAGGATTTGCCTGTGCGCGAGGGCGATTTTTTCACCGTTTCCACGCTGGGGTTTCGTATTAAAATAGCCGGTGATTTGCGGGATGTGGCATTGCTGGCGGGTGACGATGCCACCGCCGTGCATGTTGTGCCCGCCACCGCCGTAGCCCTGGACCAGCTTGCCGTGCCGGACCATATCGAGATGATCCGCGAGGCGCTGGCCTGATGTGCTCTGTTATACTTTCAATTGGCCCGGATGGTGTGTGTGTGGCCGCCAACCGTGATGAAATGGCAGCGCGCCCATGGGAGAAACCCGCCGGATACTGGCCCGGCATTTGCGGCGGGCGAGATGTGCTGGCCGGCGGCACCTGGCTGGCGCTTAACCGTGCCGGTGTGCTGGCCAGTGTGCTCAACCGCGAGGGCACGCTGGGCCCAGCCCCCGGCAAACGCAGCCGTGGCGAGCTGCCGCTGCTGGCCCTGCGCGCGCCAACGGCCCAGGCGGCGGCGCAGGCCATAGGTGCGGTGGATGCAGGACAGTACCGCGCCTTCAACATGGTGGCTGCCGATGCGCGGGGCGCGTTCTTTATCCGTGGCATGGGGGCGGGGCGGCCAGAGATAGTGCCGCTGCCCCCCGGCGTGCACATGGTTACGGCGGGCGAGGTGGATGACACCTCGCGCCCGCGCATTGCCCGGCATCTGCCACGCTTCGCCGCTGCCCCCATTGCACAATGGGGCGCGCTGCTGGCCGATACATCTGGCCCGCGCGCGGCGCGGCTTAATATAAATGCCGCCGAGAATGGCGGGTTTGGCACGGTGTGCGCCAGCCTGGTGTTTTTGCCGCGCGGCGGCGCGGCGGTGCATGATTTTGCCGCCGGCCCGCCCGGCCAGGCGCGGTTTGAACGTATTGCATGGAACAACGAAAATGGCGTTGAACATTGAGCGCGTAACCGGCCCCAGTTACGAAATGCGGGGCCTGATTTTAGAGCTTGAGGCCTATTTGGCCGGGCTTTACCTGCCCGAGCAATTGCACGGCTGGCCCTATGAGCGCCTGTTGCAGCCGGATGTTATATTTATGGTGGCCCGTAATGGAAGCAGCGCCGTGGGCTGTGGCGGCATTGCATTATGCGACGATTATGCCGAGGTAAAGCGCCTGTACACAGCCTCCGCCGCGCGCGGCCAGGGCGTGGGCCAAGCCATAATGGCCCGGCTGGAAGAAGAGGCGCGGGCCCACGGCAAGCAATGGCTGCGGCTTGAAACAGGGCATGGGCAGGATGAATCCATGCGGTTTTTCGAACGTTTTGGCTTCCAGCCGCGCCATTATTTTGGACCTTATGCCGATATGAAGCCATTGGCCTTGGCCACGAGCCGGTTTTACCAAAAGCGGATTTGAAAAGAAGGCGCCCAAGGCGCCAACCGGACCATGTTTACAACTCCCGCTTCAGCGCCATGCCCGCCAATACCTTGGCATCGAGAATCGTATCGATATCGGCATCGGGCAGGACCTCCTTGGCAAGCTCCCGGATTGTGCGCCCGGTGGCCAGAGCCATTTTTGCCAGAGCCGCGGCCCGCTCATATCCAATATAGGGCACCAGTGCCGTTAATGTTGCCGTGCTGGCCTCCAAATGTTCCAGGCAGCTCTTCGGATTGGCCTGGATTCCCTCGACACATAGTTTCGAGAGCGTAGTCACGGCATTCGTCAGAAGAGAAATGCTGTCTAATGTATTATGCGCGATCAGCGGTTCAAACGCATTAAGCTGCAACTGCCCGCCTTCCGCCGCCAGCGTAATGGCGAGGTCGTGGCCGATGACCTGAAAACATACAAGATTGACCATTTCCGGGATAACGGGATTGACTTTGCCCGGCATTATGGACGAGCCAGGCTGGCGCGATGGCAAGGCGATTTCAGCCAGGCCACCGCGGGGGCCGGATGAAAGCAGGCGCAGATCGTTGGAAATTTTGGAGAGCTTGGTCGCGATGCGTTTCAGCACGGCCGAGAACATGACGAAGGCGCCCATATCCCAGCTCGCCTGCAGCAAATTGCCCGACTGTGTAAAGGGTATGCCGCTCAGCGCCGCTAATTCCGCAATCGCAATCGGCCCATAGGCCGGGTCCGCGTTAATCCGCGTGCCGATTGCGGTGCCACCCAGATTCACATCTGTCAGCAAATCCACGGCATCAACCAGCCGGGCTATATCCTCGCGGATCGTTGTCGCGAATGCGCTGAATTCCTGCCCCAGGGTCATCGGCACGGCATCCTGCATTTCCGTCCGGCCCAGCTTTACAATATCGTAGAACGCTCCAGCCTTGGCTTCGAAAGCCGAGGCCAGGCCGCCCAATGCCTCGGAGAGCGATTTTTGCGCCAGAATGATCGCGACGCGGACAGCGGTTGGGTATGTATCGTTTGTGGATTGACTGAGGTTCACATGATCGTTGGGATGAATATGGCTAAACTCGCCAATTTTATGGCCGCTTAATTCCAGCGCCCGGTTTGCCAGCACTTCATTGAAGTTCATATTGGTCGATGTGCCGGCACCGCCCTGCATTACATCCACGGGAAACTGGTCGTGCAGCCTGCCTGCAAGAATTTCCTGCGCCGCCTGCTCTATTGCGCTGCCAATGGCGGGGGCCAGCTTTTGCAGCTTCACATTTGCGCGGGCCGCCGCGATTTTGACCATGGCAAAGCCGCGCAGCAAATGCTCGTGGTGCGAAATGGGAATGCCGGAGATCGGGAAGTTGGTCATGGCCCGCGCGGTTTGCGCGCTGTAATAGGCGTTGTCTGGTACTTCTATCTCACCAATCGAATCATGCTCGTGCCGCATTTTGAAAATGCCTTTCCTGGTTGCGCCTTCATTCCTGTGCCCGGCTTGTCGTGATATATGCCCCTATATCCAGGATAAAACAGCTTATCATGCTTTCCCAGCCCATTGGGGCCATCTGCCACGCCCCGTTGCGGCGCAGCATTTTTCAACACTTTACGCCGGGGGCGCTGTTACATAAAATAACCGCGTCATTGGGGAGTAGCCGCCCGCTTTAGCGGGGTCCGTGTCAACATACTTGGCCGCAAGGCCATGGCGCGGATGTTCCTACCAGGTTTGGCAAGACCTTTGGCATTGCTCCTCCCGGGCCGGCCGGGCTGTGGGGGGCGGTGTCATCGCGTCTGCCCGGGCCAGGATTTTGGAATGTTTGTAACGGTCTTTCTTCTTATCGCCGCCGCCGTTCTTATTTACCTGTCCTGCGCGTTCTTTGTGAATGGCGTGGAATGGGTGGGCTACCGGCTGAAACTGGCGGAAACCGCCACGGGCACCATCCTCGCCGCCTTTGGCACGGCGCTGCCGGAAAGTGCCGTTACCTTCGTGGCGGTGGCGTTCGGCCACTCGGCGGCGGAGCGCGAGCTTGGCGTGGGCGCGGCCTTGGGCGGGCCGCTGGCGCTCAGCACGCTGGCCTATTCGGTGGTGGGGCTCACCTTGCTTGGCTCCCGGCACCTTAGGGTTAAGCGCAAGGCCGCTGTGGCGGCGGATTGCCGGCAATTAGCCCATGACCAGGGCTGGTTCCTCGCCATCTTCCTGTGCAAGCTGGGGCTGGGGCTGGTGCTGTTCCCCGGCAAGCACTGGTTCGGCTTCCTTTTTCTGGCCGCCTACGCGGCCTATGTATGGCAAGAGCTGCGGCGTGAGGGCGGGCTGCACGAGGTGGAGGATTTAGAGCCGCTGAAATTCCGCCCGCGCGTGGCCATGCCCTCTCTGGCCTGGGCGGCGCTGCAAACCGGGGCGGCGCTGGTGGTTATCTTCATCGCCTCACGCGTGTTTGTAGCGCAGCTAAACGTGCTTGGCCCGGCGCTGGGCATGAAGCCCCAGCTCGTGGCGCTGCTGTTCAGCCCCATCGCCACGGAAATGCCGGAGACCATCAACGCCATCATCTGGGTGCGCCAGGGCAAAGAGAGGCTGGCCCTGGCCAATATCTCCGGCGCCATGATGATCCAGGCCACCATCCCCACGGCTTGCGGCCTGTTCGGCACGCCCTGGCTGTTCAGCGCGCCCGTTATACTGGCTGGGGTGGTTACGGCCATTGCCGTGGCGTGCCTGTACCTCATGTTCCGCGGCGGGCAGGTAACGGGCAAGCAGCTAAGCTGGGCCAGCCTGCTGTACCTGCTCTTCGCCGGGCTGCTGATGGCGCGCTAGAGCATTTTCCGATCAATCGGAAACGCTCTAAATTTGCTTGGCGAGCAATTTCATCCGATCAGCTTAAATCTTCGATTCAAGCTGATCGGATATTGCTCTAGAGCATTTTCCGATCAATCGGAAACGCTCTAGATTTGCTTGGCGAGCAATTTCATCCGATCAGCTTAAATCTTCGATTCAAGCTGATCGGATATTGCTCTAGCCTCATACCAGGCGGCTGCGCGTGGCACCGTCCTGGTACAATTTATCTGTTGCTCCTTAACCGCCGCCCGCCGCGCGGCGGAAGCTGTAGCCATTGCCCTGTTTGCCTGCCAGCCCCATGCGGAGGAGGCCCGCGAGGACGGCATCCACTTTCGGGCGCACGGTTTTGCCGGGTTTGAAATGGGCGAGGATGTCGCCTGGCTCCAGCGCGGCCGGGGCGTTGGCCAGCAGGGCCATAATCTCGGCCGTCTGCTCCATCTCGCTGGCGGGGAAGGGCTTGCGGGTGGCGGTTTCCTCCTGCGCCTGCTCGCGCATGGTGCCCAGCAGGTCCAGCTTTTGCAGCGCCGTGCCGAAGCGTGGGATTTGGTATTCCGGGCGCAGCCATAGCACCTTGCCGCGCACCTCTTCCGCCAGCCGCGCCTTGTTAAGCGCCACCAGCCGGGAGAGGATTTCTGCTCCCGGCAAACCGGCGTCCCAGCCATAGGCTTGCGCCACTTCTGCATCCAGCCGGTCGTGCAGCTCGTTCAGAATCAGCACCAGCCCGTCATCCATAACCCGGCGTTCTTTTTCATCCAGCCCGGCCACGCCTTTTGCGCGGATGGCCTCGCGCACATTATACAGCCCGGTGAGGGTCAGGTTTTTGCTCCTGTCAGCCAGAACGGATTTGCGGTGCGCGTCCAATTCTTCTGCGATAGCGCGGATTTTTGTCTGTTGCGATTCCGTTGCGTTGGGGAAGGGAAATGGGTCGAAGCATGTCGATTTAATGAATCTTGGGCGGTCTTCTAATGTCGAGGCCGTTAAAGAAAACCATTTATAAAAAGTCGATGAATGCATGACACCTAAGATAAATGCATCATCGGATGCTAATACTATAAGCGCGTCGTCAGGGACGATGTCTCCCTTAATGAAGGTAAAAAATCTGTGTTTTTGTGTTGCGGGTGTTACAATGAAACGTGGAAGATTGACTATTGCTTTGCGTAATTGAGGCAAAACTTCTCCAAATAGCCACCAGTTCTCGCGCCGATAACTCCGTGGGTTGTCATCGCGTTCCGGTTTCACGGTTATCAGGAGGTGTTGGTACACCTCCGGAAATTTTTGGCGGACTTCATCAGAAGTTAGTCCAAATAAATCAATAACCATTACTCCACGAGGCTTAGCAGTAATGTCACGTCCATTCAGGTACGGGCGGATATACTTTTCAAGGTTTGCGCGGCTACCTAAGCCTAATTTGACCGCCTGTTCTGGTGTAACGATAAACCCTGGCCCATGAAGGGTCATTCCACGCGACCCTAAGCCTTCATTGGATTTGAGTGCATGTGTGCGGGATAAATCAATGCCGATGCTCAAGTCCGCATTGATTGTGCCTCTTTCTTGGGAAAAACGGATGACTGGCGCATCGGTATCCAGTCCGGATTCTTCAATGGCCTTCTCCAGTACCCCCTCCTTCTTGCCAAGCTCCGCCACGGTCATGGCAATACGCACGGCGGCGGAATCCGGCAGGGCCTTGGTCCATGGATGATCGGGGATGGCATGAACCAGACTAACCGGCACACGCGCACTCAAATACCGCTCCACCACGCGGCGCTGGAAAACCTGGGTGATGGAATTTGTGGTAACGAAACCAAAACGGCGCAGCGGCGAGCTTTTTCTGACCAGTAGGGTGGCCGCATGGTCCCACCAGTACATGACAAAATCGGCGCTGTCGTTCATCTCAGGGTGCGCCGTCCAGAGATTTTCGACGTACTCATCCCCTAAGCGTTCACGCAGATACTTGCCCCCGATAAATGGCGGGTTGCCAACAATAAACTCCACCTCCGGCCATTTTGGCCGCCTGGGTTTCGTGCCGGAATGATCCAGTACCGCATCCCGCTGCTCGATATTCTTGAAGTCGCGCAAAATCGGCTCGGCGGGGATACCGCCATCGGTGCGGAAATGCCATTGCAGATACCCGATCCACAGCACCAGCTCCGCGATGCCCGCCGCGCGGGGGTTAAGCTCCAGCCCCAGAAACTGGTGCGGGTCCACCGATAAGCCCGAAAGCTCCGCCAGCTTCTGGTTGCCCCGGAAATTGAACAGCGCGTCCAGCACCTCGCCTTCCAGGCGCTTCAATAATTCCAGGGAGACGTAGAGGAAGTTGCCGGTGCCGCAAGCCGGGTCGAGAATCCGCAAGCCGCACAGGTTTTTGTGGAAGGTTTCGATGGTGGCGAAAGCCTCCGTCTCGCGCCCTTCGCTCTGCTGGCGCTCCGCCGTGGCCAGCGCCTGGGTCCAGTCCGCGCGCAAGGGTTCGATGATTGTGGCCACCACCAGCCGCTCCACATAAGCGCGCGGCGTGTAATGCGCGCCAAGGGACTGGCGTTCCCGCGCCTCCAGCGCCTGCTCCAGCAGCGTGCCGAAGATGGAGGGGTCAACCTCTCGCCAATCATACCCCGCCGCGTTTTTCAGCGCCGCAATCTGCGCCGGCTCCAAGGGCAGCACCTCGCGCTTTTTGAAGAACGCGCCGTTGAAGCGGCGGACCTTCTGCTTGAGCGCATAGGCGAAATCGCCCTTGTCCATTGCCTCCCAAAGCTGCCCCACCATGGGCACAAAGCTGGCGGGGTCTTTCTCGCACGCCTCCAGCAGCCCCTTGAAGGATTTTTCCGGCAGCAGCCCCGTATCCTCGGCGAACATGGTGAACAGGCAGCGCATGAGGAACATGGCCACGCGGTCCGGCTTGCAGCCCTGCTCCTCCAGCGCGCGGGAGATTTTAGCGAGTTCCCTGGCGATATCCCGCGTCACCTTGGCGGTTTGCAGAGACGGGTCCAGCGCCTTGGGGTCGGTCCAGATCAGCCGCAGCCGCTCGCGCACCTCCTGGCGGCGAAGGTCGTGCATGGTGATGCGAAAGCCCCGGCGGTCGGGGAATTGCGCGTAATTCTTGCCCTGGCCGGAGAAATCGGCCCGCACCTCGATCTCGCGCCCCACATCGCACACCAGGATGAAGGGCGGCCAGCCATGCTCCACCGGCAGGGCGCGGGCATAAGCCTCGGCCTGGTGCCGGGCGTTCATCATCATCACATTGGAACCGTTGATCTGCTGGCGGGTGCGGCTGCGGCTTCTGTAATCATCCACATCATCGGGAAACAGGCCGCCTTGCAGGGCCTTGGCACCGCCTTTCAGGCGGGATTGCTTGGCCTCCAGCACGAAGCAGCCGCGCTTATACAGGTCGATGCGCCCGTTGCTGGTGCTGTCATCCGGGCCGATGAGCTTTACCGCGCGCTCGAACACATAGTCGTTCTCCGCCGTGGTGGCCTGGGCCGGATGCGGGCGGGGAACGCCGATGATGTCGCAGAGCTCGGACAGGAACATGGCGTAATTGGCCCGCTCGGCCCCGCCTTCCTGGCCCTCCCAGCGATGGATGAATTTTTCAACCGGATCAGGCGCCTGGCTCATACCGGGAGGTTAACGGGATTTCACTCCGTGCCGCAACAGGGTGGGCGCGGTGGTGGGGCCTGCCGGAACCCCACAATGACCTCGGCCGGGTGTTACCCCAGGGGTCTGGTAGGCAGAATATCGCCAGTTCGCACCGCGCCCGGTTGGGGTATAGGTGGCTTTTCGCTTTCATGCGAGGCGGCTGTTGGCCGCCAAGCTACAGCGCCAACAGCATCTTACGAAACGATTCCCAGCGATCCGAGACGAGTTCTGAAACGTATACTTGAGGAATACCTAGAGCGGCCGCAAATTCAGCGTAATCTAAACGCTCCTCTGCCAGAGCGGACATAAAATCCTGCCTGACATCTTCGGGAAACATTACCGCCATAGCCGCCCACTCAGCCGCGCGGTCTACAATTCCACTCAGCTTGGCCTCTATGGGGGCTTCGCTTACATTTTTGAACAAGTAGCTGAGATGTGCGTCCAGCCCGGCCGCCGTTGTGACGGCTGCATGGAGATGCTCGTCAAAAACGTGCATTAGCTCTTTAATACAAATAAAGTTTTGTTCATCAGAATCAACATTGGCATTGTAAAATATAACGGAACAGTTCTGATGTTCCGCATATACCCCGTTGCGCCGACGAAAACGAACGTACAATCCGAGCAATTTATTTGGATCGACGTCTATAGGATGAAATTCAATGTGATCTTGAATCCCGAGGTCAACTATCTGATCCCTCACATCCTCCGCATAAACGGGAAGCTTCGTGAAGGACGAGAAGAACGTGATAAGGCGACCGACTGACATCCAACGTTCCAAAAAAAAAGCCCCCAAAGGGGCTTATAAAAACCACTACCGAATCGGTAATTACTAACTTCCCAGAAGCTCCGCAACATTACGCTGCGCTGTACGACCTTCTGGCAGCTGACTCGCTGTGGGCAAAGTAAAAAAATTCTCCAGCACACCTTTGGCGACAGCGCACAGTTCCTCAGCCGTCAAGCCGGGGTCGCGGCCACGGAGGAATTTAATATCCAAAACTTCAATGTCCGACCTCTCGAAAAGGAAGGACGACAAGTCCTGTTCTGACATTGCGATCACCCTCACTCTAATCTCCTACTGATGCCGCATTGCGGCAAAAATAGGGTAAAACTGTTCCCACTTCATTACCGGTACCAGAAAATCGCGCGCGCACACAAATGATATTTTGTCAAGGGCGGGCATCGCAAAACGAGTACGGTTTTGTCTTGCTCACCATGTAAACGGGACTAGGCCTTCCGGCAACCCCTGGGAGAGAGCTTTAAAATAAAATCGGCAGCGAACGGCGTTCGCATTGACGCAGGGCAGAGGCGGGGATGTTTCTGGAGAAGTGGTATCCCCCTGGTATCCGGCCCATTTTGCCGCACCAGGGAGTTACGCATAAGTCGTTGAATTATTTGGCGCGCCCGAAGAGATTCGAACTCCTGACCCTCAGATTCGTAGTACGTTTCGATCAAGCAACCAATGGCCGCTGACCGCCCCCGATGGCCCTTGTTCGCTCTCCGTGGCCAAGCGGCGGAACGCGACTCGCTCGGGTTGTACCCCATGATGGCACCTGACCGTCCCCCATCGCCGCTGATCCCTTGGGGGGATTGTGGGGGGACGCAGGTGGGAGGGATCATGGCACCTGCTCGCCGCGCATGTGGCGCTGCGTCGGCCCCTGCTCGCGGCCGCACCCCGCTGCCTTCGTGGGTGCCACCCATTCGCGGCGCCTCACCGCCGCCATGGACATGGCCTGCGGTGCCGGGCCGCTCGTCCTCCGAAGGGCGACGTGACCATGTCGTCTCCGGCCAGCGTTCCGTACCCATTCCAAGAAGCATGGGACCCATCGGGGGACACGGTTCTTCGATTCCGATGGCCCCCGATGATCCCGATACTCCGCGCGTTCACAAGAGAGTCTGCCCGCGTCAGTGCGGCGCCTTCCGCACTGACCAAAAAAACTTCTGCACATTCCACGTGCGGCCTTGCGTCTGTCGCACACTATTGATAGGTAGGCAGCCCAGCCCATGATTAAGAGGTTTGCTTTCAAGCGGCATCTTTGAATGGACGGACGAGATAGTCAAATCGTCCATAGTTGGATAAATTACAGACTAAGCCTTGTTCTTTGACAATTGAATCTGGATTTTTTGGGTGCAGTTCCAGACTGCCCGAACCGCGCTGCGCGGTCCGGGCTGATGCTGGCGAACAGCAGAGGTCTCGCTCTTCCAAGCGAGATTTTAGAAGGGTGGCTCGCCATCCTTGCGCCGCCACAACCTGGGTTCACCACCGAACGACGCCACGACGTTCCCTACATGGGGCGCCAAGGAACGTTTCGACAGTGAGCATTTGGCCGTGGCGGGCACAGCTACTTCGGGAACTGCAAGAGAATGAGTACACTTGATGAGGACGATCTGCCGCCCGAGCGGCCGCCCGCACCAGACGAGACGAACGCCCAGCCTGACGCTCCGGCCTCCGATGAGGAGAACGGCGGCGTCAAGCCGCCGTTCCATGTGGTGACGGAGGACCCGCCTGGTACGGCGAAGCGTGTCTGCGAACTGATCGAGCCCTTGGGCGTCTTTCGGCGCGGCGGCAGGGCCGTCACCTTCTGCCCCGGCGAACAGCCGGGCTTGATCGTGGCGCATATCCTGACGGCGGACGATGTGACGACCCTCCTCCACGAGATCGCGCAGCCGTACGCCGAGAGGAAGACGCGGTCTGGCACCCGCCGGGAGGACATTGCTCTCCCGGCACGGGTGTCGAATCTGGCTCTGTCCACCTTCGGGGCGGCAAACTTGCCGCCGCTCAATGGGATCGCCTACGGGCCGCTCCTCGCACCGGACGGCACCATCCGGCACACGGATGGTTACGACCCCGATTCGGGCATCTACTGCCACAACACTGTGGCTGTGATGATCCAGAATCGCGCCGAGCGCCGCGCTGCTGTGGCCGCCCTCAAGCGGTTGCGGAAGCGCCTCAGGACGTTCCCTTTCGCGGACGCTGTTCGCGTGAAGGTGGACGATTCCGAGGAGCCGGTGGTTGACATCGACCAGCCGCCGGGCGCGGATGAGAGCATCTACCTCACTGCGTTGCTGACCGCCGCGTGCCGGGCCAGCCTGGGGCTGGTGCCGGGCCTGCTCGTCACCGCGCCGTACCTGTCCGGTGCCGGCTCGGGGAAGGGCATGTTGGTGCGCTTCATCGCGGAGGTGGCCTATGGCCTCTCGCCGACCGCGATGACGACCGGCCATAACGTAGACGAGCTCGACAAGCGCCTGGCCGCCGTTCTGATGACGGCCACGCCGATCATCTTGCTCGACAACGTGAACGCCACCGAGCTGCGGTCCAACCTGCTCGCCTCGGCGATCACGGAGAACCCGGCACAGGTCCGCGTTCTCCGCACCAGCACGCTGGTGCCGCTCAACTCCGCGACCTTCATCTGCGTCACGGGAAACGGGCTCAGCGTCACGGAAGATCTGCGCCGCCGCTTCTTGGAGGTGCAGTTGAACCCCGGCGTGGAGAGCCCCGAGGCGCGCAGCTTCACGGGCGACTTCCTTGCGGAGACGCGGCGGGACCGGGGAAAAATTCTCTCTGATGTCCTGACGATCGTGACGTGGGGATTGCAGCAGGGCGACGACCTGCCGCGCGGCCGCTCCATGGGCAGCTTCGAGCAGTGGAGCCGGATGTGCCGCGACCCGTTGCTGGCGCTGGAGTGCAAGGACGCGGTCGAGGAGATCGCCAAGCGGCAGGCCGGTGACTCGGAGCGCACATGGCTCGCCGAGCTCTTCGAGACGTGGTGGCACCACCACGGCAACCGGCAGGTGACGGGCAAGGACCTGCACAGCAATGTATGGCACCTGCTCGCGCAGGACGGCGAAAGCCGCCAGGCCGTGGCCCGGAAGCTCATGCAGCTCAACGGTGCGGCCTGCAACGGTTTCCGCCTGCGGTGGATCGAGATGGCGGGCAAGTGGTCCCCGCACAGGTATCGGCTGGAGCGCACCGATGCCGCGCTCCACGATGAGGACCACCGCCCCGGCGGTGGTGACAATGCTGGTCAGATCGAGACCGTTGATAGTCTCGACGGCCTCAGCGGCCCGACCCGGCCGTAATTGACGCGCCGCTCATAGGCGTGCTTCCCCGCCGTCGCCACGGCGGGCTGGCGGTCCACAGGACCGATACCGGCGCCATACGGCGCCGCAGGAAATAGAGAGCTGCACCCAGAATCCAGATTCGTGATGACCGGCGCGCCCTTGGGGCGCGCGCTGGTCTCGGACCAAAGCCCTGCCGTTCACGGCAGGGCTTTTTTCGTGCTGGGGGGCGGGTGATCGACAGGCCGGCATTGGAATGGCCAGGGCGGAACCAGCACCGTCGCGCCGCTCACTCATGTCGAAGGGGCATCGAAGTCATAGGGGGCACAGAGGTGCCTCTGCCCGCGCCCGCCGCGGCTCATTGAGCTTCGGACGTGACGATCATGGGCGCCGAACCAGCCCAGCCGGACGCTCACTTGCAAGTCCTCCTTCTGCTCGAAAATCTCTCCGCCCCTTGCTTTCTCGGCCCTCCCTCGCCACCCTCGCGGCGGATTCTGCTGGGAGATGCGCGTGCCGGACCAAGTCGAAGACGCCGGGGCTGCTCCCGTGGCGGGTGTGCTGGCTTCGTCTGCCGCCGGGCAGGCGGCGGACGTGCTCCTCGACCGCGTCCAGCTCAGCCTGGACATCCTGCTTCCGGTGAAAGCCACGCCGCGCGAGGCGGCCAGGTTCTGCCGGGCGCTGGCCCGCGCCGGCTTCCTGCTCCGCGCGCCCGAACCGGGTGCAGTCCTGAAACGGCCGCTCAAGGTAGGCCCTGCGCCTGTCCGCCTTGCTGGCGGTGCCTCCGTCTCCCTGGCTGGCCAGCTCGCCCTGGTCCCCAGCGGCGCCGGCAGGCTCCAAATCCGCCGGGGCAGCACGCTCCTGCCGGACCCCATGCGCGCGCTGCGCTCCTTGCTCCCCTCCCCCCTGGCCGTAGGGCCAAGGGGCGAGGACAATCTCTCCGCCCCCTACTCCCCCGGCGCCTACGTGGACCTGCTGCCCCTCCAGCTCCGCGCGGTGGCCGAGGCGGTGGACGCCTTCGTGGCGGCGCTGGCGGTGGCTTCCCGCGTCGCCTCAGACCAGCTCCTGGGCGCGGTCCGGGTGCAGCAGGCGGAGTTCTGCCGCGACTACTTGTACGAGGACGGCGCTGAGCACTTCGTTCGCCGCCTGCGCGACCGCCCGATCCTGGGCTCGCGGCAGGAGGGTGGCCGATTCTTCGCCAAGCAGCGCGGGAACGCGCTCACAGCCTACTGGCACGAGGGCAGCAAGAACGCGCCGGAGAGGAAAGTGTACGCCAAACGGCCGGACCTGGTCAGGGTGGAGGTCTCGCTGCGCAGCCCCACCGTGGTCTCCGCCCTGCGCAAGCGCCTGCGCCTCCCCACCGCCGCGCCGAGCCTGTTGGGCGCGGACGTCGCGGACGAGCTGGCCCATCTGGCGCACGGCGCCGAGGCCCTGCTGGACGAGGCGGTGGACGTACTCAACGAGGCCCTTGTGGCCGTGCCGCGCACCGGCGCGGATTTCCTGCTGGCGTTCGCGCCGCTGCTGCGCCTGGCCGCCCCGGCGCCGAAGAAGGCGGGCGCCGCCGGCCGCCCGCGCAGCGCGGAGGTGGAGCCTCTGGCCAACCTGGCCCTGGAGAGGCTGCTGGCCGAGGGCAAATTCGACATGCGCGGGCAGGCCGCGAGCAACCCCGTGCTGCTGGCGCTCAAGGAGATGCAGACCGCCGGCGCGCTGGCTGTGGCGGAGGGGATGCCGCGCCTCTTCACCGTGGCGCCGGAGCTGGAGGCGGCGCGGCAGGCCCTGGCGGGCGTGGGGACGGAGCCGCTGGGCGGGGGCGACAGCGGCGAAGCCGGGTAGGGACCCTGGCGGAATCTCGTGGGCACGGGCGGGCGCCTCCCATGCCCCCCATGACCCCCATCGCCTGTGACCGACCAAGCGGCGCGACGGCGTCCGAGCTGAGGTGGATGTGATGGTCTCGCCCGCACCGTGCGGGCCGAGCAACCCCACACGGCGAGGAGCGGCCAGCCTCTGAGGGCTTGGCCGTGCCGCGCCTCGGAGACCACCGACATGACAGGACTTCCCCGCCAACTCCAAACCTTGGGCGAACTGGTGCGCCGCCACGCCGAGGGCAACGATTTGCCCCGCCACGTGCCTCATGTGCGCCTTGCCGACGCGCTGGCGCGCGGCGACGATCCGCTGCACCTCATTCCATACTTCGCTGACCTGGGCAGGAGGATCGACAACCTTGAGGACCTCCTCGCAGCCTGCACCGACCCCGGCGAGGAAGAAATCCAGGCGTTCCGCGTCGATGAGGGCGTCGCCGTCTTCCTCGCCGTGGACGGCCTCTGGGCGCTCTTCACGCGATGAGCGCGGGAATGACGGCCCGCGCCATGGGCGGCCGCGACAATGTCGCCTGGCACAAGACCAGCACCGGGCGCGCCGTCGCCCTCGTCACCGCCGATCTGGTCCCCGGCCGACCGCTGCGCCTGTGGGGCGCGGTGGTCGAGATGGCGGACGGCGGCGTGTTCCTCCGCCTCGCCAGTCTCGGCCCTTTCGACGGTTGGACCATGGCCCAGCTCCTGGCCGTGGCGCTGGCCCGGTTCGAGGCCGAGCAGGCGCACTCCGGCGAACCCGTCCTGGCCGAGATCGTGCGCCACCTGGACCGGGCCGCCGCCGTGCATCGAGAACCCCAGGCGGGCTGGGCGGTGCCGCCGGTCGCCTTCGAGCCGGCCCCGCCGGGCGGGGTGGCATCGCCGTTCCCGTGGACCTTGGCCAGGACAGGGTCATTCACGATTCCGCTCTGCCCGGACGCGGAGGCGCGGCAGCGCGGCGTCACGCCGGAGCAACTGCTCGCCGTGATCGAGATGGCGCTCAGCTCCTGGCTGCCGGCCACGCCCTGGCGGCGGAGCTGCTGGGAGGCGCGCCGCGCGGTGCAGGCGGCGCTGGCCTTGGAGGTCAGGCGGGCAATGGCGCGCTGGGAGGAGCACGTGGCCACGGTGGACGCGGCAGAGTCGGAGTCCAGCCGCATGTGATGCTGGTGCCCAGGCCGACGCCGGCCTGGGCAATCCTTCCAACCAGCATTGACCGGGAAGCCCCGCCCTCACCGGCGGGGCTTCCTGCGTCTGGAGCCCAACACATGGACCAAGAAATCCAAACCCTGGAGGCGCTGCTCTCCCGGTACTCCGAGGTCGAGAAGTTGCCTGACGTGCAGCGGATCAAATTCGTCGACGCCGTCCGCACCGGCGAGGACCCGCTCCATGTCATCAAGTACCTCGCCACGCTCGGCATCCAGGTACGCGAGCCGGACGACCTGCTCCGCCTCAACGACGACGACAACGAGGAGGAGCTGGTCTGCTTCAAGATTCCCGAGGGTGTGGCTGCCACGATCAACAGCGACGACTCCTGGCTGGTGTTCGAGGTGGACCAGGCTGGCGAATCGGACGGAACCAAAATGGTTCCGGCCGCCAGCACCGAGGGAGACGTGCGCGCATGATCGACTTCGACGAGAAATCCATCGTCGCTGTGCGCCGCACGGGAGACGGAGAACGTTTCGTGCTGTTCACCAACGCCGACGTGCTGCCCTACTGGGAGCAGCGCTTCTGGGTCGCCGTACTGGACACCGGCAGCGACGGCTTCGGCCTGCCGGTGCGGTACGGCACGGTCTGCTCCGCGCCGTCCGGTTGGGCGCTGCGCCAACTCGTTCTGGTGGTGCAGGCCCGCATGGCGCTGGAGCACGCGCGGATGCCGGAGGGCGGCGCGCTCGCCGTGCTGGAGGCGCTCGGGCAGGCGGTCCGGCAAATGCAGGCGGGTGAGCCGCTCGGCGCCGGGGTGGAATTCTGTCCCGGCGGTCTACCCTCGCCGTATAGATGGACGCTGGCGCGCGCAGGCGATCTGCACTTGCCACTCTGCCCCGATCCCGCCAGCCGCGAGGAAGGCGTGACGCCGGAGCAGGTGCTGATCGTGGTGGACGAGGCGCTGCGAGACTGGTCCGCTCGGGCGCCGTACATCTCGCGGCTCTGGACCTGCCGCAACGCCGTGCGCGAAGCCCTGGCGGCCGAGATGCGCCGCGTGCGGATCGCACGCTTGGTGGCGGGTGCCTCCGGCGAGTCCGGGTAGGCGAAGGCCGAGGAGTCAGGCCGAAGGATTGCCAACGCGCCGGGTGGGCTTTGGCCCGCCCGGCGCTGACGCGGCGCGGGCAAGGAGGGTCATGCGCGGCTTTTGGCGGCCAAGTGCCACCGTCGAACAGCTCCATGGGCGAAGCCGGGGCAAGCGCGCCACCGGCGCCCGAAGATGGAGACGAGCACGACATGGCCAAGCAAACGATCGAGGCTGGCACCACCACCACCGAGCAGCGGGGGCTGCGCCCGCTGCTCACCGCGCCCCAGGCCGCCGAGCGCCTGGGCGTCACCGCCGAGCTGCTGGAGCGCTGGCGCGGCACGGGCGCCGGGCCGGCCTTCATCAAGCTCTCGGGCAAGTACGTTCGGTACCAGCAGGAAGATTTGGAAGCCTTCGTCGAGGCGAATCGGCGCCACAGCACTGCCGGGTAGGCGTCGCCCGCCTGGGCCTGCGCGCCGCACCTCCAAGACCCCGATGACCCCCATCCCCATCCACCACAGGAAGGAGCCACATGGCCGCGACCACCATCACCCGCACCCTGGTGCAGAAGCTGCCGCCCCTGCCGGAGGGCGCAGTGAAGAACCGCATCTTCGACGACAGGCTCGCCGGCTTCATCGCCGAGCAGCGCGCCTCCGGCGTGACGTTCTACTTCCGGTACAATGACGCGCGGAACCGCCGGCACGAGGTCAGGCTCGGCCGCCTCGGCGACGTCACCGTGGACCAGGCCCGCAAGCGCGCGGAGCAGCTCAAGGCCGAGGTCAGCCTGGGCGGCGACCCGGCGGCGGAGAGGGCAAAGCTGCGCGCTGTCCCCACCGTCGCAGAATTCGCCAAGGACAGATACGTCCCGCACGTGCAGGAGCACCTGCGCGCGGCCGGCAACGTCGAGGCGTACCTGCGGAAGCGCATCCTGCCCGCCATCGGGAAGAAGGCGCTGGACGAGGTCACGCCCCAGGACGTGGCGGAACTGCGGCGTAGGATGGTGGGAGAGGGACTGGCGAACGGCACCGTCAACCGGCACCTCGCCACCCTGCGCGCCATGTTCAACCAGGCGCTCAAATGGGAGCTGTACCAGGGCCGCAACCCGGCCGCGTCACCGGGGATGCTGCGCGAGGTCGGCCGCGACAAGTACTTGTCCCCGGCGGAGACGCAGGCGCTCTTCCGGGCGCTGGCGGCCGACCCGGACGAGACCGCCGCGTCCGTGCTGGCGTTCCTCGCCGTCACCGGCGCTCGCCGGGGCGAGGCGCTGAAGGCGACGTGGGAGAACGTGGACCTGGAACGCTGCATCCTCACCGTGCCGCGTTCCAAGTCCGGCCGCACGCGGCACATCCCGCTCTCGACCGTGGCCGTGGCGATCCTCCAGCGCCAACTCGCCAAGCGGCAGTTCCACCCGGAGAATCCCTACGTGTTCCCCAGCGCCCGCCGGGAGGGCCAGCCGGTGGAAGGCGTGCGCGGCGCGTGGCGGCGGGCCAGGGAGGCGGCGGGGTTGCCCGAGGATCTGCGCGTCCACGACCTGCGGCACAGCTTCGCAAGTGCCCTGGCCAACGCCGGGACACCTCTGAATGAGATCGGCACCGTGCTCGGCCACACGCAGCTCAGCACGACGACGAGGTACGCGCACCACTCGCCGCAGAGGCTGATCGACACCGCAACGACCGCGCTGCGGGCCTGGAACCTGCTGCCCGAGCCTGAGGCCGCGAAGGCGGAGGTGCGGGACGCCGCGTAGGCCGAACCACCACGACCAGCACGAAGAAGGGGAAGGCGCCCGCGCGCCTTCCCCGCTCTACCATCGAACCCGAACTTGAAAGGAACCACCATGAGGAATGAGAAGAAGAAGCTCGCCGTCGAGGTCGCGCCGCCGCGCCAGGAGCAGTCACCGGCCAGGAAGCGCAGCCTCTGGAATCGCCTGCCCGCAGCCGTGAAGATCGTCCTCACCCTGCCGGTGGTGATGGCGCTGCTGGGCGCCGAGGTCGAGCTGCGCCTCGCGCCCCAATTCGACATCGTCCTCACCGCCGCCGGCGTCTGTGCCATGTGGGCGTGGCTCTCCGGTGGACCGTCAACCACGGCATGATCCAGAGGCTGGCTCCCGTGCGCGAGATGGCATAGCCTTCGCGCGGATCACCACGGGAGCCAGAACGGCCAAGGAGTCGAAGAGTGAGTTCAGTCATCCCCCTGGGCACGTTCGAGAAGGTGCCGTTGAGAACTGCATGGCCGACCGAGGACGGCAATTTCACGCCGTGGCTGGCGGAGCCCCGCAACATCGCCCTCCTGGGGCAGGCGCTCAACATGGGGCTTGAAGTCGAAGCGGTTGAAAGGTCGGTGGGGAGATTCCGCGCAGACATCCTCGCTCGCTCAACCGATGAGGCCGAGCACCGCGTCATCATCGAGAACCAGTTCGGTCCGACCGACCACAGCCATCTTGGCCAGGTGCTCACCTATCTGGGTGGAGTGGAGGAAACCAAGACCGTGGTCTGGATCGCCGAGAGTATCCAACCCGACCACCGGGCGGCGGTGGACTGGTTAAACGCCAACACCCTTGAAGATTTCTCTTTTTTCGCCATCGAGATCGAGCTGTGGCGCATCGGCCCCTCTCCTGCGGCGCCGCGCTTCAACATCGTCGCCAGCCCGAATGACTGGGCGAAGGTGGCCCGTACGGCCGTGAGAAGGGCTGAGAGTGCCGTGGCGACAGAAAGTCAACGGGTCAGTCTCGCCTACTGGACGGCGTTCGCTTCGCACCTGAAGGAGCAGAAGTCATCGTTCGAGCTGAAGAGACCTCGTGCGAGGCACTGGGCGGAGTTCTCGATCGGCAGAGCGGGCTTCCTGATCGACGCAACGGCCAGTACCCAGAAGAGCCGCATTGGTGTCGAGCTGTACATGAGCAACGATCCGAGCAAGGCAGCCTTCCGTGCTCTCGATGCCCAGCGGGGCTTGATCGAGGCCGAATTTGGAACCGCGCTGGAATGGCAGGAGTTGCCGGGGAAGAAGGCGTCGAGGATTGCAATCTTCCGGTCGGGCGTCGATCCGGCCCAGACAACTCAGTACCCGGAGCTGCACCGCTGGATGCTGGAGAAGATGGACCGCTTCCGCGCCGTGTTCGCCTCCCGAGTCAAAGCGCTCTCGACCGACGCCATGCTGGACGCCCCAGGCGAAGAGCCACCCGAGGAATAAGTTCTCGGGGCATGTCTTGGCGCCCGCCGCCCAGGCCAGCCACATCACCGTCCGAGAATCCATCCCTCCCAGGTGGTGGTAGCTTCGTGCTGCTCGGCTCTCTCCAACAGGCGTCCGGCGACGACCTCGGCCATCCCCAAGAGTCCCAGCAGGGCGTCTAACTGGTCGCCCACGGCACCGCATGGCGGTTGGGCCTTACGACGTTGCTCCGATCGCCGCAGCAGGCGCGGGTGACGTTCCCGCAACCTCGGCTTTGAGCCGCTTGAGCAGGCGCCACTGTAGGATGATCTCCACCGGAACGATGATCAGGCCCCCCAGGGAGCAGATGATGCTGCCAATTAGGTAGGTCACGACCCAGGTCATGCCACTGGCGAAGATCGTCAGCCGGATGGCGCCGAGCAGACCGTCCAAGAGCCAGCGGAACCCCAAAAACCCCCAGACTCCCGCAGCTATCAAGACAAAGCTGCCGGCGCTTGTCCCGGTGAGCAAGTGGAAGCCCACGATGAGGTAGATGATGGCGAAGAAGCAGTTGATGGCAAGACGCTGCTGCGTCTTGCCAATGCGCGCGCCCAGGGCGGCCGCGTAGCAGGGCTCGCAGCTCGGCGGCTGGTGCCTCCCCTGGCACGTTCCGCACAGCCCGCGCCCGCAGGCGCAGGTCGCCACCGAGGTGGCGTCCGGGTGTTCGTAGCAATTCATGCAGTCTCTCCCTCGATGATGTCGCCGTCATCTCCGCCATCGTCCCCGTGCGGTGGCGGCCCTTCCTTCAGCCACGAGATCGCGGTCTTCCCGATCTGGCGGGTGACGATGGCGTTGACGCCGCCGCCAACCAGGCCGCCGAGAATCGGCACGATCTTCGTCAGATTGACCACGCCGGTACTGCCGGCCTTCGTCACCAGCCGGGTGCCGATGGCCTGATTGATCTTCTTCAGCGCGGCGCCGGAGACCCCCTTGTTGATCGCGCCCATGGCGATCTTGGTCGTCGCCTTGATGCCAAGGTCGCGGGTGAGTTCCCCTGCGGCGGAGCCGAGCAGGCTGAGGTACGCCATCGTCCTGAACTGGTCCGAGCGGACGTCCCAATCGAAGAGGATGCCGATGACGGCCACCATGCGGAGCTGGAGGTAGGCGACCGACAGGAAGTCGGCCGGGACCGTGAGGGGCATCGCGGCGAAGCCCGGAAGCCCCAGGGCGAAGCCGGCGGCGCCGGCCTTCGCGGTCTGCCAGCCAATGAAGTTCTCCGCGCACTCTTCCGCCGTCTTCCCCGAGTGCCTGTACTCATCGGCCAGATCGAAGCAGGACTTCTCCGGATTCAGCTTGGAATCGCCGAGCACGATCTCGTTCCAGATCGTGTCCAGCATCTGTGTCACGCGGCCGGCCTCTTCCGCCGGCGCCGTCGTCTCGGGTCCGTCCATGCCTCAGCCTCTTGCTCGGTGGCAGAAGCCGCCACCCCTGTTGCTGCGCCCGGCGGGACCGGAGCGCTTCCATTCCGTGTAAGATATTACATGGATTACACGTCCGCAAGCTGCCCTGCATCGACGGATGAATGTGCAGGCACTCGTGGCGAGGAACATCAGGCGGCTGAGGGTGGACAAGAAGCTCTCGCAGGACGCCTTCGCGGCGGACACGGGGATCGACCGCGCCTATGTGAGCAGGCTGGAGAGCGGCAGCGAGAATCCGGGCATCCTTCTCTTGGAGAGGATCGCCGTGGCCCTAGAGGTCGAAGTCGGCGAGCTGTTCCGGCAGCCGGAGCCGGGGGAGAAGGAGCCCATGACGCTCCGCAGCGGCAGGAAGCCGGGCCGAGCGACATGATGCTCTGGGCAAGCACGGCGCCGTCCATCTGAATTCTCTCTCACGAGACGGTGGTGATCTTTCTATCCTGTCGGCGAACCGTCAGACTACATCAACCGGCTCTTGGCTGATATTGAACGAGCCAGATGGAACCTCGACTAGGCCGAAGCCGTCGCCATCGCCACACTCCCAGCCACCGGCCGCCTTGCGCCTCATCCTCATCGCCATCGTCATATCCGCGATTCCATGAGGACGAGGCTCCTGGAGTGATACTCCCCGCTGCAGCGCGGTTTCACGAAGGCCAGAAATGATTGCTCTCGTCACCGTCACTTCGAACTCTGCCATGAAGTCAGCCAGAGCCTTCATGGTCTCGTCCAGGTGAATGGTCCGATCCGCCGCCTTCAGCGTGAAGTCCAAGACGTCGTCCGCTCCATCCACATCCACGAGCGTTGTCCAAGCCATGAGACCGTTGTCGATGGTCGGCCCAGACGAGATCGAATACCGGACGTGGCCTCCAGCGATGCGCGCGTCCGCCCAAGCAACGACGCCCAGCACCGGGTTGCCTTCGGCGCAGTTCGCGCCGGTGAAGATGTCTTCCTCAAGGTGCTGGATTCGATTCCGGATATCCAATGCGGGCTTCGTCGCGGCGAGGAATGGGTCAACCTCCGATGGGCGCGGGTCGCCATACGGAGATCGCTTCACGAGCGCCCGGGCGCGATTCACATGATCGACACAAGCCCACGCATCGGCGATGATGCTGAGGCGCCGTGCCGGGACCCAGCCGGCTTCTTCGTGACTCAGACCATCAAGGGGCAGATGATAGGCGCGAGCTGAGTCCTTGACCCGAGCGAACGAGAGTTCAGCACAATCGCTGGCGTACGCGAGCGCGCCCAGAAATCGTCTCTGCATGAGAGGCAAGGCCGCGGGCATTCGACGGAAGATCGACGTGGGTGGAAGCATGGACACCTCTGCGGCAGGTTCCATAGATGAAGCCCGGAGTCGGAACCAGCCCCGCGCGCGTCCTCTCTGGCAGGTCTCGCGCGGTGATCGACGAGGGAATGGGGCCGTTGGGGGGATTGTGGTGGGCAGAAGCGCCCATGCCCAGTGACGTCCGCGAAGGGTGCTCAGAAAGCCCTTGATTTTTCTAGGAAAGATGGCGCGCCCGAAGAGATTCGAACTCCTGACCCTCAGATTCGTAGTCTGATGCTCTATCCAGCTGAGCTACGGGCGCGTGCGGCGGGGGTGTAACTTAAGCGGCCTAATCAGGCAACCCCGGCAAGGTAAATTATGTGGCGGACAGCTCTGCGAGCAGCGCATCCCCCATCTCGGTCGTGGAGATAACCGGGCGGCCCTCCACTTTAATATCCGGTGTGCGCCCGGCCTTGGCCAGCACGCGCTCCACGGCGGCCTCTATGGCGGCGGCATCTTCCTCCATATCGAAGGAGTAGCGCAACAGCAGCGCCAGGCTCAAAATCTGGGCCATGGGGTTGGCCACGCCCTTGCCGGCGATATCGGGCGCGGAGCCATGGATAGGCTCGTAAAAGCCCGGGCGGCGGCCCGTGGCATCCTTGGCGCCCAGCGTGGCCGAGGGCAGCAGCCCGAGCGAGCCGGTAAGCATGGCTGCAAGGTCGGAAAGAATATCGCCAAACAAATTCCCGGTCACAATCACGTCGAACTGCCTGGGGTTCTTGGCGAGCTGCATGGCGCAGTTATCAGCGTACATATGGCTCAGCGCCACATCCGGGTACTCGGCATCGCGCAGCGCCGTCATCACCTGGCGCCAGAGCAGCCCGCTCTCCATTACATTTGCCTTCTCCACGCTGCACACGCGGCCCTGGCGCTTGGCCGCCAGGTCGAACGCCACACGCCCCACGCGCTGAATTTCATGCGTGGTGTAAACCTCGGTATTAACCCCGCGCTTCGTGCCATCCGGCAGCGTCTCAATCCCGCGCGGCTCGCCGAAATAAATCCCGCCAATGCACTCACGCACAATCATGATATCCAGCCCGCGCACCAGCTCCGCCTTCAGCGAGGAAGACTCCACCAGCGCGTCGAACACCTTAGCCGGGCGCAGATTAGCAAACACCCCCAGCTCGGAGCGCAACCGCAGCAACGCCGCCTCGGGGCGGATTTCAAACGGCACATTATCCCATTTCGGCCCGCCGACGGAGCCAAACAGCACCGCGTCCACCTCCTTGGCCTTCTGCACTATCGCATCCGTCACCGGCACGCCGTACGCATCAATGGCAGCACCGCCCACATGGTCCTCGAAAATCTGGAATGTAGCGCGGCCGGATTTCTGCACCCAGTCCAGCACGCGGCGCGCCTGGGTCATCACTTCGGGGCCAATGCCGTCGCCGGGCAGCAGCAGCAAGGTCTTATTGGCGGTCATTTTTATGCTCCGTGAATTTTCGGCTGCCAGGCAGGGATTTTCGCTTCATAGGCGGCAATGGCGGCAGTATGCTCCAGCGTCAGGCCAATATCGTCCAGCCCGTTAAGCAGGCAATGCTTGCGGAACGGATCAACCTCGAACGGGATTTTGCTCCCATCCGGCCGCACCACCATCTGGTTTTCCAAATCCACGGTCAGCCGCGCATTCGTGCCAAGTGCTGCATCTTCCATCAGCTTCGCCACCACCGCTTCCGGCAGCGCAATCGGCAAAATACCGTTCTTGAAACAATTATTGAAAAAGATATCAGCAAAACCCGGCGCAATCACACACCGAATCCCAAAATCCAGCAGCGCCCAGGGCGCATGCTCGCGCGAGGAGCCGCAGCCGAAATTATCGCCCGCCACCAGAATTTCCGCCTTGCGGTATTTTGGCTGGTTCAGCACAAAATCCGGTTTTTCGCTCCCATCCGCATTATAGCGAATATTGGCGAACAGGCTCACACCCAGCCCGGTGCGCTTAATCGTCTTCAAAAAGCGCGCCGGAATAATCATGTCGGTATCGATATTCGCCACATTCAGCGGCGCCGCAATGGCGGTCAGCAGCGTAAATCTATCCATTACACCAACTCCCTCACATCGGTCAGCACGCCCGTAACAGCCGCAGCCGCAGCCATGGCTGGCGATACCAGATGCGTCCTCCCACCCGGCCCCTGGCGCCCCTCGAAATTACGGTTGGAGGTAGATGCACAACGCTGCCCCGGCGTCAGCTTGTCCGGGTTCATGCCCAGGCACATGGAGCAACCCGCCTCGCGCCACTCAAACCCGGCATCAATCAGCGCCTGGGCCACGCCCTCATCCTCGGCTTGGCGTTTAACCAGCCCGGAGCCCGGCACCACAAGTGCCCGCACACCCGCCGCCACATGCCGCCCCTTGGCCACGGCAGCCGCCGCGCGCAAATCCTCAATCCGCGAATTGGTGCAGGAGCCGATAAACACAACATCCACAGGCGTGCCCGCAATCTTCTGCCCCGGCTCCAGCGCCATATAGCTCAGCATGCGTTCCATCTGCGCGCGCTTGGCCTCATCTGCCTCATCCGCCGGGTTGGGCACAGTGCCCGTCACCGGAATCACCGCCTCGGGGTTGGTCCCCCAGGTCACCTGCGGCACAATCTGCGCCGCATCCAGAACCACAACCTTGTCGTACTGCGCGCCCTCATCGCTCGGCAGGGTCTTCCAGTACGCCACAGCCGCATCAAAATCCGCACCCTGCGGCGCATAAGGACGGCCCTTAACATACGCAAACGTCGTCTCATCCGGCGCAATCAGCCCGGCCCGCGCCCCGGCCTCGATGCTCATATTGCAAACGGAAAGCCGCCCCGCCATGTCCAGCGCCCGAATCGCCTCGCCGGCGAACTCAATCACATGCCCATTGCCGCCCGCCGTGCCGATCTTGCCAATAATGGCCAGCACAATATCCTTGCCCGTGCAGCCAGCAGGCAACACGCCATCCACCCGCACCAGCATGTTCTTGGCCGGCTTCTGCAACAAAGTCTGCGTCGCCAGCACATGCTCCACTTCCGATGTACCAATGCCGAACGCCAGCGCGCCCATCGCCCCATGGGTCGAGGTATGGCTATCACCGCACACAATCGTCATGCCCGGCAGAGAAATTCCCTGCTCCGGCCCAATCACATGCACAATGCCCTGGCGCGCGTCTGAAATCGGGAAATACGGCACGTCGAACGCCTTAACATTCTGCTCCAGCGTCTCGATCTGCAGCTTGCTCTCAGGCTCGTTAATGCCCTTCAGCCGGTCCGCATCCGTCGGCACATTATGGTCCACCACCGCAATGGTAGCATCCACACGCCGCACACCGCGCCCCGCCATGCGCAAGCCCTCAAAAGCCTGCGGGCTCGTCACCTCATGCACCAGATGCCGGTCAATATAGAGAACGCACGTACCGTCCTCCAATCGGTCCACCACATGGGCATCCCAAATCTTGTCGAACAACGTGCGTGCCATCGGCGGCCTCCTGCGTAAGAAAGGCCAGGGCTCTGCCCTGGACCCGCTGGGGCCTGAGGCCCCAGACCCCCGTTAACTTAGGTTCTGGGAGGGAGGGGTAAATCGCCCCCAAAACGCGTGGGTGGGCCCCAGCAGAAAGCGGCGATTTACCCCTCCCTCCCAGAACCTAAAACTAATGGGGTCTGGGCCGTCACGCCGAAGGCGTGCTCCGCACGACGGCCCCAGCGGGGGCGAGGGGCAGAGCCCCTCGCCTTACTTAAGCAGCAGCCTCGGTCACAACCTCGCGGGCCTTCTCGGCGATGCGGGCGGACTTACCGCGGCGGCCGCGCAGGTAATACAGCTTGGCGCGGCGCACATCGCCACGGCGGATCACGGTGATGTCCGCGATAACGGGGGCGTAGAGCGGGAAGATACGCTCAACGCCTTCGCCGTAGGAAATTTTCCGCACGGTGAAGGAGGAGTTGATGCCACGGTTGGAGCGGGCGATGCACAGGCCCTCGAAGGCCTGGATACGGGAGCGCTCGCCTTCCTTCACCTGCACGTTCACGCGCAGCGTGTCGCCGGGGGCGAATTTGGGAACGGCTTTGCTCTCGGTCAGCTTGGCAATCTGCTCAGCTTCCAGGGTCTGGATGATGTTCATGGTCTAGTGTCCTTTACGAAACGGGCTTTTAGGGCGCGGCGGCCCCGGATGCAATGTGTCGTGCGTATGCACGCCAAGAGAGTCGTGCGTATGCACGCCAAGAGAGTCGTGCGTATGCACGCCAAGAGAGTCGTGCGTATGCACGCCAAGAGAATAGTCTTTATACAAGTCGGGTCTGCGGGTTTGGGTAATCTCGCGTGCCTGCGCCATGCGCCAGGCGGCGATGGCGGCATGGTTGCCGGAGGTCAGCACCTCCGGCACGGCGCGCCCGTCCCAAAGGGCGGGGCGGGTATAATGCGGGTATTCCAGCAGCGGGGCGGAAAAACTTTCCTCCACGCCGCTTTCCGCATGGCCCATTACGCCGGGCAGCAGGCGGATAACCGCGTCCAGCAGCACGAGCGCCGGAAGCTCGCCGCCAGAGAGTATGTAATCGCCAATGCTCACCTCCTCGGCCCCGCGCGCCTCGATAACGCGCTGGTCGACCCCCTCGAACCGCCCACAAAGCAGGACAGCCCCCGGACCCTCGGCCAGTTCGCGCACGCGGGCTTGCATAAGCGGCGTGCCGCGCGGCGAGAGGAAGAGCAGCGGGCGCTCATCCGCCACCGCGCTTATGGCGGCATCCACCACATCTGGCCGCATCACCATGCCGGCACCCCCACCAAACGGCGTGTCATCCACGCTGCGGTGGCGCCCCAGCCCAAACGCGCGGATATCCGTGACATTCAGGCTCCATTTGCCCTCGGCCAGCGCCTTGCCAGCCAGGGATTCGCCCAGCGGCCCCGGAAACATGGACGGGAAAATGGTGAGGATGTCAGCACGCCAGCTCATGGTTGCGCTGCGGCCTCCACTTCAACAGGCGGCATAACGGTAACGTAACCCTGGCCGATGCTCACCACCGGCACGCAGGCCCGGGTGAAGGGAATCAGCCGCCCGCCGGGAGAAATTTCCAGGCTGGCACCGGCGCCGTAATCGAGCACATTGGTGATTTTGCCCGTCACCTGCCCCGCCCCATCCCGGGCTTCCAGCCCAATCAGGTCGGCGAGGTAGAATTCCTCCTCCTCCGTCTCCGGCAAGGCGGCGCGGGGGATGAAGAGTTCCGTATTGGTCAGGCTTCCGGCCTCGTTGCGGTCCGCAATCCGGCGCTGCCCATCAGGCGTGACAATGCTGAGCCAGGCCACATTCTCATGCGCCCATTCCAGCACAAACCGCCGGCCGTCGCGGCTGGTCAGCGTGTATGTTTCCAGAGCCTCCGGCTCCTCGGCGAAAACATTCACGCGCACCTGGCCACGCACGCCATGCGGCTTGCCAATCACGCCCATCAGGATCAACCGGCTGTCCACAGCACCCTGTGTGGATTAAGCGGCTGCGGCGGCCTTGGCGCGCTCAGCTTCACGCTCCTGCGCCTTCTTCTTCGGCTGCGGCTGCTTGGTCTGCCCGGTGCGCACCGGCGCCTTAATCAGCTCGGCCTTGGCCAAAAAGCGCGCCACGCGGTCCGTGGGCTGCGCGCCGGTGCTCAGCCAATGCTGCAGGCGCTCGGTCTTCAGCATCACGCGCTCAGCATGGTCGGCCGGCAGCATCGGGTTGTACGTGCCCACGCGCTCGATGAACTTGCCGTCGCGCGGCGCGTTCGCATCGGCCACCACAATGTGGTAGAACGGGCGCTTCTTGGCGCCGCCGCGGGCGAGACGAATTTTAACGGACATGGTTTCTCCTTCGGTTTAACTCAAACAACGGTTTAACTCAAAAAAACTCAAAATGGCCGGCGGCCGCCGCCTTTGGCGCCGCCCATGGCGGATTGCATCTGGCGCATCATCGCCTCCATGCCGCCTGCCTTGTTCATGCGCTTCATCATCGTCGACATATCGTCGAACTGCTTGAGCAGCTTGTTCACCTCCTGCACCGAGGTGCCGGAACCCGCCGCAATGCGCTTCTTGCGGCTGGCTTTCAGAATATCCGGGGCACGCCGCTCGGCCGGGGTCATCGAGCCGATGATGGCGACGTGCTTTTTGAACACGGTCTGGTCGAGATTGGCGTTCTCGATCTGCTGCTTCATCTTGCCGATGCCCGGCAGCAGCCCAAGAATGCCCGAGAGCGAGCCCATTTTGGAAATCTGCTTGAGCTGCGCCGCGTAATCGTCCAGGTCGAACTTGCCCTTCGCCATTTTTTTGGCGAGTTTCTCGGCTTCCTGCTGGTCGATATTGGCCGCCGCGCGCTCAACCAGCCCGACGATATCGCCCATGCCGAGAATACGGCCCGCGATGCGCTCCGGGTTGAACTCGTCCAGCGCGTCGATCTTTTCGCCCATGCCGGCGAGCTTGATGGGCGCGCCGGTTACCGCGCGCATGGAAAGCGCAGCACCGCCGCGCGCATCGCCATCCAGCCGGGTCATCACAATGCCGGTAACGGAGAGCGCCTCGTTAAAGGCGGTGGCGGTGGTCACGGCATCCTGGCCGGTCATGGCATCCACCACCAGCAGGGTTTCCGCCGGGTTCACCGCGTTGCGGATGGCTTTCACCTCTTCCATCAGCGCCAAATCGATGGACAGGCGCCCCGCCGTGTCGAGAATCACAACGTCGTACACTTCGCGCCGGGCGGTATCCATGGCGCGCTGGGCAATCTGCAACGGGGTCTGCCCGGCAATAATGGGCAGGGATGCCACTTCGGCCTTCTGCGCCAGCTGCTCCAACTGCAATTGCGCGGCGGGGCGCTGCGTATCCAGGCTGGCCAGCAGCACTTTGCGGCGCTCGCGGGTTTTAAGCCGCAGCGCGATTTTGGCGGAGGTGGTGGTTTTACCCGAACCCTGCAAGCCAACCATCAGGAAGGGAATGGGTGCCGGGGCGTTGAGGTTCAGCGGCACCGTGCTGCCGCCCAGCGCCTCGGTCAGCGCGTCATTGACGATCTTGACGACCATCTGCCCGGGCGAGACGGAGCGCAGCACTTCCGCGCCAACGGCCTGCTCCTTCACCTTGGTGATGAAGTCCTTGACCACGGGCAATGCCACGTCGGCATCGAGCAGCGCCAGACGGATTTCCCGCAATGCCTCGTTCACATCGGCGTCAGACAGGCTGCCGCGGCGGCGGAGCCGGTCGAAAATATCCGAAAATTTGCCCGACAGATTGTCGAACATGCTCCAAAATCCTTACACCACAACGCAACGCGCAACGCGCCGTGGTGCGAACCCTCGCAGCACGGCGTTTAACGTGGGGCGGCTCTTGCCCCCAAGCGGCGGGAGAGTCAAGCCGCGAGCGCGGCACCCCCTATGGGCAGCTCTGCGCCATCCAAGGCCCGGCGCACGGTTATGGCACCCATATCCATCCCTGGCAGCGCCACGGTAAAACCATGGCAGCCGCTGCCAAACCCGGCTGCGCGCACATCCGCCCGGTAGCGGTTGGCCACCACGCGGGCCAGAATTTCGCCCCCGCGCATGACCAGCAGGGTTACCGGCACGTCTGGCGCCGCCGCGCATTGCGCCCAGCCCGCGCACACACCCTCCGTCAGATAATCCACCCAGCCGCGCAACCTGCCGGGCATTTCCGCCACCGGGGCCAGCCCGGCGCGGCTGTTAACCGCATGCTGCAAGGCCTGCAGAGCCAGCCCCTCCTCCAGGCGCGGCAGGCAGGGCTGGCCGGGAATATCCTCGCCAGGGTAAAGGGCAAAATACTCCGCCGCATTTTGGAACCAGTTGCGCGGCGTCTCGTTAAGGTAGCTCTCGCTCCAGCACCCTTCCGAGCGCAACAGCGCGTGCCGTTCCAGCTCTATATGCAGGTAGGTTACCTGCTCCACCCGCGCCGCCTGGGTCACGCTCACCCCGTTTACCAGCCGCCAGGCCGGTACCAGCGCATTGCCCAGGCACACGCCATGGCCGGGCGAGACGGTGAGCGCGCGGGCTGGCACACCCTCGCCCAGCGCGCCGGGCGCGAAGGTAACCGGCAGCATGAGCGGGTTGCCGCTGATGAACCGCCCCTCATAGGCGCTGCGGCCAATCCATTTTATGCGCCGCGCGCCCTCATGCGTCAGCACCTCATCGCCAATGGCCAGATGCTCCACCGCTATTTCGCCTGCTGGCGTGGCAATGCGCGTGCCTGGGCAGAAACAGGCGGCCACATCGAAGCCCAGCGCCTTCATCAGGTCGTCATCCGCCACCGAAAGCGTATTGGCCACGCCGGGGGAAGAAAAAGCATCGAAAGAATCCGCCGCCACGGCGGTGGACCAATCGTAATAATCGCTGACGGTCGAGAAGCTGGCCAGGCTGGTCTGGCCGTTATCGACCGAGAAATACGCCGGCGGCGATGTGGCGGTGTAGGGATTGGCATTTGTTTCCAGCACGCCGGGGGCAGAGAAGCGGAACAGATCCATAAGGCTGAAAAAAGGTCCGCCATTGCCCCAGCCGCTGCGGCCCAGCGCATGGGTCAGCTCATGCTCAGCCACGCCCACAAAATCTTCCTCGCCGGCAATGGCGCGGTTCGTGGTGCTGAAATTCAGCACCGCCCCGCCGGTGCCGAAGGTCACGCCGCCATCGGGCAAGGAAGAACCGCTCATCAGCCCCAGCGCCTCGGCCTGGGCAACGGTTAGGTACACGCCATAGCCGTTGGTTGGGTCGGTCGCCGGCATATCGCTGGCGGCGGTTTGCGCCACCGGGCTGGCGGCATGGGCGCGCAGCGCGTTCACCACCTGGGTGTAGCTGTAGAGCTGCATATTCTCAGGGCCTGCCTCGCCGAGAATTTGCCCTGTCGAATCCCAGTTTACATCGATGCTGATGGTAATGTTGTCGGTAATCAGCGCGTCGAGCTGCTGCGCGGCAAAATCCAGCGCCGTGACAAAGCTCGATGGCGCAAGGGACGTATCCGGCTCGTAAACAAGATTGATTTCCATGCTACCCCCGCTGCATTTTCATGCCTTGGTAACGGGAAAAAGTGGAGAAAAACTTTACCCGCCTAATGCCGCGCGCAGCCTGGCGGCGGCGGCGGTATAAAACCCTTCGCGCAGCAGCAGGTCGATCAGCACGAGCGTGACATTGAATTTGAATTCATCCGTCCGTGCCAGCACCTCGGCCACCCGCGCCAGGGGCCAGAGGGTGAAGGCTTCAACCTCGCCATCCATCGGGTGCGGCACAAAATCTTCGGGTAATTCAATGTCGTAGGCATAGAGCACATCGCGGCGCAGCCCCTCGGGCCGTTCCATGTTATACGTGAACACCGCCACCTGGCGGGCCTGGGCGGCAAGGCTTTCCGGCAAACCGGCTTCTTCCTCCGCCTCTTTTATCAATGTGGCAAAGGGCGTGTAACCCGCCGGTACGCCGCCCGCCACCAGATGGTCGAGCTTCCCCGCATCGAGTTTTTTATTGGCTGCGCGCTTTGCAACCCAGAGATGCGGCCCCTCCGCCCGGCGGACCAGCCCGTTGAGATGCACACCCATGCCAATAACCCCGAAGCGGGGCAGCGCGCCGCGGTCCAGCACGCCCAGGCTTGGGCTGCCAGCGGATACGCGCACATCAAAATTCTCTGCCCGCAAGGCAATGCCCAGGGCGGCGGCCATTTCGTTAAGGCGCGGCAGCAGGGCCTCGTCCATCTGCACCCTGTCCGCCTGGCGTTTTACGCCGGAAAACGAGGCGGCAAGCTGGTCCGCGGTAGGCGGGTGCAGATAGCCGATATGATGCGCCCCGGCGTAAAGCGGCAGCCTTGTGCCGGGCAGTTCCGCCGTGTGACAGGCAGCAATGTGCGCGAGGAGCTTTGCAATTTCCGAGTCAGATGCCATGTGCGCTGCATGACCCGTAATGCCGCCCGTGCCAACCCCCATCTCGCCGCCGGCGCTTCCGTGAAGCGTGAGCGCAGCGCCTTTGCCACCATTGCCTCGCTGCTGCCCTATTTGTGGCCCCAGGGCGAACCCGTTTTGCGCCTGCGCCTTGTGCTGGCGGTTGTGGCCATGCTGGTCTCGGTGGGCGCGCAGGCCTGGTTTCCCATTCTGTACGCCCACGCGGTGGATAAGCTCTCGCCCAAGGCCGGGCCGCTTGCCATTCCGGCGGCGCTTATTGTGGGCTATGCGCTGGTGCGCGTCTGCGGCTCGGGCTTTGGCGAGTTGCGTGATGCGCTGTTCGCCGCGGTGCAGATGCGCGCCTCGCGCGTTGTGGCGCGCAAAACCTTCGAGCATCTGCACGCGCTTTCCATGCGCTACCATCTGGACCGGCAGACGGGCGGGCTTTCCAACATCATCCTGCGCGGCACGCTGGGCATCCAGAACGTGCTGCGCCTTGTCACCTTCAACCTGCTGCCCACCATCGTCCTGCTGGTGGTGATGACAGGCGTGCTCTGGCGGGAGCTGGGCATCAGCTACGCGCTGGTCATCTTCGTGGCGCTCAGCGCCTATGTCGCCTTCACCTTCTCCTTCACCGCCTGGCGCACCAAATTCCGCCGGGCCATGAACGAGATGGATAACGAGGCGCAAACGAAAGCCATAGACAGCCTGCTGAATTTCGAGACGGTCAAGTATTTCGGCAATGAAGAGCATGAGGCGAAGCGCTTCGACCAGAGCCTGGCGCGTTACGAGGCGGCCTCGGTCAAATCCCAGGTCTCACTCAACGGGCTGAATGTCGGCCAATCCTGCATCATCGCCCTCGCCATGGGGGTAACCATGCTGATGGCGGCCAATGATGTCGCCTATCATCATATGAGCGTCGGCCATTTCGTGATGGTGAACACCTATCTGCTGCAAATTTCCATCCCGCTGAACATGCTGGGCTTTGCCTATCTCACCCTCAACCAGGGGCTCATCGACATGGAACAGATGTTCTCGCTGCTGCGCGTGAACCAGGAGGTGAAGGACAAGCCTGGCGCGCTGGCGCTGGAGCGCCATGGCAAACCCGCCGAGGTGCGGTTCGAGAATGTGCATTTTGCCTACAACCCGGACCGGCAGATCCTCAAGGGCATCAACTTTACCGCGGCGCCAGGCAAAAAAATCGCCCTGGTCGGCCCCACTGGTTCGGGCAAGTCCACCATCTCGCGCCTGCTGTTCCGCTTTTACGATGCAACAGGCGGCGCGGTGCTGGTGGATGGGCATGATGTGCGCGATGCCACCCAGGCCTCGCTGCGCGGGGCTATTGGCGTGGTGCCGCAGGATACGGTGCTGTTCAACGACACCATTTTCTACAACATCGCCTATGGCCGCCCCGGCGCCACGGTGCAGGAGATAGAACAGGCGGCGCGCTTCGCCCAGATTCACGACTTCATCATGTCTCTCCCGCAGGGCTACAAAACCCGCGTGGGCGAGCGCGGGCTGAAGCTCTCGGGTGGTGAGAAGCAGCGCGTGGCCATTGCCCGCACCATACTGAAAGACCCGCGAATCCTGATTCTGGACGAAGCCACCTCGGCGCTGGACACGCATACCGAACAGGAAATTTCGGCCGCTTTGCGCCGGGTCTCGTTCGACCGCACCACGCTGGTCATCGCCCACAGGCTTTCCACGGTAACCGACGCGGATGAGATATTGGTGCTGCGCGAAGGGATGATTGTGGAGCGCGGCACCCATGCCAGCCTGCTGGCGCAAGATGGCGTTTATGCCGGTATGTGGGCCGTGCAGCAGGCCGAAGGCGAAGAAAACGCGCTGCAAGAGGTGGCGGAGTAAGCCGCGCGATGGTAGCGCCCCCTGAGGCACACTAAATATAAAGCGTATTGATGGAAGACATGATGAGCGACAGACAATCCCCGCCCGAACGCGAGCTGAGCCATGCCGGCTCGGTCGTCGACAAAGCCATCGAATACATGGTGGGCCAGAACATCTCGGAGCTGGCCATTGCCTCGGCCCTGCTGGGCGGCGCCATGGGGCTGCTGACGCGCGTATTGCCGGACGAGGTGGTGGTGCAGATCCTGCAAAACGCCATCGAGAGCGTCGAAAACGGCGAAATGCGCGGCGCCGCGGGGCAGGACCACGCCGGAGAGGCTTGACGCCCGGGAGTCTTTTGCCCATAAGCCGGGCTTCCAATTCCGGGGCTGGTGCATGCCAGCCCTATTTTGCGTATGTTGAGGATAGACCTATGGCCCGCCGTTGCGACCTGACCGGAAAGACCGTGCAGTCTGGCAATAATGTCAGCCACGCCAACAACAAAACCCGCCGCCGGTTCCTGCCCAACCTGCAGGCCACCACGCTGCTGTCCGACGGGCTGGGCGCCGTGCGCCTGCGCCTGTCCACGCGCGCCATCCGCACCATCGAGCATAATGGCGGGCTGGATGCGTTCCTGCTGGGCCAGACCGATGCCAAGCTGACCAGCGAAGGGCTGGAGCTGAAGCGCCGCCTGCAGAAGGCGCTGGCCAAAAAAGAGGCCAAGGCCGCCGCCTGAGCCGCGCCGGGCCTGGAGAGCAGGCCATGATGATACGGATTACCAGGAACCTCCAGATCGGCGAGCGCGATCTGGAGGAAATTTTTACGCCAGCCTCCGGGCCAGGCGGGCAGAACGTGAACAAGGTGTCCAGCGCGGTGCAACTGCGCTTCAACCTGGCCGCCAACACCACCCTGCCCGAGCCTGTAAAAGCACGCCTCGCCACCCTGGCGGGTAAACGGCTTAGCCGCGAAGGGGTGCTGGTCATCGACTCGGAAGCGCACCGCACCCAGCTGCGTAACCGCGAAGAAGCGCGGGAAAAGCTCTTTGCCCTCATCCGCGCGGCAACCGTGGTGCCAAAGGCACGGCGGGCGACAAAGCCTACCAAAGCCTCGAAAACCAGGCGGCTGGAAGCCAAAAGCAAACGCGGCGAAACCAAGCGGCTGCGGCACGGGCGGCATGGCGATGAGTAGAGGTTGATACCCCGGGCGCCAGCGGCCATAACAACCAGGTGCGGCATGACCAAAACAGTATAGAGGCCCGTGAATGCAAACCGCCGCCAGCCGGTTAGACGGGCTGGGCTGGAGTCCCGAGCTCGCCAAACCGGATTTCCAGGCCAATTACGTAACTTACGGCACCGCCCAGCCGGAATCCCGGCAGAGTCTGGCCGAGCTTGGCATCCGTGTTACGGACGAGGGCAGCAATAATTTCGTCCTTTTGGAAAAAGGGTTTCAAAAGCTCAGCGGTGCGGTCAACATCCATTTCCGCGGGCCAGATAATCTCTTCGCCATCAGCGCCAACACGGCGCTCAATGGTGCTTTTAACTGCGCGGCCGGCACTGTTGCGGTTATTGGCGGCCAGCAGCATGCGCTTAAGCTCAGCGTCATGCTGTATCGCGGCGGCAAGCTGTTCTGGGGCCATGGCGCCAGCACGTTTGGCTGCCGCCTTTGGGTGGATGGCGGCAAAACCGTGGTGGTTGGCGATGGCTGCCTGTTCTCCGAAGCCATCCAGATCCGCACAAGCGATCATCACTCCGTTATCGATCTCGACAGCTACACGCAGGTCAACCATCCCGCTGACATCACCATTGGCCGCCATGTCTGGATCGGCCCCAATGTTTCCATCCAAAAGGGCGTTATCATTGGCCGGGGGGCGATCATCGCGGCGGGGGCGCTTGTTTCGCGCAGCGTGCCGCCGCGCGAGCTTTGGGGCGGCGTACCGGCCAGGCTCATCAAACGCCGCGTGTCCTGGGTGGGCAGCCATCCGGCCAAGCCGGAGGCCGTTGAGCATTTACGCCAGATGATCGAGTCTGGAGAATGGTGAAACCGGGCTTGTGCTAACGCCCGGAAATACGCTACCCGCGCCGCAGATCACGGTGGCCTGTAACAAGGCTGAAACGGGAACGCGGTGCCAAAGCCGCGGCTGCCCCCGCAACTGTAAGCGGCGAGCGCCCCCCTAAATGCCATTGCCGCAAGGCGAGAAGGCGGGGAGCGTGATAACCCGCGAGCCAGGAGACCGGCCGGGATCGAGACATTTGCGCGTTTCCGGGCGGGGTGTACCGGGCACGAAGGGGTGAAGCCCCCTAGCCTCTGTCGCCATGAATACGCCGGGAAACCGGCACGCGATGAAGGGGTTGCCCCATGATGAAGTTACGAAATACCCTGCTGGCGGCGGCATTTTTTGGGCCCGCCCTGGCCCATGCCGATAACACGCCGATTGTGGTGACCGCCACGCGCGTGGCCACCCCGGTGGACCAGGTTCCGGCCTCGGTTACCGTGCTCACCCAGGCAGATTTTCTGCGCCAGGGTGATACCACGCTGGTGCAGGCGCTGGACAGCATACCGGGCGTGAACATGGTACAGTCGGGCGGCCCCGGTAACCAGGCCAGCCTGTTCATCCGCGGCACCAATTCCGAGGATGTGCTGGTGCTGCTGGATGGCGTGCCGGTGAACGACCCCGCCAACCCCAATGGCGCCTTTAATTTCGGTGTGTTCACCCTGGCCGATGTGGAGCGGATTGAGGTGGTGCGCGGGCCGATGTCTGGCCTTTACGGCGCCGGTGCCATTGGCGGCGTGGTCAACATCATCACCAAGCGCGGCAATCCCGGCCCCGTCCAGGCCAGCGCCTCCATTGCCGGCGGGTACCCGGCGCAGGGCCAGGGCAGCGCCTCCATATCCGGCATGACAGGCAAGTTCGACTACGCGCTGAGTGCGGCCATCGACCAGGAAGCCGGGTTTGATTACGTGCCCGCGCGCATGGGCAGCATCCGCACCGGCGTGCAAGACCCGTACCGCGCCTGGCTCGGCTCTGGGCAGCTCGGCTATTCCATCACGCCTTCCACGCGCATCTATCTCATCCTGCGTGGCCAGGCCACGGATGCGGCCTTCCCGAATCTCGCCTACCCGGTTTTCGACGACCCCAACGAGTTTGATTACAACACCAGCATGTTCGGCAAGCTCGGCATCTCCAGCGCGCTGATGAATGGAAGGCTGCATACCGGCCTGTTCATCGCCCAGCTGCAAACCCGGCTGTTCAATAAAAACCTGCTGGATGCGAACGACCCCAACCAGGCCAGCGCCGACGATACATACGAAGGCGGGCGCACGGATGCGCAATGGAACAACGTTCTGCGCCTGCCCGATACGGCGCGGCTCACCTTCAGCAACCTTACCTTCGGCACTGAATATACCAATGATACCGCTGATGAGAATGTGAATGAGGGCAGTATTTACGGCCCCTTCGCCGAAACGGTGCATGGTTCGCAGCATAGCTGGTCCGGCCATGTGGGGCTGCAAACCACGGTGGCGGACCGGCTGACCCTGAGCGCGGCATTGCGTGACGACAGCGTTTCGAGTTTCGGCAACGCCATAACCTGGCGGCTGGGCGGGGCGTTTGCCATTCCGGAAATCTTCACCACGCTCAAGGCCTCGGTTGGCACCGGGTTTCTGGCACCCTCGCTGTTCGACCTTTATTACGTCGACGGCTATGGCGACCGTGGCAACCCGAATTTGAAGCCGGAATACAGCACGGGCTGGGAGATCGGGCCGGATTTCGCCTTGCCGCTTTTTGGCCGGGCCGATGGGCTGGATGTGTCCGTCACCTATTTTTCAACCCATATACGCGACCTCATCCAATCGGTGCAGACGCCCGATTACACCTATACGGAAGAGAACGTAGCCCAGGCCTCGGCCAATGGCGTGGAGACGGATTACCATATTCGCCCGGCAAGCTGGCTGACGGCGGATGTGAATTACACCTATACCAACGCGGTTTCTAACAGCACTGGCCAGCCTTTGCTGCGGCGCCCCAAAAACACGGGCAGCGTCTCGTTGACCATCACGCCGCTGCCGGGGCTGATGATTGCGCCGCAAGTGCAATATACCGGCCGGTTCTACGATTATCTTTATGGCAATAACGGCTACCCGGTTACCAGCAATGGCGGAATCGGAAGTTCTGATCCAGGAACAATCGTGAACCTCACCGTCAGCTATGCGTTGAACCCGGTTTTCACGCTGTTCGCCACCGGGCGGAATATTCTCAATTCACCATTCGAAGCCAGCAACGGGTTGCAGGTTCCTGGCGCGTCCATGCTCATAGGAATCCGGGCGGCGGCGGAATAGGCGCCGCCCGGGCTGGGGGGATGGGCTTACTTCCCATCCCCTCCGTTCTTGTCCTTGCTCAGGTCCACACCAACAAACAGCGCCTGGCCCTGGCGGATGACCCGCAGCAGCACCGCGCCTGAGCTGGATTTACGCGCGGCATCGATGGCATTCACCACCTGGGAAGGGTCATGCACATCGGTTGAACCCACGCCCACCACCACATCGCCCGGTTGCAGCCCGGCCACATCGCTGGGCGAATTGGGCCGTACCGCCGTAATAACGGCGCCGGATGTATCCTTGGGCAAATTAAGCTGGTTCAGCGCATCCGGGGTTAACGGCGCCAGGGTAAGCCCCAGCGTCCCATGCCCGGCCTCACCTTGCTGGCCGCCGCCATTCTGCTGGAAGCCGGCATCCGGGTTGGCGGGCATGGTGGTCACCGCCACATTCACATGCTGCTGCTTGCCATCGCGCAGATAGGTGATGTCCGCCTTGTGGCGGGGGTCGACATTGGCAATGTCGGAGGCAAGATCGCCAGGGCTGGTCACGGTTGCGCCATTTACCGAGATGATCACATCACCCGGCTTAAGCCCCGCATGGTCTGCCGGGCTGCCGGTGGAGACAGCGGCGATCAGCGCGCCATCCTTGGCCGGGTCGGCCATGGACAAGCCCATGGCCTGCGCCATTTGCGGCGTGATCTGCTGCGCCGCGACACCCAGATAGCCGCGCACCACCTTGCCATTCGCGATTAACTGCGCGGTGATGCGCTTGACGGTGTTGGACGGAATGGCGAAGCCAATGCCAACCGAGCCGCCCGAGGGGCTGAGAATCGCGGTATTTACGCCAATAACCTTGCCATGCTGGTCGAAGAGCGGGCCGCCGGAATTACCCTCGTTGATGGGCGCGTCAATCTGGATGAAGCGGTCATAGGGCCCGTCGCCAATATCGCGCCCCAGGGCCGAGACAATGCCCGCCGTTACCGTGCCATCCAGCCCGAACGGGTTGCCCATGGCAATAACCCATTCGCCCGGAACCACTTTCGTGGAATCCCCCAGCTCGACATAAGGCAGCGGGTGGCCGACGGAAATTTTCAATACGGCCAGGTCGGTCTTGGGGTCCGTGCCAATAATCTTGGCCGGATAGGTGTTGCCGTCAGACAGGGTGACGGTCACGGTACGCGCATCTTTCACTACATGGTTGTTGGTGACGATAATGCCCGACGAATTGATGATGAAGCCCGAGCCCTTGGCTTCCACCACTTGCGGCTGTTGCGGCGCGCCAAAGCCAAACCCAAAGGGAAAGCCTGGAATTTGCGGAAAACCAGGCGGTACGCCCTGCTGGCCCTGGCCATCCTCGCCGCCCTGCTCATCTGCGGTTTGGTGCAGCTTGAGATGCACGTCCACCGACACCACCGCCGGGGAAACAGCCTTCACGAGGCCAGAAAAATCCGGCACCGGGGTGACGCTCTTGGCCACGACGGCGGATGTATTCAGCGATGGATCCGCGGCATGGGCCGGCGGGCAAATGAGAGCGGTGCTCCCAAGCAATGCCAGCGAGAGCACGGTGGCACGGGAAAGAGACTGGCGCATTTTTATGGAAAACTCCTGAAGATGCCTTCTGTGATGGCCCTACCGGCCCGATAACTGTTACTTAAATGCCACAGCCAAGACCTGTTCTCAACCGTGTTACAAAAAAGGTTACACTTCTTAACCCCTCGAAAAATAAGAAACGAGACGCCCAGCCCCCCAAGCCCACGGATGAAGTAATGGATAAAGCTAGTGGATCAAGCCCATAGATAGGGCAGTGCGCGCGGCTGAAAACCCCGGGAGCGCGGCTTTCCGCCGGGCTTGGCACTTTTCCCGCATGGCATGAGGCATGGTTGCGCTTACCTGTTCATTAACACCGGCAAATGCGCGTGCTCCAGCACATGGCGCGTAATGCCGCCGAGAATGAGCTGACGCAGACGCGAGGAGGTGGAATAAGCGCCCATGGACATTAGATCGGCCCCGAAATCCTCCGCGGCGGCCAGCAGCCCGGCGCCGGTAACGCCCTTGCGCGGGTAGAACTGCACCAATTCAGCCGTAACGCCATGGTGCGTGATATATTCGACCACATCCTCGCCCGACGGGCCTGGGCGGCGATACTGGTCGCACACCAGAATCCGCACAGCCTCGGCCTGGCGCACAAAAGGCATAACCGAGGCCAGCGCCGAGGCGGCATTGGCGGTGCCATTCCAGGCGATGGCCACGCGCTTGCCCAAAGTTTCCTGCGGTGCCACCGGGGCCAGCAGCACCGGGCGGCCGGAATCGAACAGCACCGCATGCAGCGCATCGGCCGTTGCCACGTCCTCGCCAGCCTGCGGGTGGGGCACGATGGTAAGGTCCGCCAGCCGTGCACGGTGGGCAATGACCTCATCCTCGCGCCCGGAAAAGCTGGTGAAGCTGGCGCTGGGCTCATCACGCCCGCGTAACGCCTCACCCACCGGCACGTCCGCTGCTTCCGCCGCCAGGGTGAACAATTCCCCCAGGCTGCGCTCGCGCGCGCCAGAGGCACGCTCGGTGGCGCTCATCATGTCCTCGATCATGGCGCCGGTCATGCCCTCACCCACAAAAGGCGCGAATTCCTGGCCGCTGCGTATATGCAGCACCTGCAAATGGGCGTTCCAGCGCTTAGCCAGCATCAACCCGGTTTGCAGGGCACCGGCGGCCGAAGCCGGGCTGCTGACCGGAAGCAGGAATTTACGGACAGACATCTAAGCCCCCTTCTTGTTCGTTCACCCCGGTTATACGCCATGGCTTTGAAAAAACTACAGCATATCGCGCAGCCGGAACCAGGATGTGGCCAGCAGCAAGGCCGGGGTGCGGAAGGCCGGCCCGCCGGGGAAGCGCGAATGCGGGATGCGGGCGAACAAATCGAACCGCTCCGCCTGCCCGGCTATGGCTTCCGCCGCCAGCTTGCCGGCCAGGCCGGTAAGCGACACACCATGGCCCGAGAAGCCATGGGCAAAGAGGATATTATCCGCCAGCCGCCCAAAATGCGGGGCACGGTTGACGGTGATGTCCACATTGCCGCCCCATAGATATTCCACTTTAGCATCTTTTAGCTGCGGAAACACGCGCTGGGCGCGGCGCAGCATGGAAGCGCCGAGGCTGGGCGGCGGCAAAGTGGAATAGGAAACACGCCCGCCGAACAACATGCGGTTATCGGGCGAGCGGCGGAAATAATCGAGCACGAAATTCAAATCCGCCACGGCCTCGTTGCCGGGGATGAGGCTGGGCACGTCATCGCGCGGCTCGGTGGCCATAACGTAAGTACCAACAGGCATGATATAGCCTGCGAGTTTCTTCTCCAGCCCGCCGAGATATGCGCCACCCGCGACGAGCAGGTAAGACGCTCTGACGCGGTGTTTGCCCACATGCAGGGTGATGGTACGCCCCTGCTCCACCTTGCTGACCGGCGCCTGGGCATAAAGCTGCGCGCCAGCCGCCTGCGCTGCCCGGGCCAGCCCCAGCGTGTAATTATAAGGGTGGATATGGCCGGCGAGTTTATCTTCCAGCGCCGCGATGTAGCGCGGCGATGGCAGGCGGGCCTGCAACTCGGCCCCGGTCAGCAACCGCCCCACCGGCGCGCCAAGCGCGGCCAGCTCTTCCTGCTCCTCGTGCAGGTCGCGCACCTGCCGCGCCTTCAGGGCCACATGCATGTAGCCGCGCACAAGGCTGGCCGGAATGTTAAAGCGCGCGACCTGGCTTTGCAGCAGATCCACCGCCTCCACCGACATATTCCATAGGCGTTTAACCGTTTGTTCATCGGTTAATTGCCGCAATTTATGCAGTGAGCAGGCAAAGCCCGCCAGCGCCTGGCCGCCATTGCGGCCCGAGGCGCCCCAGCCAATATCTTGTGCCTCCAGCAGCGCCACCTTGTAGCCGCGCCCGGCCAAATGCAGCGCCGCTGAAACACCGGTAATGCCACCGCCGATGATCGCGACATCGGCAGTGGTATCACCGGCAAGCTGGCTGGCGGTAAAGTCAACTTCACGGGTGGCATGATAGTAGTTTTGCATTCAATGTATCATCCTGTTAGCGGGGAGCATGGTACCCATCCCTCGTGTTGTTTATTCAGCTTGGCTGCAGGGGGCGGCGCGGGCGCCGGCCATGGTGCAGCTTTGCCTTGCGCGCTGGGCAGAGCTTAACCCCGGCCACCAAATTCAGGTGCTCGACGCCCAAGCCACCGCAGCGCTGCTCGCACCCTATAACATTCCCCCTGTGCCCGCCCAGGCGCTCTCGGACATGGTTCGTGTGAAATTACTGCTGGACCATGGCGGGATATGGGTGGATGCCTCGCTCTTTCCCGTATTGCCGCTGGATGCATGGCTGCCGCGGCTTGTGGCGGGTGCGGGGTTTTTCGCCTTTGCCCGGCCAGGGCCGGACCGGCCCATCTCGTCCTGGCTTATGGCAGCGGCGCCTGGTCATCCCATCATCCGCAGGCTCTGGGCGGAAATCCTGCGCTTCTGGCAGCACCCGCGAAAGCTGGCGCATTATGCGGGCGGGTTGCTCCCCCCCTGCCCCGCCGCCAGCGTGGCGCCAGGGGCGAGCGATACCTACCCGTATTTCTGGCTGCATTATCTGTTTCAATATTTACTGGAAACAGATACAGAGTTTGCCGCGCATTGGGCACGCTGCCCGCAAATTTCCGCTGGGCCGCCGCACCAGTTGCAAGCATTATGCGCCAGCTCCGCCACGCCAGAGGCCATAATGGCGGCAGCGCGCAGCGCACCGGTGCAAAAACTTAACTGGCGCGCGCAATACCCGCTGGATGTGCTGGCGCGGGTTTAGCGCGATGACTGGAAATATCCCGCATGGCGCAAATGGTTTTTGTATTCGCTTGGGCTGAAGCCATCGGATAATGGACCGGGCGCGTTATCAGAGAAAAATGCCCAAAATCGTGACCGCGTATCGAAAGACCGGCCTCATACCAACGGTCATTGAGCATGCCCGTTGGTATGAGGCTTATGCCTGGCGCATGGCCGCCCCGCCAGCCCCACGCGCGATACCAACGGCCATAAAGGATGAGTCTCCTTTATAGCCGTTGGCATCAGAGGCTGTTTCAAAAGTACCTGCCGGAAGCGGTTGCGCCGTCATTGCGAATCCCGCGCAGAGGGGTGAAGCAATCGATCTTTTGTGCCACAGCCTAGCAAAAATGGATTTCCACGGCCGCGATGCGGCCTCGCAATGACGACGTTAAACCGCACCAGCAGGACTTTTGAAACAGTCTCTCAGAACGGCAGAACAAGCCTTATACGCAGCGGCTGCTTAACTCTGAACCCGCGCCAAATGGTTTACCGGCCCGTGCCCCTTGCCGAATCCCGGCGCGGTGCGGATGGCTTCTTGCAAATATGCCCGCGCCTGCTTCACCGCTTCCAGTAGTGGTAAGCGCTGCGCCAGCCCGGTGGCGATGGCGCTGGCCATGGTGCAGCCCGTACCATGGGTGCTGGTGCTGTTCAGCCGGGGGAGGGAGATGGCCTCCACTTCATCCGGGGTGATAAGGTAATCGGTAAGCTGCGCTTCCGTGCCATGCCCGCCTTTTATCAGGGCCGCCTGGGCGCCCATGGCCAGCAGCGCCCGCCCGGCGGCAATGCGCTCGGCCCCGGTGCCCACGGGCAGGCCGGTGAGCTTGGCCGCTTCCGGCAGATTGGGGGTGATGAGCGTGGCCTGGGGGATGAGCAATTCCCGCATCGCCATTATCGCCCCGTCCTCCAGCAGCACGGCGCCGGAGGTGGCCACCATCACCGGGTCCAGCACCACGGGCACATGCCTTGGCAGGGCGGCGGCAACGGCGCGGATAATCGGCTCATTGGCCAGCATGCCCAGCTTCACCGCGTCCACGCCGATATCGTCCAGCACCATTTTTATGGAGAGTGCGACGAATTCCGCCGGCAGCGTATGCACCGCCGCCACGCCTTGCGTGTTCTGCGCCGTTACGGCGGTAATGGCGGTGCAGCCATAGGCGCCCAGTGCCGAAATAGTCTTCAAATCGGCCTCAATCCCCGCCCCGCCGCCGGAATCCGACCCGGCGATCGTCATTACGCGCTTCATCGGCGTCATTCCGCGGCCGCGGCGGTAGCAACGGCGATTTTCTGGCACAGCCCGTTCACAATCTCGTGGATCAGCGCCGCATCCTCGCCTTCCGCCATCACGCGGATCAGCGGCTCGGTGCCCGAGGCGCGGATGAGCACGCGCCCCTGCGCGCCCAGCCGGGCCGTGGCGGCCTCAATAGCGGTGGAAATATGCGGCAGGGCCAAGGGCGAGGCCCCGGCATAGCGCACATTCTTCAATATCTGCGGCAGCGGGGCGAATACGCGGCACGCTTCCGAGGCGCGCTTGCCGCCGCGCACCAGCACCGCGAGCACCTGCAGTGCCGCAATCAGCCCGTCGCCCGTGGTGGCGTGGTCGGAGAGGATGACATGCCCCGATTGCTCGCCGCCAAGGTTGATATCTTTCTCCCGCATGGCCTCGGCCACATAGCGGTCGCCCACCTTGGTGCGGATCAGCGCCAGCCCCAGCCCGCCCAAAAACCGCTCCAGCCCCAGGTTGGACATGACAGTGGCGACAATGCCGCCGCCGCGCAAACTGCCCGCCTCGTGCATGTCGCGGGCAATCAGGGCCAAAATCTGGTCGCCATCGATAATCTCGCCGCGCTCATCGGCCAGAATCACGCGGTCCGCATCGCCATCCAGCGCGATGCCGATATGCGCGCCATGCTCCAGCACCGCCTCGCACAATTTTTTGGGCGCGGTGGAACCGGCCTCGCGGTTGATGTTGAAGCCGTCCGGCGCCGTGCCCAGCGGGATAACCTCCGCCCCCAGCTCGAACAACGCCGCCGGTGCCACCTTGTAGGCCGCGCCATGGGCGCAATCGAGCACGATGCGCAGGCCATCGAGCCGCAAGCCGCGCGGGAGGGAGAATTTGGCGGCCTCGACATAGCGCCCCGCCGCATCCACTAAACGTGAGGCGCGGCCCAGATGCTCCGGCCCGGCCAGCCGGTCCGAGAGGTCCTGGCCCATCAGCGCCTCGATCTGCTCTTCCGTCTCGTCGGAGAGTTTCGTGCCATCCGGGCCGAACAGCTTGATTCCATTATCCTCGAACGGGTTATGCGAGGCGGAGATGACCACGCCGAGGTCCAGCCGCAGCGAGCGCGTGAGCATGGCGATGGCGGGGGTGGGCAGCGGCCCGGCCAGGGTGACATTCATGCCCGCCGAGATGAAGCCCGCCGTGAGCGCTGGCTCCAGCATATAGCCGGAAAGCCTTGTGTCCTTGCCGATGATGACGCGGTGCCGGTGGCTGCCGCGTGTGAACAGCACCCCCGCCGCCTGGCCCAGCTTCAGCGCCATCTCCGGCGTCATGGGTGCCGTGTTGGCCTTGCCCCTGATTCCATCCGTGCCGAACAGGCGGCGCTTACCCTGATTGCCCATCATCACTCACATTCAAACTCCGCCAGACGCGCAAGGCGCGCGCCGTCCCGGTCACGTCATGGACGCGGAGTATATGCGCGCCGCGCGCCACGGCAAACAACCCCGCCGCGAGCGACTCAGCATCCCGTCGTCCCGCCTCAGCCTCGCCGGAAATTTCACCCAGGAAGCGTTTGCGCGACAGGGCGATGAGCAGCGCATGGCCCTGCGCGGCGAATTGTGCCGTGGCGCGCAGCAGGGCGCTGTTCTGGGCGCCGCGCTTGGCAAAACCCAACCCGGGGTCGAGCGCGATGGCCGCAGGCGCCACCCCCGCCGCCACGGCGCGGTTGCGGGCGGCCAGCAATTCCGCCAGCACCTCGGCGGTTACGTCCTTGTACGTGGCCAGCCCGTGCATCGTTTCCGGCGTGCCGCGCATATGCATCAGCACCACCGGGCAGCCCCGCGCCGCCACCAGGAGCAAGGCGGCGGGGTCGTGGCACAGGGCCGATACATCGTTGATAATCCGCGCCCCGGCATCCAGCGCCGCCGCCATTGTGGCGGCGTTGCGCGTATCCACGGAAATCACCGCCCCTTCCGCCGCCAAAGCGCGGATGACGGGCAGGATGCGCGCCTGCTCCTGCGCCGGCGCTACCGGCGCGGCACCAGGGCGGGTGCTTTCTCCGCCAATATCGAGAATATCCGCCCCCTCCGCCATCATGCGCCGCCCGGCGGCGATGGCCGCAGTGGTGCCCGCATGGGCGCCGCCATCGGAGAAGGAGTCCGGCGTGATGTTGAGTATGCCCATGACCAGCGTGCGGGAGAGCGCCAGCCCGGCCCAGCTTGCGGGGGCAGAAACCATGCGCCCGGCTAGCACAAAGCCGCGTGCCGCCTCAAATTTTGGCGGGCGCACCTGGCCATGCTAAGCACGCGCGCGTTTCCCCAGGGAGGTGTTTATGGGTGCGAAGCTCTATCTCGGCACGGCGCGGTATTCCTCCTGGTCGCTGCGCGGCTGGCTGATGGCGCGGCTGGCGGGGCTTGAGGCGGAGGAGATTTTCATCCCCCTCGCCGGCGGCAACTCCCCGGCGGTGAAGGCGGTTTCTCCCAGCGGGCTGGTGCCGTTTCTCGACCATGACGGCGCGCGCATATGGGAGAGCCTGGCCATTGCCGAATATTGCGCCGAGCTTAACCCCGCCCTGTGGCCCGCGGACCGTATTGCCCGCGCCCATGCCAGGGCCATCGCCAGCGAGATGCATGCGGGCTTCCGCGCCCTGCGCCTGGCCATGCCGATGAATCTGTGCCGTGACTATGCGGGGCTGGGGCAGACCCCCGAGAGCCTGGCCGATATTGCGCGCATCGAGATGATCTGGGCCGAGACACGCGCCGTGTTCGGGCAAGGCGGCCCGTATTTGTTTGGCGAATCCTTCAATGCCGCCGATGCCATGTACGCGCCGGTGGTGGCGCGCCTGCTGACCTATGCGCCGCCGCTTGCGGCGGTAAGCAAGGCTTACCGCGATGCGGTGCGCGCCCATCCTCTGGTTGCCAAATGGTACGAGATGGCGGCAAATGAACCGGCTGAATGGCTTATCGAGAAATACGAGACCCTTGCATGATTTTCCGCCCGCTTGCCCTGGCTGTTGCCTGCCTGTTGCCTGCCGCCCTGCCGGCATGCGCCAGCTCCATTTCCATACTCACGCTCGACCACGGCACGGTCTGGCTGACCAAAAAGCCAGGAATGGAGTCGGAAGGATTCATCCAAATTTATAATAGCGGTGGCGCGCCAGACACGCTGACCGGGGTGGAGTGCACCATCGCCGATGGCACGGCCCTGGTGGATGCCAGCGGCGCGCCGCTGCAAAGCCTTGATATTGCGCCAGGGCAGACGGTTACACTCTCGCCCAAGGGGCCGCATATCGTGCTGACCGGGATCCGGTACAGGATCAAACAAGATGGCGTTCTGCCCTGCGCGTTCACGTTTACCGGGTCTGATGAGCTGATTGGCTATCTCAATGCCGTGGCGCGCCCGCGCTCTTAAACGTGCCGCGCGCCTGGCGCGGGGGCGGACATGAGCGAAGGCGCGCCAGGCGCTTTTGACGAGGCGCTGTATCTGCGCCTCAACCCCGATGTTCTGGCGGCGGTAAAAGCCGGGTCTTTCAGCTCCGGGCGCGAGCATTACGAGCGTTACGGCCGCGCCGAAGGCCGCCCCACGGTGTTGCCGCCCGCCGCCGCGCGGGACCGCGTGGTGCTGAATGCCGACCCGGCCCGGTATGTGGGCAAAAGCGCCGCGCCGCCGGGTATGCTCGACCATGTCAAAATCTCGTCCACCGGCGGTATTTATGTTACGGGCTGGGTGGATGACAGCCGCGACAAGCTGGTGAGCGCGGATTTATATTTTCCTGCCTGGTCCATCTCTTTTTCCGCCGCCAGCATGGCGCGCATACGCCGGCCAGATGCCGAAGCCGCCATCGGCATGGCCACGCCGCATGATTGCGGGTTCTGGGGGTTTCTCTACGCCGCGCGGCCATTGCCCGCGACGATCTGCAATGCCGTGATCCGGCTGCAATCGGGCGCCGAGTTGCAGGCTGTTATTACCGTGGAGGCCATGGAGGATGACGAGCTGCGCGCGGCAGCACTCTCGCGCCTGGCCATGGCGGCTTATGTTGGCGAGCATTATACATCCGCCGTGCAGAGCCTGGAGGCCGCCATAGGCCGGCAGCTCCTCGGCTTCAACAAGGCGCTGACGCAGCGCGCGGTGCAGGCGCCGTATGTGGAGCGCTTTGGCCGCCACGATGCACGGTATAAAGGGTCCGTCATCACCTGCCTGTTTGGCAATATCGAGCTAATGCCGGTGCAGCAGGCCACGTTCGCGCACCAGCGCGGCATGGCGGCGTATGAGTTCATCTATGTTTGCAACAGCCCGCTTGCGGCGGAACCGCTGCTGCGCGAGGCAAAATTGTCAGCCCTTATCTATGGGCTGGATATCACCGTCATCATCCTCAGCGGCAATGCTGGCTTTTCCGCGGCCAATAATCTTGCGGCGCAGTATGCGCGCAGCTTAAGGCTGCTCTTCGTCAACCCGGATGTGTTTCCACGCGGCGCAGATTGGGCGGCGCGGCACGATGCCGTTGTTGAAGCACTTCCGGCAGCGCAGACAGCGCTGTTCGGCGCGCCGCTTTATTACGATGACGGTGCGTTGATGCATGGCGGCATGTATATTGAACGTGACACGGCGCCCCGCTTTGGCCCGCATGGCTGCGCGGAGACCGTGGCATTGCGCGTAGAGCATTACGGCAAGGGCGCGCCGCCGGATACGCGGCCCTATATACGCCCGCGGCCAGTACCCGCGGTTACGGGCGCGTTTATTTCAACGGCCAGGGGCTGGTTTGAATCTCTTGGCGGCTTCACCGAAGATTATATTTTCGGCCATTACGAGGATGCTGATTTGTGCCTGAAAAGCCTGCAAGCCGGATGCCCCGCATGGCTGCAACCGGTTGCGCTCTGGCACCTGGAAGGTAAAGGCGGCGCGCGCGCGGCGCAGCATGAGGGCGGCGCCATCGTCAACCGCTGGCTTTTTACCAAACGCTGGGCGGCGCTGGCGGCGCAGGGTTTGCTGGGGCCACACCCCAGCCATCCGGCCTTGGTGGTGGCGGAATGAAAATCCTCATCATCTGCATGTACCACCCGGAGCTGGTCCATGGCGGCTCGCAGCTCATGGCCCATGAGCTGTTCCAGGGCCTGCGCGAGGCGGCGGATGTGGAGCCGTTTCTGCTGGCCTCGGCCGACCATAACAGCCCGGCCATGTTCAAAAGCGGTGCCAGCATAACCGGATTCGATGGGCGGCCCAACGAGTTTCTGTTTCTTTCTCAGAACTATGATTATGCATGGGACAAGTGCCCCAGCGTGCCATTGGCTGAAGCCTATGCGAATTTTCTCGATCTGTTGCAGCCCGATGTGGTGCATTTCCACCATTTCATGACGTTTGGGGCCGATTACTTCACCCTTACCCGCAAGGTGCTGCCGCGCGCCAAAATTATTTTCACCGCGCATGAATTTGCCGCCATTTGCCCCGCCAACGGGCATATGCGGCGCCGTACCGATGGCTCGCTTTGCACCCAGGCCTCGCCGGTGCGCTGCCACCAATGCATTCCCGCGCGCCCGCCAGAACATTATTTCGTGCGCGATATGTGGATGAAAACGCATCTCACCGTCATCGGCCGCTTCACCGCGCCCAGCCGCTTCATGATCGGGCATTACGCGCAATGGGGGCTGGACCCGGCGAAATTCATGTATGTGCCAAACGGGCTGGATATAAACGCCAAGCCCATTGCCACCACGGCAAGGCGCAAGCGCAACCGGTTCGGGTTTTTTGGTCAGTTGGTGGACATAAAGGGCCTGCACATATTGCTGCGTGCGGTTGCGCTGCTGCGCGCCGAGGGATTCACCGATTTCACCATAGAGGTCAATGGCGATAATCTTCATTTCGCGACACCGGAATGGCGGGCGGAAGTCGAGGCATTTCTCGCCGCCGAGGAGATCTTGCCATTATCCAAGCGCAATGTCGTGTTCAACGGGGCGTATCATCACGGCCAGTTGCGCGCGCGCATGGCGCGGGTGGATTGGGTGGTGGTGCCGTCCGTTTGGTGGGAGATTTTCTGCCTTGTTATTTCCGAGGCCTGGGCGTTTGGCCGGCCTGTTATCGCCTCTAACGAAGGCGGCCCGGCCGAGCGTGTGACGCATGGCAAGGACGGGCTGCTGTTTGAACTAGGCGATGCGCGCGCCTTGGCGGAAACCATCCGCCGCGCCTGTACCGAGGACGGTTTATGGCAGAGCCTGGCGGCAGGCATTACCCCGCCGCCGGGGCGTGCGGAAATGGTGCAGGGATACCTGAATGTTTACGCGGAAACGCCATTGCCCTGTCAGGAGGATTTGGCACAATAAGCCAGCAGCGCCAATTTTTTGGCACGCCCCGTCCGCCTGGGCCCCGCATCGCCGCCATCGGCGCATCCACCCGGCATAGGTAAGGCTGCTTGCATAGCGCGGCTCATCCCGGCAGTATCGCCGCCAGGCGGCTATGGTACGGGCCATCGTGGCGCCGGCAGTTACCACAAACCAGCAGAACCACTATGGGCTGAAATCGCTCAACTGTCTTTTTCGTTGAGGGCCTGGACTGACCCTGCCGGCAGAGATTACGGAACAATTTTTCAAAAAGAAGCCTTCAATGAAATTGCAAGCAGATACAGTTTTTTGAAGTTTTTATGATGATTGTAAAATACCCAGCCTAAGGAGACCTTCTGTGTCCTCTTACAAAATTTTGCTCATTGAAGACGATCTCAAGGCTGTTAATCTTATCACCACGGCTTTGTCTCTGGATGGGCACCGGGTGACCCCAATAACGGATGGGCATGCCGGATTACTACAGGCCAGCATGCAGCTGTGGGACCTGCTGATCGTCGACAGAATGCTGCCACGGATCGAAGGGTTGGCGCTGGTGAAAACCTTGCGTGAAGTCAGCGTTAATACGCCCGTATTGTTCCTTACGGCGCTCGATGGCATTGAGGACCGCGTGGAGGGACTGCGCGCAGGAGGGGATGATTATCTGGTTAAGCCATTTTCGGTTGTCGAGCTTTTGGCGCGGGTGGAAGCGCTGGTGCGCCGCTGCCATGTACAAAAAGAGGTCCAGTATCTGCAAGTTGAAGATTTACTGCTGGACCGCATGACCCGCAGCGTCACCCGCGCTGGGCAGCTATTGGCGCTTACGCCGCGTGAGTATCAAATTCTTGATTACATGATGCGCCTTGCGGGGCAGATTGTGACGGCCCGGATGCTTTTGGATAATATCTGGAATTTCAGCTTCGACCCGGGCACGACGGTGATCGAGAGCCATATTTCGCGGCTGCGTGCAAAAATCAACAACACTGGCGGAGAGCTACTCTACACGGTTCGCGGTAAGGGGTACAGGCTAGGTGCTCGTGTCGTCTGAACGGCCCGTGACAGCGCTGGCGGGCCCGCGGCTGCGGCACACAAGCGGCTTCAGACTCGCGGTTTCCAGCACGGTGCTGGCAGTCGTTGCGGCGGGGCTGGTGCTGTACTTGATTTATTACGGCACGGTGGGGTTGATAAACCGTACGATTGAGCAGCAAATAATAGAGGAGACCGGCGAAATTGTGGATGGCCAAAGCCAGGCAACGCCTGCCAGCCTGGTGGCAAATATGCGTGAGGAAAGCGCTGAAGCGCCACACGCTACCATTATGGCGCTGGTGGAGCCCGATGGGCGTGTGATTGCGGGCAATATCAGCCATCCTCCCCTGGTGGCAGGGTGGAGTTGGTATAAATTACGCATCTCCTCTGAAGATAGAAAAAAAACGGAATTGATTCGCGGCCACGGTGTAAGGCTGGCGGATGGCGGGTTGCTGTATGTGGGCAAGGACGCAACCATTTTTTCAATCTTGCGCGACCGCATGGATGACGTTTTTGGCATCAGTTTTCTAACCCTAACAATGTTCGGCGTTGGCGGCGGGGTGCTGCTTGGGCGTGGTGCGGCCTCACGTGTGAAGGACATCAACAGGACATTGTTACAGGCCATGGCCGGTGACTTCAGCCACCGTGTGCCGCGCACCGGCCGAGACGATGAGTTCGATCACCTGGCCAAAGGCATTAATGTGATGCTGGAGCGAACAGAGATTTTGGTCGAAAATATAAAACAAACTGGCAATGAGATTGCCCATGATCTGCGTTCGCCCATGGCTCGCCTACGCTCCGGCCTGGAGTTGGCCCTGATCGAACCGGACAGGGAGCAGCTCATCGAGGCCGTGGCGCTGTCGATCGTCCAGACGGATCAGATACTGGAGATATTCTCGTCTTTGCTGAGACTAGCCCAGATCGAGAGTGGCGCACGGCGGTCCTCGTTCACACGGGTTGATCTGAGCGGGTTGCTGGAGAATCTGATAGAAACGTACCACCTCTCCATCGAGACGCGGGGCCGGACGCTGCTGACGGCCATTACGCCGGACCTGATGCTACAAGGTGATTCTGCCTTGTTGACCCAAATGCTGGCGAATATATTGCAGAATGCCGAAAAATTCACGCCCGATGGGGGCAGGATTAGCATTTTTGCAATGCGCTGCGAGGCCGGGCTCGAGATACAGATGGAAGATACCGGACCTGGCATTCCGGATTCGTTGCACGCCACGGCGCTGCGCCGCTTTGGGCGCATAATAGATACCGCCCGTACCACCCCGGGTGCCGGGCTTGGCCTGCCCTTGGCGGTGGCCATTGCCGAATTGCATGGCGGGAAATTACAGTTGGAAGACACGGCCCCAGGCCTGCGCGTGAGGATTCTACTCCCCCACACCTGATAGGTGGTGCCGCATCGAAGCCTCGCCTATGGCTGCCCAGGGTAAGGTTTGCCTGTTCTGACATACATTACAAAAATGTATATTTATGGGCTTCCGATCATCATTCTGACTTAAAACTAACTCAAATTGGCAATCAACGCCGCGCTAGAAGCCGCCCACCATGATCAATTGTATCAAACAGAGGGGCTGATAAAGTGGTGGATAAAATTAGGATTCAACCAATTTCCCAGGCGCTTTGGTTCATCGCGCTGATTGCCGCGCCTTGTGCCGCGCATGCACAAAGCGTGAACGCAGGAGAAGTTTCAGCCACCGCACAATACGTGCCTGGTGAGACGCAGCTTAAAAAAACCAACACGCTGCTGACGAAGAAGAAGATCTTCAAATCGTCTCAATCAACAGCCGTGGTGAGCAAGGAGCAGATCCAGACACTTGGGCCTGCAACAGGGTCTTCGCAGATGTTGTCGCTTGCGGCAGGCGTGAATGTGCGCGGCTACAGCAATAGCGGCACAGCCCGCTATGAAATCGCGCTGCGCGGCGCAAAGGTTGGCTGGTCTTCCACGAGCGGCGATGCTGAGCGTAATGGCATCACTGTGTTGTTTGACGGCATTCCAATGAACAACCTGATCTCGCATAACGGTCAATGGGATTCTAATGAGATTCCGATCTCGCAGATGATCAGCGGCGTGAATGTTATCTATGGTCCGGGCAACCCCGCCTCGCGCTGGTTCGACAGCATCGGCGGCACGGTAAATTATGTGCCTGTGCAGCCCACCACCAAGCCGAGCTATGAAATTGGCGGGCTGATTGGCAGCTATGTAACGGCCGGTGGCCATTTTATTGCCAATACCGGGTTGCACAATGGGTGGAGCGCCATCTTGGCGGGCGGCTATCTTAGCAACCATACTTTCTGGCAGGGCACTTCGGTTGGCCATTACGGTTCGCCTTCTCAATCCAGCGCTTTCTATGGCAAACTCACGAAAGTGTTCAGTAACGGATCAATCAGCTTTGGCGGCTATAGTGACAATAACGTCGAAAACGCGCCACGCCCGAACTTCCTCCCTGAGACTCCGATTGCGGGCCTGACAGTCACGGGAAATCCAGGATCTCCTCTACTTAGCCAGCAGACAACAGGGTTTTATGGCACTGGCGTGCCCAGCATTTGGTACAAGAGGCTGCAAGTCCGCGATTATCTGGTCTACAGTAAATTGTCTTTGGACATAACGCCGGATATGACTTTTCATAACAATATCTGGTATCGCCACGGCCATCGTGTACACGACCGCGTAACAAACTATGGCTCCAACTCCACGAGCCCCACAAATTCTGAATGGTATACACCCACCACCGATACAATGGGGGATAAGATGTATATCAACTGGCGGCTGCCCTATAACAACGTAAAATATGGTGTGTCCGCCATTTATCAGCGCTATAATTCGCCTTATCTTGGCTACAATCAAAGCATTCCTGGTGACACGCAGGCGAATCCCGCCGGCATTCAAAATTTCAACCTGAATAACCTGTACCTGACTGGCTTTTTGCAGGATGGCATTCATCCCTTCAAGGGCGTTACAATCACGCCAGGCATTGCTGGTGTTCAATACTATACCCAGTTTGTTAACAATATATCATTAACCGATCCGGCGAACCAGGACCTTGCGCCAAACGCTGCTAAAACCTTCGATTATGCTGAACCATCTTTGGCGCTCCGCTATCAGCCCGTATCTTGGGCTTCGCTCTATGGCAGCTTTGCGTTGACCTACCAGAACCCGACGGACAACGCTTTCGGCGCGAACCAAAGCGCGCCGGTTGATCTTGGCTCCTTGAAACCCATTCAAAGCCGCGATTATGAGGTTGGCTTCAAGCTCCTCTCCGATAATATTCCGGTAATTAACAGCGCTTCGTTGAACGTGAACTATTACCAGGACACTTTAACTGACGAAACGATCGCCACATATCTCTCTGTAGTCAACCAGTACAAATTTGCGACTGCATCAGCAAAATTACAGGGTGTGAACATCGCAGGAAATGTCACTCCGAATTTTAACTGGAACGCGTTCGGCAGTATCAACCTATCCAATAACCGCTACACTTCTTTTCTGCCCGCAGGTTATACAACGCCACTGCATAATATTCCTGTAGCATATAACCCAAATGTAACGTTCAATCTCGGCCTTGATTATCGGCGGTTTGTCGGCCAAACATTGGTGACTGTCGGCTTTCTCGACCAATTTACGGGCTCACAGAATTTTTTCAACAATCTAACAGACCAGCCTTCCACCCAAAAACTTCCATCATTCAATGTGGCCAATCTATCCCTATCGGCGGATATTCCTGTGCCACATCCGCTGAACCAAGCGGTCAAGATTTTGAACGTCGCTTTCAATGTTACCAATTTGTTCGGTTCTCAATATAACGCCAACGGATATATAACCTCAGGCGGCTATTTCGGGGGCAACTCCGCTGGGGCGGTACTGGTGCAGCCGGGTGCGCCGCGTGAATTCATTGGCTCCATAACAGCCAAGTTCTGAACCCAGGGATTGCAAAAATTCTGGCCCGCGCCGCGATATGCGTGCAGCGGGCCAGAACCGCCTTAAGCGGTTATATGGATTAATCGAAATGTCTTTTGAGCATGGTCAAACCATAAATCATATCGGGGGGAACCGGTTTACCTTTCCCTTGGCTTTACTCACAGCCATTGCTATCGAGGGAACAATTATTCTCGGCTTTATAAGTATGCATAATTCCCGTCAGGTTGTGGTAAGCCCACAAGTGACGCATTTGACAATTGTAACGCAGCCGCCCCATGTACCGCCAGCGCCGCCAAAACCCGCGCCACCAAAACCTGCCCCGCTGCCACCTAAGCCTGTTCCATTGCCGCCGAAACCGAAACCAATACCAAAGCCAGACTCAAAGCCGCGGCCAAAACCTAGGCCACTGCCAAAACAGCCTGCCCCCATGCCGCCGGCCCCGCAACAGCCAGCGATACCACAGCCAGTGGTACCACCCCCTATTTCGCCGGCCATGCAGGAAACGGCATTGCAGGCTTATGCCAGCGCAGTTCATGACGCAGTGCAGAGCCATCTGAGAGTGCCACGGATGATAGACCTGCTGCATCTCTCAGGTATTACGTCTCTGGCTGTCAAAATCGCGCCCGATGGCAGAATATTATCTGTATCGGTAATACATTCATCTGGCGAGACGCTGATTGACCAGTCGGCGGTTGCATCTGTTAAGGTCATGCATTTTCCACCGTTTGGCCAGGCAATGCCAACACATCCGGTAACGGTATATCTCGCAGTACAACTGGATTCGATTAACTCCTGAACTTTGAAGCCGCCGTGAAAGCATTTTTCTCAACCCCGTCACGCCGCTTATGCGCGGTGGTGCCAATACGTGTCTCAACCAGAAAGGGTATTATATCCATGCTAAAAGTATTTGTTTGTGCCGCCATATTTACGGGCATGGCTCTTCCATCTGCGGTCGCCAGCAATGCAAATCTTCAGCAGGGGCAAATTCTGTATAACGAACATTGCAGCGGCTGCCATTTGCGCGATGGTGCCGGTGGCATTAAAATGGATCATTCCGTTTCCGCGGATTTGCGCGCACCTGGGCTGGAAGAAACTTATCGCCAAAGTACAGTCCTGCTCTCTCGCGCCATTCTGCAAGCGCGTGACGAAGATGGGGAGCGGCTGGATCAGCCTATGCCGGCTTGGCAAGGCCGGCTGTCTCAACAACAGGTGTTAGATATCATCGCGTATCTTAAAACCTTGAAGTGATACCCATCGCCCGCGTCCTGCATCAGTGCCTATGAGATGCAGAACGAAAAGAACCGTCGCGCAATTTCAGCCCATTGTGATTCTGTTGGTTTGCAAAACCTGACGGAGTCACGATGATCTGGCCTGGAACCGCGACGTGGCGATAATGCGGGGGTGAGCTATGCTGTGCAAGCAACCTTACCGCTGCCGGATGGGCGTTGATTGCACCCTTTTGGAGTCACTCCCTCTAACTCCGGTACGACCCGTTTATATCAATATACCCATGGGTCAGGTCGCAGGTCCAAACCGTGGCGCGGCCTTCGCCTAGCCCTATATCCACGGTAATTTCAATCTCGCGCCCCTTCATGTGCGCCACCACCGGGGTTTCGTCGTAACCTGGCACCACGCCGCCGGCCTGGGCCATCCACACGCCACCCACGGCCACGCCCAGCCGGTCGCGGTCCGCTGGTTCGCCCGCCTTGCCCACGGCCATGACGATGCGGCCCCAATTCGCATCCTCGCCCGCGATGGCGGTTTTCACCAAGGGCGAGTTGGCGATGGAAAGCCCGATTTTTTTGGCCGAGGCATGGCTTACCGCGCCTTCCACATGAATGGTCACCAGCTTCTGCGCACCTTCGCCGTCACGCGCCACCATCAGCGCCAAATCATGCAGCACCTCGTGCAAGGCGCGGCGGAAATCGGCCAGGTGGGCGGGCTCTGCGGTAAGCGGGTTGCCCGCCTTGCCGGTCGCGAAGAGCAGTACGGTGTCGGATGTCGAGGTGTCGCTGTCTATGGTGATGCAGTTGAAGGTGGTGTCCACCCCCTTGGCCAGCATGGATTGCAGGGCAGCGGCGGGAACCGCGGCGTCGGTGAAAATAAAGCACAGCATGGTGGCCATATCCGGCGCGATCATGCCGCTACCCTTGGCTATGCCGTTAATCCGCACGTCCACCCCGGCAATCTTCGCCGTGCGGGTGGAACCCTTGGGGAAGGTATCGGTGGTCATGATGGCTTGCGCGGCACTGGCAAAGCCATCTTCCGCAAGGTTGGCGTGCAGCCCGCCCATTACCGCGACAATTTTATGGGCCGGTAGCGGCTCGCCGATAACGCCCGTTGAGGCCAGAAAAATCTTGTCCGCGCTGGTGCCCAGGGTTTGCGCCGCAGCGGCGGCTGTTTCCTCTACCGCGCGCATGCCCGCCACGCCGTTAAACACGTTGGCATTGCCCGCATTCACCACCAGCCCGCGCGCCACACCACCCTGCAGCACCTCGCGGCAATAGGTAACGGGCGCGCCGGGGCACAGGTTTTTGGTGAACACACCAGCCACCGATGTACCTTCGGCCAGCTCGGCCAAAAGCACATCGGCACGGGCTTTATAGCGGATTCCCGCCTCTGCCGTGGCCAGCCTTACCCCAGCCACGGGGGGCAAGGGCGGCAGCGCAAGCGCCAGCGGCGAGACGGGAATTTTAGCCATTACTGCCCCGTGGCGGGGGCGGGGGCGGGCTGCTTAATGGGCGAGCCATCCGGGTTGAAGACCTGGATCTTCACCTGCGAGCGTACCTGGTCAAGCGTATCCTGCACGGCCTGGTCGGCCAGCTTCTCCTTGATCTGGCCTTCCACATCCGCCAAAGCGGGGGTGGGGGCGGTGCGCTTGCCCTCGCACAGAATAACGTGCCACCCAAACTGGGTCTGCACCGGGGTTTTGGTGTACTGGCCGGGCTTAAGCGCGAAAGCGGCATCGGCGAAGGCCGGAACCATTTCATCCTTGCTGAACCAGCCCAGCTCGCCGCCATTCTTGGCGCCGGGGTCTATGCTGTCCTTCTGTGCCAGCGTGGCGAAATTGGCGCCCTGGTTGAGCTGGGTGATGATGTCCTCGGCTTCCTGCTCGGTCTTCACCAGAATCTGGCGCGCCTCCACCTGCTCAGGCCCCGGCTTGCTGGCGTAGTCTTTCTCGTAGGCGGCCTTCACGGCGGCATCGGTCACCTGGGCCATCACCTGCTTACGCACATAGGCGTTTTCCAGCTTTATGTTGGCGGCGTCCTGCATTTCTTGCGCCACATCCGGGTTCTTCTCCAGCCCCGCCTTCAGCGCCGCCGCCAGTACGGCCTTGCGGTCAATTTCCTGGTTCAGCAGCACCGGGTAAAGCTGGCCAGGCGAAAGCTGCTGCATCTGGGGTGGCAGGTTTGCCAGCTCGGCCTGCAGGTCGCTCATGTGCACCTTGTAATTGCCCACAATGGCAACCACGGGGTCGGCATTCTTGGTGGCAGCCGGAGCAGCCGCTGGCGCGGTTTGCGCATAGGCGGCAGGCGCGGCGAGCGCGGCGGCAAGGGCCAGGGCAGAAAACTGCAAACGCATAAGGCGGAACCTTCCTTTGTGAGTTGCCGCACCTATGCGGCAAACACCGCCGCCCGGCAAGACTGGCCCTTGCTGCGGGCCGGTTGTATGCCCTGCGCATGATTATCCGCAAGCACCCATCTGGCCTTGTTCTGCTCTACGCCCTGCGTGGTTCGGTGCTGCCGGTTATCGCGCCGCGCCTGGGGCTTGTGCTGGTTATATCGCTCGGCGCCATCGAGGTGCATCATCTGGCACCGGTTTATTTCACCGCCATCAACCCGGCGCCCTTCACGCTGCTGGGGCTGGGCCTGTCCATATTTCTCGGGTTCCGCAACAATGCCTGCTACGCGCGCTGGTGGGAGGGGCGCCAGCAATGGGGCGCGCTGGTGGCGCAAAGCCGCGCCTTGCTGCGCGATATTGTAACCCTGCTGCCCGGCACGGCGGGGCTGCACCACCAAATGGCGGACCATGTAACCGGCTTTGCCCAAGCACTGCGCGACGAGTTGCGGGACAATGCCCGCAACGGCGCCACACGCCCCAGCGCCAGGCTGCGGCAACTGGCCGCCGATCTGGCCGCCGCGCGCGCCGATGGCACGCTTTCAGACATTCTGCTCACCAGCTTCATCGCCAGGCTGGATGCCATGACCGGCATTCAGGCCGCGTGCGAGCGGCTGCGCAACACGCCCATGCCCTTCGCCTACTCGCTGATGCTGCACCGCACGGTCTGGCTGTTCTGCTTGCTGGTTCCGTTCGGCATTGTGGGCACGCTGGACTGGGCCACGCCCGTGCTGACAATGGCGCTGGCCTATGCGTTCTTCAGCCTGGATGCGCTAGGCGAGGAGCTTGAAGCGCCTTTCAACCCCTCCCCCAACGGGCTGCCGCTTAACGCGCTGGTGCGCGTTATCGAAATTGCCGCAGCCGAGGCGCTGGGCGATGAGCCGCCCCCGCCCCTGGCGCCGGCAGGTTTCGTTCTGCTTTAGAGCGTTACCGCCTGAATGCTGTATTTTACCGTCTGCGGCGCCAGTGAATCGAGCCATACGCCATCGATTTGCGCCTGCGGGTACATAAAAAATGGCAAACTCCGCCCGCCGCCGCCGGGCAGCACAACGTCATTCACATGGTTATAGGGCATATAATTACCCTCCCAGCCGCCAAACAGGGCTTGGCGCACCGCTTCCACCTTGGGGTTGCTCAGGGGCAAATTGCCGGGCGGCTCATCCAGCATCACCTTGCGCACATCGGCCGGGTCCATTGCCACCCAGCCATAATCGGCCAAAAACACCTCCGCCCGGCAATGCTGCGCCTTGGTGGCATTGGTGGTTTTAAGGCCGAGGCTGTGGTAACCAAAAGCCGAGGGCGCAACGCGGACGCCGTAAATATCGCGGGCCGGAATACCGGCGGCGCGCACCAAACCAGCGAACAACCCGTTGAGGTCGGCGCATTTGCCGCCGAAATCGGCGAATTTCAGCATTGCGCCGACATTGCCCGTACCGCAGCCCAGCACTTTATGGTCGCGGTAGGTGTTGCAGACCACCCAGTTGTAAATTGCCGCCACCTTGGCACGCTCATCCGTGGCGCCGGCCGTAATCTGGTCTGAAAGCTGCTGGATTTCGCCGGTAACCGGAATGTAGTCCGTGGCATCCAGGTAGCGCTGCCGCTCCATGGCGCTTAGTGGCGGCACCTTACCGGGCCTGTTCCAGTCCACCGCCCTGTCGCGCGAGGCAAAGCGGCTGCGTACCGTAATGGCGGGAGCAGCGCTGCCCGCGGCCCAGGTAACGTGCAGCAGCTTCGCGCCGTTCGCATCCACCTCCTGCGCCGTAAAGCCCGCGCCGTGCCAATCATTGCCCAGCGGTTTCACCCAGGCCGGGCTGCTAACCGAAGGTAAAGGTACCCAGGCCTGAGCCAGGTTTTTTGGTGTTGCCAGATTCATCGTGGTGGACACCTGATATTCGGTCCACGCCCCAGGCTCTGGCGCAAAAAGTGGCGAATCCGCCCGGGCAAGCCCTGTAAGGCAAGGCGTTGCGGCAAGCCCGGTGAGAAAAGCGCGTTTTGTTAAATGCGGCATGGACACCCCCTGAACACTTCCTTAGCATAGTGCTAACGCAGTTGGCTGGGTATTGGCAATGCCGCTGCTTGCATTCGGCCCATGGCGCTGGGCTTTACACGGCGCCGCAGAAAAGGAATCCGGGGATGAGACTGAGAGATAAAGTTGCTGTCATTACGGGCGCAGGCTCGGGCATGGGCAAGGCCATGGCGCAGATGTTCGCCGCCGAGGGGGCGAAGCTGGTGCTGGCCGATATTAGCGGCCAGCAGGACGAGGTGGCCGCCAGCCTGGGCGATGCCGCCATTGCCGTGCATGCCAATGTGGCTGAAGAGGCTGATGTGCAGGCCATGATCGAGGCCGCCGAAAAGAAATTCGGGCGCATTGATATTCTCTGCAACAATGCCGGGTTTGGCGGCGGCATGGCGCCGCTGCACGAGCAAAGCACCGAGGCCTGGGACAAGGTTCATGCGGTGAATTTGCGCGGTGTGTTTTTCGGCATGAAATACGGTGTGATGTCGATGATGAAAACAGGCGGCGGCTCCATCGTGAACACCACCTCGGCCTCCGGCGTGGTGGGGTGGAAGCATCACTCGATTTACGGCGCGGCCAAGGCGGGCGTTAACCAGATGACCAAGACGGCGGCGTTGGATTATGCCAATTACAATATTCGCGTAAACGCGGTGGCGCCGGGCACCATTTGGACGGGGCTGGTGCCGGCCTCGAAAACCCATGCCGAGCCGCCGCCGGGCGCGCCCACCCTGGCGGGCATTCCGCTCAAGCGCTGGGGGTTGGCCAGCGAAATCGCCTCAGCCGCGCTATTCCTGGCCAGCGGCGAGGCCTCGTACATCACCGGCGTTATTCTGCCGGTGGATGGCGGGTATTGCATCGGCTTCTCGGGCATGGGGGCGGAAAATAAGGGGCTGTAAGTTGACCACGGGGTGAATGCGCGCCTAGGTACGCTCGCGTTTCATACAGGATAGAGGGAGCTAAGATGGCCAAATTCACCCCAGAACAAGCCGTTGCCGTGGTCGAGATCCAGCAATTGATCAATGAATGGTCTTACGAGCTGGACGTGAATAACGGCACCAGCATCGCCGGGCTGATTACCGAGGATTGCAGCTATACCGTGCGCGGCGGCCCGCGCACGGGCCGCGAGGCCGTGGTGCAATTCTACAAGGAACGGCTGGAAACGCTTGGCGCCACGCCGGAGGGCGTGCCAGTGCACCGGCACATGCTGGCCAACCTGCGCACCAGCTTCACCAGCGCCAACGAGGCTAATATCGGCTTCTCGTTGATCTACTTCTCCACGGCCGGCATGAAGTCTGGCACCAAACATGCCGACCCGGCCTCGGCTGCGGATGTGCGCATGGTGGCGCGGCGCGGCGCGGATGGCGAATGGCTGATCGCCAAGTTCGACAGCACGCCAACCTTTATCCGCGTGCCGGCCTAAACGCCTGGGCCGCCGCGCAGCGCCTTGGCCACGCGGCGGTCCGGCTCTATCCAGTCCGAACTGGGGTAGAGCGGCTTGATGGCGGTGGCCTCGTTCAGGCGCCGCATGTCCTCCTCCGTCAGCAGAATATCCGCGGCGCCCAGATTATCCTCAAGCTGGTGCAGCTTCGTGGCGCCCATCAGCACGCTGCTCACGCCTTGGCGGTTCAGCAGCCAGGCCAGGGAAAGCTGGGCCACGCCAATGCCGCGCGCGGATGCCATCTCACGCAGAATATCGAGCAGGGAAAAGGCTTTTTCGCGGTCAAATTTCAGCATGTCGAAACTGGAAAACCGGTTATCTGGCTTGGCCAGATCCTCGCGGCCATAGGCACCGGAGAGAAAGCCAAAAGCAAGCGGCCCCCACACGGTCATGCCCAGCCCGTAATGGCGCATCATGGGCAGACTATCGCGCTCCACATCGCGGCCCAGCAATGAATAATACATCTGCCCATGGGTGAATGGCGCCCAGCGATTGGCTTTTTGCAGCTCCATCGCCGCGGCCACCTTCCAGGCGGACCAGTTGGAGAAGCCAACATAGCGCACCTTGCCCGCGCGCACGAGCACGTCGAAGGCCTCCAGCGTTTCTTCCAGCGGCGTGTATAAATCCTCGCGGTGCGCCACGTAGAGGTCGATCCAATCCGTGCCCAGCCGTTGCAGGCTCTGCTCGGCGGACCAGATGATATGGCGGCGGGAGAGATTGCCGCGCAGCAAATCGCGGTCCGTGGTGCCGCGATTGCCAACCTTGGTGGTCAGCACAATTTTATCCCGGTGTGGCTTAAGCGCGGCGCCAAGCAGGGTTTCCGACTCACCATCGGCATAGACATCGGACGTATCGAACAGGGTTACGCCTGCATCGCGGCAGCGCCCCACAAGCTGGTCCGCCAGTTGCGCGCCCACTTTATAAAGCGCGGCGATGCTCTGGTTGCCTTGGGTGAACGTGGCGGCGCCAAAGCCGATGCGCGAGACAAGAAGCCCCGTATTGCCGAGCCTGGTATAGTGCATGGCATTGGTCCTGGAAAACGCCAGCCAGGAGACTGGCTGGCGGACGTGGATTATTGCGCTTTACGGCGGCCAGATTTGCTCAGGCGCCATTCCGGCGGGTAGAGGTCGTCATTATCCTTCACCGCATTGTTTACGCCCTTGTCGAATGTGTCATCGTCAAGCCGCAGCTCCCCGCCATCGTTTTTCACAACCGGCAGCATGGATTCCAGCCAGGCTGTGAGCACGCTGCCCATATATTCGCCCTTCTGCTGCTTGAAGGTCTCGAACAAGGTTTTCAGCATATACACAGTGTCGGTCGGGCGGTTGATGGCGCAGGCATGGGCGTATTTCGCCACCTCGTCCTCCAGCTTGTCGCGCGGCACAACGGCGTTGACGAAGTTGCAGTCATACATCTCCTTGGCCGTGAAGGGGCGGCCCGTGAACACCATCTCCATGAATTTACGCAGGCCCATTGTCTCGGCCCATTGCCACATGCGCGGCCCCCAGCCGACGTAACGGAAAGAGGGATGGCCGAACAGCGCATCGTCGGAGGAGATAATCATATCGGCATCGGCGGCCTGGTAGAAATGCCAGCCATAGCAATAGCCTTTTACTTCCAGGATGGATATTTTCTTGAAATCTTGAAGGCTGCGGCAGCCGAAATTGGAATTGGCATAGAGCTGGGTGAGTTGCGCGAGGTAACGGTAGCTGCCCTTGGGCGGGTATTTTACATCTTCATCCGCGCCAATCTCGAATTCATGCAGCAGCGAGAAATCCGGGTTATCGCCCAGCATGTCGGCCTGCTCGGCCAAATCCGCCCCGCCGCCAAGGTTACTGCCCACACCGCGAATGACCAGCACTTTTACATCGTCATCCACATTGGCGCGGTGCAGGAGCTTGGCATAGCGCAGCCGCGCCGCGATGGTGGGCGAGTTGAGCGCATCCGGCCGGTTGAGGGTGATGGTCGCGATCTTGGTCTTGGGGTCTTTTTCGTACAGAATGATCTCTTCCGGCGGCGGGCGGATATCGTCTTTTTTCATGGCGCGTTCCCTTTTTCGTGGAATGGTTCGGGTTGAATGGATTGTAGGATAATCTGGCGAAGCTGGCTGATATGCGCGCGCCCCAGCGCCTGGGCATGTTCCACGTCGTTATTGGCCACGGCTTCGGCCATGGCACGGAACATATCCAACCCGTGCGGCATGGCCGCCACGGCACGGTATTGGGCAAGCAGCACATGCAGCCCAATGGCGGGGAACAGCCGGTGCAGCTCGCGGCTGCCGCTAATCTCCAGCAGCGCGGCGTAGAAATGCCGCCGCGCCCTGGCGAACCCCCCGGGCGCCGCCTGGGCCACGTCCTCCAGCCCCGCGCGCAGCCTTGCCCCGTGCCGGGCGGGCTGAAAATTCCGTGCCGCTGCCTTCAATAATAGCCCGAGCACGGCTTCGGCCACTTCCAGCACATCCTGCGTTTCGGCGGCATCCAGCCGGCGGATAGAGGCTGAGCGGTGACGCGTGACATCTATAACGCCATGTGCCGCCAGCCATTGCACGGCCTCGCGCACCGCGTTGCGGCCAACGCCATATTCCAGCGCCAGGCTGGTTTCCACCAGGCGCTGCCCCGGCACCAGCCGCCCTTGCTCCAGCGCCCGCATAATGCCGCGCGAGACCTTGCGGGAGGCGCTGGTGCCATCGCGTTCCGCTTCGTCCTGGTCCTGGGTGGTTTGATAAGATTGTTCCACAATTTTGCTTAACGCGGCGCGCACCCCGGTGGCAAGCTGGGCCAAATGCGTAAACGCCGCCTAACCTTTTGATGTAAACCAAACCCCGCCCAAACTTGCGGCGGGAGACTGCCGCATCCGGCAGGTGATGATGCCGCCAGGGACAAGCCGGAGCAGAGCCAAAAAGGTGGTGCGGATGCTAGGGGACACAAAAGCCGCCCCGCACCGGCGGGCCAAATTCATCGGGGAGTATGCTTTGTCCGCGTTGCGCCGTTTCAAAATCATCGAGCTTGCCGGGAGCGTCTGCGGTGAATATTGCGGCAAGCTGCTGGCCGATTTCGGCGCTACCGTGCTGAAAATCGAACCGCCTGAAGGCAGCCCCACGCGCCGCCTTGGCCCGTTCGCGCCCAGCGGCACAGGCCCCGAGGATAGCGGGCTGTTTGCCTATCTCAACACCAACAAGCACTCGCTCACGCTGGATTTGGAAACGGCGGAAGGCCGTGCCCGGCTGGCCGCGCTGCTGGAAGATGCGGATGCGGTGATCTGCGGCCATGCCCCTGGGTGGCTGGCGAGTATCGGTCTGACGCCTGAAGCCTATCCACGCCTTACCCTATGCGCCATCACCCCGTTCGGCCAGAACGCGCCCGCCTTGCGTGCCCATGCGGAAGACCTGACCGTGATGCAGGCCAGCGGCTGGGGCTACCATACGCCCAGCGCCGCCAACCCCAGCCGCCCGCCGCTGAAAGGGGCCGGGCGTTTCCAGGTAAGTTACGAAGCCGGGCTGGACGCCGCCATGTGCATCGCCGCCTGCCTGTATGCGCACGGCACACAAGGGCGCGGGCGGTTCATCGACCTATCCAAGCAAGAGGTGATGGCCTCGCGCGTGGATTACGTGCTGGCGCAGATGGTGGCGGGCGATATGGAGGTAGGCGCCAGCCGCACCTTGTTCGACCTTGGCGGGCCATCCGGTATTTTCCCATGCCGCGATGGGTTTGTGTACATCTGGATGTCCGCGCCCGCGCATTGGGACGCTATTCGCCAATTACTGGATGACACGGCGTGGATGGATGATTTTCCCGCCAACTGGATGGAGCGCGGGCTGACGCCGGAACGTATTGCCACATGCCGCCGCCATATTACCAACTGGCTTAAAAATCTGGGCAAAGACGAAGCCGCCACCGCCGCGCAGAAACAGGGGCTGACGCTGGCGCCGGTGAATGATGTGAGCGATTTGCCGCGTTCGGAACAGCTCCGGCATCGCGGCTTTTTTGCAGAGGTGGAACACCCCGCGCAGGGCCGCGCGCTATACCCCGGCACGCCCTATAAGCTCAGCGCCACGCCGGCGCGCATTGAGCGCCACGCGCCGCTGCTGGGGCAGCATGATAAAGCCGCGCTACGAAAACCCGCAGCGCTAAAGAAGCTGGAACAGAGCCGGGGCGGCCCCATAAAACGCCGTGGCGGGCCGCTGGAGGGCGTGCGCGTGCTGGAGCTTACCAAGGTATGGGCCGGGCCATGCGTGGGCAAGCACCTCGCCTATCTCGGCGCGGAAGTCATCCGCGTGGAAAGCCTGGGTTCCATCGACGTAACGCGCTCCTACGGGGTGGATGACATCAACAACGCGCCGGGTTTTCAGGCGGTGAACCCGCAAAAATTGAGCGTGCAGATTGATATGAAATCGAAAGAAGGCGTTGCGCTGCTGAAAGAGCTGATCGGCCAGTGCGATATTGTGGTGGAGAATCTGCGCCCCGGCGCCATAGACCGTTTGGGCCTGGGCTACGAGGCCGTGAAGGCGGTACATCCTGGCATCGTTTACGTCTCCATGGGCATGTACGGCAATGATGGGCCGCTGGCTTACCAAACCGGCTATGCCCCCTGCTTTGTGGCGCTGAGCGGGCTAAGCGCCTTGGTGGGGTATGAAGGCGAAACACCCCAGGGGATGAATGTGCGCTATGCCGATTCCAGCTTCGGCACCGCCGCCGCCTATGCCGCGCTGGTGGCGCTGCTGCACCGGCAGCAAACGGGCGAAGGGCAGTTCATCGATATATCCGCAGTGGAAACCATGACCAGCATGATCGGCGATGTGTTCATGGATTACAGCCTGAACAAGCGCGCCGCGCATTGCGATGGCAACCGCCACCCGGACATGGCACCGCATGGCGTATATGCGTGCGGCGAAGAGGATTGGATCAGCCTCGCCATACCCGGCGAGGCCGCCTGGCGCGCCTTATGCGCGGCCATGGGCCAGCCTGGCCTGGCCGATGATCCGCGCTTTGCCACGCTACCGGCGCGCAAAGCCCACGAGGCCGCGCTGGATGATCTGCTCGCAGGCTGGACGCGCGGGCAGGATGCCCAGGAACTCGCCACACGCCTGCAAGCGCAAGGCATCGCTGCCGCCAAGAGCGCGAATTCGCTTGACCTTGTGGCCGATGACCATCTCTGGGCGCGCGGCTTCTACCGTTACGTAACCGATGGCGCGGGCGAAACCAAAGCCACGCTCGGCCCGGCCTGGCAGCTGAGCGATGGCGCGGCAATTACCGATGGCGCGCCGCGTTTGGGTGAGCACAACGCCTACGTGTTTGGCGAAATCCTGCGCCTGCCCGCCGCCGAGCAGGAACGGCTGATGCAAATTGGCGCCATACGCTGACAAAACCGCAAGGATATACGCCGCATGACCGAAACCATTACCTGCACGGTGCAAGACCGGCTCTGCCGCCTCACCCTCAACCGGCCAGACAGGCTGAACGCGCTGAATGTCTCGATGTTCGAGGAAATCGCGCACCATCTCGACCGGCTGGATTACGCCGCCATTGGCTGCCTGGTGCTGAGCGGCGCGGGGCGCAGCTTTTGCGCGGGGCATGACCTGGATGATTTGGCCGCGGGCACGGAAGCCGGGCGCGCGGAGCGGATAGAGAACGGGCTGGTGGAGCGGCTCGCCACCCTGCCCTTTCCCGTTATCGCCAGCGTGCGCGGGCATTGCTACACAGGCGGGCTGGAGCTGGTGCTGGCGGCGGACATCATCATCGCCGCCGAAACCGCGCGCTTTGCCGATACACATGCCAAATTCGACCTCGTACCCATCTGGGGCCTGACCCAGCGCCTGCCGCGCCGCGTGGGCATGGCCAAGGCCAAGGAGATGATGTTCTCTGCCCGTATTTATTCTGGCACGGAGGCCGCCGCCATGGGGCTGGCCAATTTCGCCGTGCCGGAGGCAGAGCTGGACGCGCAGACGGATGCGCTCTGCGCCGATATTCTCGCCACCAGCGCACGCTCCAACCGCGAGATAAAGAAGCTGCTGATAGATACGGATGGCCTGAACCTTGCCGCCGGCAATGCGTGGGAGCTGCACCACAGCCCCGGCCACGGGCCTGGCTTTGCCGCCCTTATACGCGCCCGCCGGGCAGAGCGGCGCGGTTAGAGCAATATCCGATCAGTTTGAATCGAAGATTTAACACTACTTTGGCATATTATTGAGTTCTGTTATTTTTAGGATTCCCGAATCGGCTTTTGACTGATTCATGGGTGGTCGGCATTGACGAGGCTGACCATGG
>JAJZFB010000084.1 GCA_021805545.1 Pseudomonadota bacterium | reverse complement strand
AGCTGGCCCGCGCAACTCGGGCTTGGCCTGTGCGCGCGCTGCCGCAATCAATACGAAGTGGCCATCATGCATTTCATGCTGGCCATACGCAATGCGCCCCAGGTGCCGGAGCCTTGGTTCGAGCTGGCCGCCGAATATCGCGGGGCGGAACGCTGGAGCGAGGCGCGGGCAACCCTGCGCATCTTGCTCCAAAACCCGGAAAAAGCCCCGGCCGCCTTGCTGCATCTGGGGTATACCGCGCGCGCCGAAGGCCGGAGGGATGAAGCGCTTGAGATTTTTCGCGAGGGCGCGGAAAAATTCCCCCATTTTGCGCAGTTTATGCTGGAAATTGCCAATGAAGCGCAAAATGAGGGAGATTTTGCGGAGGCCATGGTGTGGCTGCGGCGCTGCGCCCAGGTTGACGAGATGGCGGTGCAGGCCTGGAGGCAATTAGGCGATATTGCCGCCACAGCCATGAATTTTGAAGACGCGCTTGAAATGTACCGTAATGCCGCGGAGCGGCCAGATGCCCCCCCCGGTCTCTTCGCGGCAATCGCCCAGGTGCTCACGGATTTGGGCAGGCTGGATGAGGCGTGGCAAGAGCTGGATGCCGCGGACCGGCGTTTTGATCATCATCCAGACCTCGCGCAGAAGAGGATATTCCTGCTGCGCCGCGCCGGGTTTCGCCGCGAGGCCCTCGCCTTGGCACGCGAGGCGCTGAAGGCGGCGCCAACCCATTTTTCGCTCTGGTGCGAATGGTTCGAGACGGAGCGGTTTTCGGGAGATTTCCAGTCAATCGAGACTTGCGTGGAACAGGCTCCTCCCAGCTCGCGGTTTGAACATGCGCTGGTGCAAAATGTGCGCGGACAAATTGCCGCGCAGCGCTGGGAGCTAGATGCCGCGGAAGCCGCCTACCAGGAAGCCCTGAGGCTTCATCCAACGCTGGATGGCGTGCATATTTCTCAGGCAATGGTGAGTTTGCTTAAATGCGATACCGAAAGCGTATTCAGGCATCTGAAAATCGCCACGGAATTGCAGGCTCCCAAGAAAAAGCTGCAGGGATTGCCCGCCCGGCCTTCGCAAACGCATATTGGGCAGTTGGTGGACGAATTTGTTCTCGACGCGGAGCTGCTGGAGGCTCTCGTTCCAATTCAAACCCTGCCCGCCGCGGAGCGAATAGCTCCCCTGCTCGGCATGGCGCGCGTCCACCCCGATCATACCCCTGCCGCGATGCTGCTGCTTTTGGCGATCCGTCAGGCCGGGTGGTTCAAGTGCCTGCCGGGAGCGGGAGAAAGCCTGATCCCGGGCGCAATCGTGCAATTTTGGGCCGATGCGCCGCCGCAGGATGTGAAGGAGCTGATGCAGAGTTGGCGGCTTAATAATCCTCACAGGCCATATTATTTGTTCAATGAGAATTCGGCTGCCGGCTTCTTGCAGAGCCGGTATCCCGCGGCTGTGCTGCAAGCCTATAGGTCGGCCCGCGAACCAGCATTGCAGGCGGATCTTTTCCGCCTGGCCTGGCTGTATTCAGAGGGTGGATGTTATGCAGACGCAGATGACCGCTGCATGGATAAAATCGATGACCTGCTTGCACCTCCAGCGCGATTTGTGGCGTGTCAGGAAGAGTTTGCAACGCTGGGCAATAATTTTCTGGCGGCCGTGCCGCGCCATCCGGTTATCGAATGCGCGCTTAAATTCGCGGTAACGGCCATAAACCGTGGTGACCATGATATGATATGGCTTGGCACGGGCCCTGGTTTGCTGACACGCGCTTGCGCCCATGCTCTGGCCACATCACCCCAACCGTTGGAGGCGATGCTGGCGGAGCTTCGCATTCTCAGCCGCCATGAGCTGGAGCAAATTGTGGCGGCGCATTGCGCGGCGCGCTATAAAACAACCAACCGGCATTGGGTGCGCTCTTATTTCGGGGCCAGGCAATTGGGTAAAATCTGATTCGCCATATTTTGCTGCTTATCCCGCCTCTTCCGCGTTTGGATCTCCCGGTGCCGTGGCCCAGGCCAGCTCTACCAGCGTAACGATACGCCGCCCGGCACCGTCCTGCTGGCAGACGATGAGGCCTTGCTCTTCCATGTAGGTAAGCACGCGCCGTGCCCGGCCCAGCGAGTGGGTGCCATAGGCGCGGGCTATGGCGGCGTCGCCGGGGCAGGGCAGGGCCTCACGCGCGGCGCGGGCGAGCATAAGGTAGATGCCCTGCATATCCTCGGGCAGAATGGCGCCGCGTGTGGCGAGGTCTTGCCAGATGTCCTGCTCCGCCATTTCGGCGGTTATGCCGGCGCGGGCGCGGGTGAGCATGCGGCGGAAGGCGGGCAGGTCTGGCGCGCCGCTGCCCAGCCCTTCTATGCGGCAGCGCACGAGAAAATCCTGGTACAGCACGCCGATGGCGCGGAACCCGGCCTCGGGGTCGGCCAGGATGCTGCGCAGGATGCGGTCGAACTGGGCGCGGCGCGCGGCGATTTGCTCGGGGCTGGGGGCTTGCTCCGCCATGCCGTGCTCGGGCGCGGCGGCGCGGGCGGCCATGAGCTGGCTCAGCAGGTCCGGCGGCGTGGCGGCGGGGGCGCGGCGTGGCGGGCGCGCGGCCTCGGGCGGCGGCGCCGCCAGGATAACGGCATGGGCATCCTCCAGCACGGTGCCGGGCAAAGGCAGCAGCATGGGGGTGGCGTTGCGCGGCTGGGTTTGCGTGGCACCGATGCGCAAGGGTAGCGGGCGGCGCGCCAGGGCGGGGCCAAGCCCGATGAAATGGCCGCGCTCCAGGTCGCGGAAGGCTTCCGCCTGGCGGCGCTCCATGCCCAGCAGGTCGGCGGCGCGGGCCATGTCGATATCGAGAAAAGTGCGGCCCATGAGGAAGTTGGAGGCTTCCGCCGCGACATTTTTGGCCAGCTTGGCCAGGCGCTGCGTGGCGATAACCCCGGCCAGGCCGCGCTTGCGGCCACGGCACATAAGGTTGGTCATGGCGCCGAGGGCGAGCTTGCGGGCTTCGTCCGGCACATCGCCGCCCACGGCGGGGGCGAAAAGCTGGGCTTCGTCCACCACCACCAGCAGCGGGTACCAATGGTCGCGCTCAACATCGAACAACCCGCCGAGGAAGGCGGCGGCGCGGCGGAGCTGGGCCTCCTGGTCCACGCCTTCCAGGTTGAGCACGGTGGAAACGCGGTGGATGCGCGCACGCTCGCCGGCCAGTTGCAGGCCCTGCTCGCTATGCGCCTCGGCGTCTATCACCAGATGGCCGTAGCGTTCGGCCAGGGTGACGAAATCGCCTTCGGGGTCGATAATAGCCTGCTGCACCCAGGGGGCGCTTTGCTCCAGCAGGCGGCGCAGAAGGTGCGATTTGCCCGAGCCGGAATTGCCCTGCACCAGCAGGCGGGTGGCCAGCAGCACTTCCAGGTCGAGCGTGGCGGGGCTGCCCGTGGCTGTTTGCCCCATCTCGATTGCAACGGTCATGCCCGAATCGTCAGCTTCATCACGCGGCGGGCTTATCAAGCCAGGGGCGGCGCGTCGAGCGCTGACCATGGGATGTAAAAAGCCAGGGGGCAGCGCCCCCTGGCTGTATTCCGGCCTTAGCCGCGGCTGCGCGGCATGCCCAGCCGGCGTTCGGCGATCATGCTGCGCATAACCTCGCTGGTGCCGCCATAAATGGTGGTGGCGGTGGAATGGCGGTAGCCTTTCTCGATGACCGAGAGCCCCTCCTTGCCGCGCAGCAGCGAATAGGGGGCGGCCATATCCAGCAGGTCGGTGGAGTCGGAGATGAAGGCTTCCGTCGAGAACACCTTGGCGGCCGGGCCGTAGGCCAGGTCGGTCTCTCCGGCCAGGCGGGTCCACATGGCCTTGGCGGAAAGCACATCGGCCACATTTACATGCACATGGGTGCGGGCGAGGCGGGCGAGAACGTCCGAATCCTCGATGGCCTTGCGGCCGTTGCGCTCGGTCTCGCGCGCCCAGGCCAGCGCTTCTGTCTCCAGGTGCTCGATATATTTGTGGAAATAGCCGCCGCCATGCTCCAGGCTGAGCGCCGCCGCCAGCACCTTGGCGCCGCCATTCACGGGGCCGAGGCGGTAGCGGTCGGGGATTCGCACATCCGCGTAGAAGGTGGCGTTGGTGCGCTCATCCATGAAGGTATGGACGGGGTGGATTTCCACACCCGGCACATTGAGCGGCACCAGGAAGATGGTGATGCCCTTATGCTTGGGCGCATCCGGGTCGGTGCGGGTGATCATGATCGCGTAGCTGGCGTATTCGGCGCCGGAGGTGAACATTTTCTGCCCGTTGATGACCCATTCATCGCCATCCTTCACGGCGCGGGTTTTGGCGGCGAAGGCGTCGGACCCGCCGGAAGGCTCGGTATAGCCCAGGCAGGCGCTGATGTCGCCGCGGCCCATGCGCAGCAGCACCTCATCCTGCAGCTCCGGCGTGCCGAAAATCTGCACGATATGGCCGATCATGGCCGTGGTGCTGCGCGGCAGGCCGGCATAGCCAACCTCCTGCCATACAGCCAGGCTGGCGCGGGTGGAATCGGCATCGGCGCCACGCCCGCCCCATTTCTCGGGCCAGTTGGGGTAGAGCAGCCCGGCCTTGCCGATGGCGCGATGCACGTCCCAATCATGCGACTCGAAATTGGACTCGCCCAGCCGGTGCTTGGCGGGGTCGAGAATTTTCTGGAACAGGGCGCGGGTTTCCGCCGCCAGCTCCTGCCCGCCCTGGGGCGGCTCGAAATCGAGGTCCACGAGGCCCGCATCGGGCAGGCTCGTGGTTTCGCCCAGATACAGGCGGCGCCCGGCACGGATGAGCTCCTGGCGCGGGTCGCCCAGCACCAGCGCCCAGGATTTGGCGCGGCGGTGGTAGAGTTGCAGGTCGTATTCGTTGGTCAGGCCATAGCCGCCGAAGGTGTGCAGGCTATGGGCCACGCTGTTGGTGGCGCTTTGGCAGGCCCACCAGAACAGGCCGGAGATGTCGGCGCCCGCCGTGGGCGCGCCATCGGCAATGTGGCGCAGGGTCTGCCACAGCAGCATGGCGGCGCCGTCGGCCTCGATAATGTCATCGGCCAGCTTGTGGGAAATACCCTGATAGGTGCCGATGGGCTGGCCGAACGCGATACGCTCGGACGCATAGGCGGAGGCCATGGTCAGCACTTCGCGCGCCATGCCGATAAGCGCGGCGGCGGTGAGGATCTTCCACTCCTCGACGCCCGCGGCCCAGATTTTGGCGGCATCGGCGTTGCTGGAGATGACCACGCGCTCGCCCTGGCCGGGCGTGAAGCTGCCGATGGCGTTGCCGCCCAGGGTGAAGGGGGCATCGAGCGGGGCGGCGGGAACCTCGATGGCCAGCTCCTTGCCGTCGAAGGTGAGGATGCCGCTGGCGGCCGCGCCGCCGGGGACGAGCTGGGGTTTGCCGGGCGCGGCCTGGTGCAGGGCAAGGGTCAGCACCCCGCCGTTACGCACGTTCTCAATCCATGCATGGGCGGCTTCGCCACCGGCCTCGCCCAGGATGCGCAGGGCCACCACGGCTTCGGCCAGCGGGGCGGGAGCCAGGCGGCGCCCGGCCTGTTCCATCATCAGGCAGGTGTCGAACAGGCTCATCTCGCCGCCGCCTGCCGCGCCCGAAAGGCGGATGAAGGGGGCGTCCAGAGCGATAAGCTCCTGCCATAAGGCGGCGTCGAACCCGTTCGGCTCAGCGCCGCGCACGCGGGCGGGGGCCGATTCCGTGGCGAAGAAACGCTCGAACATCTCCTGGATGGGGAGGGAGTCGGCGGGCATGCTGAGTTTCATGAAAGTCTCCTACATGATTTGGTACTGGCATTTATGGAAAGGAGCCGCTTGTCAATCGCTGACAATGTGTTGGCTGGGCTTCGGCGGTGGCTTATCGCGGGGGCGGGGTGGTTTCCGGCCCGCTCCGGCGGGGTGTAAACTGGCGTGCGCGCTGGCGGGAGGGCCGGATGCCGTGGGATGCAAGCGGCCATGGCGCCGGGCGTTGCGCGCGCAAACCGTGCCGGGTGTTTGCGGGGCGGCTGCCGCGCCGCCGCCCCGCAGGATTTGCGTGGCATGAAACAGGGCTGGCCTTTTTGCGTTTTCAGAAAAATCGGCGCGGCATAAATCTTCTGTCAATCTCAGGGCTTTAATCGGGCTTCACAACGGGTGCCGCGCTGCCGGTGTCTGGATTTCTGATTGTGCCGGGGGCATTGGGGGACGATATGAAATTGCAACAACGTCTGGGTCTGGTTTCGGCGGCCGTGCTGGGCATGGCAATGGCGCGGCCGGTGCATGCGCAAAATGTGGATTATGGCGCGCTGGAGCAGATGTTTGGCCAGCCAGTGACGACTTCGGCAACGGGCTCGCCGCAGCTGGCCAGCCAGGCGCCGGCGGATATGCAGATTATCACAGCGGACCAGATACGCCGTTCCGGCGCCACCGATATTCCGGGTGTGCTGCGCTTCATCGCCGGGGTGGATGTGCGGACCTATGGCGCGATGGACAGCGAGGTTTCCATCGGCGGGTTCAGCCAGGTTTATAACCCGCGCCTGCTGGTGCTCATCAATGGGCGCCAGGTTTACCAGGATAGTTACGGTTTTACCGCCTGGAACACGCTGCCCGTGCAGCTTGCGGACATCAGGCAAATTGAGGTGGTGCAAGGCCCGGCCTCGGCGTTGTTCGGCTTTAATGCCGCAAGCGGCGTGATTAACATTATTACCTACGATCCGCTGACGGATAAGACCGACACGCTGAATCTCGGCATTGGCTCGGATGGCACTTATGCCGGGTCTCTCGTCGCCACCGCCCAGGAGCCGGGCAAGGCGGGGGTGACCGTGCAGCTGGGCGGGCTGAAGACGAATGAATATTCGATTCATTCGCTGCCTTCGTATAATAGTTACGAGACCCGGCCATATGAATCGAGCTACGCGATTGATGGGCGTGCGAAGCCGAGCGCGCATACCGAGGTGTCGTTGGAGGTGACGCATCTGGACAGCGCCGCTGATTCGCAATCGATTATTTATGTGCCGACAAAATATGCCTACCGCACCAACAGCTATAAGGGCGGGTTCGCGGCGGATACGGCATGGGGCTTGTTCAATATTCAGGCTTATCTCAACAAGGACCAGTCAAGCCTGACCCTGCCCATGGGCGGCATTTACGCCAGCCCGAGCTGGAACCAGGTGAGCGTTGTGCAGGCCAATGATTTATTCAAGCTGGGCACAACAAACGCGGTTCGGATTGGAATAGAATATCGCGCCAACCGGGAGTGGGATGACACCGCGCATTCTTCATTCAATGGCTCCGCTGATTACCAGGATTATGCCATGAGCGGCATGTGGAACTGGCAGATAACGCCCAAGCTGGCGCTGACCAACGCGGTGCGGCTGGACCGGCTGGTGATGCATCGTGGCACCCCAACCGTGGCGGGCAACCCGTACACCCAGGCCGATTACGCGCATACGCAATTCACAGCGCCCAGTTTTAATACCGGGCTGGTGTGGCAGCCCACGAATAATGATACGTTGCGCCTGCTGGTTGGGCGTGGTGTGCAGGCGCCGAGCCAGGTGGAGCTGGGGCTGAATTCGGCAACGCCTCAGGCGGGGGGCATTGTTCTGGTCAATGCCGGTAATCCGTACCTCAAACCATCCGTGACGATGAATTACGAGATTGATTATGACCGCGTTTTGGCGCCGGTTGAATCCACGCTCTCCACGGCATTTTTTTACAGCACGGTACACGACCTGCTGTCTTACGGTGGAAATCTTCCCGGTGTGCTTAACTATCCTTATTATCAGGAAATTTCACAAAATGTGGGTAACGGACAGGTCTTTGGTACAAAGCTGGTGTTGACGGGGAGCGACCCTTCAGGCTTGCGGTGGACGCTGGGTTATACGCTTGATGCCGTACGCGCGCACCTTACCGTGCCTGGCCCGCCGGTGACGCCGTATGACTATAATAATGCCACGCCGGTTAGCGCCGTTGTTTTTGGGCTGGGCTACACCAAGGATAAGTTCGAGGCGGATCTGCAAGGCAAATGGCAGTCGCGCTATACGGATATTATTTTGAATGTGAGCCCGGCGGGAGAAAGTTATGCACCAAAAACCATCTCCAATTTCGTGACGCTGAATGCGCGCCTTGCTTATAATGTTACGCCCCATCTTGTTCTGGCGGTTACCGGCACGCAAATGCAATCCAACCAGACTATTGTGAGCGCGGGGCCCGAGGTGGCCAGGCGGGTGCTGTTTACCGGAACTTATAATTTCTAGCGTCAAACGCGCCCGCCAGGGCAGGCGCGTTTTGGGCTTAAGAGTTTGGTATGGATCTCCAATTTATCTTCAACGCCCGCCGGTAGGGTGGGCTGTTTGCGACCCGTTGCGGGGTAGGGGGCATCGTGCGGAAATATTTATTGAGTCTTGTGGCGGCCGTTTTACTGGTGATGCCAGGGGCTGTTAAAGCGCAGGTTACAGCCAAGGATGTACAGGTGGCGGCACGAGTGCTGACCTTTACCTCCACGCCATTTAGCGGAACGGTAAAGCTGGGTATTGTGTACGACCCATCTGTTGCCGCCTCCAACGCCGATGAGCAGGCGCTGACTGGCATTTTGGGCAGCGGGCTGGCGGTGGGCGGCATTACCTTGGTGCCAGTGCCGGTGCCCATTGCCAGTATAAGCGCCACGCCGGTGAATGCGTATTTTCTCACCTCGGGGCTTGGCGCGGCGGCGGCGGCGGTGCAGGCGCAGGCGGCATCCAGTAAAACCATATGCATAACCACCGATTTAAGCGCGACAAAGGCTGGCTATTGCGCGGTGAGCGTGCAGAGCGTGCCGCAAGTGCAGATTACCGTGAACAAGGCGGCGGCCACGGCCAGCAATGTTGGTTTCGCTTCAGCCTTTTTGATGATGGTTACCGAAATCTGAGCCATGCGGAGGAAAGTGTGATGGTACGGTTCGCTGATATTCCGCTGGTCTTTAAGGTCGGCTTTCCATCAGCTTTTGCACTGCTCATGCTGGCCGCCGTGGCGCTTATGGCGGTTTGGTCGGGCGAGAGCCAGACCCATGTGCTGCATGGCGTGATTGCGGCCAGCCGGGTTGAAAGCCGCCTGGCCGCGGATTCCCAGGGGATCACCGCCGCCAATGGTGCGTTATACGAGTTGATGACAGAGCAGGCGGCGGGGGGCAGCGCGGCGGGTAGCGCTGCGGCGCTCAATAATGTGTTGAAGCAGATTGATACGGTGCAGGCTGACCTCGCGGCGCTGAAACCGCTTCTGCCACCCGGCCAGCGCGCGCCGTTCGATGCCGTGCTGAAGGATCTCGCCGATTACCGTGGCGGTGTTAAAGTTGTTGGCTCGATGCTCGGGATCGATTTTAACTCGGCCGCTTCGTTCATCGCGCCCTTCCAGGCCAATTATGCGCGCATGACGAGCGGGCTGGGTGGCATCTCGAAGGAGATGGCGGCGCGCTCTGGCGCCAGGGCCGCCGCCAGCACGCGCGCGGCAAGAATAATCGGCCAGATTCTGGCGGCGTTTGTGCTGGGTACTTTGGTGGTGGTGGCGCTGGTGGCGGGCTTTATTACCCTTGCCGTGCGCCGTACCGTTACCGCTATTTCTGGTGCCACGGAGCAATTGGCGAGCGGACGGAACGAGATTGACCTGGCCAGCTTGGCGCGGCGCGATGAGTTTGGCGCCATTGTGCGCTCGCTGGACGTGTTCCGCGAGAACCAGAACCGGATGAACGCGTTGCGGGCCGAGCAGGAGGCAATGAAAGCGCAGCAGGAAGCCCAGCAGGCCGAGCTGATGCGCCAGCGCGAGATAAAGCAGCAGGAGCAGCGCAATGTGGTGGATGGGCTGGCTGCCGGGCTTTCGCATCTGGCCGGGGGGGATGTGATGTTCCGCCTGAACGAGGCTTTTGCCGGCGAGTACGAAACTTTGCGGGGCGATTTTAACAGCGCCATGACAAAGTTGCAGGATGCGATGGGCGCGATTGCCCGCAATACCGAGGGGGTGCGCTCTGGTGCTGGGGAAATGATGCAGGCTTCGGACGATTTGGCCCGCCGCACGGAGCAGCAGGCGGCCAATTTAGAGCAGACCACGGCGGCGCTGGGGGATATTACCGCGACCGTGCATAAAACCGCCGAGGGCGCGCATTCTGCCCGTGCCATAGTGGAGGCAGCCAAGGAGAACGCCGAACATTCTGGTGCCCTGATGCAGGAAACCGTGGCCGCCATTAACGATATCGAGAAATCCGCGCAACAGATTGCAAGTATTGTTGGCGTGATTGATGAGATTGCGTTCCAGACCAATTTGCTGGCGCTGAATGCCGGGGTGGAGGCGGCGCGGGCGGGCGATGCGGGGCGCGGTTTTGCCGTGGTGGCCACCGAGGTGCGGGCGCTGGCGCAGCGCTCGGCCGATGCGGCGAAGGAGATCAAGGCGCTTATTTCCACGTCTAACACCCAGGTGGGCAGTGGCGTCAAATCGGTTGCGGAAACCAGTGCCGCGCTGGCGCGCATTGTGGAGCAGGTGGCGCAGATCAACCAATTGGTGGGGGATATTGCGGCTTCGGCAGAAATGCAGGCGAGCGGGTTGAACCAGGTGAACGCGGCGGTAGGGCAGATGGACCAGGTGACACAGAAAAATGCCGCCATGGTGGAGGAGGCCACAGCCGCGAGCCACGCGCTGGCCAGCGAGGCGGAGGAATTGGCGCGTCTGGTCGGCATGTTCCAGATTGGTGAGGTGGATACCGCCCCTCCGGCCGCGCGGAGCACCCCGGCACGGGTGCCGGCACAAAAGGCATCGGCCTTAAGCGGCCAGTTTCGCCCCCGCCCGGTGCCTGTGGCGGCAGATGACCAAGGCTGGGACGAGTTCTGAAAGGCCGTTACCGGCGTATAATTTGCGAACAGCCTCTGGCGGCACGGCCAGGTTGTGTTGAACCCGGCAAAGGGCTTGCCCTGTGCCGGGTTGCCGCTATACGGCAGATATGCTAACCTAATCCCCAGTTCAGGCGGACCAACCCTCGTCGTAATGCCCGGCGTGGCCGGCCTTATCTTTAATATTGGGTTGAGACTTCATGCCGCAGCCGGACCGTGACGTTGAGGGGGAGGGGCCACAGGCTCAGCCTGCCGCCATGGCGCTGGGGCAGCCGCCTGTTAAGCTCAGCCATACCGGGCTTATTGTGGTTACGGCATGCGCCATGCTGGGCACGGTAATGCAGGCGCTGGATTCCACCATCGCCAATGTGGCGCTGCCGTATATGCAGGGTACAATGGCCGCCAGCCAGGACCAGATTAACTGGGTGCTGACCAGCTATATCGTTTCTGCCGCCATCATGACGGCGCCTACCGGTTTTCTGGCGGCAAAGCTCGGCCGCACGCGGTTGTTCGTGGGGTCGGTTATCGGCTTCACCATTACCTCTGTTTTGTGCGGTGCCTCGCAATCCTTGGGGCAGATTGTGTTTTTCCGCTTGTTGCAAGGCATGTGCGGCGCATCGCTGGTGCCGCTCTCGCAGGCCGTGATGTTTGATATTTACCCGCATGAGCGGCGCGGCGCGGCCATGGCCATGTGGGGGGTGGGCGTGCAGGTGGGGCCGATTTGTGGCCCCATACTGGGCGGGTGGCTGACGGCGCATTATGACTGGCGCTGGGTGTTTTACGTAAACGTGCCGTTTGGCATTATTACCGCCGCCGGGCTGCTGATTTTTTTGCGTGAAACGCCACGCCACGAGACCATAAGACTGGATTGGCTGGGGTTTGGCGCGCTCAGCCTGGCCATTGGCGCGTTTCAGCTCATGCTGGACCGGGGCGAGCAGCAGGATTGGTTTTCCTCCACCGAGATTATTGTGGAGGCCGTGCTGGCCGGGCTTGGGTTTTATATTTTCCTCGTGCAATCCGCCCTGGCGCCGCGGCCGTTTCTGCCGCCGCGCCTGTTCAAGGATTTGAATTTCGTCCTGGGCATTATATTTATCTTCATCGTCGGCCTTATTGTTTATGCCACGCTCGCGCTGCTGGCGCCTTATTTGCAGGAGCTTATGGGTTACCCCGTGGTAGTGGCCGGGCTGGTGCTGGCGCCGCGCGGCTTGGGCACCATGGCGGCGGCGCTGCTATGCGGGCGCCTGGCGGCACGGGTAAGCCCAAGGCTGCTTATTTGCCTGGGCTTTTGCTGCCATGCCTACTCGCTATACCAAATGACCTCTTGGACGCCGCAAATCTCAGCGGAGACGATTGTGGTGACGGGGGTTATACAGGGGCTGGGCGTGGGGTTTGTGTTTGTGCCGCTTACCTTGGCCGCTTTTGCCACCTTGCCGGGGGAAATGCGTACCCAGGCCGCGGGTATCTACAGCCTTATGCGGAATCTCGGCAGTTCCATCGGCATTTCCATTACCGGTGCGCTGCTGATTATTTATACACAGGCCAACCATGCAGCGCTTAGCGCCAGGATTACGCCGTTTAACCATATGCTGCAGAGCGGGGCCGTGGGGGCGCTGTGGAACCCCGTGCAAATGGCCGGAGCCATGCGGTTGAATGATGAGATTACACGCCAAGCCAGCATTATCGCCTATGTGGATGATTTCAAGCTGATGCTGATTTTGGCTTTGCTGGCCTTGCCGTTGACACTGTTGCTGCGTACGCCGCCGCGGCAGGTGGTACATTAATTGTACCTTGCACCCGCCGGGCGCTGTTGGTTGTAAATGCATTACGGATGACTAATATAGGCCGCAATAGGGTTGCGCCATGCGCGCAAAGGCTTGGAACGTACAGGAGATGAGGGCGTGATGATGGCTGGGCATAAATTTATTGCGTTTGAGAGCCGGGCGCGAGCAGCCCGCCCGGCCCGGAATGCGGTGGCGCTGGGGCTGCTGTTGCTTGCGGCCCTGGCCGCGCCCGCGCAGGCGCAGATTAACCCATTTGGCAGTTACAAGGGCCCCGTGCTCAGCGCGGGAGACTACAAGGCGGCTGGTCCGGTGGTGGTGAAGCTGCTGAACGAAAAGCCCGCCGTGACGGGTAGTACGGCGGCATGGAGCAACCCGGCTTCCGGCAATAGCGGTACATTCACCATCGATAGCCTGTTCACGGCTGATAACATGCCGTGCCGCAAGGTGACCGCCCATGTGAATTATGCCCGCACCCCTGGCCAGTACCCCCGCGGCTTCTCGCTGGATGCGTGCCAGTTGCCGGATGGGCAATGGAAGGTGCGGTCGTGAGCCGCGTTTGCGCAACGCATTTGTGAGTTTGCGCAACGCATTTGTGACAGTGTTTTCGCTTTGAATTGCTGGGTGATGTCTTTATAAGCCGGGCGGGCGCCAGTAACGTTCTGTTAAATCTGCATCTTGCGTCCCGTTGCGGGGTGGGGCAGGGCTGGCACCGCGAACGGCAAGGCCGGCGATAAGGAGGCGGAACATGGGACGGAGCATGGGGCAAGGTGCGGCGTGCCGGCAGGGGAGTCACCATATCTGATGCGTTATGGAGTTGGCATTGCCTTTGTTGCCGCGTTGCCGTTGATGGGCTGCATGGTGGGGCCAAATTTTACGACGCCCCCTTCCTCCGTTGAGGCTTCGTACCAGAAAGTGGATGGTGTTCTGCCCGCCGGGGCCGAGAATAATTCGTTATGGTGGCATGAATTTGACGATCCGGTGCTGAACCATCTTATCAGCCTTGGGTACCATGATAATTTGACCCTGCAGGAAGCCGGGGTGCGTGTGTTGCAGGCGCGGGCGGAGCTGGCGTCTTCGGTGGGAGAGCTTTACCCGCAACAACAGGCCATTAGCGCTGCTTATACCGATTCGTTGCAGAGCAAGGCCGCGCCCACCTATGTGCCAGGCGCGCAAACCGGCGTGGAATTTGCGAATATAGGGTTGACGGCGAGCTGGGAGATTGACCTGTGGGGCAAATACCGCCGCGCCATTCAAGCCGATGATGCCTCCTTCCTTGGCTCCATTGCCGCCTATGATGCCGCGCTGGTGAGCCTCACCGCGTCGATCGCGCAGAATTATATCTCAATCCGCACATTGCAGGCGCAAATCCACGTGGCCGAGGCCAATGTGACGGTGCAGCGGGAAAGTTTGCGTATCGCAACGGTGCAGTATAATTCCGGGCAGACCAGCCTGCTGGATGTGGAGCAGGCGCGGACGCAGCTTTCCACCACCGAATCCACCGTACCCGCGTTGCAGGCGCAGCTTGAGGTGCAGAAGGACGCGCTGGCCGTGCTGCTGGGGCTGACGCCGGACAAGGTTGATGCACTGCTCGGGCCGGGTGGCTCCATTCCCAAGGCCGCGGCTGGCGTGGCGGTTGGCATTCCAAGAGATTTGTTACGCCAGCGCCCGGATGTGAAGCAGGCGGAATTGCAGGCCGCCGAGCAAAGCGCGCTACTGGGCGTGGCCAAGGCACAGCTTTACCCGGCTTTGTCGCTCTCCGGCACGTTTGGCTTTGATGCGGGCAATAATTACGGCGCATCGATGAGCGATTTGTTCAAATGGTCCAGCCATACCATCTCGATCGGGCCGTCGGTCACCATTCCCATTTTTAATTATGGCCAGCTTACCAACAAGGTGCGGGCGCAGGACGCGGTGTTTGAGCAAGCCATACTGAATTACCAGAACGTGGTGTTGCAGGCCCAGCAGGAGGTGCAGGACGCCATCGCCAATTACGTGCAGGCGCGCAATACGGTGGCGAAGCTGACCGAGGCCGATGCGTCGGCGCAGCAATCCACCAAGCTGGCCATGATCCGTTATGTGGATGGGGCCTCTGATTATACCACTGTGCTGAATGCCGAGCAGGCGCAGTTGCAGGTGCAGAATTCTCTGGCCTCGGCGCGGGGCAGCGTGCCGCAGGCGCTGGTGCAGCTTTACAGCGCGCTGGGCGGCGGCTGGCAAATTGCCGAGGGGCATGATGTGGTGCCGGAGAGCATAAAGGCCGAGATGGCCAAGCGCACGGATTGGGGCGGGCTGCTGACACCGCAAAACCACGCGGCGCCCGCGACCCCCGCGCAACAGATTAAACAAACCTATGTGCCGAGCTGGTGACAGATATGAAACATGATTTCGCATTGAGGCGGCTGGCCATGATTGGGGGAGGGGTGCTTGTGCTGACCCTTGCCGGCTGCGGCAAGAGCAACAGCTACAAAGCCCCGCCACCGCCGCCGGTTATAACCAGCAAACCCGTTGCCATGCCCATGACGAGCTATTTGCAGATTACAGGCAATACGGTTGCGGTGAACGAGGTTAACCTCGTGGCCCGCGTGGCCGGTTATCTGCAGGAGATTGATTTCAAAGACGGTTCGGTTGTGAAGAAGGGGCAGAATCTTTTCGTGATTGAACCGGCCCCCTATGAAGCCAAGCTGCAGCAGGCCGCGGCGGCGGTGGCCAGTGCCAAGGCGCAGGTTATTTACGCGCAGTCGCAATATGACCGGCAAGAGACGATGTACAAGCAAAACGCCACCTCCAAGGCCAATGTGGAGCAATGGCTCTCGCAGCGCGATGCCGATGAGGCGCAGGTGCAGGAGCAGATTGCCAATGAGGAGCTGGCGGCGATTAACTACGGATATACAACCGTTACCGCGCCGTTTGATGGCCTGATAAGCCGGCATTTGGTGGATGAGGGTAATTTGGTGGGCAATGGCACGGCCACCACCCTGGCCACCATTACGCAGCTTGCCCCGATTTATGTCTACTTCAATGTTAGCGAGCTGGATGCGCTGTCCATCCGCCAGGCGCTGATGAAGAGCGGGCGCAACCCGAATGACGTAAAGGGCGCGCCCGTATATGTGGGGCTGCAATCGGACGAAAATTATCCGTATTCTGGCGAGATTGACTATGTTGCGCCAGCGCTGGACCCGACGACCGGCACCATACAAGTGCGCGCGGTGCTGCAAAACAAAAGCGATATTCTGCTGCCGGGCATGTTTGTGCGCGGCGAGATACCGCTAGGGGCGCCCGTACAATGCCTGGCCTTGCCGGAAGAGGCGCTGATGAGCGACCAGGCTGGCTCTTACGTATATGTGGTTGGGCCGAATAATATTGTTGAGCAGACGCGCGTGACCACGGGTGTGCAGGAAGATGGCATGGTGGCGGTAACGGGGCTGGACCCCAACGCGCAGGTAATTGTGGATGGCTTGGCCAATGCCTCGCCGGGCAGCGCCGTGGCGCCAACCGAGCAGGATGTTACAGCACCTGCGCCCGCGGCGCCGGGGCAGGCGCAATGATCTCAAAATTCTTCATCGAGCGGCCGGTTCTGGCGAATGTCATTTCCGTGCTGTTCATCGTGCTGGGGCTTGTGGCCATTGGCGCGCTGCCAGTGGCGCAATACCCGCAGATTGTGCCGCCCACCATCCAGGTAACGACATCCGACCCGGGTGCCGATGCCAAGACGCTGGTGAACACGGTGGCGCTGCCAATCGAGCAGCAGGTGAATGGCGTGCAGGGGATGCTGTACATGCAATCCACCAGCACCAGCGCCGGAAGTTATACGCTTATCGTAACTTTTAAGGTGGGCACGGACCTCAACTTCGCCCAGGTGCTGGTGCAAAACCGCGTCTCCGCCGCCTTGGCCAAGCTGCCGCAATCGGTGCAGGCGCAGGGTGTGGTGGTGCAGCAGAAATCCACCGCCATTTTGCAGTTCATTACGCTTACCTCGCCGCATAAAACGTATAATGGGCTGTTTCTTAACAATTACGCCATTATCAACATGCAGAATGAGCTGGCGCGTTTGCCCGGCGTGGGCAATGTGCTGGTGTTTGGCAGCGGCCAGTATGCCATGCGCGTATGGCTGGACCCCCAGAAAATGCAGCAACTGGGCCTGCAGCCTTCGGATGTGCTGAATGCGTTGCGCGAGCAGAATATAGCCGTGCCCGCCGGGCAGATTGGCGCCCCGCCGGTGCCTTCGCCGCAAGCCTTCCAATTAACCGTGAATGTACCGAGCCAGCTTTCCAATCCAGCGCAATTTGGCAATATTATTGTCAAATCGAGCAGCGCGGAGAGTGCCAACGGAACGCTCACGGCACCACGCATTGTGCGCCTGCGCGATGTGGCGCGGGTGGAGCTGGCCTCGGTGAATTACAATATGCTGGCCAATTTTTCTGGCCAGCCAGCCGCCGCCATTGGTATTTACCAAACGCCCGACGCCAATGCCCTGGCCGTGGCCAGTGAGGTGCGCAAGACCGTGGCGCGCATGGCCAAGGCTTTTCCGCCGGACATTAAGTACAGTATTCCTTTCGATACCACGGTATTCGTCAAGGCTTCTATCGACGAGGTGTATAAAACCTTGTTCGAGGCCGGAATTCTCGTGCTTGTGGTGATCCTCCTCTTCCTGCAGAGCTTCCGTGCCACGCTCGTTCCCGCCACCACCATTCCGGTGACCATCATCGGCGCGTTTGCGGCCATGGCGGCGCTTAATTTCTCCATCAACCTGCTCACGCTGTTTGGCCTGGTGCTGGCCATTGGCATTGTGGTGGACGATGCCATTGTGGTGGTGGAGGGCGTGACGCATAAAATGGAAACCGAGAAGGTGGATGCCAAGCATGCCGCCATTTCGGCGATGAAGGAGCTGACCAGCCCCATTATCGGCATTACGCTTGTGCTGATGTCCGTGTTCATTCCCGCGGGGTTCATGCCCGGCATTACCGGGCAAATGTATGCGCAGTTCGCGCTTGTCATCGCCGCCACGGCACTTATCAGCGCCGTTAGCGCGCTAACGCTCAGCCCCACCCAATGCGCCTTGCTGTTGAAGCCCGCCAAGGAAGGCACGCGGAAGAATATTATTTTCCGCGCCTTTGATAAGGCTTACTATCCGCTTGAGGCAGCCTATGTGCGGCTTATCCGGCGCATGGTAAGCCGGGCCGGATTTTTCGCGCTTTGCGGGCTTGGGCTGATTCTGGTGGCCATTTATGGGCTGGGGCGTATTCCCTCGGCGTTTATTCCGCTCGAAGATCAGGGTTATATGATTATGAGCGTGCAATTGCCGGATTCCGCCTCCATCGGGCGGACCAACGCGGTGCTGGCCTCGCTCAGCAAGCGTGTTCTGCAAATGCCTGCGGTGGAAAGCGACATTACCATCAGCGGCATATCGCTGATGGATAACAGCGCCAGCCTGGCCAATGCGGGTGTTGTTTACATCATGCTCAAGCCCTGGGAGGAGCGTGGCGCGAAGGAAGGGCTGTTGCCGGTTTATAAGCAGATGAGCGCGCTTGCCCAAACGGTAACGGCAGCGCAAGTGGTGGTGGTGCCGCCGCCGCCCATACAGGGGCTGGGCGCGTCAGGCGGGTTCCAGGGCGTGCTGGAGCTGCGCGATGGCAGCTTTGACTATACGAAACTGCAATATATAGCCGACCAGCTTGTACGGAATGGCGATGCGCAAAGTGGTCTCTCCGGGCTGTTTACCACCTACCGTGCCCAGGCGCCGCAATTAAGTGTCGATATTAACCGCACCAAGGCGCGGGGGCTGGGTGTGCGGGTTGGCGATGCCTATAGCACGCTGCAGACGTATCTTGGCTCGTCTTATGTAAATCTATTCACTAAATATGGCCAGGTTTTCCCCGTTTATGTGCAGGCCGCGCCCGATGCGCGCATGACTTCGGGAGAGGTACGCAACTATGCCGTGCGTAACGATTCTGGCCAGATGGTGCCGCTTGGCACGCTGGCGAATATAAAGCCCGCTTTCGGGCCCCCGATTATCACGCTTTACAACACGTATCCCTCCGCCATGTTCAACGGCCAGGCGGCCCAGGGCTACAGCTCGGGCCAGGCGCTTAACATCGTGGATAATATGACAGCGCATACCTTGCCGCCGGGCTTTGGGTTTGACTGGACCGGCACGGCCTACCAGGAAAAATTGGCGGGCGGCGCTACCACCATCATCTTCGCCTTATCGCTGCTGCTGGTATATTTGGTGCTGGCGGGGCAGTATGAGAGCTGGATAGTGCCCATTACCGTGCTGCTGGCGGTGCCTCTGGCGCTGCTTGGCACGGTTATAGCACTCACCGCCTTGGGGCTGGCCAATAATATTTACACCCAGATTGGTTTGGTGCTGTTGATTGCGCTGGCCGCGAAGAACGCGATTCTGGTGGTGGAGGTGGCGCGCGAGCACCGCGCGGCAGGGGCATCCATCGTTGAAGCGGCGGTAGAGGCGGCGCATGTCCGCTTCAGGCCGATTCTGATGACCTCGTTTGCTTTTATTCTGGGTGTCATGCCGCTGGTATTTGCCTCGGGCGCTGGTGCCAACTCGCGTAAATCCATCGGTATTGCCGTGGCCAGCGGCATGCTGGCCTCCACCTGTATTGCCGTGGTGTTTGTGCCGGCCTTTTATGTCGTGCTGCAGCGCTTTAACGAGCGTTTTGTGACCAAGAAAAAGGCTGCGGATTCGCAAGCGGGGTAGAAGCGATGAGCGAGGATGTTCCACCCGGGGCAATAACCGCGCCCGCCGCCGCGCGCAATCGCGGGCCGGTATTGGGCGTACTGCGCCCGCGCTTGCCCGCCCAGGGGCTGGTGCTTGAAATTGCCTCTGGCACGGGTGAACATGCAGTGTATTTCGCCGCCGCGCTGCCGGGGTTGCGCTGGCAGCCGACAGATGCCGATGCGCAGACCAGGGCGAGCATAGAGGCTTGGCGGGCGGCAAGCGCCCTTCCCAACCTGCTGGCGCCTTTGCCACTGGATGCCGCCGCGCCGGATACATGGCCCGTGGCGCGGGCGGATGCGATAATCTGCATCAACATGGTCCATATTTCCGCGTGGTCTGCCACACAGGGGCTGATGCAGGGGGCGGGACGCTTGCTGCCGCCGGGCGGAAGGTTGTTTTTGTATGGCCCGTATCGAGAGGCAGAGGTGGAGACAGCACCTTCCAACCTTGCCTTTGACGAAAGCCTGAAGGCGCGCAACCCGCAATGGGGCTTACGGGCGCGTGAGGATGTGGCGATGGAGGCGGCGCGGCATGGGCTGGCGCTGGAGGAACGTGTTGCCATGCCGGCGAATAATCTGGTGCTGGTGTTCCGCAAGGCGTGAAAAGGCTGGTTCCGCGCCTCGCCCAGGCCCAAGCTCAGGCCCAAGCTCAGACCCAGGCAAGCGGGGTATGCCGGCCTTATGCTGGCAACGGAACCATGCGGTTGAGATCTTCATCCCATAATACGTATCTGGGCGCTTTAAGGGCTGTTCTCAAGGTAAGTACTTGTACGCCCGCGGTAACGGCAGGGCATTCGTCATGGCATGCTTGCAGCCGGTAGTTGGGAATTCCGGGGCGCAGATGATGCACATGGTGTAAACCGATATTACCGCTAAACCATTGCAGCAGGGCGGGCAGCTTAAGGTAAGACGTCCCATGCAAGGATGCCCCGGTTGGGGTCCAATCCGCTTTGCGCGCCCAATGCGCATCCTCAAACCGGTGTTGTACCGAGAACAGCCATATCCCGATAATCGCGGCAAGGATAATGGCGGGCAGATGCACGAGCAATACGCTTTTGATGCCGAAGGCCACGATCAGGCTGCCAAATACAATCATCAGCGCCACATTCAGAAGATACACGCTCATGCGTTCGCGCTTGCAGGCGCGGGGCGTATCAAAGGGGAAGCGATAGAGCAAAATGAAAACGATTGGCGGCAGCAGGAAATGCATCAGGAACGGATGATGCGATACGCGGTAGAGCAGTTTTTGCGCGCGCGGCATGGCCTGGTACTCGGCCAGGGTTGCGCAATCAGAGAAAAAATCGGCGGGGATCCCGCGATCGTCGAGATTGTTCCAGCTTTGATGATGGCGGGCGTGAAGCCTGCGCCAGTACCGGAACGGGGTGAAGGTGACAAGGCTGCAGGCGTTGCCCAGCATGATGTTGAGGCGGCGGGACGTGAAGAAGGAATTATGGCCGCAATCATGTTGAAGCATGAAAATACGAACGATCAGCCCGCTGGCCGGAACCGATAACGCCAGGGTTATCCAGGTTGAGATGCGCAGGCTGAGATACATTGCAACAGTACATGCGATATACAGGCCGAATGCCGATATGGCTTGCATGAAGGCGGCACTGGGTATGGAGGCCTGGTATGGCCGCAACAGGCCGAGAGGCAGTTCTCCGGAAGCCGGATTTGCGGCGGGTTTGTTCAAGGACAAACGAACTCCTAGCTCCAGACGGCCTTCGTTATCTTGTGTGGTGGCATCTTGTGTGGTGGCAAAGGTAGAGAGAAAATATCGCGGCTGTGGAAGGCGTGTTTGCGCTAACCCATTTATGCGCTGCATGCAAGGCGGCCCGTTACCGCCATGGCGGTAATGGGCCGCGCCAGAATGCTGGAGGGCCAGGCCCTCCAGCGGCTTTGCTCAGTTCGGACGGATGAGCCAGGCGCCATCTATGACCAGGATGTCGCCGCTGTGGAATTTTGAGGCGTCCGAGGCCAGGTAGGCTGCCGGGCCTTCGATATCCTCGATGGTGCCGGCACGGCGCAGGGGCGTTGCGTTGGCGAATTGATTGATGATGCCCTGCATCATCGCTTCCGGCGCGCCTTCCATCATGCCGCTGACGATAAAGCCGGGTGCGATCATATTGGCGCGCACGCCATACGGGCCCATTTCCACGGCCAGCCCCTTTATCATCGCCATTGCCGCGCCCTTGGCCGCCGCGTAATGCTCCATGGCGGGCAGGCCATGAAAAATGGAGAGGCTGCCGCACGCCACCAGCGAGCCACCGGGGTCGCCGGCCTCGGCGCGCTGTTGCATATGCCGGGCGGCGGCGCGGAGCGTGTAGAATACCCCGTGCTGGTTGACGTTGATGAGGTCGTGATAGGTCTTGCTATCCATCTCGGCAAAAGAAGGCGCACGGGAAGAGAAACCAGCATTGGCGAACACGCAATCCACCCGCCCCATCTCCTTCACCGCGGCGGCGAAGCCCGAATCCACGGCGGTTTCATCGGCCACGTCCACTTCTTGCGCGAAAACGCGGCGCGCGCCCATCGCCTTCAGTGCTTCCAGAGCCTTGGCGTTGCGGTCCGCGCGGCGGCCCCAGAGTACCACATCGGCCCCCTGTTTGGCGCAGCCTTGCAAAAAACCTAGCCCGATGCCGCTATTGGCCCCTGTGGCCAGCACGACTTTTCCCGTCAGATCGAACAATCCTCCTGGCATTTTTGGTCCTCCCATATTGCCGGTACCGTTTTGGCGCCCCCCGCCCGCACCGCGCGGCGGGTGTGCCCCATGCGCACATGAAGTCAGCAAAGGGGTGGAAAGTCAAAAATTCCAGGCGGCTTTGCGGCGGGTTCCGGGGTAAGGAGAAGGCATGTTCACAACCCTGGTTATCCTGCTCGCCGCCATTGTCGTTATCGTGCCGCTTACCCGCTATGCCGGGCTGGGGTCTATTCTCGGGTATTTGCTGGCCGGGGTGGTTATTGGCCCGTTCTGCCTGCGGCTTGTCACCAATGTGCATGAGATCAGCACAGTCTCGGCGCTGGGCGTGACCATGCTGCTCTTCCTGATCGGGCTGGAGTTACGGCCGCACCGCTTGTGGATTTTACGCAAGGCGGTGTTTGGCATGGGGCTGGGGCAGATGCTTCCATCCGCGCTGATAATCGGCTGGATGGCCTTCCTGGCTGGCGTGCCGGTGGCCGGGGCCACGGTGCTGGGGGTTGGGCTGGCGCTGTCTTCCACCGCCATTGTGCTGCCCATGCTGGGCGAGCGTAATCTGCTTCCCTCCATTGCCGGGCGCGATAGTTTTGCGGTGCTGCTGTTCCAGGATATGGCGGCCATTCCCGTGCTGGCGCTGCTGCCCTTGCTGGCGGGGGGCGATGTGGCGGGGCAGATTTCCTGGTTTGCCATTCTGCGCGGCGCGGCTGTGGTGGCTGGCATTCTGGCGGGCGGCATGCTGCTGGTGCCGCCGCTGTTCCGCATGGTGGGTTATGCCAAATCGCCGGAGCTGTTCACCGCTACGGCGCTGCTGCTGGTGGTGGGCACGGCTGCCTTGGCCGATTGGGCGGGGCTTTCGGCCTCGCTGGGGGCGTTCATGGCTGGCGTCATGGTTTCGGATACGGAATACCGGCATGAATTACAGGCTGATATTGAGCCGTTCGAGGGGCTGCTGCTTGGCTTCTTCTTCATGTCGGTTGGCATGTCGGCCGATTTGCCGGCGCTGGCGCGCCACCCGGTGGAAATTATGCTGCTGGTGCTTGGTTTGCTGCTGGTGAAAAGTGTGATCGCCTTTGGCGTGAGCTATACGCGCCGCCGCCTGGCAGCGCCCGCCTTGCGCTTTGCCTTGGCGCTGCCCGAGGGAAGCGAGTTCAGCTTTGTGCTGTTTGGCGCGGCGGCGGCGGCGGGGGCGCTCTCGCGTGCGGTGGCGGCCGAGGCAATTCTGGTGGTGGCGCTGTCCATGATGGTGGCGCCGGTTTTGTTCACGGTTTCCGAGCGGTTTGTGATACCGCGGCTGGAAGCACGCAAGCCGCTGGTTTTTGAGAAGATCGAGACCGATGCAGCACCTGTTATTATCTGCGGTTTTGGCCGCATGGGGCAGATTGTGGGGCGGATACTCGCCATGCAGCAGATACGCTTCGTGGCGCTGGATAAAAGCCAGGAACAGGTGGATGTGGTGCGGCGTTTCGGCGCCAAAGTGTTCTTTGGCGACCCATCACGCGAGGAGGTGATGCGCGCGGCGGGCGCGGAAGCGGCAAAGGTGCTGGTGATTGCGCTGGATGAGATGGAAGCGGCGCTGGCGGTGGCGCAGATGGTGCGGCGAAAATTTCCGCACCTGCGGATTGTGGCCCGCGCGCGCAACCGGCGCCATGTGCATTTGCTGATGGGAGCGGGGATTGAGACGATTGTACGCGAAACGTTTTATTCCGCGCTGCACATGACCGAGCTGCTGCTTGAAACACTCGAAATACCAGAGGCGCAGGCGAAGCGCGCGATAGATTTGTTTTGTATCCACGACGAAAAGCGGCTGGCCGAGACCTACGCCATTGCCAATGACGAGGGCCGGCTGATTCAAACGGCGCAGGAGGCGAACAAGGAGCTGCGGGACCTGTTTGACGCAGACCGCAGCGATTGAGGCGTTTTGCCGCGCGCGCCGCGGCATTGGCCTTGCGCCGTGGCCTGTTTCTACCATATTTGCGGCGGGATAATGTTGCCATTATGTGTGCGCGGCCATCCCACGCGTGTTTCAAGGGAAGTGGCGGCAATATAGATTAGGAGACGTGACGATGTTGAAAAAGACTTTGCAGTTTGCCGTTCCGGCGGCGCTGCTATGTGCGGGCCTGGCCGCGCCCCGGGCCATGGCCCAGCCAGCCCCGGCGGCCGTGCAGCAAACCGTAACCGTAACCGCCACGGTGGAAACCGTGGACATGACAACGCGCCAGGTGCTGCTGAGCGGCCCGAAGGGCGCGCTGTTGACCGTGGTGGCTGGCAAGGATGTGCAGAATCTCAGCCAGTTGAAGGCGGGTGACCATGTGGTGTTGACCGGGCAGCGGGCCGTGGCCGTACGGGTTGGCAAGCCTGGCCAGAAGCTGGCGCCACCCACGCTGCAAGGCGCGGCTGTGCGCGCTGTGCGCGGTGAGCTTCCCGCCGGGGCGGCTTATGAGCTGGTGAATGTGAATGTCCGGATCAACAAGGTGGACAAGAAAACCCATACTGTCAGCTTCACCCGCGCCGATGGCAGCACGGGCGAGGTGACGGTTGAAAATCCGCATTTGCAGGCATTCGCCGGCCAGCTGAAGCCAGGCGATAATGTGGAACTGGCCTATCTGCAGGCTGTGAGCATCGTGGCGCAGAAGCCCTGATGCCATGATGCCCGGCGCCCGCGCGGCGCCGGGCATCATTCATCCCCCCGTGCTTTCGTCCACAATGGACTGCAAGGCGCGGGCTAGCCATTTAACGCTTTCGCGCCGTAGGGGCTCCATTGGAATCTGGTGGCAATGCACCACGAAGCCCGTGAACAGAATCAGGATGTTAAGTGCTCTGGCCCGGGCATTGGGCGGCCCCAGCCAACGTGCCAGGCCTTCCAGCGCGTGGGCTTTGGTCAGGCGTGAGATAATTTCCTGCGCTTGCCCATCGCCCGAGGAACGTACGATCATGGCGGTGAGGTTGGTGTCGCCTTCTTCCACCAAAATTTGCGCCATGCGTTCGCCGAATTTTGCTTTTTCATGCTCGAACAGGCCGGGGCTGAGCATGGCGCTGCGCAGTGCTTCTTCAAACAGATTGGCCTTGCTGCCGAAATAACGCAGCAATAACGAGGTGGCGACGCCGGCGTTTTTGGCAATGTCGCGTATGCCCGCCTGGGCGTAGCCTTGCCGCGCGAATTCTTGCTGTGCCGCGGCCAGAATACGGCTTCTGGTTTGGGCCGCGTTGCGGCGCTTGGGCGGCGGTTTTGGGTCCATGGCAAGGACTTAACCAGCCTGCGCGGGGTGCTTCAAGCCGGTGCTTGCTTCCGCCCGCGCAGCGCGCCTATTATGTGGAACACTTGGTTACTTAATAAGGCCGCCGGGGTGTAAGGAGCAGAAACATGTCCGTTATCACGCGCACCGGGCGCAGCTATTGCCGCATCTGCACGGCGCAATGCGGAATTTTGGTCGATCTGGACGGCGAGCAGGTTGTGGCCGTGCGCGGGGATAAGGATCATCCCATCTCCAAGGGCTATACCTGCCCCAAGGGCCGGGCGCTGGGGCAGATGCACCACCATGAGCAGCGTATAGAGCAGCCGCTGATGCGCCAGGCGGATGGCACGCTGGCGCCGGTAGGCTGGGAGGCGTGCCTGGATGATATTGCCGCCAAGCTGCGCGGGGTGATTGCGAAACATGGCCCGGCTGCGGTGGGGATTTTCTTTGGCAGCGGCATCGGCATGGACCCGGCGGGGTTCCGCATGGCGGAGGCGCTGCACCGCGCCATCGGCACGCCGGCCAAGTTCTCGCCGCTGACCATTGACGGCACGGCGAAGACCTATGTGGCCAGCGTGGTTGGCGGGTTTCCCGGGCTTGGTACGCGCCCGGCCTATGAGCAGGCCAAAATGGTGGTGTATCTCGGTACCAACCCCATGGTCTCGCACGGGCATGTGGTGGCCATGTGCAACCCGGCCCTTACCATTAAGGCAGCCGCGCGCCAGGGCGAGGTATGGGTGATCGACCCGCGCCGCAGCGATACGGTGGGGTTTGCCACGCACCATATGGCGCCGCTGCCGGGTACTGATTACGCCGTGCTGGCCTATGTGGTGCGGGCGCTGCTGGAAGATGGCGCGCCCCATGCGCAGCCCGCCGTTGGGGTTGAGGAATTGCGCGCGGCTGTTGCGCCGTTTACGCGCGAATATGCGGCGCGTTTAGCCGGGCTGGGGGGGGAAGAGCTGGATGCGTTCCTGGCCTCCATCCGCAAGGCGGGGCGCGTGGCCATGGAGGCGGGTACGGGCATTACCATGTCGCGCGGCGGCAACCTGACCATTTGGCTGGCCTGGGTGATTATGGTGCTCACCGATTCCATGAACCGGCCGGGCGGGGTGGCGTTTCACCCCGGCTTCATCAACCGGCTCGATTTGGCGCCGGTGCCGGTGTTCGATACGCCCACGCATCCTGGCCCCGCCAGCCGGCCGGAACTGCCCGGCATTGTGGGAGACTGGCCGTGCTCGGCCCTGCCGGATGAGATCGAGGCTGGTAACATCAAGGCGTTCCTGAATCTGGGCGGGAGTTTGCTGCGTTCCATGCCCGATGCCAATGCGCTGGCGCCCGCGTTGCGGAAGCTGGACTTGCTGATGAGCATCGAGATTATCGAGAACGAGACCACCGCGCTCTCCACCCATGTGCTGCCAACCAAGGACCAGTTGGAACGCCCGGATTTCACGCTGTGGGATTTTCTCTCGGCACGGGTGAACGCGCAGTATACCCCGGCCATGGTGCAGCCGCTGGGCGAGCGCCGCGCCGCCTGGTGGATTTTTGCCGAATTGATGAAGCGCCTGGGCGCTGAGCCGCCCGGCCCGTTGCCGGAAGATGACCGTGTGCCCGGCGCGGATGACGAGGCGCTGGCGCGGCTGGTGACACATGCGCGCTGCTCGTTCGAGGATTTGGCCGCGCGGCGTTATGTGGAAGAGCCGTTGGAACTGCCCGCCAAATGGGTGGATGAGCATATTGCGCGGTTTGGCGGCTGGCATGTGGCACCGCCCGCCTTGTGCGCGGAACTGGCGCGGGTGAGTGCCACGCATCTGGCGGAGCGGCCCGCGCCTGGCAGTTTCAACCTCATCCCCCGCCGCCAGCGCCGCCATGTGAATGCGCAGTTTTTGTTTTTAGGCGATAAGCCTGAGCTTTTGCTGCACCCGGAAGATGCCGGCGCGCAGGGGTTTGAGAATGGCCAGCACGTTATCGTGCGCAGCGCGCGGGGCGAGGTGCGTGGTGTGGTGAAGCTGGATGAGGGGATGCGGCGCGGGGTTGTTTCATTCCCGCACGGGCATGAGCAGGCCAATGTGAATGTGCTGACCGATGCCCAGGCGGCGGACCGGTTGACCGGCATGGCGGCTTATTCCGGCTTCGCCGTTACGCTGCATCCGGCGGCAGGAGAATACGCTGCGGGTGAGTGAAAACCTCGAATCCGTCATCGCGCGCCACGGCGATTAAGGTGATGCCCGCGGCCTCGGCCTCGCGCACCGCGCGGGCGGTGGGCACCGAGATGGCGGCGAGGATTCCCGCGCCGAATCTGGCGGCTTTTTGAATAAGGTCGAGCGAGACGCGGCTGGTGAGCAGCACCGCCCCTGAAGCGCCATGGCCGCCTTGCCGCGCCACGGCGCCGATGAGCTTGTCCAGCGCGTTATGGCGGCCAATATCCTCGCGCACAGTTAAATTCTGGCCTGGAATGAAAAAGCCTGCGGCATGCACGGCGCGGGTTGCGTTGTTCAGGGCTTGCAGCCGGGACATTTGCCGGAAGGCGGCGGCAATGTCACTGGCCCTCATTGTAGCCTGCGCTGTTACGTTTGGTGCAGATTTTGTTGCTTCCTGCAAACTTTCCAGCCCGCACAGCCCGCACCCTACCGGCCCGGCCAGATGGCGCCGCCGTGCCTCCAGCCGCGCGCGTGCCGGGGCGGCTAGGCTCATGCGGCATTCAATCCCGGCTTCAACCGTGATGATCTCCAGCGCGGTAATGCCAGAAATGGTTTCGATAATGCCTTCGGACAGGGAAAACCCCGTGCAGAAATCCTCCAGCGCCGTGGGGCTGGCCATCATCACCGCAAAGCTCTGGCGGTTATAACTCATCGCCACCGCCACTTCTTCCGGCAATGCGCGCGGGGCAGGGCGGGTTTGGCCGTTGCGCCAGCATGTGGCCGTGGCTTGCACCACCGGCATCATGGCTGTGCCGCCAGCATGGCCCGCGCGCGGGCCAAATCTTCCGGTGTGTTGATGTTCCAAAAGGCGGACTCGTCCGGGAACTCCACCTGTGTATGTGGAATGAGCGCCAGAAACTCGCGCACGCGGCGCGTGCCGCTGGCCAGCGCGGCATCTAGCTGCGCCGCCAAGGCGCAGGGCCACAGGCCGGTAACAGGATGTGCGTGCCCGCCGCTGGCGGCAATGGCGGCGCCGGTGCCGCGTGCTTCCGCCAGGCGCGTAACGAGGTTGGCGGGCAGAAAAGGGCTGTCGCCGGGGACGGTGAGCACAATGTCCGCACCTAGCGCGCTGGCCCAGAGCATGGCGGTAAGGATGCCCGCCAGCGGGCCGAGGCGGCCGGGGCGGGCATCGGCGCGGATTTCCAGCCCCAGCGGCGCGAATAATGCCGGGGGGCTGTTTGTGTTGAGCAGCAGCGTGCTGGTTTGCGGGCGCAGCCTTGCCACGGTCAGTGCGAGCATAGAGTCCGGCCCCAATGCGAGCAGCCCTTTATCGCCGCCGCCCATGCGCTGCGCGCGCCCGCCCGCGAGGATGGCGCCGGGGATCATGGCCATTCCGCCGCATGGGCACGGACGAAGCGGGCGATTTCGTCCGGCGCGTTGAGGGGGAGGAGCGGGCGCGTACCTATGTCCGGTGTTTCATCGCTGGCGACGGCCAATATGCTTGGGTCGTGCGGGTAGAAAGGAGGTTTTCCAAGGCTGGGTCTGTAGATTTCTATTTTCGGAATTTCAGCCAGCTTGAATCCCTCAATGAGGATGAGGTCGGCGGGCGCCATGCGCTGGAGCAACGCCGGTAGCGTCAATTCGTCCTCCGCTGCCTCGCGCAGCAAGGCCCAGCGGCTGCCCGCCACCAGCATCACCTCCTCCACCCCGGCCTCGCGGTAGCGGTAGCTGTCCTTGCCGGGCCTATCCAGGTCGAACGCATGATGCGTGTGTTTTATGGCGGAGACGCGCAGGCCATCTTGTTTCAAAATCGGTACAAGCTGCTCCACCAGCGTTGTCTTGCCGCTGCCGCTACTGCCGATGAATCCCATAAGCCGCATCAGGCGGCGCGGCTTATTTTCACGGGCACCGATTTATAGGCGGGCGTGCCGCTTGTGGCATCGTAATAATCCAGCGGCACCAGCCCGTTGGCTTCGGGGTAATAAGCCGCCACCGCGCCGGGGGCGATGTTGTATTCAATAGCGGTGAAGCCCGGAAGGCGCCGCTGCTCGCCGCTGGGCAGCACGGATTCAATGTCGATAAGATCGCCATGCGCCAGGCCCAGCCCGTCGAGATCGCCGCGGCTCATGAACACCACATCGCGCCGGCCGAATACGCCGCGATAGCGGTCGTTCAGCCCGTAAATGGTGGTGTTGTACTGGTCGTGGCTGCGGATGGTGGTGAGGCGGAACGGGGCTTCCGCCGTTATGGGCGGGTCCACCTCCAGCCCGGCCAGCGGCAGGAATTCGGCCTTGCCGGATTGGGTGTGCCAGACGCGCTCGGTAGGCCCAAGGGGCAGGCGGAAGCCGCCGGGGATGCGGATGCGTTCATTGTAATTCTCGAAGCCGGGGAACACGGCCTCGATGCCGTCGCGGATGCGGTCGTAATTCGCCACCATGCCCATCCAATCGATTTTGCTGTTGGGCAGCGTGGCCTTGGCCATACCGGCGGCGATGGCTGGCTCGGAACGCAGATGCTCCGAAGCGGGGGGGAGCTTGCCGGATGAGGCGTGGACCATGGACATGGAATCTTCCACCGTGACCGATTGCGGGCCGGCCTCCTGCATATCCAGCTCCGTGCGGCCCAGGCAGGGCAGGATGATGGAGGCCTTGCCGATGAGCAGATGCGAGCGGTTGAGCTTGGTGGCGATATGCACGGCGAGGTCCAGCTTGCGCATGGCGGCGAAGCATTGGTCCGGGCCGGACATGGCCACGGCGAGGTTGCCGCCGAGCGCGATGAGGATTTTCGAGTGGCCCTCATAAATGGCCTGCATCGCGGCCACCGCGTCATGCCCATGTTCGCTGGGGGGCGCGAAGCCGTAAACGCGCTCTATGGCATCGAGCAGGTCCTTGCCTGGGCGCTCGTTTATGCCCACGGTGCGGTCGCCCTGCACGTTGGAATGGCCGCGCAGAGGGCAGATGCCAGCCCCGGGTTTGCCGAAATTGCCACGCAGGAGCAGCAGGTTTGCAATCTGCTGCACGTTTTGCGTGCCGTTGGCATGCTGGGTGACACCCATGCCGTAGGAGATGATGGTGGCGTTGGATTTGGCGTAAGCCGCCGCCACGCTTTCCAGCGCCGCGCGCGTCAGCCCGCTTGCCGCCTCAATCTCCACCCAGCCGGTGGTGCGGAGGTCCTGGGCCAGCGCTTCGAACCCGTTTGTGTGCTTGGCGATGAAATCATGGTCCAGCGCGCCGCCATGGGCTTCGTCCAGCGCCAGCAGCGCCTTCATCACGCCTTTCAGCGCCGCCGCGTCGCCGCCAACTTTTACCTGGTAGTAAGATGAAGCAATGTCCGTTGCGCCCAGGCTGGCCATTTCCACCGGGCTTTGCGGGTCGGTAAAGCGCTCCAGCGCGCGCTCGCGCAGCGGGTTGAACACGATGATGGGCACGCCGCGCCGGGCGGCATCGTGCAGCGTGCCCATCATGCGCGGGTGGTTGGTGCCGGGGTTGTGGCCGATGGAAATAATCAGCTCGCATTGCTCGAAATCATCCAGCGAGACCGTGCCCTTGCCGATGCCGATGGATTTGGGCAGGCCCTGGCTGGTGGCCTCGTGGCACATATTGGAGCAATCGGGAAAGTTATTCGTGCCGTATTCGCGTACGAATAACTGGTAGAGGAAGGCGGCCTCGTTGGAGGTGCGGCCGGAGGTATAGAACTCCGCCATATTAGGGTCCGGCAGGGCGCGCAGGGCGGTGCCGATGCGGGTGAAGGCTTCGTCCCATTCTATGGGCACATATTTATCGCTGGCGGACTCATAGGCCATGGGGTGGGTGAGGCGGCCTTCATCCTCCAGCTTGTGGTCGCTCCAGGTGAGCAGCTCGCTCACCGTATGGGCGGCGAAGAATTCCGGGGTGACGCGCTTTTTCGTCGCCTCCCAGGTAACGGCCTTGGCGCCGTTCTCGCAAAACTGGAAGGTGGAGGTATGCGCCTTGTCGGGCCAGGCGCAGCCGGGGCAGTCGAACCCTTCCGGCTTATTGGTGCGCAGCAGGAGCCCCGGCGCCTCGGTCAGCTCCATCTGCTCGCGCACGGCAAGGGCGGTAGCTCTTAACGCTCCCCAGCCGCCGCCGGCATTTTTGTAGGGTTTTATGCCCGGTACAGCGCGTTTTTCAGCCATGGCGGTGTCCTTAATCTGGCCGCGCCGGTTTGGTGGCGTGCCCGAGGTTAGATTTCATGCGCCGCGCGGCATTTCAAGGGGCATGGCTGATGATCCACAGGCAATGGCAAGGGGCGGGCAACTGGGCCCTTGGCCGCAAGTTTCCATGCGTATGTTGCGGTGGGGCAAATGCCTTGTGGATTTCATCGCTGAAAGCAGCGCCTTATGGCTCGACCGCGGCGAGAGTTGCGTCTATATGATGCCGCGCTGGGCAAATGTCCTGACAAATTAGATGCCTCTGGCGAGGTAGGGCGGCAAAAGGGAAGAGGCGTTGCGAGAGGCCGGTTTTATACGGGCGCGGTGGTGCCAGGCTTTGGGGCGTATTGCCCACCTTCTGCGGTATATCCGCCACGGGGTGTAAAAGGATAGAGAAACAAGGAGTTAATGATGGCCGTCCCTGTCTATGAACGTATCCTCCAGTTGCTGGAGGCGGAAGGGATCAACACCCTGTTCGGTATTCCCGACCCGAACTTCGTGCACATGTTTCTGGCGGCGGAGCGCCGTGGCTGGACCGTCGTCGCCCCGCACCACGAGGCCGCGGCTGGCTTCATGGCCGAGGCCGCTTCGCGCATCACCGGCAAGCCGGCGCTGGCCATTGGTACGCTTGGGCCGGGCATTGCCAATGCGGCGCCCGCCATTCAGTGCGCCCTGGTGGAAAACTCCCCGGTCATCTACCTCTCCGGCCAGCGCGCCCGCGTTACGGAGCAGCGCGTGCGCCGTGGCCGCATCCAGTTCGTCAAGCAGATGCCGCTATTCGAGAATTCGGTGAAATACGCCGCCTCGATTGAGTATGCCGACCAGACGGACGAGATCATCCGCCAGGCTATCCGCGCCGTTCTGGGCGGCACGCCCGGCCCGGCTTACATTGAGTATCCGGCGCATGTGATCCTGGAGGAGCTGAACGTTCCTGAGCCGGTGGCGCCTGAGCGCTACCGCCTGGTGAACCAGGGTGCCGATATTGACCGCGTGAAGGAAGCCGCCGAGCTGATTCGCGCCGCCAAGAACCCGATCATCCTGGTGGGCCATGCCGTGCATACCACGCGCATGGGCGCGGCGGTGAAGGAATTGGCCCTGCTGATGAACTGCCCGGTCGTGCAGACCTCGGGCGGCACCTCTTATATCGAGGGCCTGGAAGACCGCACCTTCCAGTATGTGTTCTCCAACGCCTCCATCGAGGCTGTGACCGAGTCCGACCTCTGCCTTGCGCTGGGCACCGAGCTGGGCGAGCCGGTGCATTATGGCCGCACCCGCTATTGGGAGAAGAACGAGGCCATCCGTAAGTGGATTTACGTGGAGCAGGACCCCAGCGCCATTGGCGTGAACCGCCCGATCGACGTGCCGCTGGTTGGCGATTTGCGCGGTGTGGTGCCGCAGCTTGTGGCCGCGCTGAAGGACACGCCGCGCGCCCCGGCGCCGGGCCTGGCCAAGTTCATGAAGGACGGGCAGGCGGAGCTGGACGAGCTGGCCGCGGAGTCACGCACCAAGAGCGATGGCCATGGCAATCTGCCCATCCATACCTCGCGCTTTGTGGTGGAAGCCTCCGAGGCCTTCCCCAAGGATGGCATTCTCATCCGCGATGGCGGCGCGACCGTGATCTTCCAGTGGACCTACTCGCAGTGCAAGCCGCATGATGTGATCTGGAACCAGAATTTCGGTCATATCGGCACCGGCCTGCCCTACGCCACGGGCGCGATGCTGGCCGACCAGGCCGCCACCGGCAAGGTGCGCCCTGGCATGCTCATCACCTCGGATTCCTCCTTCATGTTCCACATCGCCGAGCTGGAAACCGCGGTGCGGACCAAGCTGCCGCTGGTATGCGTGGTGGGCGTGGACAACCAATGGGGCCTGGAAGTGGGTGTGTATAAGCGCACCTTTGGCCAGGGCACCGAGGAGACCGGCACGCATTGGAGCAAGGATGTGCGCTTCGACAAGGTGGCCGAGGGCTTTGGCTGCCATGGCGAATACGTGACCAAGGCCGAGGACATCAAGCCCGCCATCGAGCGTTGCTATGCCAGCGGCAAGGTGGGCGTGGTGCATGTCGTCATCGACCCGAAGGCGAATTCGGAAGAGATGCCGAAATACAAGGAGTTCCGCACCTGGTACGCCGAAGGCAGCCAGTAACACTACCTCCCCCGGGCGCCAAACGCCCGGGGGTTTTTGTTTGTGGAAGACGTGAATGCTGAGTGCTTAAGGCGGAAGCGATTTCCGCAAGCTGTGGCAGCCGCGCGGGGCTAACCCAGCCCCTCGACAAAAACCACGTTGTAGTCGGCGCCTTTTTGCCGGTAGGCCAAAGCCTCTTGGTAGGCGGGGCTGTTATACCAGGCCTTGGCTTTTTCCATATCCGGGAATTTCAGGATGATGATGCCATCCGGCGCGGGGCCTTCCACCGCGTCCATGGCGCCGTACACCACAAGCGGCACGAGATTATAGAGGGACTGGAACTGTGCCGCGTTCTCGCGGTTGCGGCGGCTGTATTCGGCAATGGCTCCGGCATCGCGCACGGGGGCGGTACGGGTGGCAATCATGTAGGCGGGCATTAGGTGTTCTCCTTATTGAGCTTCCACGCGGAGGCGCTGGATACGCAGGGTTTTGATTCTCCACACGCCGCCGCTTTTCTCATAGGTTTCGTGGTAATACCCATAGCCGGTCATCACTTTATAGTCCCAGCTTGGCGGCATGAAGAGCCGGTCGGTCATGGACCAGATGGCGCTGGCCGTGGTTTCGCCGGTGATGATGATTTCGCTGTTATGGCTGTGATGCACGGAAACAATGCCCATGGCGGCAAGGCCTTCGGAAGACCAACTGGCGCTGCCGTGCATGACGACGTTCATGGCGGGAAAGTAGTCGCGCCCTGTTTTAGGGTCGGTGCAGCAGCCCATGTAGTCCAGCACGCAATCCTCGGCGAGGACACCGCGCACGAGTTCGCTATCGGCTGTGTCCACGCCACGAAAATAGCGGGCTTTGGCGGTGCGGATGTCTTCGCAGGCTTTGGCGCAGGCGGCATCGTTCATTGGCTTTTCTCCTTGCCGGCCACAGTGCCAGTTTGCAAGGCGCGCGTAAATAACGCGCAACGGCCAAGGGTTTTTCCATCAGGCCATTGCGCTTATGGTGCCGCTGGCGCTCAGGCCGCGAATGGTTCCTCGCCTTCCAGCTTGGTACGGTGCAGCAGGCGCCCGCAATCCAGCGGGTAGGGCGTGGCGCGGTGCATGGTGCCGGTATTGTCCCACATCACCGCATCGCCATCCTGCCACACATGGCGGTAGAAAAATTGCGGCTGCGTGGCATGTTCGCGCAGGCGGATGAGCAGTTCCTCACTCTCCAGCGGGTCCATGCCCATAATGTAATGCGCGGTGTTGCCGATGACGAGGGATTTGCGCCCGGAGCGGTGTGTCCACACCAAGGGCAGTTCGTTTTTGCCATAGGCGCGCCATTCGCGGTATTTGGCCAGGCTTGGCTGCGGGTCCACCTCAAGCTGCGAGGATGCCAGCGTGTGCACCGCGCGCAGGCCGGAGAGCAGCTTCTTGTCTTCGTCCGCAAGGGCCTCGTAGGCGGCGTAGGTGTTGCAGAATTCGGTTTCTCCGCCCTTGGGCGCGCGCACCTTGCTGGCCAGCAGCGAGGCGAGGATGGGCATGGGCGACATGGTGCCGTCTATATGCCAGAAGAACGCGCCTTTCAGATACTCGGCGGTGGCGTTTTTGCCCTCATCCAGTGAGACTTTGTAAACATCCTCGCCGCGCAGCTCCTTGGCGAATTTGCCGAGCGTGGCGGTGAATCCGATCTGCTCCTGGTCGGTGAAATCGATTTGCGGGAACACCAGCACACCGCATTCCTCCAGCAGATCGCGGATTTTTCTGGCGTGCACGCCACTTACCAGCGTGGCCTTGTCCGCCAGGATGCGGGCGCCGATATGGGGCGAAATTTTTTCGTAAGGCAGTTCGGCAGACATTTCATTCTCCCAGGCGCCAGCCATAGGCGGCCTTGATTTCTGGTCCGGCGGCATGCCGGCTGTGTTGGCGGAAAACCATACGGAGCAGAAGCCGGATGTGTCAATTACGCGAGGCAGTACCTGGGTTTTGCCTGTGACACCTAGTGTCCCGGTTCTGAAATCCGTTGGATTTCAGAACCATGGTGGACACTAGAAAAATCAATAAGCTAGTGTCCCGGTTCTGAAATTCGCGATATTTCATATCACGAATTTCAGAACCATCACACTAGCACTACTTTGGCATATTATTGAGTTCTGTTATTTTTTAGGATTCCCGAATCGGCTTTTGACTGATTCATGGGTGGTCGGCATTGACGAGGCTGACCA
>JAJZFB010000026.1 GCA_021805545.1 Pseudomonadota bacterium | reverse complement strand
CGCGGCGGCTTGATTGGCCTGGGCTGATTGGCGTTGCAACAGCGTGATGTTCTGCCATAGGGCGGCGGCGCTGGTTTGGGCGCTGGCCAGGCGCGCCGCATATTGCGCGCGCAGGGCGGTGCGTGTGGCCTCGGCGGCTTTAATGGCTGGGCGATTGCGGTTGAACAAAGGCAGGGTGAGTGTGACCAGCGGCCCGGCGCTGGCCACGCCCGATGTATCGCGCCCACCTTGCGCGCCCAGGCTGATGGGCAGAAACGCGCCACGGATCGCGGCGCGGAGTTTTGCATCGGCTTGGGTGTAGCCATAGCGCAGGGCCAGAAAATCTGGACGGCGCATGGCAAGGGTGGCGATGGCTTGGTTTACCTGCGCCGCTTGTAGCGCCGTGGCCTTAAGCGGTGCCAGCGTAATTTGCGTGCCGGGCGGCAAGGCCAAAAGCGCGTCGAGCGCGGCCTCGTCTTGGGCCTGGGCTTGTTCCTCGCCGTCCAATGCGGTTTGCACGCTGGCCAGGGCAGATGCGGCGGTGGAGGCATCTTGCTGGGTAAGGTTGCCCGCCGCTATTTGCGCCTGCACATCCAGGTTCAGCGCCGCCAGCGATTGTTTATCCGCCCGCAGGCTGGCAAGCTGGGCGGCCTCGCCGGCCTGCGCCACGCATAATTGCGCCGCCCGCGCGGCCACCTGCCACTCATTCCACAGGATGCCCGCATTTACTTGCAGCACATGGGCGCGGGCGGCAGTTACATTGGCGGAACGGGTGATGAGTGGCGACACATTTTCAACCAGGCTTCCCGCGATGGACGACATTGAGGCCGGCCCGCCCAGAAGGGCCTCGAACCCGATGGAGAAGGATGGATCGGGCGGCGTTCCGGCGGCTAGCAATGCCGCTTGGGCAATGCCGCGCTGTGCCCGGGCCGCGGCCAAATCCGGGTCGCGCCGCACAGCCAGGGCGGCAACCTGCGAAAGGGTCAAAGGCTGATTTGTGGCCAGTGGCGCGGCGGCTGGCGCGGTTTTTGGCAGGGGGGCTGAATGATAGCTGGCGCAGCCGGACAACGCGGCCAAGACCAGCACAACAGCCTGCCTCATGGGCGGGCTTTGCAGCTTCCGCCTGCCGTGCCCGGCCAAGTGGCGCGCGGGTGTAAGTTTGCGCTTATTCATCGGCGAAGCGCCGCAGACGGTGGAACGCGGCATACAACACCGGCGCCACCCACAGCGAGCTGGCGGTGGCCAGCGCGAGGCCGCCCATGACCGCGACAGCCATGGGCTGAAGCAGCGCCGTTCCGCGCCCGATACCAATGGCAAGCGGAAGGAAGCCGCCAATATCGGCTAACATGGTCATGAGGATTGGCCGCAGCCTTGTACCCGCGGCCCGCGCAATCTGCGCCGGGCCGTGCCGCGTGCCTGGATGCGCGCCCGCGGAAAAAATGAGGATGACATTATTCACGGCGATGGCAAACACCAGCAGCACACCGAGAAATGCCGTGCTGTCGAGATCCATCCTGGTTACAACCAGCGCGGCCAGCGCGCCGGGAGAGGCAACAGCGATTGCCAAGATGGCCGCCAGCGCCTTGGTTTGCCCGCTGAATTGAAACCCAAACAAAACCAGAAGCGTTACAAGCGTGGCCGCCAGCACCAGCTCCATTTGTGTAAAACTTTGCTTTTGCTGGGCGTAATAACCACCCAATATAACTGTGGTGCCGCTTGGGAGATGCGTTTGGGCAATTAAGTGCCGCGCGGCTGAAGCTGCGGCGGATAATCCCTCGCCTGGCACGGGCTGCAGCCAGATATAGGAATCTGGCACGAGAGCCTGATGCGTCGCGAAGGGTATTTCGGCGCGCAACGCAACGTGCGCCACGCTGCCGAGATTGATAGAGGCAGGGGGTGTGGCCTGGCCATCCGGCTGAGTGCTGGCGGGCAAGGGAATAGCGGCGGTGGCCAGGCTGGCCGGCGTTAACGGTGCCGCCTGAAGCCGGACGCGGATGGGCATAATTTGTTGCCCATGCAACAAATAGCCGGCGCGTTCGCCCCATAGGCGCAGCCGCAAATCTCGCGCGATTCCGGCGGGGGTTAAGCCATAAAGGGCAAGACTCTGGCGCGGCTGCACCGCCAATTCGGGGCCTGCCGAGGCCGATTTGAATGTAACCGCGCCAAACTTGCCGGAATGCCGGAACACGGCGGCCAGCTTGGCGCCGGCATGCAGCAAAATGGTTTGTGAAGGGCCGAACAGGTATACCTCCAATGGCGCGTGCGAGCCGGACAGGTCACCCAGCCGGTTTACCATTACCTGAGACTGGCTGATGGCGATGAGTGCGGGGTCCGCGGCGCGGAATGCTGTCTGCAGCCGGGCCATAACGGCTTCGGTGCTGACATTGCGGTGACGCCTGAGCACGATCGCCAGAGCGCCTTTGTTGGGGGTCGAGCGGGGATACCCGAAGCTGCGCCCAACAAGAAGGGAGGTTCGCGCCACAGCCGGGTCGTTCTGCGCGATGGTCATGAGCAGATGCCCGGCGCGCATTGTGTCCGCCACGGTGCTGCCAACCGGAGTACGGTAAGGTACTGAAATGACACCTTCATCCCAAGGTGGCAGAAAGGCTGTTGGCAATGAGCGGTAAGCCGCGAAGCCAATCCCGGCCAAAATCAGGATGACGGGCAAGGCGCGCCATGGCCGCCGCATGCTGGCGATAAGATGGCGCAAATACCAATGACGCAGCCGGATTCCGAAATTTTTCGATGCGGTATTTTTGGTGCCGCCCGCCAGCCACATTGCGAATACGGGGGTTACCACAAGTGCGACAAGCTGCGAGGTGACAAGCGCCACGACGATGGTGATGGCCATTTGCCGGAATAATAGACCAATGGTCCCAGACAGAATGATCAGCGGTAGAAACACGAGCGAAGCGGTGATTGTCGCCAGGCTCATCGGCACAAGGATACGCCCTGTTGCGGCAAAAGCCTGGCGGCGGCGTTCGGCTCTCGTGGCGCCATGCACATCCAAGCCCCGCTCCATCACAACGATTGCGTGATCGACCAGCGCGCCGATAGAAGCTGTAAGGCCGCCCAGGGTCATGACATTCAGGCCAAGCCCGAGCAGGTGCATGACCAGCAATGTTGCGGCAATTGCCAGCGGTACAACCAACAGCGTGGCCAATGCCGCGCTGAGGCGCCGCAGGAAGAACAGCACGACCAGCCAGGCAATGATGCTGCCGAGAATCAGGGCGGTCCAGACATCTTGCAGGCTGCTGCTGATTAATTGGCTGAGATCATAAATGCGCACCAGATGCATGTGCGGTGGCAACTGCGCTTGCAGCGTGGCGATTTTTTGCCGCACGGCATGCCCCAGCGCCACCTCATCCACACCTGCTTGTGGCGCGATGTCGATGACCAGCGCATGCCGCCATCCATTGACGGCGGCCTCCACCAGCAAGGGCGGCGGGCCGGTATGAATGGTCCCCAGTGCGCCAAGCGATATTGGCAAGCGGTTACCATCTGGCCCTTTTGGCCCGAGCGGCAATGTAAGCATGGCCAGATTGGCGGCATCGGCTGGGCGCGGCGTGGTGCTAACAATGAATTGCTGATGATATGCTTGCAGCACGCCCGAGAAAAATGGTCCCTGCGCCGCGTTTAAGGATGCCATTACCTGTGCCGCCGTTAGCCCATACTGCGCCAGGCGGCGGGGGGAGAGATCGGCATCCACCTCGGGCCATCCGCGCCCCGTTCCCGAGACTGTATATACACCCGAAATGCCCACCAATGCCGGGCGGACCTGGAAGGCGAAGGCCGATTGCATCTCCGCGCTGTTCAGCGTGTTCGAGACCAGCGCATATTCGGCGAAGGGATAGATGTTGGGCGTCTGCAGCTTAACGGCCATGCGGGCGCCGGGTGGTAATGGTACATGCGCCAAACGTGCCTGCAGCAGCAAATACGCAAGCTGGGGGTTAACGTTACTTGCGAAATAGACATGCAGCTTGGACAGGCCATTGCCGGTTTGCGAGCGGATCAGGCGAACGCCAGGCTCGCCTTGCGCGGCCAGTTCAAGCGGGCGCGTGACCTGCAACAGCATGAGCTTCACGGGCTGCTGCGCATCCGTGACAAGAACGGTTACTTTGGGAAATGACACATCGGGAAAGATTGTTTCTGACAGGCGCGGCAGCATGGCGGCGCCAGCGCCCATCAGCAGCAGCACGAGCAATAAGACAGAGAATCTGTTGGTCCAAAGGCTTGCCAGATAGCGTGACATCAATGGCCGCCTGGCATGATTTGCGTGACGATGGGGCTGCCGTTTTTCAAGCGTGTTGTACCAGAAACGGCGGCCATTTCTCCGGCATGCAGCGCGCCTGTTACCCATACGTGCCGCTGGGCCTCAGCCAGGATTTGCACGGGAACCTCGTGGGCATGGTGCTTGCCGATGACAAATACCATGGCATTGGCCCCCCGCATGACAAGCGCCGCCTGCGGCACGGCCACCGCCGGGGCGCCGTTCCGGGTTAACAGCACGTTCACCCATTCTCCCGGTAGCAACGGGTTGCCCGCGGGCAGTTGAATGCGAACCTGCACCAAACCCCAGGGCTGGGCATTTTGCCCGATGGACAACACATGGCCCATGCCGCGCCATGTATCACCGGAAATCTCCGCATCTTCGTTTTGCTGGATGGTTTGCGAAGATGCGGGGGAGATTCTTATGTCAACCCATGGAGCCGCGCGGCCGTTAATGGTGGCTACTGGCGTGCCACGATACACGGTGCTTCCCGGCGCAACCAGATAATGGAGTGTGCCGGCGAATGGCGCCCGCATTGTTTGCAAGCTGGCTTGCTGCCGCAAGGCGGCCAGATTGCTTTTGGCCTGGGCGAAATTGCGCTGGGCCAAGGCCACGTCCAAATCTGTCCGCAAATGCTGCTGTGCCAGGCTTAAGGTTCTTTGCAGGACTGTTTTTGCATATTCAAGCTGTGCCTGGGCGGCACCGGTCTGGTCTTGCAGCAGCGGAGAAATATTCCGGGCCACGATGGCGTCCGCCGCAATTTCTCCCGTTGTATTAAACGGGCCTTCAATCTCGCCGGTCATCGTGGCGGTTAGTGTGGCTTGGCCCAGGCTGTTCACGGCCCCAAGCGCGCGCGCCACAACAGGCATGGGCGCCAAGACGGCTGGCGCGGTGCTTACGGAAATCGCGGGTAAGCCCGCGTGAGCAGCGCGATGTGTGCCGCGCGTATATGTGGCATAGCCCGCCACGGCGAGTATGAGGCCCGCGAGCACGAAAAGAACAATTTTAGGCCGGCGTGGATGGTCAATCATGGTTCCGCCCAGCGCATGGGGGGTATTTGCCACATAGGCCGGTTGTGGCGGGAGCGCCTGAATTGTCCGCGCCGTGATGTACGCCAGAATCGATCATGAATAGTACCTCTGAGTGCGTGCTGTAGCAGCCGAAAATGCCCTTTTGCGTACGGCAGAATGATAATTTTATCATTTTACGCCTCAAGGGCTGGAAAACGCAGACGCGCGCGCGTGCCGTGCCCAAGCTCGCTCTCGATTGCCGCATGCCCGCCATGCAGCTCCATAATCGAGCGGACAATGGACAGCCCCAGCCCTGAGCCTTGCGCCACCTCATGGCCCCGTGCCGGGTCGGTCTGGTAGAACCGGTCGAACAGCCGGGGCAGGTGCTCTGGCGGGATGCCCGGCCCCTGGTCGGAAATGACGATTTCCACCCCGCCTGCCATGGTGCCGGATATACTGAGTAGGATTTCTGAACCCGGCGGCGCGTGACGTACCGCGTTGGCCAGCACATTGCCCACCGCCTGGCGGAAGAGCAGTATATCCGCATACAGCGCCGCTGTGCCCTCAATGCGGATATGCAAGGCTTTGGGGCGTGATTGTGCCTCATATTGCGCGGCCACCCAGGCGCATACCTCGGCTGCCTCGCAGCGCTCATAACGCAATGCATGGCTGGGATTCTCCACGCGCGCCAGGAAGAGCAGATTTTCGATAAGCCCGGTGAGCCGCTGGCCATCTTCCAACGCGGAGGCGATGGCGCCGCGGTACTCCGCCCCGCCGCGCGGACGGGTGAGGCAGACTTCCAGGCTGCCATTGAGGCTGGACAGCGGCGTCCGCAGCTCATGCGCGATGTCGGCTGAAAAACGCGAGAGGCGGGCAAAGCTCGATTCGAGATTATCCAGCATCTGGTTGAATACCTGCACCAGCCCGGTCAATTCGCGTGGCCAGGGCGGCTCCAGCGGGATGCGGCGGGAAAGCTGCGTGGGGGAGATGCTTTGCGCCACCTTGGCGATGCGCGCCACCGGCGCCAGCGCATGAGCGGCGGCCAGCCGTCCAGCACCCAGCAGCAAGGGCACCATCAACAGGAAGAACACCGCCAGGGCACGGTGAAAATCCGTCAGCAGCGCCGTATCCCGGGTGATGTTTAACCCGATTTGCAGCACCACCGCGCGCGGCCCCTTGGCGCTGTGCAAAGGCAGGCTGGTGAGCAGCCAGGAGGTTCCGCCGAACCGGTAGGGGATGAGCCGCCCGCCGCCCGCATTGCTGGCAGCGGGAAACAGGGCCGCGGGCAGAACCATGTTCATGCCAGGTGTTTCGCCCGTGCTGTGCCCCGCCACCAGCACCCGGGCGTCGTATTCGCGCAGCCGGACGCCCGCGGTTTCCTGAAGAATTTCCTTGATGAGCGCGTTTGGCGTGCCATCGCCATCGGCCAGGTCGTCGTGTAGCTCCACGGCTTTGGCCCGCAGGAAATCCCGGTGTGCGGCGGCGAAATTGGCTTCCAGCTTCCAGTTGGCGAGCAACGCGAACACCCCTACCGCCAGCAGGGCGCCCAGCGTGTAGAGTAGCGCCAGCCTGCCGCTGATGGAGGTTGAATACCGGCTCATGCTTCCAGCACGTAGCCAGTGCCGCGGATTGTACGCAGCAAGGCGGTCTCAAAAGGCGTGTCCAGCTTGGCGCGCAGGCGGCGTACCAGCGCATCCACGGCATTGGATTGCTGCTCATGGAACATGCCCCAAATTGCCTCGGCGATGATTGTACGCGACAAAACCCGCCCCTTATTGCGCGCCAGCAGCAGCAGCAGCGCATATTCCTTGGCGGTGAGCTGCAATGTGTGTCCGGCCCGTGCGGCATGGTGGCGCAGCGTGTCAATCTCCAGGCCGCCAGCCATGAGAATGCCGCCATCAGCCATGCCTTTGGGCAGGCGCGCCAAATTGCGTAGCCGGGCCAGCAACTCGGCAAAGGCGAATGGCTTGATAAGATAATCATTAGCGCCGAGGTCAAGGCCGCGCACCCGGTCCTCGACATGGTCCCGCGCGGTAAGGAACAGTACCGGCGTGGCGCATCCGGCGGCGCGCAGGCGCCTTAACACCTCCCATCCATCCATTCCCGGCAGCATCACATCCAGGATAATGGCGTCGAAGGCTTGGTGCAGCGCCAGCGCCAGCGCATCCGCGCCGTTTGCCACCGCGTCCACGGCATGGCCATCCTCACGCAGCCCCTTGGTGAGATAGCCAGCCGTTTTCTGTTCGTCCTCAGCCAGTAGGAGCTGCATCCTTCACCTCCTGGAAACCTTGCCTTGCGGGTAAACCTGGGCTGGGCGTACCGCCCCTGGCGGCTATGGTCAAAGGGGCGCGCGCATGCCGGTTAAACAATGAGGGGGCGAATAGGCGCTCCACCGGGGTTTGTTTGCGGAGTGATTTCATGGTGTTGGAGTGCATCTGGCGCATTCAATGGCTTTGCTTGCAGATGCCGTGCATAATTTTGGCGATGTGCTGGGGTTGCTCATGGCCTGGGGGCCTGCACATGGCCGCCGATGCGGCCGTGCCGGCCGGTGTGGTTTTGGCCGGGCTGCTGATTATCATGACGGGCTGGTCATGGCTCGACCCGGTTGCCAGCCTCGTCATCGCCGCCATCATTGTGGCGGGCACTTGGGGTGTTGCGGGATTCACGCGATCTGGCGCTCAATGCCGTTCCGCAAGGAGTTGAAATGGCCAAGCTGGAGGCCGCATTGCTCCGCCGCGCCGATGCCGAGATGCACGAGCATTTCGCGATCGCGCATGCAACTTTCCAGGTGGAAACAGCCGCGCTGGCCGGGAGTTGCCGGTTGCGCCCGGCGGATGTGGTTGAGAGCCGGATGATTGTAGAGCGGATCACAACGTGATCCGCTCTACAATCTGAATCCGGCTCTCAATCCATGCAGTAGAGCCGGATGATTTTCGAATCGCTCGCAAAGCGCGCGCATCTCAAGTCCATCGCGCTCTCACGGCGCGATTGCGCCCGCCCGCTTACTGGCACTATGAGCAGGGATACAGCAAGGAGCCGCAATATGCCCGAGGATAGGAACGAAATCGTCAATCTCATCAATCTCTATGGTTTTGCCGTCGATACGCAATGCTGGGATTTGTTTGGCCGTATCTTTACGCCAGATGTGGAGGCCGATTTCAGCGCTCCGGCGCATTGGCATGACCTTGCCAGCTTCAAGCGCGATTTCGCGGCATTCCACGATCCATTCGATTCCACCCAGCACGCCATGTTGAACCATATTGTGCAAATTGAGGGGGATAGCGCCAATGCCTTTACTTATGGCAATTGGCGGCTTGTGCGCAAAGCGGTGGATGGTGATCCGCGCTGGGATGGCACGGGCTGGTACGATGACATGCTGGTCCGTACCAGTGAAGGCTGGCGGATTAAAAAGCGCGTGTGCCGCATTACCGGCTGGTATGGCAATCCGTTTGTCAACGAGACGATTCCCGGCGTGAAATTCGCGCTGAACACGGTGGTGCTGCGGCGCGAAGGCGAGGCTGGGCGCGTGGGGTTTTTGAAGGCGGTTACAGGCAAATAGCCTGGCCGGGAAATGCCAGCTCATGCCGCGCGCGCCATTGCGGCGTTACGTAATTGATGATGAGCGTGCGCCGAACCCCGGTGATTTTGCGCTGGATGAAGCCGTGCCAGGTGTTTTCCGCGGGGATGAAGATCAGTCCATCATTGTACCGGTACGGTATTGTCTCCGCATGTTCCGCAGGGGCGGCGTAAATATCCGTGCCCCATTCCTCGCCTGGCGCCGGGTTGCCAAGGTAGATGAGCGCGGTGAAGAATTTGGCGCCAATATCGGTGTGCGGCTCCAGCCAGAATCCGTCTTGGTCCTGGCAATATTCCAGGCGCAAATAGCTCCCCTGCAGCGAGGTCCCGCATGTCTGCTCAAGCGCCGCCACCATTGCAGGGCTTTGCAGCGCTGCGGCCAGGGCAGGGCAGTTTTGCCCGGTCAGGAAATAGCGTGTGGCATTATGCGTCTCGCGCCTTCCCAGCGTGTCATCAATAGCGGGCGGGGCCACGGGCAGGGTGGTTATGGCCTTTATCACCGCGGCAGGCAGGGCGCCGCGCAGGCGCCAATGGCGGTAAGGTGTCTGCTCCTCCCGCGCCTGGCGCAGCGCGGCGCGTAAATGTGTTTCAGTGCAGGCGGCGTCAATCATATTGCAAAATCCGCTTGGCCTGCGCCGAGAGCCTGTGCCGCATAAGCTCGCGCTGCGCCGCAAGGCCCGAGTTCATCCAGTTGACCATCACCGCGCGCCGCACGCCAATATGCGGCTCGTGCCCGTGATAGGAATTGCCGCTGCGCCGGAAGGCAATGAGCGTGCCCAACTCCGGCGGCACTTCGGCCACCATGTCGTTAATATCATCCGGCCCGCGCAGCAGGCGCAGCCGCCCGCCCTGGCTCTCCCAGCCTTCATTAAAATAAATCAGCGCGGTGATGAGCTTGGCCTCGCTATCGGTATGGATGCGCCCGTCCCGCGCCTGGGTGCGGCCGCGCAGGGTAACCATTATGGGGCGGCCGGCCAGGTCCAGCCCAAATTTTTCGGCCAGGCAGGCGGTAAGCGCCGGGCCGGTCAGCTCTTGCACCAGCGCGTTAAAGCCTGGGCCGGGCGAGGTTGCCTCCAGCGGCAACAGGCCAGGGTAGGGGATTTCGGGGAAGTCCTGGCGCATGGCCTGGGCGGCCTGGCGCGGCACAAAACCGGGCACCACAACGTAGCTGAACGGGCTGGTTACAAGCGGGGTGCGGCGGAGGGCTTCA
>JAJZFB010000076.1 GCA_021805545.1 Pseudomonadota bacterium | reverse complement strand
CCGGTAACCCGCAATTTAAGCCCCAGCGCCCGTGCCACGCCGCGCCAATAAACCCGCGCAAACCGCTCCTTGCCGCGCCCGCGGCGGGTGAGCAGAACGGCCTGCACCGGCATGGCGGCCAGTGTCCAGGCCGCCACCAGCACCAGGCGTAATATAATCCTTATCAGGGTGCCGATCCTTTCAGCATGCCGCGCAGATCGGTCAGAATCTGGTCTGGGTCGGCGCCCAGCTCCTCGCGCACCACCTCTTCCCAATCGCCCACATCCTCAACACTGGCCGGGTTTTCGCGCAGCAATTCGCGCTTGATGAAGGGAAAGCCCGAGATGAGAAGTTGCCGCCATAAATCCGCCGTGGGGTTCAACGCCACGCGCTTCACCTTGCCATCGCGTATGCGCAGCACCTGGCGCTTGCGCGCCACCTGCACCGGGTCCAGCTTGCCAAGCTCGCTTTCCTCCGCCTCTATCAGCTTCTCCAGCTCGGCGCGGCTGGCCAGCCTCACCAGCGCCTCGTAGGGCCACAAGGCGGCGCAGCGCAGCCCGCCTTTCATCATCGCCCCGGTCACCCCAATCTCATACGCCTTGATGATGTAAGATTTCACCGGCACCGGGCGCACCGATTTCCAGAATTTGCGGAACGCTTCCGAACGCAGCGCCTTGGGGCCGAAGGCCAGGAAGTAGGATTGCAGATGATAACGGAGCTGCCAGCTTTCCGTCAGGCCCCACACATCGGCCTTGGCGTAATCCAGGCGGCGCAGCACATCGCCCAGCGGCAGAAGCGGGCCAAATACGCTGTCATTGGCGCAGATAATCTCCTCCGTCTCCGCGCGGGGCAGGTTGAAATAATCCATCGCATCGCGCCAGGCGCCAAAATCATAGCCAATATTTTTACGCACGATCACGGCGGCGCAAACCTCTTGCAGCGCCGCCAGCGTCTCGGGCTTCAGCTTGCGGGAATTGCTGACGAACACCACATCGCGCCCATTATCGCGCAGCTCGCGCATGTAGTGCAGCAACTGGGCACGCACCAGGCCGCGCCGGTCGAAATGCATGAACAAAGCCAGTTTTGGCCCGAGCGCGATTTCTCCCCGCGGCCATACATGGGTAATTTGCCGGGTGGAGCGGATTTGCCCAACAAGGCGGCCCACGGGCACCAGAAACCACCATTTTGCAAGGCGCAGCAGGCTATTAAGGCCGCGCAGGAAACGCCGGATCATTTTGCCTTATCCGTATCAGTAATGGTTAACTGCGCGCGCAGATCATCGGGCGCGCCGGGATAGGCATCGATGAAATCGCGCAGCAGGGCCGTAGCCTCCCCGCCACGGTTGAGCTGGTGCAGCACCACGATTTCGCCGCGCAAGGCGGGCCAGAACAGCGGGTCTGGCACCGTGCCGGGCGGGGCGGCTTTCAGCAGCCCGTCGCGCAGCCGGGCGAAGCTGGTGGCGGCGCGGCGTAAATCCTCTGCCTGCTGCATGAATAATATGCCCGCCGAAAACAGCGCGTCGCGCTCCCCGGGCGCGAAGGGCGCGCGCAGCTTGAGCAGGTACGGCTCAACAAATGGCAGCAGCGTGTGCGCCGGCCCGTAATGGCCGGTATTCACCAGCCGGGTGAAAAGAATAATGTCCAGCGCGCCCGCCTCGGCGCCCATGGCGCGCAGCGCCCCGGCGCAGGCCAGGGCCTGCAGCACATCCCCCCCTGGGGCCAGGTGGAAATTGGCCTGGCACAGCAGGGCGTTGCGGCGCAGCCCGGCGGGCAGATGCGGGCCGGGCTGTTCTGGCAGCACCGCTTTCAACGCGGCGGCAACGGCAATCTGCCCGGCATTCACCAGCTCGATGAAGCCGCGCCAGCTTGTCTCCTCATCGCCCAGCTTTTGCAGCCCCGCCACCACCTCCGCCCGCCCGGCGGCGGCATCGCAAATCAGCAGCTCGGTACGCAGCAGCCCGGCCAGGCTGGCGGAAAGCGCATCCTGCAGCGAATGTTCGGCCAGGGCGCGCTGCAGCACCTCGATGGAGTGCAGCGCCAGGCGCAAAAGCGGTTCCACCTGCTGGCGGCTCTGCCCGGCCTCCAGCAGCCGCATGGCGCGGCCAAACAAAATCATGCCCAGCCCCAGCGGCATCATCCGGCTCAGCCCGGCCAGGCTGGCTGTGTCCGCGCCCGCGGGCAAATCCGCCATATTGTCCAAATCCAGCCCAAAGCGCGCCTGCGCCGCGGGCAGCAGGGCAGCCCAGGCGGCATCGGCGGCGGCCCAGCCGCCGTCATTTACCGCCTCGAAAATACCGCGCCCGGCAAAGCCCAGGCGCAAATCGGTGGTCAGCCCGGCGGTTTCCGCGCGCGCCACCAGGTAGTTGCGGTACATGGCGCGCCGCGTGGCATCGTCCTCGATCAGCGCGATGGGGGCGGACGAAGCATAGGCGATGAGCGACAACCCGTCGGCAATGATATGCGTATGTGCAAAGCCCGCGTTGTTCAGGGCAATTTCCAGGCTCTTTTCCGTTTGCAGCACGGTATGCGAACCGGGCGAGAGCAGCGGCAGCAGGGAGGAGGCCGGCAGGCCGGGCGTGATGCACGCGGCATTGGGGGTGGAGAGCATCAGCACCCCCGTATCGCCCAGCGCCCGGCGCATGAGCAGCAGGAATGCCGCCGGGTAGGACACATGCTCCAGCAATTCCGTGGCAATGGCCACATCCCACGGGCCGCGCTGTAAATGGCGCACGGTGAAATATTCCTGGTGCAGCGTCAGGCCCAGCTCGCGCGTGCCCACGGCGGCGAAGGGCGAGGGATCGTAGCCCTCGCCGGTCCAGCCGCGCGCGCATATGGCGAAATCGAGCCCGAACCCGTAGGCGCCGCCAATTTCCAGCACGCGGGCACCTTCCGGCTTGTCCAGCCGGGCAATCTGCCCGGCAATGGGCCATAGCCCGGCGCCAAGCTGCACATGGAACGCATCCTCGCCGCGCTCCACCTGCTCATCGGAGTGATACTCCATCATCTTCATGTTATCGACGAAGCGGACAGAGCAGGCCGGGCAGACCTGCATGATGAAGCGGTGTTCGTCCTTATGCTCAACGGGCGGGCGGTAGTCGATGCCGAGAATCTGCCCGGCTTCTACCTGCTGGCCGCAATTGGGGCACAGGGCCGGCACGCGGCGGTGCTGCAGCCATTCAACCCAGATATGCTCCGTTACAGCGATTTTGCCGTCCGGCACGGTCATGTGAACAGCTCTGGCGCGCGCGCGCGCAGCGCCTCGTTCAGCTCATCACGCCGCGCCCACAGGCCGCGGTACCAGTTAAGCCGCGCATCCACCTGGTAGGCCAGCATGCGCCGGGACGCCACATAACCCCGCGCCGCATCGGCCATGCGCCTGGTGGCCTCGGGGTAGGCCAGCATACGCAGCAGGCTGGCGCGCAGCTCCGCCGGGGTGCTGAACAAAAGCCCGTTCTTGCCGTCCTCGATCACGCTGCCATACACAACGGGGCTGGCCAGGGCGGCCACGCGCGCGGCCCCGGCCTCGATGAATTTAAGGTCCGATTTGGCGCGGTTGAAGGCATTGTCCTGCAACGGCATGAAGCTGATTTCCGACTGGCAGAGCGCCTTTTTATAGGTGGCGTAATCGGTCAGCGGCTCGAAGCTCTTATGCGGTGTTTCCAGCGCGTTATAAAATCCCTCATCGAACATCACGCGGAAGCGCAGCCGCTCGCCCACCGCATTGGCGACCTCGTTAAGTACGCCCATACAGGGCGCCCAGTCATTCTGCCGGTTCAGCGCCGCGAAGAGGAAGGTCATCTGCTCGGGGTTGGCGAAATTATCGGGTGCGGGCAGCTCGAAAACGCCGTTGGGGAACACGGCCACTTCCGGGTTCTGCTCCACCAGCACCTCGGCCAGGGGCAAGGTGCTGGTTTGCACCGCATGCACGCCGCGGAAGGTGAGCATCTCCGATAAATCATAGCCGCGCCGTTCGAGGAAGCTCGGATGGTCGTCGAATTCCGTGACGATGACATAGCCCATATCCAGCAGGCGGCGGATACGGGCGCACCCGGGAGCGCCGGTGAGCGCCGGGCGGTGCAGCACGGCGATGCGGGGCAGTTCGGTGGAAATGGGAGACATAAGCTCCTCGCCCCCAACTTTTACCAGCGCGCTGCTGTCCGTCCCCACGGCGCGGATGGGTTCGATAACCCGTACATCCGAAACCCCGCCCTGGGGCGTGAGCATGGTGCCGGAAATGTCGATATTGCCAGGCGTGGCCTTGCGCGCGCGCCAAATAAACTGCACCGGGCTGGCGCGGTTGAAATATTCCTGCGGGTCGATGCCGAAGGCCTGCAGGCTGGGCGCCAGGGCTTGCACGAATTTTCCGGCATTTTCCGTGTTCGTGGGGCGGGGCGCGACATCGGTCAGCACCAGCCCGGCGGCGCTAAGGGCAGCCCCCATGTTGCGCGGGGTGAACCAGCGCAGATGCGTGCGGTCGAACAGCCCCTGGTCCTCGTAATCGAACGTCCCCGCCAGCAGCCTCGCGACGAAGCTCCAATGCTCGAAATTGGGCATGCAGACCAGCATGGTGCCCTGCGGCGAGAGATATTTAACATGCTCGGCCAGCAGCGCCCAGGGGTCCACCAGATGCTCCAGCACATCGCCATAAACGATGCAGTCTATCCCCTCCGGCACCGCGAATGGCATGGGGGTTTGCTCCACATCGCCCGCCACGGCTTCCGTCAGGCGCCCGCGCGCCTGCGCCACCGCCTCTTCGTCAATATCCATGCCCAGCACGCGGCAATTTGGGTTGCGGCGCAAATAGGCGGCGCCAAGCGCGCCTTGCGCGCAGCCTACATCCAGGATGGTTTTGGCATTGAGGGGGATTTTATCCAGCAGCTCGGGGTTGGCATAATCCGGGTAGTGCTTATGCGGGGGTTTCAACGGGCTTTGTCCTCGCGTTTGAGTGGCTGGAACGGTCAGGCGGCGGCACGGCCAATACCGGAATAGGTGAAACCCGCCGCGCGCAGGGCGGCGGGGTCGAACACGTTGCGCAGGTCAATAATAACCCTGCCGTGCATCAAAGCCTTCAGCCGGGACGGTGCCAAAGCGCGGAATTCGTTCCATTCCGTGATGAGTACAAGCACATCCGCGCCGGTCAAGGCCCCCGCGGCGTCCGGCATCAGCCGCACGCTGGCCGGCAGCAAGGGCCGCGCGGCGTTCATGGCCTCGGGGTCGTAGGCTTGTACATTGGCACCGCGCGAGACCAGGCCCTGGATGAGCGGCAGCGAGGGCGCCTCGCGCATGTCATCCGTCTCCGGCTTGAAGGCGAGGCCGAGCACGGCGATGGTTTTACCGCCCAGCGCGCCGCCGCAGGCCGCCGCCACGCGCCCGGCCAGCGCCTCCTTGCGCGCGTCATTCACCGCCACAACCGACTGGATGAGCCGCGAGGGCGCGCCCGCTTCCTCGGCGATGCGCATCAGGGCCAGCGTATCCTTGGGGAAGCAGGAGCCGCCAAAGCCCGGGCCGGCATGGAGGAATTTGCGGCCAATGCGGCCATCCAGCCCGATGCCGCGCGCCACGTCGTTCACATCCGCGCCCAATTTCTCGCACAAATCCGCCATTTCGTTGATGAAGGTGATCTTCATCGCCAGGAATCCATTGGCGGCGTATTTAATCAGCTCCGCCGTCTCCAGCCCGGTAAACACGATGGGCGTTTCGATAAGGTAAAGCGGGCGGTACAGGCGCTGCAGCACCTCGCGCGCATGCTCGCTATCAGCCCCCACCACCACCCGGTCCGGGCGCATGAAATCGCCAATGGCGCTGCCCTCGCGCAGAAATTCCGGGTTGGCGGCCACATCCACCGCAAGGCCAGGGCGCAGGCGGCGGGCCATTTCAAGAATTTTGCGCCCGGTGCCCACCGGCACGGTCGATTTGGTGACAATCACGGCCGGGTGGTCCAGTATTTTCAGCACCTGCTCCACGGCGGCGAATACGTAGGTAAGGTCGGCATGGCCATCTCCCCGCCGCGCGGGCGTGCCCACGGCGATGAAAATGGCCTCGGCATCCTTCAACCCGCTTTCCAGCGTGGCCGGGAAGGTGAGACGGCCCGCCTGCATATTGCCGGCCACCAGCTTGTCCAGCCCTGGCTCGTAGATGGGGATTTCCCCCTCCAGCAGCATTTTGCGCTTGGCCGCGTCGGCCTCCACCACGGCGACCGACACCCCGAACTCGGCAAAGCACGCGCCGGACACAAGCCCGACATAACCACCGCCAATGATCGCAATTTTCACGTGCCGCTCTCCCGCATGGTCCGCCTTGCCGCTTCTGGCGTGGCGCGGGGGCGGCGGCAAGCCCCTTTGTAGTGCCTGCCGCCCGGATTACACACTCTTCAATTTTGCGCTGGTTTCGGCCATGGTCCGGCGCGCATGACCATTCTTTCCACCCTCGCGCCGCTCGCCCTGCCCCGCCACCTGGCCCTGATGGCCGGGCTGGCCATTTTTTCGGGCATCATCGTCCGGATCATGATTTCCATTGGCGTGCCGGACCGGCCAGATGCGCGTAAGGCACATACCCAGACCACGCCGAAATCGGGCGGGGTAGGGATTGTGTGCGCCTTTATCCTGGGGGTGCTGCTGCTGTACCGTTACGGCCATGTCTCGCGCCTGGCGGAAGGGTATTTTGTCGGGGTCATCGCCGCCGCGGTGCTGATGGCGGGGGTCTCGCTGCTTGATGATATTCTCGACTTGTCCTTCATCATCAAGCTCGCCACTCAGCTTTTTGCGGCCCTGGTGGCGGTGGCCTCCGGGCTTACGGTGCACAGCCTGGCGCTGCCGGTGCTGGGCGTGGTGCCCCTTGGCTGGGCCGGGGTGCCGCTCACCGTGTTTTTTCTGCTCTATGTAACCAACGCGATGAATTTCATCGACGGGTTGAACGGTCTGGCCGCGGGGGTTACGTTCATTGCCTGCCTGTTTCTGGCTTTCATCGCCGGGTTTCACGGCGGGTTTTTCGTCTATACGGCCTCTTTGCTGCTGGCGGGTGGGGTGCTGGGGTTTCTGCCCTTTAATTATCCCAAGGGTAAAATTTTCATGGGCGATGTCGGCAGCCAGTTCTGCGGCTTCATGCTGGCCTTGTTCGGCGTGGCGGCCACGCGGTTCGGCGGCGTGCCGCTTTCTTTCCTGCTCGTGCCCTTCCTGCTTTCCGGCGTGCTGTACGATGTCACCTTCACCCTTATCCGCCGGGCCTGGGCGCGGGAGAATATCGCCCGCGCCCATAACGGGCATTTATACCAGGTGGCGCGCCGGGCGGGCATGGATGCGCGCTGGGTGGCGGCCATCCATTGGGGGTTCGTGCTCATTGGCGGGTTTACCGCCGCCGCCTTCCTGCACACCACGCAATGGGAGCGCATCGCCATTGGCCTGACGCCGCTGGCCGTGCAACTGGCCTGGACGGATTACGTGGTCCGCCGCGCGCGGGCGGCAAATATTGGCCGGTGGTAGTTATATCCCGAAAATGACGATCATCACCGGCAGGAAAAGCGAGGTGACGAGGCCGTTAAGCCCGATGGCCAGCCCGGCGAAGGCGCCGGCCGTATCGTCCAGCGTGAGCATTTTAGCGGTGCCCAGCCCGTGCATGGCCACGCCCGCGGCCAGGCCGCGCGCGCGCCAATCCGTCACCCGGCCCAGCCGGAACACGGCCGGATAGACCAGAATGCCGAACATCGCCGTGATCATGACAAATACGGCGGTAAGCGAGGGGTTGCCGCCAAGCTGCTGCGAAATGCCCATGGCGATGGGGGTGGTGACCGATTTGGGCCCAAGCGAAATGGTGACGATGCGCGGCGCGCGCAGCACCCGCAGAATAAGCATGGCCGACCCCGCGGCCACCATGGATCCGGTGGTGAGCGAGACAAGGATGGCGGCGAAATTACGCCTGATGACCGGCCAGTTGGCATACATGGGCACGGCAAGCGCCACCGTGGCGGGGCCAAGCAGGAACTGGATATACGCGCCACCCGTAAAGTAATTGCGGTAGCTGGTATGGGTTATGAGCAGCAAGGCGGCGATGAATAAGATGGACATGACCGTGGGATTACTGAGCGCGCGGTGGCCCGCGAGCCTGTCCACGGCCCGTGCCAGCTCCCACACGCATAATGTGACAGCCAGCCAGAGCAGCGGCTGGGTTTGCAGATAAACCCAGATTTGAAACAGCTTCAGGGGGCTATGCATTGGGCGCGCCCGCCCGGCGCATGAACCATTGCATGATGGTGCCCGTGACCAGCAGGCCAAGCACCGTGGAAACAGGGATGGCAATGAGCAGCGCCAGCGCATTTTGCCGGAGCAGGCCGAGCATGCCCACCACCCCCACGCCAGCAGGCACAAATAGCAGGCCGAGATGCTTGAGCAGGCCTTGTGCCGTATCGTGCAGCGCCGTGTCCGGCCCCTTGGTTACAAAAAAAGCCGCCAGCAACAGGACGAAGCCAATCACCGGCCCAGGCATGGGCAAGCCAAATGCTTCCTGCAACACGGTTCCGGCTAGCTGGCACAGAAGCAAAATCGCCAATGCACGGATCATTTGCCGCCTCCTTAACTCTTGCCCCCACAAAATAAGGCAACTATATACTTGACTAAGTAAAGCTCTATAACTTTTTCAATAACATAGGGAACTTCACGTTTCCCATCGTTGCTGAAACGGTGTCTGACTGCTACCGTTGCCAGACAGATTTCTCGATAGCGATGTAAATCGTATTCTGAGCTTAGGTAGGTAAATTGCCCCGCTGGTTACTGATTTCTGCTATCCTGGTCGTGATTGTGAGTGCTGCTTCAGTTGCCGGTTTTCAACACTTGCGTGCCAATTATGGTCTCTGTGAATTTCTCGGACCCCACGTTATCCTCAACGGACCTTCCAACGACAAAATTGCAATGGACGCACGTTATTGCAGCCTTTTGACAGGTGATCCTGGAACTATACTCATCCATTATCGACCGGCGGGCAGCATTTTCAGCCACATAGTATTTGCATACACTCCGACTGCACCTGATATAAATTCACCCAATCCGCCTTGGTATCCAAAGATCAGTTGGATCACACCAAGTCACGTTCTGATTTCGATCAGCGAGGTTTCGCAAATCCAGAGACAAACTTTCAATAAGTCGAATGTGAGTTTTACCTACCAAATCGGAAAGATAGATTCCCATTAATTTTCATATACTTAGTCAAGTATATAAGTGCCCAAAATAAGGCCTCATGTCTAAACTCAGCCCTACCCTATTGCGGCGGAGGGACCAATGCCGAGCTGGCAGTCTTACTTTGTGCACGCGTTTCTGCGCCTGTTCGTGAAGCGCCGCCTGGCGGGGGCGGCCTCGGCCACCGATTTGCGCGGCATTCTGGGTAAACCGCCGCCGCGCGTGCCGGGCGCCAGTTTTGCGCCGGGCAGGATGAATGGCGTTGAAGGAGAATGGGTAAAGGGCGAGGCGGAAACCATGGCTGGGATGCTTTACTTGCACGGGGGCGGCTATTTCACCTGCTCGCCGCGCACCCACCGGCCGATAACCGGCGCCTTTGCCATACGCGGTTTTGATGTATTCGCGCCGGAATACAGGCTGGCGCCGGAACACCCTTTTCCCGCCGCCGTGGAGGATGCGCTGGCCGCCTACCGCGCCATGCTGGCCCGCGCGCCCCCGGAAAAACTGGTGATTGCCGGAGATTCCGCCGGGGGCGGGCTGACCCTGGCCACCTTGCTGGCGGCCAGGCAGCACAAACTGCCCATGCCGTGCTGCGCCATATTATTCTCGCCCTGGACGGACCTGGCCTGCACCGGGGCCTCGCTGCAAACCAACGCGCAGAGCGAGAGCATGCTCTATGCCCCGCGCATTACCGAGGGTGCCGCGCTCTACCTTGCGGGCGCGGACCCCAAACACCCGCTGGCCTCGCCGCTTTATGGCGATTTAGCCGGGCTGCCGCCCTTGCTTATACAGGTGAGCGAGATGGAAATATTGCTGGATGATTCCACCCGCTTGGCTGAACGCGCCCGCGCGGCGGGGGTGCGGGTGGAGTTGAGCCGGTGGCCGGACATGCCCCATGTATGGCAGGTCAGCCAGGCGCTGTTGCCAGAAGCACGAAAAGCACTTGACGAAGCCGCGGCTTTTGCCAGCGCTGCCCTTGCATTGCAGGCGGCGCCAGCGTAAAGCCGGGCCTCCTTTGCTGCCGGTCGGGATCGGCGGCCCTGAACGCATGGAGCCTGTACTGTGAAAGACAATATTCATCCGGACTATCATGAGATCAACATCATCATGACCGATGGTACGGAATTCAAGACCCGCTCCTGCATGGGCAAGCCGGGCGATACGCTGCGCCTGGATATTGACCCGAAATCTCACCCCGCCTGGACCGGCGTGCAGCGCATTGTGGACACGGGCGGTCAGGTTGCCAAGTTCAACAAGAAATTCGCCAGCATCGGTGCCCGCAAGAAGTAACCCGCAAGAAGTAATACGTAGTAATACGCGCGCGCAGGGCTGGCTGGCGGCCCGCGCAAAACCAAAATTCACGCCCGCCCGCAGGCAGGCGGCAGGCAGCCGGCAAGCAGACAGCATGGGCGGGCCAACCTTCCGTGCCGCCATGCCTATTGCCGCAGGGCGTCCGCCATGGCCTTTTGCTGAAGAGACAATATCTGCCTCTGGCATTCCTGCACCCTGTCGGCCATTTGCCGCATATGCGCGGCCAGCCGCCCGCCATGCTCCTGCCAGCTTACCAGCGTGGCGGCCATGGCGGCGGGGCCATCGGCCGCGGGCGGTTTTTTGGGCGTGTGCGTGGCCTGCGCCATTTCCTGGCGGAACCACTCGCCCTGGCTGGCCCATATGTCGCGTGCCGTCTGCAGCAAGGTGCCGTTCACCTCGGCGATAAGCTCCGCCGCGCGAAGCTGTGCCGATAACGCGTGGAGAGGGAAAGCCTCCGCGGCCCTGGCGCCATCCGCGGCGGTGCCATCCGCGGCGCCGGCATGCGCCGGGCTTGTTTTCGCGGTGTGTTTTGGTGGGGTGGACATGGCCTCACTCCTTTACGATGCAAGAAAATATGTGCCACGAATGCGGCAACGGGCGCATTGATCTCCGTCATGATTGACGTGAATTAATGAGAATGTTTACGCGGCGCCGTGGTATGGCCCCAAAATGGCGCAGCGCGTTGCCGCAAGGCCGTATTGTTGACAGTTGGGCGAATTTGGCCTAGCAAATTGCCAGTTTATCCAGAATTTATACGGCATCTGTCGACATTATGCAAAAGACCCAGCCATTACAGGCCAACGGCGCCCTGGAAGGTGAGACCCTCACCTTCCAGGTGCTGCGGCAGCTCCAGGCGGCCATCGTGAAGGGTGAGATCGCGCCGGGCAGCAAAATTTCCGAGCCTGAGCTGGCGCGCGCCTATGGCATTAGCCGCGGCCCGCTGCGCGAGGCGCTGAACCGGCTGGAAGGGCAGAAGCTGCTGGTGCGCGTGCCGCATGTCGGCGCGCGCGTTGTTTCACTCAGCCGCCAGGAGCTGGCGGAGCTTTACGAAATTCGTGAATCGCTCGAAGGCCTGGCCTGCCGCCTGGCGGCGGAGCGTATGGCGCCGGAGCAGGTGGAGGCGCTGCGCGGCGTGCTGCGCGCGCATGAGCGCGACGAGGCCTTTCAGGCCGGGCGCGGCTATTACCTGCAGGAAGGCGATTTCGATTTTCATTACCGTATCGTTCAGGGCAGCGGGAGCAAGATGCTCATCCGCCTGCTCTGCGATGAGCTGTACCAGCTCGCCCGCATGTACCGTATCCAGCATTCGGCATTGCCCAACCGGCCCGCCCAGGCTTTTGCCGAACATCACCGTATTCTGGACGCCATTGCCGAGGGCGATGGTGAACTGGCGGAAATGCTGATGCGCCGCCACATACGGACCTCCCGCCTTAACATCGAACGGCAAATTCCACAGGAAAAGCGCACATGAACACAAAATACCGCAAGCAGCTTCCCGGCACCGGCCTGGATTATTTCGACGCAAGCGAGGCCGTGGAGGCGATCAAGCCCGGCGCCTATGATACGCTGCCCTATACCTCGCGCGTGCTGGCGGAAAACCTGGTGCGCCGCTGCGAACCCGCTTTGCTGACCGATGCGCTGAAGCAGCTCATCGAGCGTAAGCGCGACATCGACTTCCCCTGGTACCCTGCGCGCGTGGTGTGCCACGATATTCTGGGGCAGACCGCGCTGGTGGACCTTGCTGGCCTGCGCGACGCCATTGCCGGTAAAGGCGGCGACCCGGCCAAGGTGAATCCGGTGGTGCCGGTGCAGCTCATCGTCGATCACTCGCTGGCCGTGGAGCATGGCGGGTTCGAGAAGGATGCGTTTGCGCTCAACCGCGCCATCGAGGACCGCCGCAACGAGGACCGCTTCCACTTTATCGACTGGACCAAGGACGCGTTCGACAATATGGACGTGGTGCCCGCCGGTAACGGCATCATGCACCAGATCAACCTGGAGCGCATGTCGCCCGTGATCTTCACCAAGGACGGCGTGGCCTTCCCCGATACGCTGGTGGGCACGGACAGCCATACCCCGCATGTGGATGCGCTGGGCGTTATCGCCATCGGCGTGGGCGGGCTGGAAGCCGAGAACGTGATGCTCGGCCGCGCCTCGTGGATGCGCCTGCCGGATATTATCGGCGTGGAGCTGACCGGCAAGCGCCAGCCCGGCATTACGGCAACCGACATCGTGCTGAGCCTGACCGAGTTCCTGCGCAAGCAGAAAGTTGTTGGCGCTTACCTGGAGTTTTACGGCGAAGGCGCGTCCAGCCTGACGCTGGGCGACCGCGCCACCATCTCCAACATGGCGCCGGAATATGGCGCCACGGCGGCGATGTTCTCCATCGACCAGCAGACCATCGCGTATCTGCGCCTGACAGGCCGCGAGGATGCGCAGGTGAAGCTGGTGGAGAACTACGCCCGCACTGCCGGGCTGTGGTCTGACAGCTTGAGCAAGGTGGAATATGAGCGTGTGCTGACATTCGACCTCTCCAGCGTGGTGCGCACGCTGGCTGGCCCCTCCAACCCGCATCGCCGCCTGCCGGTGAGCGACCTGGCCAGCAGCGGCATTGCCGCGCCCTGGACCGAGACGCCGGGCCAGATGCCCGATGGCGCCGTGATTATCGCCGCCATTACCAGCTGCACCAATACCTCCAACCCGCGTAACGTTATTGCCGCCGGGCTGCTGGCGCGTAACGCCAACCGCGCCGGGCTGGTGCGTAAGCCGTGGGTTAAATCCTCGCTGGCGCCTGGCTCCAAGGCCGTGGCGCTGTATCTGGACGAGGCGGGGCTGACCGCCGAGCTGGAAAAACTCGGCTTCGGCATTGTGGCGTTTGCCTGCACCACCTGTAACGGCATGTCCGGTGCGCTGGACCCGAAGATCCAGCAGGAGATCATCGACCGCGATTTGTACGCAACCGCCGTGCTCTCCGGTAACCGCAATTTCGATGGCCGTATCCACCCCTATGCCAAGCAGGCCTTCCTGGCCTCGCCGCCGCTGGTGGTGGCCTATGCCATCGCCGGCACTATCCGTTTCGATATCGAGCGTGATGTGCTGGGCGTGGATGCAAGTGGCAAGGAAATCCGCCTGAAGGATCTTTGGCCGTCGGACGAGGAAATCGACGCGGTGGTGGGCAGCTCGGTGAAGCCGGAGCAGTTCCGCAACGTGTACGAGCCGATGTTCGGCAAGCGCGGCGCGCGCAAGCAGGTTAGCCCGCTTTACGATTGGCGCCCGCAGAGCACCTATATACGCCGCCCGCCTTACTGGGAGGGCGCGCTGGCCGGTGAACGCACGCTGAAGGGCATGCGCCCCCTGGCCGTGCTGGGCGACAACATCACCACCGACCATCTTTCGCCTTCCAACGCCATTATGGGTGACAGCGCGGCGGGCGAGTATTTGCACAAAATGGGCTTGCCGGAGGAGGATTATAACTCCTACGCCACGCATCGCGGCGACCACCTCACCGCGCAGCGCGCCACCTTCGCCAACCCCACGCTGCTGAACGAAATGTGCCGCAACCAGGATGGCAGCGTGAAGAAAGGCTCGCTGGCCCGCGTGGAGCCGGAAGGCAAGGTGATGCGCATGTGGGAGGCGATTGAGACCTACATGAACCGCAAGCAGCCGCTGATTATTGTGGCGGGTGCCGATTACGGCCAGGGTTCCTCGCGCGACTGGGCGGCCAAGGGCGTGCGCCTGGCGGGTGTGGAGGCCATTGTGGCCGAGGGCTTCGAGCGCATCCACCGCACCAACCTCATCGGCATGGGTGTGCTGCCGCTGGAGTTCAAGCCCGGCACCAACCGCCTGACGCTGGGGCTGGATGGCACGGAGACTTACGACGTGATTGGCGCGCGCAAGCCGCGTGCCGATCTCACCCTGGTGGTTCACCGCCGCGATGGCAGCACGGTGGAAGTGCCCGTGACCTGCCGCCTGGATACGGCGGAGGAAGTGTCCATCTACGATGCCGGCGGCGTGCTGCAGCGCTTCGCCCAGGACTTCCTGGAAGCCAGCGCGGTTTCTCAGGCCTCGTAAGGTTCATTGCGAAGGCGCCGCCTAGCGCATCTATAGATGCGCGCTCAAATCAAGAGCGGGCGCCTTCGCTTTTTACAAGACATAAAAACAGGATTTCGTCATGGCTCACGCTCCCCAAATCAAAATTCCCGCCACTTATATGCGCGGCGGCACCAGCAAAGGCGTTTTCTTCTCTCTCACCGATCTGCCAGAGGCCGCGCGCGTGCCCGGCCCGGCGCGCGATGCGCTGCTGATGCGCGTGATCGGCAGCCCCGACCCGTATGGCAAGCAGATTGACGGCATGGGTGCGGCAACCTCCAGCACCAGCAAGACGGTGATTATCAGCCGCAGCACCAAGCCGGACCATGATGTGGATTACCTGTTCGGCCAGGTTGCCATTGACACAGCGTTTGTGGATTGGAGCGGTAATTGCGGCAATCTTTCCGCCGCGGTGGGGCCGTTTGCCATCCGTAACGGGCTGGCCGATGCCGCGCGCGTGCCCAAGGATGGCGTGGCCATCATCCGCATCTGGCAGGCCAATATCGGCAAAACCATCATCGCCCATGTGCCCATGAGCAATGGCGAGGTGCAGGAGACCGGCGATTTCGAGCTGGACGGCGTGACCTTCCCCGCCGCCGAGATTGTGGTGGAATTCATGGACCCGGCCGAGGAAGGCGATGGCGGCGCGCTGTTTCCCACCGGCAACCTGGTGGATGACCTGGACGTGCCCGGCATCGGCACCTTCAAGGCGACCATGATCAATTCCGGCATTCCCACCATTTTTCTGGAAGCCGGGGCGCTAGGGTACACCGGCACCGAGCTGCAGGAGAATGTGAATAGCGATGCCGCGGCGCTGAAAAAACTGGAGACCATCCGCGCCTATGGCGCGGTGAAAATGGGGCTGATCGCCAAGCCGGAGGAAGCCGCCGGGCGCCAGCACACGCCGAAAATCGCCTGGGTGGCCAAGCCGAAGGACTACACCGCCTCCAGCGGCAAGAAGATTGGCGTGGGCGATGTGGATTTGCTGGTGCGCGCCATGTCCATGGGCAAGCTGCACCATGCCATGATGGGCACGGCCTCGGTTGCCATTGCCACCGCCGCCGCCATTACCGGCACGCTGGTGAACCTGGCCGCTGGCGGGGGCGCGCGCGAGGCGGTGTGCTTTGGCCATCCCTCCGGCACGCTGCGCGTTGGCTCCAAGGCCGCGCTGGTGAATGGCGAATGGGCGGTGAGCAAAGCCGTTATGAGCCGCAGCGCCCGCGTGCTGATGAGCGGCTGGGTGCATGTGCCCTTTGCCGGGTAACAGGTTCCTACCGGCCAGCTTGCTGGTTGCGTGTTTGGAAAACCATTCCCCGGCTGGCTTATACCAACGGTCATTGAGCATGCCCGTTGGTATGAGGCTTATGCCTGGCGCGTGGCCGCCCCGCCAGCCCCACGCGCGATACCAGCCTTGCCGAGCATGGGCGTGGCCGAGGACAAGGCAGCCCGCTCGCTCCCCGGCATGGTTTGGTTCATTTCCATCTCCGCGGCGGGCCGCCCGTAAGGCCCTACAGAACCTTCGCCAGAAAACTCTTGGTCCGCTCCATTTGCGGGTTCGAGAAGAGATCGGACGGTTTGCCTTCTTCCACGATATAGCCTTCATCCATGAAGAGCACGCGGTGGCCGACTTCACGCGCGAACCCCATCTCATGGGTCACCACAACCATGGTCATGCCCTCTATGGCAAGGTTTTTCATCACCTGAAGAACCTCGCCCACCATTTCGGGGTCGAGCGCCGAGGTTGGCTCGTCGAACAGCATCACATCCGGCTTCATCGCAAGGGCACGGGCAATGGCAACACGCTGCTGCTGCCCGCCTGAAAGCTCGTCCGGGTAGCGCTGTTCTTTACCGGGCAGCCCCACTTTAGCCAGCAGCTCGCGCGCAATCGCGTTTGCTTCCGCCGTGCTCTGCTTTTTAACCTTGCGCGGCCCGATGGTGATGTTTTCCAAAATGGTCAGATGCCTGAACAGGTTGAATTGCTGAAACACCATGCCGACATGCTGGCGTAATTTATGAATATCGGTTTTCGGGCCGGTCAGGTTCATCCCGGCAATTTCAATCTCGCCGCTGGTCAGGCTCTCCAGCCCGTTAAGGCAGCGCAGGAACGTGCTCTTGCCGCTGCCCGACGGGCCGATGACGACAACAACCTCCTGCTCTTCCACATGATTGCTGATGCCTTTCAGAATCTCGTGGTGGCCGAAGGATTTGTGCAGGTTCTTAACGCTTATCAACTTGCAGCCTCCTCTCAAGATAGGCGGAGCATTTAGATACGGAGAAGATGATGATGAAATACAAGGCCGCGATCAAGGTCCAGATTGTGAAGGAGGCGAATGTCGCGGCGATCACGATCTCGCCTTTGTAAACCAGCTCGGCCACGCCAACAGGGGCCAGAAGTGATGTGTCCTTAATGGTTTGCGCCGCCTGGTTCACCAGCGGCGGAATCATCCGCTTGAACGCTTGCGGCAGCACGATGTAGCGCATCGTCTGAAAATCGGTCATGCCGACGCTCAGCGCCGCTTCCTTCTGCCCCTTGTCCACGCCCAGAATGCCCGCGCGGATAATTTCGGTAACGTAAGCGCCTTCATTCAGGCTGAGCGTGAGCGCCGCCGCTACAATGGGGTAGGTGAGCTGCCCGACCCATTGGTTGAGCGGCAGAATCGCCGGCAGGCCCAGAACGATGAAGAAAAGCTGCACCAGCAGCGGCGTGGACCGGAACATCTCAACATAGGCGGAGGCGATCCACCGCAAGGGGGCCAGTTTCGACAGGCGCATGAGCGCCGCGACCAGCCCGATGACGACCATCAGGATAATCGCGATGATTGAGTACTGGATGGTTAGCGCCAGCCCTCCCAGAATGACGGGAAGATTATCCCAGACGACATTCATAAAGCAGCATACCTTATGCTTGAATTCCATGGAAAATACGTGACTCGGCCAAACGTGGCCGGGTGGGCGCAAAACCGCCCGGATGACGCGCGCGCCGAGACGTTTGAAGCCAGGGCGCCCGCGCGCCCGGCCGCCGCGATGATGTGCGTGAGGCGCGGGCTCCATCGCGCCTCACGCAATCGCGCCTCATGCACCATGCGTGGCTGTGGCGGCTTGGCCGCCAGCATTGGCCCCGGGGCGGAGGTCAGTCGGAAACCGCAACAGTGGCGGGCTTGAGGACGCCATTCACCGCGCCGCTGGTATCTCCACCAAAATACTTCACGAACAGCTGGTGATAAACGCCATTTTTCTTGATCGCGGCGAGGCCGGCGTTGATTTTTGCCACCAGGCCAGGGCGTTTTTTGCTGATCGCGATCCCGTAATACTCGCCGGTAAGCAACGGCCCCACGGTTTTCACATTAGGGTGCAATGTCTTGAAATTGACGTTGACCGGATTGTCGAAAAGCACCGCGTCCGCGCCGCCGGTTTCCAGCGCTTCATAGGCGGAGTCGATGTCCTGGAACTGCTTGACATGGTTCATGTCGAAGCCGTGCTGTTGCAGATAATCGGCCGATGAGGTGGCTGTCTTGGTCGCGACGACATGCCCTTTCAAATCGGCGAAATCCTTGATGTCCGAGCCTTTTTTGACAAGGATGGACAGGCCGGATTTATAATAGGCATCGCTGAAATCGACATTCTGCAACCGGCTGGATTTGATTGTGATGCCGGCCACGGCGGCATCCAGCGCGCCTGTTTGCAGGCTTGGAATGATGCCGTCGAAGGGCAGGGTTTTGATTGTTACCGTCAGGCCTTCGGCTTTGGCGATGGCCTTGATCATGTCGATATCAAACCCGGTGACTTTACCATCCACCTCGGTCTCGAATGGCGGAAAGGTGGTATCCGCCCCAACAACGATGCTGGTGCTGCCCGCCGCGCGGGCGGCGTGCGGGACCGCGGCGGGAACCAAACCAAAAAGCAGCGGCGTGAGCAGCATGATAAAGGATTTTCTGTTCAAGATTGGCTCCCCTCTTGACGAATTAGGCCTGAAAAGCAGGAAATTGCGCGGTATTCTGGATATTCTCTGGATATTCTGGAGTGTTTGCAACCAAGCGCTGATTACCTGCCCTGAAACACTATGCGAATGGTCCAGCCGCGAAGTCAAGACAAAGCGGATCATGCCCCGCGCGGGCGGCTTACCGCCCTAGCGCCGCCATAAATTCCGCCCATTCCCGCTTGCTCAGCCCCGACCCGGCCTGGGCCACGGCCTCGCCGGCCAGCATCCGCCGCAATATTTCCACCATTTTGGCCGAAAACGTCACAGCGCCCAGCCGGTAATCGCAGAACGCCTTGTACGAGAGCGGCACCCAGGCCTGTACCATGTCCAGCATCGCTTCGGCGTACACGCGGATTTCGTATTGCGCATGGGCATCGGCCCGCAGGCGCAGGAAGTGGAAGAGATTGTGCAGGTCCGTCTTCCAGTACCATTGCGTGTAGGTGTTCAGCGTTAAATTCATCCGCGCCAGCTCACGGGCCAGGCCAATATCCTCGCCCAGCATTTCCTCGTAATGCGCGTAGGTCTGGTCGGCATCCGCGCGCAGCAGGCGCAGCACGTGCGCGGCGGTGGCGGCATCCAGCACCGCGCCGCGGCCCTGCTTGTTATCCGCGGACTGCACGGCAAGCTGCTCCGGGGCGGGCAGGTAGAAATCCTTGTCCAGAATGGAATAGCGGGCGGAATACTCGTTCACATTCGCCGTGCGGTGCCTGATCCATTGCCGCGCCACGAAAATGGGCAGTTTGACGTGGAATTTTATCTCGCACATCTCAAACGGCGTGGAGTGATAATGGCGCATGAGGTAGCGGATCAGCCCCTCATCCTCCAGCGCCTTGCGCGTGCCCCGCCCGTAGGAAACACGGGCCGCCTGCACCACGGCACTGTCATCGCCCATATAATCCACCACCCGCACAAAGCCGTGGTCCAGCACCGGCACGGGCTTGAACAGATATTCCTCCAGCGCCGCTACGGTGGGGCGCAGCGTGGCGTGGGTGGCATTGCGGGCGGCGTCGATCTCGGCGCGCTGTTCTGGGGTCAGGGTCATGCCGGGCACTCTTTCATAATCCGCGAGTCGCGCCTATATAGGGCCTGCCGGCTTGCCGGCTATGGTGATAAACGGTGCGTGGAATAAACATTGTGGACCCGGGGGCAGTACCCGGCGCCTCCACCATGATTTGAGCGGCCCGATTCAGACTACGCAGCCAAGGCTGCTTCGTCATCGGGGCGCTTCAGGGTTATGGGGGCGAAACAGACTCGACACGTGTGGTAAAGACCCATCTTTTGCCCGGCATTGTACCGCCGTTATCGGGCTATATCTTAAATGCGAACGATAACAACGTTGCATTCGCTGTCGCTGCCTAAAAACAGCTAAGCGCGGTTCGGGGGGCACCGGGCAACAGAAGCCCCCCACTGGAACCTGCCCGCAAACTCTACTCCGGTGGCCGCATGGCGGCGATTTTCTGCGCGCCGGTGCTCATGTACTTTACACCAACGGGCATGCTCAATGGCCGTTGGTGTAAATACGCTCCGCTCCGGTGCTCGAAAATCCCCGCCATGCGACTCACCAGGGCGCGTTTGCAGGCAGGTTCCGCTTCCGGGGCACATGAACAAAACCCTACTCAGCCGGTGTCTTAAGGGTCCCAAATCCAGGCGAAAAAAAGGCGGCGCAATAATGCGCCGCCAAGTTTAGGGAGGAAACGTCCAAGAAAATAGGCGAGTAAACTCAACCTATGGGCCGATTATATACGGGAAGAAATCCCGGCGGGGCAGTCGTGATTTCGCAGTGCAGCGATGAAATTTTGCGGGCCGTGATGTAATTTTCTACACACATATAGGCGTACAAGGCGTGATACTGCAGCTTTCTTGAAACTTTGTTAAAATTTCTCATCATCCGGCACCAGCACCATCACCGCTGCCTGGGCGGCAATACCTTCGCCGCGCCCGGTAAAGCCAAGCTGCTCGGTGGTGGTGGCTTTTACCGAAATGCGTCCCTCCGCCACGCCCAGCAGCGCCGCCAGCCGTGCCTGCATGGCCGCCGCATGGGGCTTTATCTTGGGCCGCTCGCAGATAATGGTGATGTCGGCATTGGCCAGCCGCCCGCCGCGCGCCTTTATGCGGTCCGCCGCATGGCGCAAAAACCGGGCGCTGTCCGCGTCTTTCCAGGTCGTCTCGCTGGGCGGAAAATGGCGGCCAATATCGCCCTCCGCCAGCGCGCCGTAAATGGCGTCGCATAGCGCATGGATGCCCACATCGGCATCCGAATGGCCCGCCAGGCCTTTCTCATACGGGATTTCCACCCCGCAAATGATCATTTTGCGCCCTTCTGCCAGGGCGTGTACGTCAAAACCGGTCCCAATCCGGGGAATCATCATCACTCACCTCTCACCGCAGATGTACGGTTTGGCATGGAAGCGTCAACCTTTGTGCATTCAGGACATTGCGCGCGGCAGGCCGGGGCAGTAATTTGCCCAAATCATGAGCAGCGACTTTTCCCCGAGAATCAAACCTATCACGCTGGGCCGCGGCAGGCACCAGGTTACGCTGGCGCAGCCGGTCATTCTTGCCCCGCTGTCTGGCGTGACGGACCGGCCCTTCCGCGCGCTGGTGAAAGAGCAGGGCGCCGGGCTTGTGGTCTCGGAGATGATCGCCTCCTGGGCCATGGTACGGGAAAACCGCAAAACCCTGTGCATGGCGGAGGTTGTTTCGGGCGGCGGCCCGTCCTCGGTGCAGCTCGCGGGCTGCGACCCGCAGGCCATGGCCGAGGCGGCGAAAATCGCCGTGGGGCTGGGGGCGGACCTCATCGACATTAATTTCGGCTGCCCGGTGAAAAAAGTGGCGATCGGTCAGCTCGCCGGCTCCTCGCTGATGCGCGATGAGGCACTGGCCGGGCGCATATTAGAGGCCACCGCCCGCGCCGTGGAGGTGCCGGTGACGCTGAAAATGCGCATGGGCTGGGACCATAACAGCCTGAACGCGCCCAGCCTGGCCCGCATTGCGGAGCAATCCGGCATCCAGATGCTTACCGTGCATGGCCGCACGCGCCAGCAATTTTACGAGGGCGTGGCCGATTGGGATTTCATCGCCAATGTAAAGGCCGTGACCAAACTGCCCGTTATCGTCAATGGCGACATAACCACCGAGCAAAAGGCTGAAGAGGCGCTGCGCCGCTCGGGCGCCGATGGGGTGATGATCGGGCGCGGCTCTTATGGCCGCCCGTGGTTTTTGCGGCAGGTCATCCATTACCTCACCACGGGGCAGACCATTCCCGCCCCTGGCCTTGCCGCGCAGAAGGAGATTCTGCTCAACCATTACCGCGCCGTGCGCTCGTATTTTGGCGAGGGTGCCGGGGTGCGGCTGGGGCGCAAGCATGTGGCCTGGTACAGCCAGGGGCTGCGCGGCTCCGCCGCCTTCCGCGCCGCCATGAACCGCATGGATGACGGGCGCGAGGTGGAGGCGCTGGTGCATCGGTTCTACGACCCGTTGATTGAGCAAGGCTTTGTCCGCCAGGACGAGCTGGCGCTGGCCGCATGATGGTCCTCGCACAAGCCTGGCGCGCAATGAGGTCCACCAGATGAGCGGGAGCATCAAAAAAACCTTCGGCTTGCTCAGGCGCAACGCCAGCGCCAAGCAGGTGCTGGACCCCGCGCAGATTTTGGGCGCGCTGCCCTTGGCCGTGGCGGTGCTGGATGAGCAGGATATGTTTCTGGCCGTGAATTACGCGGCGGAGGAGTTTTTTGGCGCGTCCAAGGCCATGCTGCTCAACACCAACCTCGCCGAGCTGCTGCCGCTGGACCATCCCATCTTCCTGATGCTGGAGCGCGCCCGCCGCGCGGGGGTCACCATTTCGGAGCATGATCTCAGCCTGGAAGGCCCGCGCATGACGCGGCGCGGCTGTTCGGTGCAGGCTGCCCCGGTGCTGGAGCAGCCAGGCTGTGTGGCGCTGACCCTGCAGGATGAATCCGCCGCCCGCGCGCTGGACCAGCAAATTTCCGCCCGCAATGCCGCGCGCTCGATAACCGGCATGGCGGCCATATTGGCGCATGAGGTGAAAAACCCGCTCTCCGGCATACGCGGCGCGGCGCAGCTATTGGAAATGAGCGCCCCGGCCGAGGACCGTGAGCTGGCCGTGCTCATCCGCGACGAGGCCGACCGCATCCGCGCCATGGTGGAGCGCATGGAAACCTTCGGCGAGAAGAAGCTGGAGCGGCAATCGGTGAATATTCACCGCGTGCTGGAGCATGTGCGGCGCCTGGCGGGCAGCGGCTTTGCCAGCCGCATCAAGTTCGTCGAGAGCTACGACCCCTCGCTGCCGCATGTGCTGGGCAATCGCGACCAGCTCATTCAGCTGCTGCTCAACCTGGTTAAGAACGCCGCCGAGGCGGTTGCCGGGGCCGAGCGGCTGGATGGAGAAATTCACATCACCACCGGCTTCCAGCACGGTGTGCGGCTTTCCGCCGCCACGGGGCGCGGCACGCGGCCCAATTTGCCGCTTTTTGTCTCGGTGCGCGATAACGGGCCGGGCATACCGGAAGACATACGCCGCCATCTGTTCGAGCCATTCATCTCCACCAAGGCGGCGGGTTCTGGCCTGGGGCTGGCGCTGGTGGCCAAAATCACCGCCGATCATGGCGGCCTCATCGATGTCGAGTCCCGCCCTGGGCGGACCGAATTCCGTATTCATCTGCCGGTTTACGAAGACCCGGATGAGCGCAGCACTTAAAGGCAATGAATAACCCATGACACTGCCCACCATCCTCATCGCCGATGATGACCGCTCCATCCGTACCGTGCTCACCCAGGCGCTGGGGCGCGCTGGGTACCAGGTACGCGCCACGTCCTCGGCCGCCACGCTGTGGCGCTGGGTGGAAGATGGCGAGGGTGATGTGGCCATTACCGATGTTATAATGCCGGATGAGAACGGGCTGGATCTCATCCCGCGCATCCGCCGTATCCGCCCGGAGCTGCCGGTAATTGTGATGAGCGCGCAATCCACCCTCACCACCGCGGTGCAGGCCACGCAGCGCGGGGCGTTCGAGTATCTGCCCAAACCGTTCGATTTGGGCGATTTGCTGGCGGTGGTGGACCGCGCGCTGAAGCAGCCCATCGCGCTGGGCCAGGCGCCCAAGGCCGCCGAGCCAGGGCATGATGACGCGCTGCCGTTGATTGGCCGCTCGCCGGCCATGCAGGAAATCTACCGCGTTATCGCCCGGCTCACCACCACAGACCTTACCGTGATGATTAACGGTGAGTCCGGCGCGGGCAAGGAGCTTGTGGCGCGCGCCCTGCACGATTACGGGCGGCGCCGCGCCGGGCCGTTCGTGGCCATCAACATGGCCGCCATCCCGCGCGAGCTGATTGAATCCGAGCTGTTCGGCCATGAGCGCGGCGCTTTTACCGGCGCCACAAACCGCCATGTGGGGCGGTTTGAGCAAGCCGCCGGGGGCACGCTGTTCCTGGATGAAATCGGCGACATGCCGCCCGAGGCGCAAACCCGCCTGCTGCGCGTGCTGCAGGAAGGCGAATACACCACCGTGGGCGGGCGCCAGCCCATCCGCGCCAATGCGCGCATCGTGGCCGCCACCCACCGCGATCTGCGCGCCCTCATCCGCTCCGGGCAGTTCCGCGAAGACCTCTTCTACCGCCTGAATGTGGTGCCCATCCGGCTGCCCCCGTTACGCGAGCGCCCGGATGATATTCCCGTGCTGGCGCAGCATTTCCTCAACAAGGCGCAGGCCGAGGGGCTGCCGGCCAAAACCATCGACCAGGCGGCCATGGCCATGCTTTCGGCCTATCGCTGGCCGGGCAATGTGCGCGAGCTGGAAAACCTCATCCGCCGCCTGGCTGCCCTGGTGCCGCAGCCCATCATCACTGAATCCATACTGGCCCAGGAGCTGGCCGATTTTGCCGTGGCCGAGGAACCGGCCGTACACGCCACGCTGAGCGATGAACCGGACAGCATGGCCACCGTGGTGGAGCGGCATATCGCCCGGTTACTGGCGGCCATACGCGAATCCGGCGAAGAGGGCGTGCTGTATGAGCGTGCCCTGGCCGAGCTGGAGCGCCCGCTGATTCGCATGACCCTGGCTGAAACACGCGGCAACCAGATACGCGCCGCGGCATTGCTGGGGCTTAACCGCAACACGCTGCGCAAGAAAATCCGCGAGCACGGAATCGGCGTGCAGCGCCGGGTGGGCTAGCCGTGCCACGGGCTTTGGCGGGGCTGCTCAAGGAGAGTCTCCCTCATGGCTGATACTGACGATACCGCACCCCGCCAAGGCATGGCCTATGTGGTGGATTTGCTGCTGGGCCGCGTGGCCACCTTGCTGGTGGCCTCCATGGCCCTGCTGCTCGGCATCGCCTCATTCGCGGTGCTGGCGGGGCGGGTGAAGCTCTCCATGCATTCCGGCATGGGGGTGGCCATGATTATGGCCGATTTTGCCGCGCTGTTATGGCTTATGGTGGTGCTGGCCGGGCGCGTGACGCGCGTGCTGCTGGAGCATAGGCGCGGCGCGGCGGGGGCGCGGCTGCATGTGCGGCTGGTGGCCCTGTTTGGCGGCGTGGCGGCGGTGCCGGCCATATTAGTGGCAGTGTTTGCCATCGTGTTCTTCAATTTCGGCATCCAGGCCTGGTTCAACGCGCGCGTGCAAACCGCGCTGGATGAAAGCAGCCAGGTTGCCCAGGGTTATTTGCAGGAGCACACCAACGACATCCGGCTCGACGCGCTGGCGATGGCCAATGATTTGTCGCAGAACGGCACGATGTTTTTTGGTGACCCCAATGAGTTCGCCTCCTACCTGGTCACCCAGGCCTCGGTGCGCGGGCTGACCCAGGCGGTGATCTTCCAGCCGCAGACCGGCGAGATCATCGCCTCGGCCGGCTTGTTTGCCGGGCTGGCGGCCAGCGTGCCGGATAGCCGGGCCATCGCCCTGGCCCAGGCGGGGCAGGTGCCGGTGGAAACCCCGCGCGGCAGCACGGTGGAGCAGGCGGTTATAAAGCTGGATATGACACCGCCGCTGATGCTGATGGTGGAAAAGCCGATCGACCCGGCCATTCTCGACCATGTGCATAAAACCCAGCAGGCGGTGGCGGAGTATCAGCGGCTTTCCAAAAACCGCGCCGGGCTGGAGGTCTCTTTCGCGCTCATCATCGCCGTGCTGTCTCTGCTGGTGCTCTCGGCGCTTGTCGGCTTCGGCCTTGTCATCGCCAACCAGATCGCCAAGCCCATCGGCCATCTCATCCGCGCGGCGGAAAAGGTGCGGGCGGGCGATCTTTCCGTGCGCGTGCCGGAAAAAGCCACGGGCGACGAGATGGCCGGGTTGTCACGCGCCTTTAACCGCATGACGGCGCAGCTTGCCGCGCAGCATGGCGAGCTGCTGGATGTGAACAACCAGCTTGAGGAGCGCCGCCGGTTTACCGAGACGGTGCTGGCGGGCGTTTCAGCCGGTGTGATCGGGCTGGACGCCAAAGGACGCATCGAGCTGTCCAACCGCGCCGCGTCTGACTTGCTCCGGCTCGGCCTTGTGCCGCAGATTGGCCGGAATCTGGCCGAGATAGCGCCTGAATTCGCGCCATTGATCGAGGCTGTGATGGCCAGCCCCGAACGGCCGGCCGTGGCGCAGATTGAGCATGGGCGGGCCATGGCCAAGCGTATGCTGCTGGTGCGGATTGGGGCGGAAATGAAGTTGGGCATGGCGGACGGGTTTATTGTGACCTTCGATGATGTGACCGAGCTGCTGGCCGCCCAGCGCAAGGCCGCCTGGGCCGATGTGGCGCGGCGCATCGCGCATGAAATCAAGAACCCGCTCACCCCCATCCAGCTCTCCGCCGAGCGGCTGAAGCGGCGTTTTGCGAAAGAGATCACCTCGGACCCCGAGAGCTTTACCCAATGCGCCGAGACCATTGTGCGCCATGTGGGCGATATTGGCCGCATGGTGGACGAATTTTCCACCTTTGCCCGCATGCCCGCGCCGCAAATGCGGCCCGAGGCGCTGGAAGTGGTGGCGCGCGAGGCCATGGTGCTGCAGCGCGTGGCGCATCCTTCCATCAAATGGGAGGTGGTGATTGGCGATCCGCTGACCGCCGTGTGCGACCGCCGCCTGATTGGCCAGGCCTTGACCAATTTGCTCCAAAACGCCGCCGATGCGGTGCGCATGCGCGAGGGCGCATCGCACGTTATGCTGCGGCTGGGGCTTAAAGACGGCATGGCCTGCCTTGCGGTTACCGATGACGGGATTGGCCTGCCCGAGGCCGACCGGGGCCGGTTGATAGAGCCGTACGTGACCCATAAGCCGAAAGGCACAGGGCTTGGCCTTGCCATTGTCGCCAAGATCATGGAGGACCATGGCGGGTGGCTGGAGCTGAAGACCGCCGCGGGCGGCGTTGGCGCGGAGGTTTCGCTGTACCTGCCGTTGCAACCGGCCGCCGCGCGGGAATTGAAGGAGTTACCGCTAGCATGACCGAGATTTTGATCGTCGATGACGAGCCGGATATCCGGCTGCTTGTTGAAGCGATTTTGAAGGATGAAGGCTACGAGGCCCGCAGCGCCGGAACCTCGGACGAGGCGCTGGCCGCCTACCGCGCGCGCCGCCCCAGCCTCGTCATCCTCGATGTCTGGCTGCAAGGCTCCAAGCTGGATGGCATTGGCATTCTGGAGGCGCTGCACCAGGAGAAACCCTGCGTGCCGGTGGTGATGATCTCGGGCCATGGCACCATCGAGACCGCCGTGGCCGCCATTCAGCGCGGCGCGTATGATTTTATCGAGAAGCCCTTTAATTCCGACCGGCTGCTGCTGGTGGTGAAGCGCGCCTTGGAAAATGCCCGGCTGCAGGCCGAAAACGAAGAGCTGCGCCTGCGCGCGGGCAATGAGATGAAGCTGGTGGGCGAGGGCAACGGCATTTCCTCGCTGCGTGGCGCTATCGACAAAGTTGCCCCCACCGGCTCGCGCGTGCTCATCTCTGGCCCGCCAGGGGCTGGCAAGGAAACCGTGGCGCGCATGATCCATGCCCGCTCGCGCCGGGCGGATGGACCGTTCGTGGCCATGAACTGCGCCATTCTGGCGCCGGAGAAATTCGAGGCCGAACTGTTTGGCGTGGAGCCGGGCGCGGAAGGCCCGGGCACGCCGCGGCGCATTGGCGTGCTGGAGCGCGCCCATGGCGGCACGCTGCTGCTGGACGAGGTTTCTGAGTTGCCGATGGAGACGCAGGGGCGCATTGCCCGCGTGCTGCAGGAGCAGAGCTTTGAACGCGTGGGCGGCACAACGCGGGTGAAGGTGGATATTCGCGTGCTGGCCACCACGGCGAAGGATTTGACCGCCGCCATCGCGGAAGGCGCGTTCCGCGAGGATTTATATTACCGCCTGGCCGTGGTGCCGCTGCGCGTGCCGCCGCTTAAGGAGCGGCGCGAGGATATTCCCGTGCTGGCCGAGATATTCTTGAAGCACGCGGCGGAAATTTCTGGCCTGCCGGCGCGCAAGCTGGCCTCTGATGCGATTGCCGCCCTGCAGGCGCATGACTGGCCTGGCAATGTGCGCCAGCTCCGCAATGTTATGGATTGGCTGATGATTATGCGCAGCAGCGAGGTGGAAGAGATGTTCCATGCCGGGCATCTGCCTACCGAGCTTGCCGTCCACGCCCCCCGTGCGCTTTCGATAGACCCGCAAGCGGATTTGATGGCGCTGCCCCTGCGCGAGGCGCGCGATGTGTTTGAAACACAATATCTCCAGGCCCAGCTTTTGCGCTTTGGCGGCAACATCTCGCGCACCGCCAATTTCGTGGGCATGGAGCGCAGCGCGCTGCACCGCAAGCTGAAGCAGCTTGGCATTGGGGCCGAGGACAAGGTGGGCGCCTGATCGCGCCAAACAACAAATCGCGCCGGGTTGCCTTGGGCAAACTGGGCGGCGGTAATACCAACGGCTATAAAGGATGACTCATCCTTTATAGCCGTTGGTATCGCGCGTGGGGCTGGCGGGGCGGCCACGCGCCAGGCATAAGCTGATTTCCGCCATTCCGTTCATCGGCCAGGTGCGGTTGTCTCCTGCGGTATTTACAGGGCCCAGCCGGTGCTGGATTTGGCGCATAACGAGGACTCCGCCGCCGGCGCGGATGCGAATTTCATCCTGACTGCCGGTGGTGGCATTGTGGAAATTCAGGCCCGGCAGGGGATGGCGGAGCTGTCTGCGGCGCAGAAGAAGGCGTTGGGGTAGGGGAGGAGTCCATCTAAATTATTCTAAAAACATCATAGTGCGGATGTGCCCCTTTCATTACATGGCGCTCCCCACCATGCCACCTTATTCACCGTGAACGGGCAAGTCTTTCCATCCGTCTGGAACCTCGATTCGAGCTTCAATTTTAGCATGTTCGACAAGTAAGTGTAGCAAATTTCCCCCATCGAGTAATTCCAGTGGTTTGCCGTTGGCAAACTCGTAAGCGGCCTTACCGTATCCACTAGTCGTTACGAGAATGCCCTTTGAGGCCCCTTCGTTTTGAACGGTCCCAAATAAATCCCGGACAGCGCTAACGCCGACCGTATTCTTATATCGCTTCGCTTGTATAACCACCTTCCCGCCAAAGATTGGCCTTGGATCAAATGCTACGCAATCAACCCCACCATCTCGTGACGGACGAGTTTGTCTCGTATCAAGTCCTATCTCGGCGAACAGATTTGTAATCAGAGCCTCGAATTCTGTTGGAGACAACTCCATAAGATTTAGCCGCTGATCAAGCGTCGACAATACGTCTGTCGTTTCGACAAATCTTGGATCGACCATGTCTAGTTCTATAATCGGCTTCACTGGAACCAATTCCGAGGGCGCACGAGAGACCGACGCCTTCAAAGCCTTCAAGCATTCCTCAGGGTTAACCAAGGCAAGATTTAAATTCTTGAATAAATCCTCTGTAACTCTCACAGATATAAGGCATAACCTTACCTGGGCACCAGTGGCTGGGTTTATGGTTTCAAGCATGCCATTCACGGTGAGGCAGTCAACTATGCTTTTAACTCCTCCTCGAAAAATCGAGTCGATACATTTCAAAATTATCTGGCTGAGCAAATGGCTATAAAGTGCCCGTCGCTTTGCAATAGAGCGTCTAACTGCTTCTATTTTGTCTCCACTTCTAACATATTTGAAAGAGCTTTCGTTGGGGATCATTTCGAGTTCTGGTAACTCTATGTCAACCACCATATGACGAGATTCTGACGCGTACCCCACTTCTGCCGAAGTTGCGTCAACTTCGTGAACAAACGTTTTACTCAGTAGTTTTGTGTAACTTTCAACAACCGCAGTGTGTTGCCCTTTTTGGAGATTTTCATTTCTGATATGAACTTTTTGATTGAAAATAGAAACTTCTTGTTGCCGTGCGCGCTCAGATTGCTGAAATGCTTCAAACGCTGCATCCCGTAGGGAGATTATTTTTTCGTGTTCAAGTGTCGCGGCGTCAAATTTCATTTTTGCGGCTACACAAGCTGTTTCATATCTGGCCTTTGAACCAGGCATTAACCCCTGAAAAAATGATGGCTTTTGCGGAAGATAGGAGCTAAATTTTGGTTGTAAGGAGCGCCACTCGGCATCGTCGAATGTCCGTGGAGAAAATGTTTGCAGCTCATTTAAGGGGTCAAAGAAGTCCTGATTCCGCAAAGCGTCGGCGAGCAAATTTAAAATTTCTCTCTCGGTGGCAAGAACCTCATTGCTTAGATCTTCTGCCTCTTGAAGCCGCTCCTCTAAGTATAGTTTAGCTGCTTCCCGCACATCAGCCTTAGCTTGACGTTCAGCATTACGCCTTTGCCGTTCACGTGCGGCCACCTGTCGCTTCGCTTCGGCAATATGAGCTCGCTCGGCACGAGCAGCTTCTCGTGCAATGACTCTAAGGGCAGAACCAAAACTATGGCGCCGCATGGAGTACTTCTCCCCTAAAAGTAATACACTCCTTATATCGAGCGCATATGAACCTAAAGCAGAATGATCCGAGGAGCTGTTTTTGTCCAGAGTCGATCTCATTTAGCTCCGTGTCGCCACAGCCAGCGGATGGGTAAAGCATAGAGCACCCCATCAGCCAGTAACGCGATGCCAAAAGTGATGGGTTACACTGACGCCCCGCCCTCTACCCCAGCGCCCCCAGCGCCTCCTTATGCACCCCCGCATTCGCGGCCGCCACAACATCCCCCTCACTCACGCCCAGTTTCAGGGGCTTACCCGCCCAATCCGTAACAACCCCGCCAGCCGCCTCCACCACTGGCCCCAGCGCTGCCCAGTCCCAGGGTTTCAGGTCGCATTCCGCCACCACATCCACCTGCCCCAGCGCCAGCAGGCCGTAGGTATAGGCATCGCCGCCCCAGTACACGCGCTTGGCCGCGGCCTTCAGCCGGTCCAGCCTCGCCATCTGTTCGGGCGTAAACATCTCGGGCGAGGTAGCGGAAAATTCGGCGTCCCCCAGCCGCACATTCTGCCTGGTGCCCACGCGCCCGCCAAACGGGCCGCGGAACGAGGCTGCCACGCCGCGCCCGCCCCACCAGCGCTCGCCGGTAATGGGCTGGTCTATAAAGCCCAGCACCGGCACGCCATCTTCCAGCAGCCCCAGCAGGGTGCAAAAGCTGGTGCGGCCGGTAATAAAGGCGCGTGTGCCGTCTATCGGGTCTATCACCCACACATATTTCTGGTCCGCCCGGTGCGGCGGAAATTCCTCGCCGATAATCCCGCAATCGGGGAAGGCTTGCAGCAGCATGTGCCGCAAAACCTCCTCCGCCTTGCGGTCCGCCGCCGTTACCGGGCTTTCGTCCGATTTATCGTCCGCCCGCAGCCCGGCGCGGAAATAGGGCCGTATCGCGGCGCCGCTGGCTTCCAGCGCCGCCTGTGCCCCAGCTACCCAAGCCTGCATCAGGGCAGCTTGGCGGGGCTATCGGAATTCTTGTTCAGGTACAGAATCACATCGGCCCTCGTCTGGTCGTTATGCAGGCCAGCATAGCCCATGCGGGTGCCGGGCGCATAGGCGGCGGGGTCTTGCAGCCATGCGCTTAAGCTATCCGCCGTCCAGGGCTGGCCGGCCTTGGCCTTTACCGCGCTGGAATAATCATAGCCCGGCGCCGAAAACGCCTTGCGCCCCACAATGCCGTACAGATTCGGCCCCACGCCATCCGCCCCGCCTTTGGTAATGGTGTGGCAGGCGGCGCATTGCTGCGCGAACACGGCCTGCCCCTTGGCCTCGCTGGCCGTGGCAAACAGCGTATCGATGCTGGGCTTGGCCGGAGCTGCCGGAGCCGCGCTGGCCGCAGGTGCCGGGGTGGCGGCCTGCTGCGCCGCTTTTACCTGCGCGGGCGTGGGCAGCGGCACGGGGCTGGCGGACAGCGTGCGCAAATACGCCACCACATCCGCCCGGGTTTGGGTATTATGAATACCGGCGTAAGACATGGCGGTGCCCGGCACAAACTTATCTGGCGCGGCCAGCCATTGGTTCAAATTATCGTAGGTCCAGGTGCCGCCGGCCTTGGCCTTGGCGGCGCTGGAAAAGCTGAAGCCCGGGGCGGAGAACATTTTTGCCCCCACCACCCCGTACAAATTTGGCCCCACGCCATTGGCGCCACCGCTGTTTACGGTATGGCAGGCGGCACATTGCTGCGCCACAAAGGCCTGGCCCTTGGCCACATCGGCCCCCACTAGCAGCGGTATAATGCTCTCCGGCCCGCTGGCCACCACGGCCATGGGGGCGGCATTGGGCAAAGCGGCCAGCGCAATGGCTGGCTCCTTCGGCGCCTCACTGGAGACAAAAATATCCGCCAGACGGTTGGCGCCCCACAAAACCAGCCCCGCGGTGAGCACACCGGCGGCAATTTTGTTGACGAGCAGGCTGTCCTTGTCAGATTGGCTCATTTTTCTCCCCGAAGCTCTTGCTGGCCTAGATTGCCTTCGACCCTATAGCGATTTAGGCAGGGGCGACAAGCATTACAGAGACAAACACGCCGTGACGCCGATTATTATCATTCCCGCCCGCCTTGGGTCCACCCGCCTGCCCGGCAAGGTGCTGGCCAATATCGCCGGCCTGCCGATGATCGCCCATGTGCTCAAGCGCGGGCAAGAGGCGCAGCTCGGCCCGGTTTCCGTGGCATGCTGCGAGGCAGAAGTGGCGCAAGCGGTTGAAAAACATGGTGGTATCGCCGTGCTTACCGACCCGGCTTTGCCCTCGGGGTCAGACCGTATCCATGCCGCGCTGAACGAGCTGGACCCGGCCGGGCGGCACGACGCCATCATCAACCTGCAGGGCGATTTGCCGTCCATCGACCCCGCCTGCCTCGCCCAGGTGCTGCGCCCGCTGGAGCAGGGTTACGACATCGGCACGCTGGTTGCCCCCATTACCAGCACGGCGGAAGCCGCCAGCCCCTCGGTGGTGAAATGCGTGTGCGCCTTTGCCGAGGGCGAATCCGTTGCCCCGGCACTGTATTTTTCGCGTGCCGCCGTGCCCTATGGCGAGGGTCCGCTCTGGCACCATATCGGCATTTACGCCTACCGGCGCGAGGCCCTGGGCCGCTTCGTGGCCTTGCCGCCCTCGGCGCTGGAGCAGCGCGAGAAGCTGGAGCAGTTGCGCGCCCTGGAAGCCGGCATGCGCATCGGCGCCGTGCGGGTGGATGCCGCGCCCTTCGGCGTGGACACGCCAGCCGACCTCGAACATGCCCGCCAGATTCTCGGAGCCGCCAAATGATGATCGCCTTCCAGGGCCAGCTTGGCGCCTATTCCGACCTTGCCTGCCGCAAGGCCTACCCCGGCGCGCTAACCCTGCCGTGCGAGACCTTCGAGGCCGCGATGGAGGCCGTGCATGACGGCAAGGCGGACCTCGCCATGCTGCCGCCGGAAAATTCCAGCTCCGGCCGCGTGGCGGACATGCACGCGCTGCTGCCGGAATCGGGCCTGTCCATCATCGGCGAGAAATTCTCGCGCATCGAGCATTGCCTGATGGCGCCCAAGGGGGCGGTTATTGGCGGCATCAAGCGCATCCATTCGCATACCGTGGCGCTGGGCCAGGTGCGCAAGCTCATCGCCGGGCTGGGTGCCGTGCCGGTGGTGGAGTACGATACGGCAGGTGCCGCCGAAATCGCCGCCAAGCTCAACAACCCCGAGGATGCCGCCATTGCCTCCGCCCTGGCCGCCGAGCTGTATGGCCTGACCATATTGCGCCACAATGTCGAGGATTTCGCGCACAACACCACGCGGTTTTACGTAATGGCGCGCGCGCCTCTGCATCTGCCGCCTGATACGCCGGATTTGATGACGACGTTTGTGTTCAACGTGCGCAACGTGCCCGCCGCGCTTTACAAGGCGCTGGGCGGCTTCGCCACAAACGGCGTAAACATGACGAAGCTGGAAAGCTACATGGTCAATGGCAGCTTCACCGCCACGCAGTTTTTAGCAGAAGTGGACGGCCACCCGGACCAGCCCGCGCTCAAGCACGCCTTCGAGGAACTGGCATTTTTCTCAACGGAAATAAAAATCCTCGGTACTTACCCGGCGGACCCGTACCGGCTGGCCCAGCGTGCCAAAGCCTGAGTGAGGGCGGGCGCGTTAAGCCCGTCCGGCAGGACATCCACCAACTGGCCAGACGGGCCCACCAGATAGATGAGCGCGCTGTGCACCAGCGGCCCGTTAGGCCCCTGCGGCCATGCCGCATAGACGTTAAAGGCGGCGGCAGCCTGGCGGATTTGCGCCGCGCTACCGCCAAGACCTTCGATGCGTGGTGAAAACAGGGCGGCGTAGCGTGCCACCATCGCCGGGCTGTCATGCACGGCATCCAGGCTGATGAACAAGGCGGCAAAACGCTGCCCGCCAGGGTCGATTTTCTGCAGCGCCACGGCCAGATTATGCAAAGTCGCCGGGCACACGTCCGGGCAGCGCGTATAGCCGAAGAAAACCACCACATAGCGCCCGCGAAACTGCGCGAGGGTAATGGTTTTCCCCTTCCCATCCTGCAGCGCAAAGCCAACCCCATCGGCACGCGCCAGTACAGGCCAGGAGAGTCCCCCAAGCAGCAAGGCCCGGCGCGGGAGAAAAATCATGTCAGCGCCAGCGCCCTGAAACCGCTGCGCGCGGCGGGCGGGGCGCCATCCAGCGTAAAGCGCCCGGCCAGGGCCGTCATGCGCTGCGATTCCTCCAGCAACTGCCCGGCCGCGGCACTTGTTTCCTCCACCATGGCGGCGTTTTTCATCGTCACATGTTCCACCTCGCCCACGGCGTGGCTCACCTGGGTCAACGCGTCCGATTGCTGGCGCGCCGTGCGGTTGATGCCCTGCACCAGCTCGTCAATCTCGCAGACTTGCCCGGCAAGTTCCGTCAGCACGGCACCAGTGCGGCCGACGCAGTCCACCCCCGCCTTCACCTGCGCTTCCGAAGCCGAAATGAGCGTTTTAATCTCCTTTGCCGCATCCGCCGTACGCTGTGCCAAAGCGCGTACTTCCGTGGCCACCACCGCAAACCCGCGCCCGGCATCACCCGCGCGCGCGGCCTCCACCCCGGCATTCAGCGCCAGCAAATTGGTCTGGAAGGCAATATCGTTGATCACGCCGATGATTTGCGAAATCTGCTGCGAGGAATTGTTGATCCCATCCATCGCGCTCACCGCCTCATGCACCACCGTGCCGGAGGTTTCCGTCACTTGCCGTGCCGCCGCCACCGTGCTGCCGGCGCGGGTTACATCTGTCACGGTCTGGCGCAGCGCCTCGGTTACCTGGCTCAGCGCCGTGGAAGCCTCAGCCAAAGCCGCCGCCTGATGCTGTGTGCGGGCGGAAAGATCGGCTGCTGCGCCAGAAATTTCGGCAGCACCGTGATTCACCGAGGCGGCGTTGGTGGTGAGCGTGCTGATCATGTCGCGCAATTGCGCCACGGTGCTGTTAAAATCCCGGCGCAGTGCTTCAAACGCGGCGGGAAAGGCGGTTTCCAAAGTCTGGTTGAGCACGCCTTGCGATAAACGTTCCAGTGCCGCCGCCAATTTTGTGGCCATCGCCTCCATCTGCTGGGCCGCCTCGGCCTTTTGCCGCGCGGCCTCAGCCTGCTCGGCCTCGTGCGCATTGCGCAGCCGCAACGTGTTCTGTGCCGCCTCCTCCGCCTCGTGCGAGGCTTTTTGGGCGTGCGCCAACTGCACTGCTGAATAGTCGAATAATTTAACCAAGGCACTTGCCATCCACACCAAGGCGGCTGTTTCAACCACCACCACAACCGCATGCATCAGCACCCGCGCCATATCGGCACCCTCGGGAAACACAAAGGCTGGTGCAAGAAAATTCAGCGTGAGATGATCCAGCACCACCACGCCGGCGCTCAGCAAAATAACATCGCGGTCGCAATAAGCCGCGACGATGGCGAGTGCCGCGAAATAACACATATGCAAATCAATTTGCAGCCTGCTGCCGCGCGCCGCCGCCACCATGACCGAAATAAGCGCGATAAAACACACAGCCATGGTCAGGCGCGTGGATTTCGCGCGCGGCGCCAGCATCCAGGCGGCATGCCCGGCCCCGGCCAGCAGCCCGCCCAGCACCAGCGGCAGCACCCAGCCCGTGCCGGCCAGCCCGCCAACAATGCCGGCCAGCGCCGCATTCACCCACAAAAACACCATCATCAGCCGGGCGACGGCGGCACGCATATCTTCAAGCTGGTTGTCATTCATCGGGCAGCTCCTTGGAGGATACGAAAGAGGTGGGAACAGGCCGGCACCCGCCCAGCGCACGCGGGTCGAGCACCGCCCAGGCCCCCGTGGCCCCCGGCGCCGCACCGCCCGGCAAAACCGCGATAATCACGATGCTCGGCAATAACCCGAACCGGACCACTTCCCCCGCCGGTGAAGCCGCCAGAAACGCCTGCCGCGCGCCCCACCAGGGCGGAAACACCAGCGCCAGCTCAGCACTTCCGGGTATTGGCCGCGCCTGTACCCACAGGCACGCCAGTAATGACCCCACCGCCAAACCGGCAGCAGGCCCATAGGCAGCAAAACGGGCCATCCAACGCGTTATTATCATGGGCAAACCCTAAGCCCACAAGGTTTCCGGAGGCTTAAATTCTGGGAAGGCGCCCTGGCCGCCGAGCTGTATGGCCTGACCATATTGCGCCACAATGTCGAGGATTTCGCGCACAACACCACGCGGTTTTACGTAATGGCGCGCGCGCCTCTGCATCTGCCGCCTGATACGCCGGAT
>JAJZFB010000008.1 GCA_021805545.1 Pseudomonadota bacterium | reverse complement strand
TGGATGGTGACCAAGCAGGCGCGTCTGGCGCGCATCCGCGCTGCCAAGGCGGCGCTTGAAGCCGAAGCCCGTGCCGCTGAAGCGGCCCGGCCGCCAGCGCCATCAAACCCCGATGGCAGCTCGAAGCCACGCCCGGGCAAAACCCCAAAACACGAGCCGGGTAAACCAAAACCCAAGGCGCAGCGCAATTTCACCGATCCGCAAAGCCGGATCATGAAAGGCCGCGATGGCTTCATCCAGGCGTATAACGCGCAGGCCGCGGTCGATGCCGGCGCACAGATCATCGTGGCGCATCGCCTCACCAATAACGGCTCGGATCAAGACGCCCTGCTGGCGCTGCTCGATGCCATCGAGGCCAATACGGGCGAGATGCCAAACGAAGTTTCTGCCGATAACGGCTTTTGTTCAGAAGCCAACCTCGAAGGCCTCAACGCGCGCACGGTGCGCGGCTATGTGGCGGCCGGGCGCGCAAGCAAACCAGGTGGTGGCAAAAAAGGCGGCAGACTGGTGCGGGCCATGCGCGCCAGACTCCGAAAAGGCGGGCATAGAAGCCGGTACCGTATCCGAAAATACACCGTCGAACCCGTATTCGGACACATCAAGCAGGCCAGAGGCTTCCGGCAATTCCTCCTGCGCGGCATCGATAAGGTAAAAGCCGAATGGGCAATCATCTGCACCGCCCACAACCTCGCAAAACTCACGGCATGAGGCTAGGCCACATGTCACCACAGCCGCTGATCACAAGATCAAATCAGCCACAATGATTACAAGGACGGACTCCTAGGCGAACTTCGTATTACAACGAAGGGGTTCACCATCTACGACAGGCTCCAAACTTTGTCTGCTTTGGAGCCGATCTATTTGAAAGCAGGTGGAGCCCCCCTCAAAACGCCGCCGCCATCCGCAACTCCACCGCCCGGTTCAGTGGCCCGCCATTGGGCAGTTTATAATATTGCTTGCCGCCGCAAAACTGGTAAATGCCCGGAATAAACATGGCCCGCATGGGCGGGTAAAACGGGTAGGGCAGGTAAAAGCGCAGCTCCGCGCTGGGTTGCTGGCCAAGCGTGGCATTGCCCGGCAGCGCCAGCATTTTACAGGCACGCCCGCGCCAGAAAAAATACACCCAAGCTCCACCTCCGCGCGGCTTGCACCGCGCCCTAAAATTCTGCTTGAAAAGAATTATTTTTGCACGTAAAGAAAACCGGCGCCCGCCGGAGCCTCAATGTGCCGGCGGCCTCCAGGGTTGTTTTCGCATTGTCCCGCGGCTGCGTCCTACCAGCCCCGGAGATGTGCCGATGTCGGAATTACGTAAGGATAGCCTGTCGTTTTTTGAGGCTCTAGGCCAGTCCGTGGCCAATGTCTCACCCACGCTCACCCCCGCGCTCTCGGTGGCGGTGGTGGCCAGTATCGCCGGCACGGCCTCATGGCTCGTGTTTTTCATGTGCACGGTGGCGCTGTTCATGGTGGCGCTCAACATCGCGGCCCTTGCGGGCCGCATTCCCGCGGCGGGGTCGTTCTTCATCTATGTGTCGCGCTCGCTTGGGCCGGTCTGGGGCGTGCTTTCAGGCTGGGCCATGCTGGCGGCCTATATTTTCACCGCCATGGCGCTCACCGTCGCCACCTCCATTTTCGCCAAAACCTTCTGCGCCTCCATCGGCATCGCCCTGGCCTTGCCCAACTGGCTCATCTACCTGGCGGTCTCGGTGCTGGTCTGGCTGCTCGCCACGCGTGACATCCGCATTTCCTCGCGCATCGGGCTGACGCTGGAGGCCATTTCCGTCGCCATCATCCTCGCCGTCATCATCGTCACGCTCTCGCATTACCATTTCAAGCCCGATACGGCGCAGCTCACGCTCAAGGGCTCCAGCTTCGGCGGCGTGGCGCAGGCCATCGTGTTTGGTATTTTCTCTTTCGTGGGCTTCGAATCCGCCGCCTCGCTGGGCAAGGAGACGAAGAATCCCAAAGTCACCATTCCCAAGGCCATTATCTGGACGGCTATTTCCTCGGGCATTTTCTTCATGGTCACCTCCTATGCCATCACGCAGGGCTTTGGCGATAACGCCGCGGCCCTTGGCGCCAGCGCGGCACCCCTTGGCGACATCGCCAACAAAATCGGAAAATGGATGACGGCACCAGTGTATTTCGGCGCCACCGTGTCTTCCTTCGCGTGCGCGCTGGCCTCGCTCAACTCGTTTGGCCGCATGCTGTTCTCGCTGGGCCGTTATCAGTTCGTGCATAATTCCATGGGGCTTGTGCACAAAACCCGCCGCACCCCGTTTGTGGCGCTCAGCGCGGGCGCGGTCATCAATTTCGTGGTCTGCGCCATCTTCTCCGCCCAGGCCGAGACCAACACCTACGGCTGGTACGGCACGCTGGCCTCCTATGGCTTTATTGCGGTGTACCTGCTCTGCTCCATCGCGGCACCGGTGCTGCTCAGGCGCACGGGCGAGCTCAAGGCCAAGCACGTTGTTTTTGGCGCGCTGGGGGTTGTCTTCATGCTCTTCGCGCTGGGCGGCTCGGTTTATCCGGTGCCCGCGGCGCCGTATAATTATTTTCCTTATGCCTTTTTGGCCTATTTGCTTATTGGTTTCATCTGGTTCAGCTACATCAAGCTGCGCTCGCCGCAGGTTCTGGCTGGCATCGGGCACGATCTGGAAGCCGCCGCCGCGGCTGAGTAACCTCCGCGCCCCGCACCAAAACGGCGCCGCCCGCGGCGCCGTTTTTCATTCCCGCGATGGCAGGCAGATAACGGCGCGCAGGCCAGGATTATTATCAAAAAGCTGCAACGTGCCGTTATGCAACTGCGCCACGGCGGAAACCAGCGCCAGACCCAGCCCGGAGCCAGCGGTGTTGCGCGCCGCCTCGGCCCGGAAAAAACGCTCTGTGGCACGGTTGCGGTCCGCCGGGGCAATGCCGGGGCCACGGTCAGCCACCACAATCTGCACCACGCCATCCTCCAGCCGGGCGGAAAGGTCGATGGTCATGCCGGGCGCCGAGAATTTGAGCGCGTTATCCAGTAAATTGGCCACGGCCTGCTGCACCAGCTCGCGGTCACCAAAAACGGGCAGCGGCGCGTTTATAATGGCGCGCAAATGCAGCCCGCGCTCCTCCGCCACGGCGCGGTACAGCTCATCCATGTCCCATAGCGTCTGTGTCAGGTCTATCGATGCGAAAGCGGCGCGGCGCGACCCGGCCTCGATTTCGGCAATACGCAGCAATGCCTCGAACACGCCCACAATCCCGTCCAGGTCCTGGATGGCGCGTTCGATGGCCGCCTGCATATCCTCCTTGCTGCCCGCATGCAGCGCGGCATCTTCCAGCCGGGTGCGCGCGCGCGTTACCGGTGTGCGCAAATCATGCGCGATGGCATTGGAAACCTGCCTCACCCCGTCCATCAGCCGCGAAATACGGTCCAGCATGTCGTTGATGATAACGGCCAGCTCGTCGAATTCCTCGCCCACGCCAACGGGCAGGCGGCGCGAGAGGTCGCCCTTGGCGATGGCGCGGCTGGTGATGGAAATATCGCGCACCATGCGCCGGAAGATGGAGCGTATGACAATGGCGCCCACCACCCCCAGCACCACCATCAGGAAACCGGTCCAGATAAGCCCGTTACGCAGCACGCGCCATAGCTGCGCGCGCACCCGCACATCGCGCCCCACAATCAGCTTTGCCCCGCCCGGCAGCGTCTCGGCCCGCAGCAGCGCCACCGATTCCGTGCCATCTCTGGACACGGGCAGTTGATACCAGACATTCATCTCCGTCAGCCCGCGCGGCCAGGAATCGAGATTGCCGGCAACGCGCTTGCCCGCGCCATCCACCAGCAAATAAATACTCCCCACATCAGCCGGCGATAAAACGCGCGTGGCGATGGCCTCGGCCACTTCGGCCAAATTGCCATCCGGCGGCTGCGCCAGCGCCGTCAGGGCCAAATCATCGCTATGGATGGCATTTTCCACCTGGCGCTGCACCAGCCCGATGGTGGAGTACCAGAGCGAGACGGCAAGCAGGCAGGTGGAAATGCCGAACATAAGCGCATACAGCACCGCAAAGCGCCGCCCAGCCGAGCGGACAAGCCGCCGGTAGCCAGGTTTGCGGGCCTTACCCGCCGCCGTTCCATCTGCTGCTGTTTCCTTCATGGGCGCCGCGCAGCTTCCTTTCCTATCCGTGCCGCCGCGCCGTGCCGCCCTCACACCTCTTCGGCGCGCAGCATGTATCCGGCATTGCGCACGGTATGCAGCAAGGGCAGCTCAAAAGGCTTGTCGATCTTCTGCCGCAGGCGCGACACATGCACGTCGATCACATTTGTTTGCGGGTCGAAATGATAATCCCACACGCCCTCCAGCAGCATGGTGCGCGTCACCACCTGGCCGGCATGGCGCATCAAATACTCCAGCAGGCGGAATTCGCGCGGCTGCAATTCAATTTTCTGCTCGCCCCGGCGCACCGAGCGCGAGAGCAGGTCCATTTCCAAATCTCCCACGGACAGGCGGGTCATCGGCCCATCCATCTTGCCGCGCCGTGTCAGCGCCTCCACCCGCGCCAGCAGCTCGGCAAAGGCAAAGGGCTTGGTCAGGTAGTCATCACCGCCCGCCTTCAGCCCCTTTACCCGGTCATCCACCTGGCCCAACGCCGAGAGGAACAGCACCGGGGTGGTGTTGTCCTGGGCGCGCAACGTCTCCATCAGCCGCAACCCATCTATGCCGCCCGGCAGCATACGGTCGAGGATAATGGCGTCAAAATTCTCCGAGGCGGCCAGAAACAGCCCGTCCCGTCCGTTATCGGCATGTTCCACGGTGTGCCCCGCTTCGCGCAAGCCTTTCACCACAAAACCAGCCACGTCTTTGTCGTCTTCAACGACGAGTATGCGCATGCGTCATTCCCCCAGTTGCGCCGGCCGCCGTCCAACGGTGACCGGTACGTGGAATATATGATGGTTTTCCTGGACCCCAAGCATGACCTTAGCGCCGGGTTGCAGTCCGGCAATAGCCCGGGTCAGCCCATCGGCCCCGGAAACGGCTTTGCCGTTCACGGCCAGTACCAGCTCGCCCGGCGTCAATCCCGCTTTATCGGCCGGGCCGCCTGGTTCCAGCCCGGTAATGGCAGCGCCTTTCACGCTGCCATCCGGCCCTGGCGGCGGGTCTGCCACGCCCACCCCCAGCCAGCCGCGCGGCACGGCGCCATGGGCGATCAGCTGCGCCACAATCGGCTTCGCATCATTGCTCGGAATTGCGAATCCAACCCCCACCGAACCGCCGGAAGGCGATACAATTGCTGAATTTATGCCAATCACCCGCCCCCTCATGTTGAAGGACGGGCCGCCTGAATTGCCAGGGTTTATCGGCGCGTCGAGCTGCAGGAAATGGGTAAAGGGACCATCGTCGATGTTACGCCCCTCGGCAGAAACAATGCCAAGGGTGAACGAGTTGCCCAGCGCGAACGGATTACCCGCGGCCAGCGCCCAGTCGCCCACCTGCACCTTGGCGGAATTGCCCCAGCGCACCGGAACCAGCGGCGAAGATGACGTTATTTTAATAACGGCGATATCCGTCAGGTCGTCGGCGCCCACCAGCCGGGCCCTGTAGCGGCGGCCATTATCCAGCGTCACGATAATCTGGCTGGCCCCGGCGATGACATGGTCGTTGGTGACGATCATGCCATCCGGGCTGACAATGAAGCCGGACCCCGCCGCCTGGCCGATAGGGGGCTGCAAGGCCTGGCCGCTTCGCACGGGCGGCCTTGGCAAGTCAGGGCCCGGTGCCTCGGTAACGGCAATGCCAACCACGCTGGGCGCCACACGGCGCACAAGGGGCGCGAGCGAAGCCGGCGCGCTGGCGAATGGCCCGCATGCGGCCCGTGCCGTGCTGCAGCAGAAGCTGGCGGCAGGCACTGCCAGGGCCAGAGCCAGGGCCAGGCGCTTCATCATGCTCTTGCTTCCATGGCCTGGCATAGCCAGCCCTAACCGTGCCGCGCAAGCGCCAAGGCAGCTTGCCGCGGCAAAGCGCCGCCCTAAATCTATATTTGTTGCTATGTTTATTGCCGCCGGGCCTGTATGCGGTTCATGCAAGCCGCGCGCGGCCGCGGAACACGCGCGTATTACACAAATACGCGCCTATTACACAGGAGAGCCAGCCGATGGACGATACAAAATTCACCCCCGATGCCCCCGAGGCCGAGGCGCTGAAGCATGATTTCGCCAAACTGCGCGCCAGCCTGGACGCGGTGAAAGACAAGCTGGGCGGGAATGCCCATGATGTGCTCGACCGCGTCTCGGCCTTTCTCGACCAGTCCAGCCTTAGCACCCGGCTCGACACGATCGAGGAGGAAATTGCCCGCCTGGGCGGCAAGCTCAAGGATACCGGGCGCGATGCCGCCGCCCGGCTGGAGACCGAGGTTTCGGCCAAGCCGCTCGCCAGCGTGGCCATAGCCTTTGGCATGGGCCTGCTCGCGGCCAGCCTGCTGCGCCGCCGCTAAAATGAGCCTGACCCGCTATACTGGAGACACGCTGAAACGCGCGGCCCTGTGGGGCGGGCTTGCCACGATTGTTCTGTGCCTCGCCCTGGGCGCCCTGGCGCTGCTGGGCGCGGCGTTTTTCCTGTGGCTGGAGCGCCATCTGGGCCCCGCCGCCGCCGCCGCGCTTACCGCCCTGGCCCTGCTGCTGCTGGCCTTGCTGGTTATGCTGGCGGGCTGGCTATGGTTTTTGCGCCGCCCCATGCGCCCGCCTGGCCCCTTGGGTGGCATGGGCGGGGTGCTGCCCAGCCTGGTGCGCCTGGCGGGGGCGCTGGTGCGCCAAAACCCCAGGCGCGCCATGGTGCTGGCCGTGCTGGCCGGGGCGCTGGCGGAATACATGAGCAAGGAAGAGATGGCCAAGGAAGCACCAGAAGACCGCTAGGCCAAGCAGCCTGCATTGCGGCAAGGCAGGCCAGCGGGGGCCGCGCATTGCCTGGGCATTGTTACGCCGCTATGGAGCTAGCGCCTCATTATCTCAAATACTTCAGGGAGTGCAGCCATGGCGGAAAATTTCGACCTCATCGTAATCGGGTCCGGCCCTGGCGGCTATGTGTGCGCCATCCGCGCCGCGCAACTGGGCATGAAGGTCGCCTGCGTTGAAAAACGCGCCACGCTGGGCGGCACCTGCCTCAATATTGGCTGCATCCCCTCCAAGGCGCTGCTGCAATCTTCCGAAAATTACGAAGAGCTGACGCACGGGTTCAAGGACCATGGCATCAACGTGGAAGGCATCTCGCTGGACCTCGCCCGCATGCAGGCGCGCAAGGGCGAGGTGGTGACCGCCAACACCAAGGGCATCGAGTTCCTGTTCAAGAAGAACAAAATCACCTGGCTGAAGGGCGAGGCCAAATTCACCGGCCCCAACGCCATCGAGGTTGCGGGCGAGGCCTATACGGCCAAGCATATCGTCATCGCCACCGGCTCCGATTCCGTGCCGCTGAAGGGCGTCGAGGTGGATGAAAAGCGCATCGTCACCTCCACCGGCGCGCTGGAGCTGGACAAGGTGCCGGGCCATATCGTCGTTATTGGCGGCGGCGTTATCGGGCTGGAGCTTGGCTCCGTCTGGCGCCGCCTGGGCGCCGAGGTGACGGTGGTGGAATTCCTCGACCGCATCACCCCCGGCCTGGATAACGAGATTTCCAAAGCCTTCCAGCAGATCCTCACCAAGCAGGGCTTCAAGTTCAAGCTCGGCCACAAGGTTACCGGCGCCACCGTAAATGGCGAGCAGGTAACCCTGACCGTGGAACCCGCCAAGGGCGGCGATGCCGAAACCATCACCGCGGATATCGTGCTGCTTTCCATCGGCCGCTACGCCTACACGGCGGGGCTGAACCTGGAGGCCGCGGGCGTTGCCACCGATGAGCGCGGCCGCGTGAAGGTGGATGCGCATTTTACCACCAACGTGCCGGGCGTGTACGCCATTGGCGACGTGATTGCCGGCCCCATGCTGGCGCACAAGGCCGAGGAAGAAGGCGTGGCCCTGGCCGAGACCCTGGCCGGGCAGCGCGGCCATGTGAATTACGGCGCCATTCCCTCCGTTGTGTACACATGGCCGGAAGTGGCCGCCGTGGGCCAGACCGAGGAAGAGCTGAAAGAAGCTGGCATGGCCTATAAGGTTGGAAAATTCCCCTTCATGGCCAATGGCCGCGCCCGCGCCATGGGCGCCATGGATGGTTTCGTGAAGCTGCTGGCCGATCAGGAGACCGACAAGCTGCTCGGCGCCCATATCGTCGGCCCGGATGCTGGCGCGCTGATCGCCGAATGCGTCACCGCCATCGAATTCGGTGCCTCGGCCGAGGACGTGGCCCGCATCTGCCATGCCCACCCCACGCTGAGCGAAGTGGTGAAGGAAGCGGCGCTGGCCGTGGATGGCCGCCCGATCCATATCTGACATGCCCGGCAAAATCCGCCTTGGGGTGAATATCGACCATGTGGCCACGCTGCGTAACGCGCGCGGCGGCAACCACCCAGACCCGCTGACCATCGCCAAATCGCTGGTCGGCACAGGCATGGACGGCATCACCATCCATCTGCGCGAAGACCGGCGCCATATACGCGATGCCGATGCCGAAGCCATCTGCGCGTGGGGTAGTAAAGGGGGGGCCGGCAAGCCGGTGAATTTCGAGATGGCCGCCACGGCGGAGATGGTAGCCATTGCCACCCGGCTTAAACCGCATGGCGCCTGCATTGTGCCCGAGCGCCGGGCCGAGATTACCACCGAAGGCGGGCTGGACGTGGCGGGCAACCGCGCCACACTGGCGCCTGCCATCGCCCGGCTGAAGGACGCGGGCATCCGCGTCTCGCTGTTCGTGGACCCGGAGCCGGACCAGTTGGAAGCCTGCGCCGAAATTGGCGCCCAGGTGGTGGAGCTGCACACCGGCGCCTATGCCAATGGCAAGCTGGGCGAGCTGGACCGCCTGCGCCATGCCGCCGCCCTTACCACAAAGCTGGGCCTGGAATGCCATGCCGGGCACGGGCTGACCTTCGCCAATGTGCAGCCCATCGCCGCGTTGCCCGAAGTGGTGGAGCTGAATATCGGCCATTACCTCATCGGCGAAGCGCTGCTGACCGGCCTGCCCGCCGCGATTGCGGAGATGAAACGGCTGATGATCGAGGCAAGGCTCTAAACGTCATCGCGAGCGCAGCGCGGCGGTCCATTTTCCGCGCTCCGCCAACCCTCCCGCCGCAATTCCCACACCTCGTGCTGCGTCAGCGCCGGGTCCACAAACGCCCGCGCGCCATCCGCCGGATGGGGGCAGGGCATAATGGGGGCCAGATGCCGGATAATCTCGTAATCGGCAAAATTCCGCTGGATGGCAGGCGCATCCGCCATGGTCACGCCGCACAGGATGAGCCGTTGGTATCGCGCGTGGGGCTGGCGGGGCGGCCACGCGCCAATCAATGAAGGAGAGCGCGATTCAGGCGTTCGGATCGCGCGCAAAGCGCGCGCATCTCAAGTCATCCGTCCGGTCATCGCGCTCTGGGCGGCCTTTAGGCCAGCTCCGGCGCGCCGGCCACGTAGGTGCGGAGCGATTGCACCTCGTACTGGCTTTGCTCGATCACGGCCTTCACCACGTCGCCAATGCTCACCAGCCCGGTCAGGTCGCCATTTTCGAGAATGGGCAGATGGCGGAAGCGGTTATCCGTCATCATGCCCATGGCCTGCTCCACGGTATGGTCCGGCGTGGCGGTGCTGGGGTTCTTGGTCATCAGCATGGCGGCGGTCATGTCCAGCGTGGCGGCGCCGTGGTGGGCCAGGCCGCGCACCACGTCGCGCTCGCTTAAAATACCGGCGAGCTTACCGTGTTCTGTAACCAGCACGGCGCCAATATGTTTTTCCGCCAGCACGGCCACCACCTCGGATATGCGCGTATCCGGGCTGACCGCGATAAAGCCCGCGGGCTTATGCTTAAGGATGGCTTTCAGAGTCATGGGCATAGTCTCCGGATTTTTGTTTTGTATAATATGGAGGCTTGCCGGCCCGTCTGCAAATCATATTTCGTTAAGCGCGATGACTTGAGATGCGCTCGCTTTGCGCGCGATCCGAAAGTCTGAATCGCGCTCTACCTCATTGATTGAGAGCCGGATTCAGATTTTAGACCGGATCACAACGTGATCCGGTGTAAAATCAT
>JAJZFB010000074.1 GCA_021805545.1 Pseudomonadota bacterium | reverse complement strand
TTGGCCAGTAAGCATGGCCGAAACCGCTAAACCCGGCGATCCGCGGTTTTTTACGCGCACCGGGCCGCATAGCCTTGCCGCCATTGCCGCCCTGCTGGGCTGCAAGGTGGCGGCGGGGGAGCGGGTTTTCTCGGGTGCGGCGCCGTTGCAAAGCGCCGGGCCGGAGGATGTGAGTTTTCTCGACAATAAGCGCTATGCGCCGCTTCTGGCTGAAACAAAGGCCGGGGCGGTGATATTGCACCCGGATTTTGCCGGGCGCGTGCCGGAAGGCTGCATACCCCTGGTAACGCCCGAGCCTTATATGGGCTGGGCGCGGGTGCTGACTTTGTTTTTTCCGTTCCCCGAGCCGCTGCCGGGGGTGCATCCCAGTGCGGTGATTGACCCCACGGCCAAGCTGGACCCGAGCGTGCAGGTAGGGGCCAATGCCGTGATTGCCGCGGGGGCCGAGATTGGGGCCGGAACCAGTATTGGGCCGCTAAGCTATATTGGGCCGGGCGTGGTGGTTGGCGCGGATTGCCGCATCCATGCCCAGGTGACGCTGAGCCACGCCATTTTGGGCAACCGGGTGACGCTGTACCCTGGCGCGCGCATCGGGCAGGATGGGTTTGGTTTTGCCATCTCCAAGGCCGGGTTTACGCCAGTGCCGCAACTGGGCCGGGTGATTATGGGCGACGGTGCGGAAATTGGCGCGAATACCACCATCGACCGTGGCTCGGCGCAGGATACGGTGATCGGCCCGGGCGTGCATGTCGATAATCTGGTGCAACTGGGGCATAACGTGAATATTGGCGCCAATAGCGTTATTGTCGCGCAGGCGGGGGTTTCCGGCTCTACCCAGATTGGGCCGGGCGTGATGATTGCGGCGCAGGCCGGGCTTACCGGGCATTTGAACATCGGGGCCGGGGCGCGAATCGGCGCGCAATCGGGCGTGATGCAGGATGTGCCGGCGGGCGAGGAAGTGCTGGGTGCGCCCGCGCAGAATGTGAAGAGCTTTTTCCGCGAGGTGGTTACCCTTCGCAAACTGGCCCAAACTGGCCGTAAAGGACAAAAAACAGGGAATTGACGATGAACGAGACGATTGATTTGCCCCCGATCGATATTGCCCTGATCGAGGCCAAGCAGATCCTCACCATGATCCCGCACCGCTACCCGTTTCTGCTGGTGGACCGGCTGGTTGACGTGCGGAAAGACCATTCGGCCACGGGTATTAAAAACGTGACGATCAACGAGCCGTTCTTCCAGGGGCATTTTCCCGGCCATCCGGTGATGCCGGGTGTGCTGATTGTGGAGGCCATGGCGCAGACGGCGGCAGGGCTGGTAATTGCCACGCTGGGGCCGGAAGCGGGCATTCCGGTGGTGTATTTCATGTCCATAGAGGCGGCGAAATTCCGCAAGCCGGTGGTGCCGGGCGATAGCTTGCGCCTGACGCTGAGCAAGGAGCGCCGCCGCGGCCAGGTTTGGCGCTTTGACGGCGTGGCGCGCGTTGATGGCGTGGTGGTGGCGGAAGCCTCGATAACGGCCATGATCATGGATGGTGTTAAACCCGTTTAATCTATCATAATCAGGGGCTTACAGAGACACATTCGGAAATAATGATTGACTTGGCGGGCAGGCGCGCCCCGCGTAGAGCGAGGCGGCATAGTGAACGCGGCATAGTGAACAGGGACAAACTTGAGCACCTATATCCACCCCACCGCGATTATTGAGCCAGGGGCCGAATTCGGCCAGGGCGTGAAAATCGGCCCGTTCTGCACGGTTGGCAAAAACGCCGTGCTGGGGGATGGGGTGGAGCTTGTCTCGCATGTGGCTATTGATGGCCGCACGCGGCTGGAGGAGGGGGTTAAGCTGTTTCCCTTCTGCACCGTGGGGCTGGCGCCGCAGGATTTGAAATACAAGGGCGAGGAGACCGAGACCGTCATCGGCGCCCGCACGCAGATTCGCGAACATGCCTCGATCCATCGTGGTACCGTAACCGGTACGGGTATTACGCGCATTGGCGCGGATTGCCTGCTGATGGCGACAGTGCATGTGGCGCATGATTGCGTTCTGGGCGATGGGGTTATCATCTCCAATAACGTTGCGCTGGGCGGGCATGTGGAGGTGGGAGACCGTGCCATTATCGGTGGTAATGCGGCGCTGTTGCAGTTTGTGCGCGTGGGCGCGGGCGCCATGGTGGGCGGGCTGACAGGGGTGACGAGGGATGTGATTCCCTATGCCCGCGTATTTGGCACCCGCGCCGAGCTGCTGGGGCTGAACCTGATTGGGCTGAAGCGGCGCGGGCTGGACAAGGCGCAACTGCATGAGGTGAACAGCGCCTATAAGTTTCTGTTTACCGGCCCTGGCGTGTTCGCGGAGCGCGTGGCGGCGCTGGCGGCGCGCAACAGTAACCCTTATATTAAGGATATGCTGGATTTTATTGCCGCCCCAGGCAAGCACGGGATTCTCACCAATGTTGCGGGCGAGGAAGAATAATTTCCGGCAGGGCGCGCGTGCCCAGGGGCGGAAAATTGTTGCATCTTCTGGCAGTGGAAAAAGATTTGCATGATGCCCTTGGGAATTATTGCCGGTGGCGGCCCGCTGCCTGGCCAGGTGGCGCAGGCGGCGCGTGCCTCGGGGCGGGCTGTATTTATCGCCGGAATTGAAGGGTTCGCCGAGCCAGACGTGCTGGCGCCATACCCGCACCGCGTTTTCCGTTTAGGCGCGATCGGCGCGATGATCCGCGCGTTTCGCGACGAGGGCTGCCGCGATCTGGTGATGATCGGGCCGGTGAAGCGGCCCTCGTTTCTCTCTCTGCGGCCAGATGCCGAGGGGGCCAGAATGCTGGCGCGCATTGGCAAGGCTGCGTTTTTGGGGGATGACGGGCTGTTGGCCGCGATCATGCGGGTGCTCGCGGAAGAGGGTTTCACCATGCTGGGGGCACACGATATTTTTACCGACGCGCTGGCGCCAGAAGGGCTATTGACGCGTACGGCGCCAGATGCGCTGGCGATGGCTGATATAAAGCGTGGCATGGAGGTGCTGAAGCTGATTGGCGCGGCGGATATTGGCCAGGCCTGTGTGGTGCAGCAAGGCATTGTGCTGGCGGTGGAGGCCGTGGAGGGCACGGATGCCATGCTGGCGCGGATTGCCGCCGTTACACGCCCTGGGCCAGGCGGGGTGCTGGTAAAACTGGCCAAGCCGGGCCAGGAGCGCCGCGCCGACCTGCCTGCGCTGGGCACAGCCACCGTGCAGCATGCGCGTGCGGCCGGGCTGCGCGGGGTGGCGTTTGAGGCGGGCGGGTCACTCCTGACAAATAAATTGGAAATGATTGAATTTGCTGATGCGGGGGGGATTTTTCTTCTCGGCGTGCATCCCTAAATAGATGGAGGCATTCAAGGACGGTTCATGAAAGATGATTCCAGCACGCCCGCCGGCGGGTTTTCTTATCTTCACACCATGCTGCGCGTGGGTGATTTGGAACGCAGTATCGCTTTTTACACCGGATTGCTGGGTATGAGGGAACTGCGCCGTTCAGATGTTCCGGCGGGAGAATATACGCTGGCTTTTCTGGGCTACGGCGATGAGGCGACGCATACCGTGCTGGAACTGACATATAATTGGGGCGTCGATCGTTATGAGATTGGCACGGCCTTTGGGCATTTGGCGCTTGGCGTGCCGGATGTTCATGCCGCCTGCGAAAAGCTGCGCGCGGCCGGCGCGAAGATTACGCGCGCGCCGGGGCCGGTGAAATTTGGCACCACGGTCATCGCATTCATCGAAGATCCCGACGGCTACAAGATTGAACTGGTCGAGCGGAAAGGGCATTGATATGGGGGGGATGGATATTATTGCGGCGGGGTTGCGTATTGCCGATCCTGCCGTGCCCCATTTTATTCTGCCCTCATCCGAACCTGGCAAGCTCATCGCCGCCGCCCATGCCCGGCCCGATGCAGCGGCGCGCGAGGGGCTTGAGCGGCTGCTGGCCTCGATAAAAGCGGAATCCGATCTGGCTTTGTTTGGCAAGCTCGCGCTGCATTGGGATGTGAAGCGCCTGCTGAAAAACGCGCAGCTTGTGGCGGATGCCCATGCGGCCAACCCGGCCCTGGCGCAGCGCCCGGTGGAGGCGCCGATTTTCATTCTGGGCCTGCCGCGCTCGGGCACCAGCTATTTGCACCGGCTGATGACGGCCGACCCGGAGAATTTGATTCCGCGCAACTGGCAGACCATGTTTCCCGCGCCGCGGCCCAAGGATTTCAACCCCGCAAAAAACAAAAATGCACGGGCGGTGGACCGGCAATTTGCGTTATTCTCGGGCCTGGCGCCAGGGTTTGAGGACATGCACCCCTCGAGCGCCGATAGCCCGCAGGAATGCAGCGAGATTACCGCCCATGTGTTCCAGAGCCTGCGCTTTGACACGACCCACCGCGTGCCGAGCTATTTCAACTGGCTGGAAGGGCATGGGCATGATGCCGCGCTGGCGTACCACAAGAAGTTTTTGCAATTTCTGCAGCAGGGCCTAAGCGGGCGCTGGGTGCTGAAATGCCCGGACCATACATTCACGCTGGATGCGATTTTGCGCGCCTACCCGGATGCGCGTTTCGTGATCGTGCATCGCGACCCGATTGCGGTGCTGGGCTCGGTGGCGCATCTCACCGCCGTGCTGCGCAGGCCGTTTTTGAGAACCATCGACCAGGGCGAGATTGGCGCGCAGGTGGCGGAACGCTGGATGCAGGGGGCGAACCTGCTGCTGGAATTCGACCACCGGGCCGATGTGGCGCCGGAACGTAAATGCCATGTGCATTACGACGAGTTGACGGCGGCGCCGCTGGCCGCGATTTCGCGCATCTATGCGCAATTTGGCCTGCGGGAAGAGGAGGCGGTGTTGCGCGCCGTCGAGGGGCTGGTGGATGAAAAGCCACGCGGCGGCTACGCCAAGCATGCGCCTTACCGGCTGGATTCGTTTAAGCTCAACCTGCCAGCGCTGCAGGCGGCGTTTGCGCCATATGTGACGGCTTATTGCCAGGCGCGGCACTGAGGCGATGTTTTAGGCTTTTCGATGCTTTGTCTTGATGGATTCCCTTGACGCTGCCATGCATGTCTGTCCTACGAAGCAATTATGGCAGATGAGACGGCAGGTTTGAGGTCTGCGGGCAAGGCGGCGTGGCGTTTATTGCCACGCGGGATGCGGCGTGCCGCGCTTTCGCGTGTTGCCGCCGCCCTGGCCCCAAGGCCGGATGCCGTGCCACCTGTAAAGAGCAATGGCGTGATTGTGGCGGGCGAGCTGGCGGGGGCCAGCGGGCTTGCGGAGTCGGCGCGGATTCTGCACCAGGTTATTGCGGCGCATGGGCTGGCACGGGGCAGCTTGCCGCTTGGCCTGCCTGGGTTTGTGGATATGCCGCCCGCGCCCGATATGCCGCCCGGTGCGGCGCTGCTGGCGGTGGTGAATGCGCCCATTTTGCCGCCTGCCTTGCTGCGCCTGCCGCGCAGGGCTTTGCGCGGGCGGAAGGTCATCGGGTTTTGGGCTTGGGAGCTGCCATTCGCGCCGCCTTTGTGGGATGATGGCGCGCGATTTGTGCACGAGGTTTGGGCACCAAGCCGCTTTACCGCCGCCGCGCTGGAGCGGCTGGCGCCCGGCCGGGTACGGGTGGTGCCGTACCCCATTGCCGGGGTAGATTTGCCGGCCGGAGGCGGGCGGGCCGATTTTGGGCTGCCGGAGGGTGTGTTTATCGTCACCACCATTTTCAACCTTGCCTCGTCGATGGCGCGCAAAAATCCGCTTGGGGCCATTGCGGCCTTCAAGGCCGCGTTCGCGGCGCGGCGCGATTGCCTGTTTGTGCTGAAACTCTCGCATGTGGAAGCCTATGCCGATGATTTGGCGCTGATTCGCGCCGCGATTGGCGATGCGCCGAATATCCGGCTGATAACGGAAACGATTCCAGAAACACGGCTGCGCGGCCTTATAAGGCTGAGCGACGTCGTGCTCTCTTTGCACAGGGCGGAGGGGTTTGGGCTTGTACCCGCGGCGGCCATGCTGCTGGGGCGGGCGGTGGTGGCGACGGGCTGGTCGGGGAATATGGATTTTATGTCTGAGGAGACAGCAGGGCTGGTGCCGTACCGGCTGGTGGACGTTGAGGATGAACGTGGCACCTACGCGCTGAAGGGCGCGCGATGGGCCGAACCAGATGTGGAGGCGGCGGCCAGCCTGCTGCGCCGCCTGGCGGATGATGGGGCGGGGCGCGCGGCCATGGCAGCGGCCGGGCAGGCTTATGCCCGCGATAGGATCGGCGTGGCGCCATTGCTGGCGGCGCTGGATGCCGCGGGTGTGGCATGAGGAGCCTCGTCTGGCATTGGGGCCGGCGCGGAGCTGGGCCTATTTTCGCGGCCCGGCTTGCCGAGGGAATTGCGAGCCTGCCGGGTGAGGAAGCGCTTTTATCTCTGCCCGCGGGGGCCGAGCTGTTAACGGGGGCTGACGCGCCAGGCTGCGCCTGGCGTGAGCCAACCTACGGAAGCCGACCGGGGTATTTGTGGCAACGCATAATCTCGCCCGCGCTGGGGGCGCGTACGCGGCGGCATTTGCACGCATTGCGGCCAGAAGCCGCTATCTGTGCCATGCCGGCGCTGCTGGATGGGCGTATGCTGGCCGGGCTGGAGGCGCTTTCAATCCCCTATGCCATTATTGTGCATGATGCCACGCCGCATCCGGGTGATGGCCTGAGTTTTCGCGTGCTGGACCAGCGCCGGGCACTGCGCCGGGCACGGCATGTTTTCTGCCTTAGCGCCCATGTGGAGGCCGCGTTGCGCCGGCAGGGTGTTGGTGGCAAGGGGCAGGCGTTGACCAAGCTGTGGCATCCGCCCATCAACTTTGCCGCGCAATTACCGCCAGCCGCCGCGCTGCCGCGGCCGCGCCTGCTGCATTTTGGCCGGCTACTGCCTTATAAAGGGCTGGATTTGCTGGCCGACGCGCTGGCATTGCTCGGCCCAGCAAGGGATTTTGAACTGCGAATCTGTGGCGAGGGTCCGCCATCGGCCGCGCTGGCACGTCTGGCATCAATGCCAGGGGTAAGGGTGGAGAACCGGTGGTTTAGCGACGCCGAATTGCCGGGGCTGTTAAGCTGGGCCAGCGGGCTGGTGCTGCCGTACCGCGAGGCCAGCCAATCTGGCGTGGCGGCCATGGCCATTGCCGCCGGGCGGCAAGTGCTGGCCACCAATGTGGGCGGGCTGCCAGAGCAGTTGGGGCACGTGCCAGGGGCGCTACTATGCGCGCCCGAGCCCGGTGCCATCGCCGATGGGCTAAGGACGCTCTCCACCCGGTTGCGCGAGGCGCCAGGGGGCGCGGAACAGGCTGTTGAGGGGGCGAGCTGGTATGATTTTGCCGCGGCCTTGCTGGCGGCAATGCGGAGCTGAACCGCTGGCTTTTTGCGTTTCTGCTTTTTGCGTTTCTGCTTTTTGCGTTTCTGGCTTTTTGTGTTGCAGGCCGGGGGAACATGGCTCCCGAAGTAGGACTCGAACCTACGACCGAGCGATTAACAGTCGCTTGCTCTACCAACTGAGCTATTCGGGACCGGTGGCGGGGCTATAGCCAAAGCGTTCACCAGACGCAAGCCGGGGGAGAGCAAATTTCGCGCGGGACATATCCGCTGGAATGACTATGCCTTGCATCCAGCCTGGTTTTGCCCCAGTTCCCGGACATGGAGATAAGTGCCAGAATTTTTCTTGCCGGCGCGGGGCCCGGCAGTGCCGGATTGCTGACGGTCAGGCTGGCATGGCTCCTGGGGCGTGCCGGTATTGTGTTGCATGACAGCCTTATTGGCCCCGATGTACTGGCCCTGGCGCGGCCCGGCGCGGAACTTGTGGATGTTGGCAAGCGTTGCGGGGGCAAGGCACACCCGCAGGCGGAAATTTGCCGCCTGCTGGTGGAGGCGGGGCAGAGCGGCGCGCTGGTGGTGCGGCTCAAGGGCGGCGACCCGATGATTTTTGGCCGCGCGGCCGAAGAGATGGAGGCTTTGCGTGCCGCCGGGCTGGCGTTTGAGGTTGTGCCCGGTATTACCGCCGCCTCGGCCGCTGCCGCCGCCCTGGCCGTGTCGCTAACCAAGCGCGATGTCTCCCGCGCTGTGCATTTCCTCGCCGCCCATGGCAGCGAAGGCGGGTTGCCGCCGCATGACTGGGCGGCACTGGCGGCGGCGGGCGGCACGCTGGCCGTTTATATGGGGGTACGCACCTTGCCGGTTTTGGCGCAAAAACTGGTGGCGGCCGGCATGGCGCCGGATATGCCCGCCGCGGCAGTGGAAAATGTGTCTCTGCCGGACCAGCGAATATGGCGCTCCAGCCTGGCCATGCTGCCCGCCATACTGGCCAGGGTGGAACCCGCGGGCCCGGTGCTGCTGCTTATTGGCGCGGCGTTGGGATAGAGCACGAGGGGGGCGTGCAAAAGTTCCGCCGCCGGCAACCAAGTTTTAAGCAAGCCAAGCGATAACAAGACACCGCCTGCACTGGCGGTGCTGGCACTCATAGTACCGGTCATTGCGCCGGAGGCCGTGCGGATTGGCGCATGAAGCCGCTGCACGGATTATCGCATGGCAGCCAGCCGTCGGGACGAAGGGTTGCGCGCTTATGAAGAATTTGCCGATCAGCATAAAATTTTTAGCCGTGCTGGGAATGCTGGCCGTGTTTACCATCGCCTCGCTCACCTTCGTGTCGAGGCAGATGTACGGTATCAGCGCGCGCGCGGTGGAGGTGAACGGCACAGTTGTACGTGCGGCCGGAGATATTTCCGATGCGGCCAGCGCGCTGGAAAAAATGCGCGCGGCCATGGAATATATTCTGATTACATCCTCAGGAGAGAGCGCCATGGCCGCGCGCAGGGCGGTTATTGCCTCGCAGCTTGAGGTTGATGAAAAGCTCGGGGCTGCTTCTGCCGCGGTTCCGGCCCAGCGGGCGCAGATGGAAGGGTTGCGGCATAAGACCGATGCGCTTTTGGCCAGGGCTGAATGCCAGGAAATTGAAAATCTGCCTAATAATTGGCCGGGCAATGCAAGCCAGATGAATGTGATGGATTTCGGCAGTGGCTGCGCGCCTGGATTCGTACCGCTTTCGCAAGCCATGGAGGCGGAGCGTGGCGCGATGAACACTCTGGCGCGGCTGCAACTGGCTGCGCTGGCCGTGCAGACGAGGCATACCGTATTCATGACATTTCTCAGCGTTATCGCTGGTTTTGTTCTGGTGGCGCTGGTTGGATATTTCGGCGTAGGCGCTTGGGTGGTGCGGCCCCTGGCTGGTTTGCGCGCCGCGATGGAGCGCCTGGCGCGTGGCGATTTTGCCATAAAGCTGGACGCTGCCAGAAATGACGAGGTGGGCGCCATGGCCCGTTCCGTGCAAGTGTTTCTTGATGCCGCGCGGGAGAAGGAAAGGCTGGAAGCAGCGGCAGCGGCGGCGGCGCGGGAAGCCATGGCGGAGCGCGAACGTGCCGAAGCAGGACGCGAAGCCGCGGCGGCGGCGCAGGCGCTTGTGGTGGAAAGTGTGGCGGATGGGCTGGAGCGCCTGTCGAGCGGCGATCTTTTATACCGGATTAGCAATTTTTTTGCGCCGGAGTATGAAAAACTGCGGATGGATTTTAACCAGGCCATGGAAACGCTGGAGAAAACCATGCAGGGCATTGCCGCCACCACACAGGGGGTGCGTGCAAGCGCGATGGAAATCACCCGCTCATCGGATGACCTCGCCCGCAGGACGGAACACCAAGCCGCAAGTTTGGAGGAAACCGCCGCCGCTGTTGTACAGATTAATGGCACAGTAAGCAAAACCGCAAATGGCGCCAACGAAGCGCGTGATGTGGTGAATGAGGCCAAGAAGGACGCGGAGCGCTCCGGGGTGGTGGTTAACGCCACCGTAACGGCAATGCGGGAGATTGAGGTGTCGTCGAAGCAAATTTCCAGTATCATCGGCGTGATTGACGAGATCGCCTTCCAGACGAATCTTCTGGCCCTTAACGCAGGGGTAGAGGCCGCCCGCGCGGGCGATGCGGGCCGTGGCTTTGCCGTTGTGGCCACGGAGGTACGGGCATTGGCGCAACGCTCGGCCGATGCGGCTAAGGAAATCAAGGCGCTCATAACAGCCTCTGGAACGCAGGTGGAACAGGGGGTGCGCTTGGTGGACGAAACGGGCAGGGCGCTGACACGCATCGTTACCCAGGTTGAAAAATTATCGGGTCTCGCGGGCCATATCGCGAACTCGGCGCAAGAGCAGGCAAGCGGGCTTGGCCAGGTGAACGAGGCGATTGCCCAGATGGACAAGGTAACACAGCAAAATGCCGCGATGGTGGAAGAGGCGACAGCGGCAAGCCACACATTATCTGCCGAAGCCGAGGAATTGTCGCGCCTGGTTGCGCAATTCCGTGTCGCCGGAATTGCCGAGTCCGCATCGCACGGTGATATGGCGGCCAGGCCAGAAACAGCACAAGCACCGGCGCCGAAAATTGGCGGTTTTGTTGCTTTTCCGGTTATGTCAGATTCTTCCGTACTGCTAAAAACAGCCGAAGAAGCCTGGGATGAATTTTAACACGCACTCTCACTTTCTTGCCAATCAGGCAAGATTATTTCAGGACGCACATAGTATGAGCAACGCGCTGGAACTGCCGAGTATACTCGACCTAGTAGCCGCACCAACATTGCATGAGGCTTTCATCAACCGGCGTGGCGAGGCGCTTGCGGTGGATGCCGGTGGCGTACAGCGCCTGGGAGCGCAGTGCCTGCAAGTGCTGCTGGCGGCGCGTGCCGCATGGGTTGCCGATGGCCATACATTGCAGCTGGAAAATCCATCGGAGGAATTTTTTACCACTTTAGAGTTGCTGGGCGCTGCACCTGAAGATTTAACACATGATGCAAAATATGATGGCAAGGAAATAGCGGCATGAGCACCACGACGGTATTAACGGTCGATGATTCCCGCGCAATGCGTGACATGCTGCGCCATTCCTTGGCGGCAGCGGGCTTCCGGGTCATTCAGGCCGAGGACGGGCTGCATGGCCTGGAAATGCTGGCGGAGGAAATGCCTGATGTGATTGTCACTGACATCAACATGCCCCGCATGGATGGGTTTGGCTTTATCGAAGCCGTAAGAAAAGACGAGACGCGCAAGGCGCTGCCTGTTTTAGTGCTGACCACCGAAGTTGATGTAGAGAAAAAAAACCGCGCGCGCGCCGCCGGTGCCACGGGTTGGATTGTTAAGCCATTCGACCCGGTAAAGCTGGTTGATGCGATCCGCCGCGTTTCTGCATAGGAAGGAGGGAAACATGGAAGACCCGATGGCGGCAATTCGTGAAACTTTTTTTCAGGAATGTGAAGAACAGCTTGCGGAGCTTGAAAGCGGCCTGATTGCCATGGAAAATGGCTCGGCCGAGGTTGAAACGGTGAATGCCGTATTCCGGGCCGTGCATTCCATGAAGGGTGGTGCTGGAATATTCTCGCTGGATGCGCTGGTCCGCTTTGCTCATGTCTTTGAAACGGCTTTGGACAAGGTACGCTCTGGTACTTTGGTTGCAACCCCCGCCGTGCTGAGTGTGTTTTTGCGCGCGGCCGATGTGCTGGCGGATTTGGTGCGTGCGGCGCGCGAGAATGGCAAGGTGGACGAAGCGCGTACCTCAGCCATGGTGGCGGAGTTCGACCAGATTAATGAAATAGCCGGCGGCGTGGGGCCCGCGCCACAATCATCCGCCGCCGCGGGGGGGGTATTCGAAGAGGATCCAGCACCGGATAGCGTGGCCCGAAGCTGCTGGGAGATAAATTATACCCCACGGGCGGAGCTTTACGCCAAGGCCAATGAAACCGCGATTTTGCTACGCGAATTGCGCAGGCTGGGGGAAATCGAGGTACGGCTGGATACGTCGCTTTTGCCTGAACTATCTGAGATGGACCCGGAGGGGTCATATCTCTCCTGGCATATAAAACTCAAAGCCGATTGCAATGAAGCGGATATTCGCCATGTGTTCGAATTTGTCGAGGATGACTGCGCGTTATCGATAACGCCGCCCGATGAACCGCAAGGTTTGATACCGGGTACGGTGATTACGGGGGATAATGGCTTTAAGTTTGAGTTCTTCCCGCCGCCTGAAATGGAGGAGCCGGAGGCTGAGCCCGTGGCGCAAGCCGTACCCGCCACAGCGCCACAGCCGCAGGTAATCCAGCCATCGATGGTAAAAAGCCAGGCGGTGGAAGCAATCGCCGCCAAGGCGGAGAGCGCAGCCGCAGCCCCCGTTACAATCCGCGTCGATCTCGATCGCGTAGACCGCATGATCGATTTGGTTGGTGAGCTGGTTATTAATGAGGCCATGTTGAGCCAGCGCGTGCTGGAGGCGGGAATTACCCGTGCCTCGGGTGTGGCCATGGCGTTGGAGGAGCTGGAGCATCTCACGCGCGAAATCCAGGACAGCGTGATGGCCATACGCGCCCAGCCTGTGCGTTCGGTATTCCAGCGCATGCCCCGCCTGGTGCGTGAAGTGGCGGCGCAAACCGGAAAGCAGGTGCGCCTGATTATGGAAGGCGAAAACACGGAAGTCGACAAAACCGTGATTGAACGCATTGCCGACCCGCTGACGCACATGATCCGCAATGCAATCGACCATGGTCTGGAAAGCACGGAGACGCGCATCGAGAGCGGTAAGCCGGTGGAAGGCACGGTGAAGCTCACCGCCCTGCATCGTTCCGGCCGCATTGTACTAGAGGTTTCAGATGATGGCGGGGGCATTAACCGCGCACGCGTGAAACAGAAGGCGGTTGAAAACGGCGTGATCGCGCCTGATGCGCAGCTTACCGATGATGAGATTGACAATCTTATTTTTCTGCCAGGATTTTCCACCGCGGCCAAGGTTTCGGATATTTCCGGGCGTGGCGTGGGTATGGATGTGGTACGTCAATCAGTAGCAGCGCTCGGCGGGCGTATTTCCATTTCCTCGCGGCCTGGCCAGGGGTCCATTTTTACACTCAGCCTGCCGCTTACTTTGGCCGTGCTCGATGGCATGGTGGTTTCGGCGCGCGGTCACACCCTCATCATTCCGCTCGGCGCCATTGTGGAAACGCTGAAGCCCCGTGCGGCAGACGTGTTTCCGCTGGACCGGGACCTTAACGTTCTTGCCTTGCGTGGCGGCTATGTGCCCATGGTCGATGTCGCGGCATCGCTGGGTTACTGCGACCAGTTCATTGAACCTGAGCAATCCGTTGCGCTGCTGGTGGAAGGCGAGGGCGGCGTGCGTGCCGTGTTGCTGGTGGATGCCATCCATGGTCAGCGTCAGGTTGTTATCAAGAGTCTGGAAGCCAATTACCGGGCCGTGCCTGGCATCGCCGCCGCCACGGTAATGGGCGATGGGCGTGTGGCGCTTATTTTGGATGTGGACGCGGTGGTACGCAATGCCCGCTCGGAAACTGGCGGGCGCACGCCTGAAGCGCTGATTCTGGCCGAGGCGCCGTGAGGCGCTACCGCACTTAAGCGGAATGATTTAAGGGAAAACCGCAATGAGCATGACAATGCACGCCGATTCCAGTAATCGCGAACTGATTGCCTTTCGCGTGGGCCGGCAAGAATTCTGTATAAACGTAATGATGGTACGTGAAATACGGGGCTGGACCGCCGCCACCAGCCTGCCACGCTCGCCGCGCTACATTCGCGGTGTCATCAACCTGAGAGGCGCCGTGCTGCCAATTATCGATCTCGCCATACGCCTTGGCTTGCCCGCCACGGAACCCACGGCCCGCAATGTCATCATCGTGGTACAAATCGGCCAGCAACAGATCGGCCTTCTGGTAGATGCGGTGTCCGACATTCTCACCGCCAGCAACATGAATATCCAACCCTCGCCCGATGTCTCATCTGACCTGGTGAAAACTTTTGTGAAAGGACTTCTGCCCGTGGATGGGCGGATGATAAGCCTGATTGCGCTGGATAATGCCTTGCCGCGTGAGTTAGAGGCAGCATGATCGCGGACAGTGCCGGGAAGGCCTTACAAATCGTCGAAAATGCGGAGTTTGCTTTTACAGCCAGGGATCTCGATGCGATTGTCCACATTATGATGACCGAAACCGGCATCTCGTTAAATGATGCGAAGGCCAATCTCATCTATTCCCGCTTGGCCAAGCATGTGCGCCGCCTGGGGTTGCGTGGCTTTGAGCAATATTGCGCGCTGGTGCAAAGCCCGCAAGGCGAGCAGGAACGCCACGAAATGATCGCGGCGCTGACCACGAATGTCACGCGCTTCTTCCGTGAGCCGCATCATTTTGAACATATGCGTGAAAAGCTGTTGCCAGGACTGATTGCCCGGGCAAAAGCGGGCGAGCGCATTCGCCTCTGGTCGTCCGCCGCGTCGACAGGGCAGGAGGCTTACTCCATGGCTCTTACATTACTTGCGGTAATGCCGGATGCAAGCCGGTACGATATACGTATTCTCGCCACAGATATTGACACCCATGTGCTGAAAACAGCGGCGGATGGTTGCTATGAGGAAGCCCAGCTCGATCCCGTGCCGGTGGCATTGCGGAAAGCCTGGTTCAACCCAGCCGGCAAGGGCATGGTGCAGGTCAACGATACATTGCGCGGCCTTGTATCGTTTAAGCGCCTTAACCTTATTGGTGAATGGCCGATGCGTGGCAAGTTCCAGCTTATTTTCTGCCGCAATGTGGTGATATATTTTGAATCAATAACGCAAGAAAAAATCTGGGCGCGCATGATGCCGTTGCTCGACGATGGCGGTGCGCTTTATATCGGACATTCAGAACGCATTACCGGCTTTGCTGAACGGCTTTTGCGCAATGACGGCATTACAATCTACCGTAAAACCGGCCGGGGAGAGGTATAATGACTGTTCGTGTCATCGTGGTAGATGATTCCGCGACCATGCGTGGCCTGATTACAGCAACCCTGCGCGCCGACCCTGAAATTGAAGTGGTGGGGCAGGCGGCTGAGCCGCATGAGGCGCGCCAGCTTATTAAGCAGCTCGGGCCAGATGTTATTACGCTGGATATCGAAATGCCCAACATGGATGGGCTTTCTTTTCTCGATAAAATCATGCGCTTGCGTCCCACGCCGGTTATCATGATCTCCACGCTTACCCAGGCTGGTGCCGGGATCAATCTGCGCGCGTTAGAAATTGGCGCATTTGACTGCGTGGCGAAGCCGTCTTCTTACGCACCCGATAGTTTTCATCACTTGGCCGAAAAGGTAAAGGCAGCCGCACGCTCGCGCCGTAAGCCGCGCCAGGCGCCAAGTGTGCCGCTGCCTATCAGCGGCGGTTATGTGCCCGATGGCCGTATTGTCGCCATAGGCTCTTCAACAGGCGGCGTGGAGGCTCTTATCACAATCTTGTCTAATTTTCCGCCTAATTGCCCGCCTACCATCATCAGCCAGCACATGCCGCCAGCCTTCACCAAGAGCTTTTCTGAGCGGCTGAACAAACTATGCCCGCCAGAGGTAAGTGAAGCGCAGGAAGGCGATCATTTGCGCGCCGGGCGGGTATTGCTTTGCCCGGGTGATGCGCATCTGGAATTATCGGGGCGGCATAATCCCGTTATTCACCTCAGCAAGGCGGAGCGCGTGAATGGGCATCGTCCTTCGGTTGATGTCATGTTCGAATCCGTTCTGCATGCCATTGGCAAAAACTGTATTGGTGTTATTCTTACGGGTCTGGGCCGCGATGGCGCGGAGGGGCTTTTAGCCTTGCGCCACGCCGGCGCGGAGACAATCGGCCAGGATGAGGCAAGCTGCGTGGTATATGGCATGCCACGCGCGGCCTACGAGATTGGCGCCGTGCAGAGGCAGTTTGCGCTTGAAAAAATTGCCGGGCATATTGTTGCGAGCACCAATGCCCACCGCAAGGAGCCCGTGGCATGACGGCCTTTACCAGCTTGCACCCTGGCATAAAGCCGCAAACGCATGAGCGTAAGATCAATATCGTGCAAGGTGAACAGCATGTCGATAATGATGCAAACGTGGTGCTTACAACCATCCTTGGGTCATGCATCGCGGCATGTATCTGGGATGGCTTAGCCGGGGTGGGTGGAATGAATCATTTTCTTCTGCCGGGCGATGGAAAACATCGCCAGGCAGGCGGCGATGCGATGCGGTATGGCGTGCATGCCATGGAGCTTCTGGTCAACGCGCTGCTGCAACGTGGCGCCATGAAAAGCCGCATGCGCGCCAAACTGTTCGGTGGTGCCCGCATGATTAAAGGCCTAACCGATATTGGTGAACTGAACGCCAGCTTTGCGGAACGTTTTTTGGCCGCGGAAGGTATTGCCTTGGCCGGCGGGTCTCTGCGTGGCGAGCAGGGGCGGCGCATCCAGTTCTGGCCAGTATCGGGGCGCGCCAGGCAGGTGCTTATGCCTAACGAGACGGAAGCCATCCTCAACCTGGAGCAGACAAGGCCATCGCCAAAGCCCATTACCGAAACAGGAGCTTTGGAATTGTTCTAGTTTTTTGTTCCACATTAACCACTATGCCCGATACTGGGCTGGGGCTGGCCGGGCGATGGTAAATACCACGGCCATTGCCATTAAGCAGGAGAGAGAGGATGAGCGAAGGCTGCTCGGATGAGGATGAACGGCATCACGCCCCGCTATGTTCCATATTGCAGTCTTTAGGTGAAGAGTTTTTCGAACTTGGCCGCTTCACGGAGAGTTTTCAATCAAACCTAAGCCCTGCCTTGTTGCAATTGGCGGGCAACACGCAATGCCACCGCGATGTGCAGTCGCTGGACCTGCTGGCGCAGCGCCTTAATGCGTTGTCGCATTATGTTCTTACCATAGGCCGGCTTTTACCGCAGGATTGGCAAGTAAACTCCCATCATGCGCTTAAAAACATAACCCTGTCGGACTTAAAATACCGCTTGAAAGGCGCCCCCATGCCGGAAAATCTGGATCGTGAATCCGGTGAGCTGGAATTGTTCTGAAGGCCGATAGAGCAACATCATCTATTAACAAATGCGTCTTAGCCTGCAGAGCACGGCGCGTTTAGGAGGGCAGCATGAGTTCCAGCATGAATTTTTCGGCACAGCGCGGCAACATGCACGGCGAGCACCGTATGGAGTTGTTGTCTGTTCGTATCGGGATGCAGGAATTCGCCATGGATATACGTTCCATCCGTGAAATCCGCGGCTGGATTGCCTCCACCCACCTGCCGCACGCCCCCGGCTTTATCAAAGGCATGATCAATTTACGCGGCACGGTGCTTGTTGTTATCGACCTTGCCCAGCGCCTCGGCCTGCCGCCGCTGGAGCCAAGCCCCGCCTCTGTTGTTGTGGTGGTGGAACATGGCGATAAAGCCGCCGGCCTGCTTGTAGACGCGGTGTGCGATATTATCACCGTAACCGATGATATGCGCCAGCCCACGCCGGAAACCGGCACCACCGCGCCGGGCGAATATGTCGAGGGGCTGATTATGATGGATAGCCGCATCATCAGCATCATCGCCATTCCCAGCCTCATGCCAGATCCCGCCGTGCAGGCTTTGCTCGAGGCTGCTTAAAACCGTCTTGCCAGGCGGCACCTCGGCCGCGCCACGCGAACAAAAAGCTGAACAAAAAAACGGCGCCACAAGGGCGCCGTTCCAGTTGGTCTTGGGAGCAAAACTTAATCCGCGGCCAGCGCCATCTGCTTACGCGCCAGTTGCTGTGTCACATAACCTTCCACAGCCTCGGCCACGCGGTCCGCATGGTTGGCAAATACATGGTCTGCGCCCTCGAACACGCGGTAGTCGATAGCGACACCTTTCTGCAGGTTCAATTTATCCACCAGCTTGCGCACGGAATTTTCGGGCACCATCTCGTCAGTATCGCCATGGATCATCAGCCCGCCGCAAGGGCAGGGGGCCAGGAAGCCAAAATCGTAATGCGCGGCGGGTGGTGCCACGGAAACCCAGCCGGAAACCTCAGGGCGGCGCATTAGCAACTGCATGCCCACAAAAGCCCCGAACGAATAGCCCGCGATCCACAGGCCGCCATGGCCGGGGTTCAGCGTCTGCATCCAATCCAAAGCCGCCGCGGCATCGTTAATCTCGCCCATGCCGCCGTCAAACTTGCTCTGGCTGCGGCCCACGCCACGGAAATTAAAGCGCATGACGGAGAAGCCCAGGCGTTGAAACACCTGGTACATGGAATAGGTGATGCGGTTGTTCATGGTGCCGCCATGCAGCGGGTGCGGGTGCAAAACCAGGGCCAGAGGGGCGCCGCGCTCCTTGGCGTGGTGGTAGCGGCCCTCCAGGCGGCCCTCAGGGCCAGCAAACATCACTTCAGGCATTCTGTTACTCGTCTTTCATTCGTATCGTCGGATTTTGCCACACAAAGGCGGACGGCAGACGGCCCGTCTCGCTCACCCGAAAGTTGACCGGCAAGGCCGGGATAATTATCTACTTCAAATCCATGTCCTACATTACGGATTGTTTAACACAGGGTTTCCCCTTAGGTCTCTTAATATAGCGCGCTTTTGGCCTGTATATCCACGGAAATTCGCATGCCCCTTATGTTTTTACGCGAGACGATCCAGGCTTACCGCCAGCGCGACCCTGCCGCGCGCTCGGGGCTGGAGGTGGTGTTGTGCTATCCTGGGTTGCATGCGGTGGTTGTTCATCAGCTTTCCAGTTTTCTTTGGCGCCATGGGTTCACCACATCTGGCCGGTTTGTCTCCCATATCGGGCGTTTTCTCACAGGTATAGAAATTCACCCCGGCGCGAAACTTGGGCGGCGCTTCATCATCGACCACGGCATGGGGGTGGTTATTGGCGAAACGGCCGAGATAGGTGACGATGTTTATATTTATCATCAGGTAACGCTGGGCGGCACCAGCAGCCAGCAGGGTAAGCGCCACCCCACCATTGGCAATAATGTCATCATCGGCGCCGGGGCCAAGGTGCTGGGTGCCATCGAGATTGGCGATAATGCCCGTATCGGCGCCAACGCCGTGGTGGTGGCCGCCGTGCCGGCCGGCACCACGGTGGTCGGCATCCCGGCCCGCCCGGTGGAGCGTACCAGCCCGCAGCCGCGCTTCGACGCCTACGGCACGCCCTGCGACCCGTGCCTGGACCCTATTCTGCATGAGCTGGAGCTGCTACGCGCCGAGCTGACGGCGCTGGAGGCCCGTACCACCCGTAAACACAGGGATTCCGCCGTGTGACCAGGCTGTATCTCGACGCCAACGCCACCGAGCCTTTGTGCCCGGCAGCGCGCGGCGCCGCATTGGCGGCGATGGAAACCCTGGGCAACCCATCCTCCATCCACGCCCCGGGCCGCGCCGCCCGCCATATTCTGGAAACAGCGCGTGAGGCAGTGGCCCGCGCCTGTCTTGCCCGCCCGGCGGATGTCATTTTCTGCTCTGGCGCCACCGAGGCCAATGCCCTGGCCATGCACGCGCTGGGCAAGGGCCGCCCCATCCTCGTTGGTGCCACCGAGCATGATTCAATCCGTACCGCCCCATCCGCCGCCATCCTGCGCGTAAACCAGGATGGCACGCTGGACCTGGCCGGGCTGGACGAAACACTGGCCGCCCAGCCCGGCGCCCTGGTCTGCCTTATGGCGGCCAATAACGAGACCGGGGTGCTGCACGATATTGAAGCCGCGGCTAAAATCTGCGCGGCCCACGGCGCGCTGCTGCATGTGGATGCGGTTCAGGCCATAGGCCGCGCCAACCGCGGCTGGCTGGGCATGGGCGCGGCCAGTTTCTCCCTCTCCGGCCATAAATTCGGCGGGCCAATGGGGGCGGGGGCGCTCATCATCCGCCGGGGCATCGAAGTCGAAGCCCTCACCAAAGGCGGCGGCCAGGAGCAGGGCAGGCGCGGCGGCACACAGGCGCTACCGGCCATCGCCGGGCTGGCCGCGGCCATTACCCAGCCCTATAATAACGCACAAATCGCATCCATCCGCGATGAAATAGAGGCGTTCTGCACCAGCCTCGGCGCCATCGCCCCCGGCAGCACCGCCCCCCGCCTGCCCAACACCACCAGCCTCATCCTGCCTGGCGTGCGGGCGGAAACCCAGCTTATCGCGCTGGACATGGCGGGTATCGCCGTCTCAGCAGGCTCGGCCTGCTCCTCGGGTAAGCTCGCCGCCAGCCATGTGCTCACCGCCATGGGCTATGGCGAGCAGGCGGGCCAGGCCATACGTGTGTCTCTGCCCTGGAATGTAACGGCGGACGTCGTGCCCTTATTCACGGCGGCCTATGCAGCCATGGTAAAACGGTGCTTGCGGGCGCCCGCTCATTCGGCTTAACGACCCCCTGAACTCTGTAGGATTTTTTGCTCAATGCCGAAAATGACTTTCATCGAACGCGATGGCGCGCGGCGCGAGGTGGAGGCCCCGCTGGGCCTTTCCGTGCTGGAGGTGGCGCATAAGCATGGCATCGATATCGAAGGCGCGTGCGAAGGTTCGCTCGCCTGCTCCACCTGCCACGTCATCGTCGCGTCTGAATGGTTTTCCAAGCTCAAGCCCGCCGCCGAGGAGGAGGAGGATATGCTCGATGTCGCCTTCGGCCTGCAGAAAACCTCGCGCCTGGGCTGCCAGATTGTGATGACCGAGGCTTTGGACGGCCTTACCGTTTCTCTGCCGCCGGGCAAGAAGGCTGGGTAATCATGCGCGTTGCCGTTGCCATGTCCGGGGGTGTCGATAGCTCGGTGGTTGCCGGGCTGATGGCGCGCGCCGGGCACGAGGTCATCGGCATCACGCTACAGCTTTACGACCATGGCGCCGCCACGGCCCGCAAGGGCGCCTGCTGCGCCGGGCAGGATATTTACGACGCCAAGCGCGTGGCAGACCGGCTGGGCATTGCCCATTATGTGGTCGATTCCGAGGCGCGCTTCAAAAACAGTGTCATGTCCGCCTTTGCCGATGCCTATGCCGCGGGTGAAACCCCCGTGCCCTGCATCGCCTGTAACCAGCACCTTAAGTTTGGCGATTTGCTGGATATGGCCCGCGATTTCGGCGCCGAAGCCATGGCCACCGGCCATTACGTGCGCCGCCTGGATGGCCCCGAAGGTGCGGAAATGCACCAGGCCGTGGACCCCAGCCGTGACCAGAGCTGGTTCCTCTTCGCCACAACGCGTGAGCAGCTCGATTTCTGCCGTTTCCCGCTGGGCGATTACGCCTCCAAGGCCGAGGTGCGCGCCGTGGCGGCGGAAATGGGCCTGGCGGTGGCGGAAAAAGCCGACAGCCAGGATATCTGTTTTGTCCCCTCCGGCTCTTATGCCGGCATTGTGGAAAAATTCCGCCCCGATGCGCTGGAGGCGGGAGAGGTGGTGGCCGAGGATGGCCGTGTGCTGGGCAGCCACCAGGGCATTGCCCGCTACACAATAGGCCAGGCCAAGCGCCTGCCCGATGCCGCCGCGCATATGGTGGTTAAGAAAATCGAGCCCGGCACGCGCCGCATCATCGTCGGCCCGCGCGGCACGCACAGCGCCGTTGTGCGGCTGCGCGGCGTAAACTGGCTCACCGCGCCGCGCCCGCTGCGCGCCGAGGTAAAATTGCGCGCCCGCGACTCTCTGCGCGGCGCCAGCATTACACCCGAAGGCACTGGCGCCGTGCTGACGCTGGACGAGCCAGCCCTGGCCGCCCCCGGCCAGGCCGCCGTGTTTTACGATGGCACCCGTATTTTGGGCGGCGGCTTCATTATCTGAATCGCTTTTCTTGATTCGTTAACCACTTCGGATACAATCTGTGGTATGTTGTGCGTGCAAAATCTGCCGCTCAGGTTGTTTGTCGGTACAGGCCGCAAGGTTCAGGAATCCAAATGGCGTCTTACAGCATCGCTTCCTATGGCACGCTCACCATCTCGCAGCCGCTCAGCCTGGGCACGAATATCGAGTTCCTGAACGATAGCGGCAATCATGGCGTGGTTATTCTCACGCGCGCGGCGTTCGATGTAACCAGCGCGGCCAGCGGCGGCACCTATACCAGCAGCCTTGGCCTTGGCGGCTCCATTCTCAATTTTCTGCCCGGCGTCTATCCCGGTATCTTTGGCGACCAGGCCACCATCCAGGCCTTCGACTCCCTGTTCAACGCCATGGATGTGGCCAGCACCGCCAGCACGGATAACGCGGATTTCGACGGGCACGAAACCTATGCCGCGCAAAGCGGCGACGCTATTTTCATCACCAACGGCACCGCCCATTGGTCCGCCAACGCCCCCTTCACGCTCACCGCCAACGAGGCGCAGATCATCGAGGACGTCGCCATAGGCCTGTTCGGCACGGCGGCGGAAACGGCAACGCTTGAGCTGCAATTCGCCATGCGTACCAACCCCAACTCCAACCATCCGTTCATCGATGGTGTGTTTTCCGCTTACACCCCGGTTAACGAGACCAACACCAACCCCTGCTTCGCCGCGGGCACGCGCATCCTCACCACACGCGGCGAAATTCCCGTCGAGGAGTTGGCGGTGGGCGATTTGCTCATCATGCCCGATGGCGAGGAACAGCCCATCATCTGGATTGGCGTGCGCCGTGTGGAGAACATGCGCGCCTTCCGCCGCCCGGAAGCCGTCCGCCCCATCATCATCCAGGCCGGTGCGCTGGCCGATAACGTGCCCGCGCGCGACCTCGCGCTCTCCCCCGACCATGCGCTGTTTTTCGGCGGTGTTTTTGTGCCGGCCAAGGCGCTGGTAAACTGGAATAATATATACCAGGACCAGCGCCGCGACAGCGTGACCTATTACCATCTGGAATTACCGCGGCACGGTGTTATCTTCGCGGAATCCGCCCCCACCGAATCCTACCTCGACACAGGCGGGCGCGGCGCGTTCGATAATGACGATTCCCCCATCATCGACCACCCCGCCCGTATGCAGCACCGGCGCGATACGGAAGCCTTCGCCCCATTTTGCTATGCCGGCCCGCAACTAGACGCCATCCGCGCCCGCATCGCCGCGCGGCAAGTGGGAATCCGGCTGGCATCCGGGTAACGGCCCCGCGCCATCATCGCGAGCGCAGCGCGGCGGTCCATCTTTCGATGGTAAAGCTGGGCGAGGTAAAGCCGGGCAAGACAAAGCCGGGCGAGACAAAGCCGGGCGAGGTAAAGCCGGGAACATACGTGCGTGGCCCGAAGCTGGATTGCCGCGCCTGCCACTTTAAGCCGTCATCCCCGCGCAAGCGGGGATTTCGTGAAAATAATGGTGCTGCTCGGCTTTTAAGCGTTCCCCAAAACCCCATCTGCAAGCTGTAAATGCCTGCCGCTCGGCGGTTCATGGTGCGTAATGGCAAGAATCGTCGTGCCGGGCAGGCGCTCCTTCAGCACGGCCTGCACACGCGCCGCCATTGCCGGGTCCAGCGCCGAGGTCACTTCATCCAAAAACAGCCAATCCGGCTTGGCCAGCAAGGCGCGCGCCAGAGAGAGCCGCTGCTGCTCTCCACCCGAGAGAATAAGCCCCCAATTTCCCGCCTCATGCAGTTGCGGCGCCAGGTGCTCAAGCCCCATGGCGGTCAGCGCGTCTATGGCCTGCTCATCCGAGACGCTCTCCTCGGCTTGCGGATAGGTAAGGCTGCGCTTGAGGCTGCCCAGCGGGAAATATGGCTTTTGCGGCAGGAACAGCAGCGAGCCGCTGGGCGGGGTGATGGAGCCTGTGCCAAACGGCCAGATACCAGCAATGGCGCGGAACAGCGTCGATTTACCCGTGCCGGACGCGCCGGTGAGGGTGATCTTCTCGCCCGGCGGCAGGCTGAGGCTGGCATGGTCCAGCAGCTTGCGCCCATCGGGTAACGTAAGGGTAAGGTCGTTGAATGTCAGCGCGGCGCCAGGGCTGTCCAGCTTTGGTCCCGTGGCGGCAGCGGCCCGCGCGGCTTCCATGGCCTCGCGGAACCCGTAAAGACGCGAGATGGTGGCGCGCCAGGTAACGAGGTTGGGGTAGTTGGTGACGAACCAGGAGAATGCCCCCTGCACCTGCCCGAAGGCGATGGGTATCTGCGCCAGTGCGCCAAAGCCGATTTTTTTGGCGAAATAGCGCGGCAGAATGACAACCAGAGGGAAGATGTTGGCAATTTGCGCGAAGGTGATGGTGAAGAAATTCAGCGGTACCGTCCGGCTCATGATGGCCCAGAAATTATCCCGCACATCCTGGAAGCTATGCCGCAGCGTGCTGTGCTCATCCGCCTCGCCATGCGAGAGCGCAATGGCCTCGGTATGCTCGCGCACGCGCACCAGCCGAAAGCGGAAATTGGCCTCCAGCCGCTGCTGGTTGAATGAGAGCGGGATAAGTTTGCGGCCAATAAGCTGGGTGATGATTGTGCCAAAAATAGAATAAAGCAGAGCTACCCAAACCAGATAACCGTGAATGGTAATACCAAACGGGCGGATGATGCCCGAGACGGAATAAAGCACGAAGATAAAGCTGAACAGCGTCACTACATTGGTGATGAAGTCGATGCCGAGTGCCAGTGTATTTAACGTGAAATCGCGCAAATCCTCGGAGATACGCTGGTCCGGATTGTCGATCACCCGGCCCGGATCATTCGCCAAGCTAATGGTGTAATAGGCCCGGTCGCTCAGCCAATTATCCACGTAATGCGCGGTAAGCCATTGCCGCCATTTTATTTGCAGCATCTGGTTGAAGTAGGTGGCATAGGTGGCAATGAGCACATAAGCCGCCACCAGCTCGGCAAAGCCAAGCATGGGCAGTGGCGAGCCTTTTATGTGGATGACCGGGTAATAGAGCAGCTTCCAGCAGAGCCCGGCATCATAAACCTGGATGGCGTTGTAAAAATCGTTGTTCCAATAGGTAATCACCACATTCATGGCCACAACGATGAGGTTGAGCGCGATTACGAAGACCAGCAGCCCCCAGGCTACCCATTTCTCTTCCGACTTGAAATAAGGCTTGGCCAGGCTCCAGGCTTCACGCAACCCGGTGAAGAAATTCGTCATCCGCTCGCCCATTATGCGGCGTCCTTCAGGCGCAGCCGCAGCACGCCATGCAGCACTTCAGGGTCCACGGGCTTGCCCTTGCGCAGAATTTCAACCTGCCCGGCGCGGGCCAGGCGCTGTGCCGCCAGCTTTACCGGCGCCAGGCAGCGCCGCCAGCTATCGTCCGCCGGGTTTCCGGCCAGGCGGCGGGCGGCATCGGTGGGGGAAATGGATTTGCCGGCGCCAAGCGCGCGCAGCGTGTCGAGAATCGCCTGTTCGGCCGGGTCCGTGCTCATGCCGCGCCTTATGCCGCAATCCGTTCCGCCCCGCCACCCGGCCAACGTTTCATTGCTTTACAGACTGATGCGGCACGAAGCATGGCGCAGCTTGTTTACGTAACCGGGTATTGTCCAGTACTGGACGCAAATGGCGCCGTCAGGCGGGCAGAGGGCGAGGATTCGAAGTGGCCAAACTTCCAACATGCTTTGTTATCGGCAATTGCACCCACAGGCCCATCCAGGCCTATCTTAGTGCCACCGGGCTGTTTTCTGAAGTGGAGAGCATGGCCCTCTTCACCGTTAAAAAAGAGGGGTTCGGAGAAGCCTTTGAGAGGGTGAAAACATATGATTATGTGTTTTCCATCGCCCATGGCGCCATCTGGGGGCCGTTCGAGGCCGCGAATCTTAAATCGGTTTTCGGTAAACGGGCCGCCACGTTCGCCACCCCGTTTTTCACCGGGCTGCACCCGGACCTTATTTACGCGGCAAACGGGCAGGCGCGGGTGCAATCTGCCCTGCTGGGCGATTACCATAGCGGGCTGGTGTTTTGGGGGTTCATGACCGGCCAGCCGGTTGAAGAGATTATCGAGATGTATCACGGCGCCGAATTGCCGCCCCTATTCGCGCTGGAAACCGCGTGGCAGGACGCCATAACAGAGCTGCATGCCCGGGACAGGCATGTGGATATTCCCTCCGCCCCTGTTTTCGACCGAGTGTGCCGCGAGAAACCGGCCATGCTCACGTTCAATCATCCATCGATGGACATCATCGCCGCGCTATGCCGGGCGTTTTGCGCCAGGCTGTTTGGCGAGGATGTGCCGGCATGGGCGGATTATGGCAATATCTACCATCATCTCACCAGCGATGTCCGGATTCCCGTGATGCCTGCCGCCCTGCGGGCCTATCAACTGCCGTACCTCTCGCTGCCAACATATAAATGCCGGCCCAAACCGCATGCCAAGGACGTGTATTTGCGGTTCGATGATTTCGCGCGGTTAAGCTACCAGGACTATGCGGCGCAGCCGCGCGGCAGGCTGACGGCTGCAACACCAACCGGGCTGGCGGCGCGGTTGAACGCCGCGATTGGCCAAGCGCTTTAGCCATGGGTAAACATCGCCGCCATTTCGGCGGCATCGACAGGGGCGGAGAAATATGCGCCTTGTCCCTCATCCGCGCCAATTTCCGCCAGGCGGTGGAATTGCTCCGCTGTCTCCACCCCATTGGCCTGTACCCTGCACCCCAAAGCATGCCCGGCCTGAACGGCGGCGCGCATAATGGCCAGGCCAGAAGGTTCGGACAGGTTCTGAATAAGCGAGCGGTCCAGCCGCAAGGTGGAGAGCTTGAGCCGCTTCAGCGCGCTGAGCGAGGCATAGCCCGTGCCGAAATTATTCAGTGCCAGCGGCACGCCCAGGCCTTGCAGCGCGCGCAGGGCAAAAATCGTGTCGTCGTTTTCGTCAAGCAGCATGGATTCGGTAATTTCCATATGCAGGCGTTCCGGCGGCAGGCCAGAGCGTGAGAGCGCTTCCAGTAATTGCTGCACCAGCTTGCCGCTTTGCAGATGGCGGGAGGAGAGAGCTGTGAATATGGAAAAATGTCCTGGCCAGCCCGCCGCCTCGGCGCAGGCCGTGTTAATAGTCCAGCCCGCAATGTCGATAATCACATCCGACCGCTCGGCGATGGGCATGAAATGTGCCGCCGGAATAAGGCCGCGCCGGGTGTGCTGCAGCCTGATGAATGTTTCAGCGCCGCAGGAAAGGCCCGAGGAAAAATTTATAATAGGCTGATAATGCAGGATAAGGCCGCCGCTGCACAGGGCTTGCCGCAGGCGCTGGGTCATGCGCCGCCGCTCGGTAATTTCGCGCCTTGCTGTGCGCTGGCGTAATTCCTTGGGGCTGGGCAGGGCAGGTCCCGCGCCAGAAGACTCTGGCGCAGGCTGAAAGGGAAAACCAATTGTGGAAAAAGATTCAGGGCGCGGCATGAACGCGACACTGGCCAGAGATTATTAAGAGAAGTAAAATAACTTTTTGATTTATTTAGGAAAGATTCTTGGGGAAGAGTCGAGAGGTTTTTGGGAGAGAGGTGAGATGGGTAGAGATGAGAGGGGTAGCGGCGCCATAGTACCGCCTTGGCCATGTGGCAATGTTTTAGGCACGGCAGCCGGCGTGGCGGCGAGTGTGGCGGCAAGCCCGAAACTTATGCTGCGCCAGGAAAGGCGGCGGTTTTGCGGTTTGCGGAATACACGGCGTGGCTGTTTCACCCTGAGCCTCATCGCAAATTGTAAAAATTAATAAATAAACGAATTGTCATCATACGGTAAGCGCTTGCTACGCTGCCTTATTCCAGAAATCTGTTGCTCGACGGTTAACATTGAATGATGGTTTCGTGACGGATGCCATCATAGCCGGACCACGCCGAGACGTTGCAGCTTTTCTTGTCCGCCATCGCTTTGCAGGGCGGCTTTTAGCCCGCTGAAGCTGGCTTCCTCGCCGTAATGGCGGGTGCAGTACGCGATTGCGGCTTCTGGCTGTGGCGGGCCTTGCACGGCACGGCGCACCGCCTCGGCAAATATCACCGCGCTGCCCGCCACAATAAAGGGAGAGGCCGGGCTGCCATCAAACCCCGCCAAGGCGGGCGGCGTGACGATGGTGGTCAACCCGTGCCGCGCGTAATCCAGCAATTTAATCTTCAACCCCGATCCGGCGCGCAGCGGCGCAATGGCCAGGGCGGCGCGGTGCAGGTAAGGCGCCAAATCTGGCACACGCCCGCAGGCCAATACGCCCGGTGGCAGGCGGCGCAGCGCCGTGCCGCAATCGCCAATAATGTCCAGCGTGATACCATGGCCACCAAGCAGCGGCCAGATCTCGGAGAAGAACCAGCGCATGGCATCCAGATTGGGAAGGCTGGCGCTGCCCACAAACACCAGCCGCCCCGAAATGCGGCTTATGCCGGGCGGCGGCGGGCATGGCAGTGCCGGCATGGGGGCGGTGAAAACCGGCATTTGCGGGCACATGGCGCGGATAATGCCCGCCTCATCCGGCTGTATGGCGGCCACGGCGCTTGCCCGCCCCAGCAGCACGGCCTCCCGCGCCCTGGTAAGGTCGCGTGGCTGCACGCTGTAACCCGCGGCTTCCATGGCCATGGCGCGGCGGTGGAAAATGTCATGGCTGATGATGATGCTGTTCACCCCCTTTAGCTCTGGCTCAGCCAGCAGCGGGGTGCGGAAGATGGTGTCAATCAGCACCGCCTGGGGTTTGAGCCGCGCCACCGTGCGGGCGCACCAGCGCGTGTCCTCCGGCGTGGGGAAAGCACCGAGCACCATGTCTGCCTGGTGCCGGGTGCGGCGCAACCGGGTGGCAAGGCCCGCGGGGAGCAGGCGCAAGCCCAACTGCGCCAACTGCCGGCCAAGGGCGGATGGCGAGGTGATGATGAGGCGCCGCCCGAGCTGGCGCACATGCGGCCCGGCCACCTTGGCTGTTGTGTAGCGCTGCGCCGGGCCAGCCAGACGCGCGCCAGTGAGCAGCACGGTAACCTCGTGGCCCTGTTTTTGCAGCCAGGCGATAATTGCGTGGTTAAGGGCCAGGTGGCCTGCTGCCCCTGGTCGTGGAAGTTCATCGGTGATGAACAGGATAGGCAGAGCTGGCCCCTTATGCGGCGTTCTGGATCACGCCTTTTTCAGTGAGCAGGGCGGTCAGCTCGCCGCTCTGGTACATTTCGGTGACGATGTCGCACCCGCCGATGAACTCGCCCTTCACATAAAGCTGCGGAATGGTCGGCCAGTTGGAGAATTGCTTGATCCCCTCGCGGATTTCCGGGTCTTCCAGCACATTTACCGACGCGAACGGCGCCCCGGCATGTTTGAGGATTTGCACCACCCGCGCGGAGAAACCGCATTGCGGAAAAAGCGGCGTGCCCTTCATGAAGAGCATAACGTCAGAACCATCTATATGCTTCTGAATTTCAACGAAAGCTGGGTTATCCATGAGTCTTAAAAATCCTTATTCGGGGGCTGAGGTTTGCAACGCAAGCGCATGCAGCTCATTGCCCATACGGCCCTGTAGCGCGGCATATACCATTTGGTGCTGACGAACGCGGGATAGGCCGCGAAAGGCTTCCGAGACGATGTTGGCGGCAAAATGGTCGTTATCGCCCGCCAGGTCTTCAATCTCGATCTTCGCATCAGGGAAGGCGGCCTTGATCAGAGTCTCAATCTCTCCCGCCGGCATAGCCATATCGTCAGATCCTCTTCAGGCGAACCATGCGGGGAAGAACCTCTCATGGGCATCGCGCAACTGTGGCAAAGATATGGCGCCAGCCATGGAGAGAGTCAATTTATTACCAATAATACAAGAGCCGATTTGTGTGGCGGGAATACCGGCGGCGGCGGCGGCGGCAAGCAGGGTGGGGGCGTCCTGCACCGCCATAACATAGCGGGCCTGGTCCTCGCCGAACCAGTATTTCGCATCGCCCCCGGCGGTTAAGTCCACGCCGCAATCACCGGCCAGGGCCATTTCCGCCACCGCCACCAGCAGCCCGCCATCGGCCACGTCGTGGCAGGCGGCAACCTTGCCGGTAATAATTTGCGCGCGCACGAAATCGCCGTTGCGGCGCTCGGCGGCCAGGTCCATGGTGGGCGGCGGGCCGTCTTCACGGCCACAAATTTCCCGTAAATACAGCGACCTGCCAAGCTCTCCGTGAGTTTCGCCCACAACCACCAGGGTAAGGCCCGGCTGGGCGGCGTAACCCACGGCCTGGGCCGCATCCTCCAGCACGCCCACGCCGCCAATGGCGGGGGTGGGCAGAATGGGGCGGCCCTCGGTCTCGTTGTAAAGCGACACATTGCCGGATACGACCGGGTAATCCAGCGCAATGCACGCAGCGGCCATGCCTTTAATGGCGCTGGCGAACTGGCCCATGATCTCGGGCTTTTCAGGATTTCCGAAATTCATATTATCTGTAATTGCTAAAGGCTTGGCGCCAGTCGCCGTAATGTTGCGCCAGGTTTCCGCCACGGCTTGCGCGCCGCCCGTTTCCGGGTCTGCCACGCAATAGCGGGGGGTGCAGTCGGCGGTCATGGCCAGAGCGCGTTTGCTGCCCTCCAGCCGTACAATGGCGGCATCCGCCTGGGCTGGGCGCTTTACTGTCTGGCCGCCCACGGTGGAATCGTACTGGTCATAAATCCAGCGGCGCGAGCACAAATCAGGCGAGCCGATCAGCTTTTCCAGGGCGGCCAGCAGCGGCACATCGCTCTCCACCTTGCCCAGCGGCGCGGGCTTGGGCGTTTCGGCAACGGGGCGGCGGTAGAGCGGTGCGGCCTCGGCCAGCGGGTCCAGCGGAATATCCGCCTCCACCACGCCCTTGTGCTTCACCACGATATGCCCGGTATCGGTGATGTGACCGATGATGGCGTAATCCAGGTCCCATTTCTCGATAATGGCGCGGGCCATCTCGCTGCGCTCGGGCTTGAGCACCAGCAGCATCCGCTCCTGGCTTTCCGAGAGCATCATCTCATAGGCCGTCATGCCGGTTTCGCGCTGGGGCACGTTATCCAGGTTCAGCTCGATGCCTACCCCGCCTTTACCGGCCATCTCCACCGAAGAGGAGGTAAGCCCGGCAGCACCCATATCCTGGATGGCGACGATGGCATCCGTCTGCATCAGCTCCAGGCAGGCCTCGATGAGCAGCTTCTCGGTGAACGGATCGCCCACCTGCACGGTGGGGCGCTTTTCCTCGGACGAAGCGTCGAATTCGGTGGAGGCCATGGTGGCGCCGTGGATGCCGTCGCGCCCGGTTTTGGAGCCGACATAAACCACCGGGTTGCCCACGCCGGCGGCGGCGGAGAGGAAGATTTTATCCTTCCGGGCAATGCCCACGGTCATGGCATTTACCAGCGGGTTGCCGTTATAGGCCGGGTGGAAATTAACCTCGCCGCCCACGGTGGGCACGCCCACGCAATTGCCGTAGCCGCCAATGCCGCGCACCACGCCATCCACCACGCGCTTGGTTACGGGCAGGCTGGGGTCACCAAAACGTAAGGCATTAAGGTTGGCGATGGGCCGCGCGCCCATGGTGAACACATCGCGCAATATGCCGCCCACGCCGGTGGCGGCACCCTGGTATGGCTCGATAAAGCTGGGGTGGTTGTGCGATTCCATCTTGAAGATGGCGGCCAGCCCGTCGCCAATATCGATAACGCCCGCATTTTCGCCCGGCCCATGAATAACCCAGGGCGCCTTGGTGGGCAGTTCCTTCAGCCAGATTCGGCTGGATTTATAGGAGCAATGCTCGGACCACATGACCGAGAAAATGCCAAGCTCCGTCAGGCTGGGCGTGCGGCCCATTATGCCCACGACTTTCTGCCATTCCTCCGCATTCAGGCCGAAGGATTTGGCGAGGGATTCATTAACCTTCATTTTATGCGCGCTCCGCGCCGCTGGCGGTCATGCGGCGGCTAATGCGTCGAAAAGTGGTTTGCCGTCGGTCCCGCCCATCAGCGGGTCCACGAGGTTCTCGGGGTGCGGCATAAGCCCCAGCACGCGCAGATTGGGGCTGAAAATGCCGGCAATGGCGCGGGCGGAGCCGTTGCGGTTGAAATCCGCATAGCGGAAGGCGACGAGATTCTCGCCCTCCAGCCGGTTCAGCGTTTCCTCATCGGCAGTGTAATTGCCGTCGCCATGGGCCATCGGCGCGCGGAATTCGGCGCCTTTCTGCCAATGGCTGGTAAACACCGTATCGGCCCGCGCCACACGCAGCATGGTGTCCATGGATAAAAACCGCAGCGAGGCGTTGCGCAGCAGGGCGCCGGGGAGGATTCCGGCCTCGGTGAGAATCTGGAACCCGTTGCACACGCCCAGCACATAGCCGCCGCGTGCCGCATGGGCCTTTACCGCGCGCATAATGGGGCTTTGCGCCGCCATGGCGCCGCAGCGCAGGTAGTCGCCGAAGGAGAAGCCGCCGGGCAGGATCACCAGATCGGTCCCCGCGGGCAATTCGGTTTCCTTGTGCCAGATAACGGCCGGCTCCTGGCCGAAGCTCTGGCGGACGGCCAGCACCATGTCGCGCTCGCGATTGATGCCGGGAAACAGCAGGATGGCGGCTTTCATGGGCCGCTTCTGCCGGAACTCTCATCCGGCGGCAATATGGGGCGCCGGCAGGGCAGGGGTGCAGGTGTAACGAATGCAAAAAGCTGGTTCAGCTATGCTGCGGCTTCACGTCCAGAAACCGCTCCATCAGCTCGGCGCCGTCGATTTTTTCATCGGTCAGCGCCATGGCCAGCAGCTCGCCGCCGAAGACGTTGGGGGCCAGCACCATGTCTGGCTGCACGCGCCGCACGCGCTCTAAATTTTTACGGCTGCTTACCGCGGCCACTTTTTTGGCGTCGGTGATAAGCTCGCGCAACGCGAGGATGACGAAAGCGTTTTCCGCGTCGTCTTCGGATAGCGCCAGTACGGCATGGGCGGCCTCGGCCCCGGCGCGGCGCAGCACGTCCAGCTCGGTGGGGTCGCCTTTTACAATCTCGGCCTCGCCAAAATGCCGGGTTTCATCGTCGCTGATGACGATGACGGATTGGTTGCGGTGCAGCAGCTCGCGCACCGTGTTGTAGGCCAGAGGCCCGTGCCCGGTGACGATGTAATGATTGACCCGTTTCATGCGTTTTCTCTGCGGTTCGATGATGCGGCTGAGCCGGCCTTGCACAAGCGGCCCCACCACGGCGGTGAGCGAGGTAACGAACACGGTGATGCCCACGACGATGAGCGATATGACGAAGAGCCGCGCATCGTTGCTTTTGGGCGTAATGTCGCCATAGCCAACCGTGGACATGGTAACGACGGTGAAATAAGCCGCTTGCGGTAAGTTGACGATGGGTGGCGAAAAACCCTGGCCGAGAATGAAAGAGCCAAGCACGCCATAAACCAGGAGCAAGATGCTGGCCGCCACGGCGAATAATGTGCCCGCGGCCAGAGACGAGCGCTGAAAGGCACGGCCCGAGAGGGCAATAACGGCGAACAGTACCGCCACGTAGATAACCGCGCTGGAATGCCAGGGCAGGTGGCGGTAAAACAGCATGATGGCCAATTGCGCGCCGGAGAAAAGCAGCGCCGAAATCCACCCCATGCGCGAGCGCAGCAGCAGCCCGATGGCCGTGAACAGCTCTAATATGCCAATGGCGGCAGTGGGCACGCCTTTGAGGATAAGCGCCGGCACGCCCGTGCTGATAGGGTGCAGCGCGTTGAACAGGCCGTTGAGCTGCAGGTGAAAATATTCGTGCAGATAGGCGCGGATACTCGGCAGCAGCGAAATGGCGCCAGCGACGCCCACGGCAAGCGCCAGGGGCAGTTGCGGGAACCATATATCCAGCCTGGCCCGGCGGTAGGCGCGCCAGAACCAGGGTTCCAGCGGCCTGATAAAGCTGAGCCAGCGCCTCACCGCGACGCTCTGCGCCTTGCCACGGGCCTAGGCCGCGATTTCGACCTTGAAGCTCTCGATAACCGTGTTGGCGAGCAGCTTGCGGGCCATGTCCTCGGCGGCGGTTTTGGCGGCGGCGGGGTCGGTTTCGGCCAGCTCCAGCTCTATCACCTTGCCCGCGCGCACCTCGCCCACCTGGCCAAAGCCCAGCCCGTGCAGCGCCTGGCCAATGGCCTTTCCCTGCGGGTCGAGCACGCCATTTTTCAGCATTACCGTTACAACGGCCTTCATTGCATCGTCTCCGGGCCTTGCAGGTCGCGTGATCCGGCCTCGGGCAGAATGCCTAAGCGCCGCGCCACTTCCTGGTACGCTTCCTCGATTTTGCCGAGGTCGCGGCGGAAGCGGTCCTTGTCCATTTTCTCGTTGGTCTTGCTGTCCCACAGGCGGCAATTATCAGGGCTGATTTCGTCCGCCAGCACGATGCGCATGTCCTCGTTCTCGTACAGCCGGCCGAATTCCAGCTTGAAATCGACCAGCGTGATGCCGACGCCCAGGAACAGCCCGGTGAGAAAATCGTTGATGCGCAGGGTGAGGTGAACGATGTCGTCCATATCCGGCGGGGTGGCCCAGCCAAAGGCGGTGATGTGCTCTTCCGCCACCATCGGGTCGTTCAGCGCGTCGTTCTTGTAGTAATACTCAACAATCGAGCGCGGCAGGCGCGTGCCCTCGGGGATGCCGAGGCGCTGGCTCATGGAGCCGGCGGCGATGTTGCGGACCACGACCTCGATGGGGATGATCTCGACTTCTTTGATGAGCTGCTCACGCATGTTCAGGCGGCGGATGAAATGCGTGGGGACGTTGATCTCGGCGAGCTTCGTCATCAGGAATTCGCTGATGCGGTTGTTCAGCACGCCCTTGCCGGTGATGGTGCCCTTTTTCTGGGCGTTGAACGCCGTGGCGTCATCCTTGAAATATTGCACGAGCGTGCCTGGCTCGGGGCCTTCGAACAGGATTTTTGCTTTGCCTTCGTATAATTGGCGGCGCCGGGCCATGGTCGTGTACCTTTGGGTAAATGCGGTGGAGCCGGTCTATACCAACCATGCGCATATATTGAAATGGCCCCAGGCTCAACGCTGCCTCCGCCATGCGGGGGCTGGGGCCGCAAGCGCGGCCCCAGCCAGAGCGCGATGACTTGAGACGCGCTTGCAAAGCGCGCGATTCGGAAGTCTGAATCGTGCTCTACCTCATTGATTTAGAGCCGGATTCAGATTTCAGACCGGATCACAACGTGATCCGGCCTGAAATCATCCGGCTCTCATGGTCAGGCGGTTTCCAGCACGGGATAATCCGTGTAGCCGTGCGGCCCAGGCGCATAGAATGTGGCGGGATTGGGTTCGTTCCAGGCCGCCTTGGCGCGGATGCGGGACACGAGATCCGGGTTGGCGATGAAGGGCTTGCCGAAGGCCACAGCGTCCGCCGTGCCGGAGGCGAGCGTGGCCTGGGCGGTTTCGGCGGTGTAGCCCTCGTTCACGATATAGGCGCCGCCAAACAGGCCGCGCAGCTTGGGGCCAATGGCATCCTGCCCCTCATGCTCGCGTACACACAGGAAGGCGATGCCGCGCTCATCCAGCTCGCGCGCCACGTAGGAGAACGTGGCGAGCTTGGCGCTATCGCCCATGTCGTGCGAATCGCCACGCGGGGCGAGGTGCACACCCACCAGCTCCGCCCCCCAGACGGAGGCGGCGGCATCGGTTGCTTCCAGCAGCAGCCGGGCGCGGTTCTCTATGGCGCCGCCATATTCGTCTTCGCGGTGGTTGGTGGAATCCTGCAGGAACTGGTCGAGCAGGTAACCATTGGCGCCGTGAATCTCCACGCCGTCGAACCCGGCCATCTGGGCGTTCATCGCCGCCTTGCGGTAGCATTCGATGATGCCGGGGATTTCTTTTGTGTCCAGCGCGCGCGGGGTGACGTATTCCTGCATGGGGCGTACCAGGGAAACATGCCCGGCGGGCCTGATGGCGCTGGGCGCCACGGGCAGCTCGCCATTTAGGAACATGGGCGCGGAAATGCGGCCCACATGCCAGAGCTGGGCGAAAATGCGCCCGCCGGCATGATGCACGGCCTGGGTTACAATCTTCCAGCCTTCCACCTGCTCGGCGGACCACAGGCCGGGTGTATCGGCATAGCCAACACCCATGGGGGTGACGGAGGTGGCCTCGGAGATGATAAGCCCGGCTTCTGCCCGTTGCGCGTAATATTCGGCCATGAGCGCATTGGGGATGCGCCCGGCCCCGGCGCGCGAACGGGTGAGCGGGGCCATGATGATGCGGTTGGGGAGGGTGAGGTCGCCGAGTTTCAGCGGGTCGAACAGGCTGGGCATGGTTTGTCCTTCAGGAAGAAAGTTCGGAGGTGAGGCGGCCGAGAAGCGCGGCGATTGCCGCTTCATCGCGTTTGTAGAAAACCCATTGGCCGCATTTTTTGGCGATGAGCAGGCCGGCCTGGTGCAGCACGGCCAAGTGCGCCGAGACAGTGGATTGAGACAAGTCGCAGCCAGCCTCAATTTTTCCCGCGCAGACACCCCATTCGTAAGGGTGCTCCTGGCCTGGAAAGTTTTGTTCCGGTGCCTTCAGCGCGAGTAGAATTTTGCGCCGCACAGGGTTGGCGAGGGCCTTGAAGGCTTCGTCGTCAAGCTGGGCGTGGCTGTCTTGTATCGTCATATAGCGATATATGGTTCGGAGTTTGACGATGTAAAGGGTCAGCTTTTCTGTTTTTTGCTCCGTCCGGCGCGGGTTATGGTTACAACCCCATCGCCGGCCTCCACCAGCACGGCGGGGCTGGGGCGCGTCAATGTCTCGCCATTCTTGCGGTTAATGGCCACCACGAAGATGGTGCCATCGGCCTCATCCTCGATTTGCGCCACGGATTTACCGGCAATACCAGCGCCTGCCGCCGTTACTTCCAGCTCCAGCCCCAGCCCGTGCAGCCCGGCCGCCAGCGCCCGCATGTGCCCGGATTCGGTGAGTTTGGCGCTTTGTGGAAACAAAATGAGCTGGGCGATGCGCTCGGCGCCGATATGGGTGGGTTCCACCACGGCATTCGCGCCCGCGCGCAGCAGCTTGCTTTTTGTGCTTGCCGCCTCGCCGCGGGCGATGATCTCGATTTCTCTGTTCAGGTTGCGGGCGGAGAGGGTGATGAACACGTTCACCGCATCATTCGGCACCACGCAGGCCAGGGCACGGGCCCGTTTTATGCCAACCTCCTCCAGCACGGTTTCATCTGTGGCGTCGCCCGCCCAGGTTAGGTGCCCGCGCGCCGCGGCATCGGCAAGTTTTGCCTCCTCGCGGTCGAGGATCACAAAGGCCGCGCCACTGGTTTTCAGCTCATCGGCCAGCATATGCCCGATGCGGCCATAGCCGCAGACGATAACATGGCCAGAAAGCGTGGCGATTTTGTTCTTCATCCGCTTGTTTCCAAAAAGCTGTTGCAGCTGCGCGTAGGTAAGAAACTGCACCAGCGCGCCGGTGAGATAGATGACACCCGTGCAGCCGAGCATGATGGTTGATATTGTAACGAAACGGAGGGCGGGCGTGGTGATGGGGTGCAGCTCGTCATAGCCCACCGTGAAAATTGTGTATATTACGAAATAAAACGCATCGCCCAGACGCCAGCCAAGCTCTGTATAAGCGAGCGTGGCCAGCGCGATGACGGCCACGATATAGAGCAGCCCCGCAACCAGGTTACGCCACGGGCTGTCGCGCCATGGAGTCATGCGGCGGGGATGGCGGGTTTGGGTTTGAAAACAGCCGGAAGGCTTGCGGGATTCAGGCTGTTTTCAAACCTAAAGACATGCAAGGGGGTAAGCCCCGATGCCAGCCCAAGGGGCGATGCCCCTTGAGCCTTCTGGCGGATGAGCATCAGCCCCGCTGGTCGGCGGGTACGTAGTCGCGCTGCGGCGCGCCGGTGTAGATTTGGCGCGGCCGGTTGATGCGGTTGGAGGGGTCTTCGATCATTTCCTTCCATTGGCTGATCCAGCCAACGGTACGGGCCAGCGCGAAGATGGGCGTGAACATTTTGGTGGGGAAACCCATCGCCTTCAGGATGATGCCCGAATAGAAATCGACATTCGGGTAGAGCTTGCGGCTGACGAAATATTCGTCGTTAAGGGCGATTTTCTCCAGCTCCATGGCCAGGTCGAGCATTGGCTCGTCCTTGATGCCCAGCTCGCCGAGCACCTCGTAGCAGGTTTTCTGCATGATTTTCGCGCGCGGGTCGTAGTTTTTGTACACGCGATGGCCAAAGCCCATCAGCTTCACGTTGGAGTTCTTGTCCTTCACCTGCGCGATGAAGGCGGGAATGTTCTCCACGGAGCCGATTTCAGCCAGCATTTTCAGCACGGCCTCGTTGGCGCCGCCATGCGCCGGGCCCCAGAGCGAGGCAATGCCGGCGGCGATGCAGGCAAACGGGTTGGCATCGGTGGAGCCAGCCAGGCGCACGGTGGAGGTGGAAGCGTTCTGTTCGTGGTCCGCGTGCAGGATGAGGATGCGGTCCATGGCGGCGGTGAGGATGGGGTTGGGCTTGTATTCCTGCGGCGGCACCGCGTGGAACATATAGAGGAAGTTTTCCGCGTAGGAGAGGTCGTTGCGCGGATACATGAAGGGCTGGCCGG
>JAJZFB010000048.1 GCA_021805545.1 Pseudomonadota bacterium | reverse complement strand
CGGCAGGAGCGCGCTGGCCATCACCAGCCGCACCGCCTCGCCCTGCAGCAGCGCATCCGTCACGCCGGGCTGGGCAGCCAGCAGCGCCTGCGCGGCACGTTTTGACAGGGCGGGGGCGCGCACCAAAAAACTCCGCCCCGCCATGGCGGCAGTAAAATTGCCGGGCTGGCCCTCGCCAATCAACTGCCCCTCATGCAACAGCAGCACCTCATCGCAACGCGCCGCTTCGTCGAGATACGCGGTTGAAACCAGCACGCTCATGCCGGAGCCACGCACGAGCTGATCGACAATGTGCCATAATTCGCGCCGTGAAACGGGGTCCACCCCCACGGTCGGCTCGTCCAGCAGCAGCAGGCGCGGCGCGCGGATGAGCGTGCAGGCCAGACCCAATTTCTGCTTCATGCCACCCGAGAGCTTGCCCGCCAGCCGGGAGGTGAAGCGGGCCATGCCGGTCATTTCCAGCAGGGTGGCGAACTGGGCGGCACGCTGAGCGCGGGGCACACCCTGCAAATCGGCATAAAGGGTGAGGTTCTCGCTGACGGTTAAATCCTCATACAGCCCAAAACGCTGCGGCATGTAAGAGAGCATGCCCTGCACGGCCAATGGGCTTGCGCCCACGTCAACGCCAAACACATGGATGGCGCCCGCATCGGCGCGCAATAATCCGGCGATGAGCCGCATCAGGGTTGTTTTCCCCGCGCCATCGGGGCCGATCAACCCGGTCACCAGCCCCGCCTTGGTGCGCGCCGAAATACCGCCGAGCGCGGTGATCTGGCGCCTGCCCAGGCGAAACCGCTTGCTCAGCCCGGATATTTCCAGCGCCAGCGGGTTAGTGGCTGGCGGCATGGCTGGTGCAGGCTTGCGGCCCGCGCGGCGCGTTGGCCTGTATGCTCTGGTTCAGCATGATGCTCACCGTGGCGGGCATGCCAAGCCGCAACTGCCCTTGCGGGTCGCAGGCATAGACCCGTATCTGATAAACAAGCTCAGCCCGCAGATCGGGCGTCTCGACATTTTTGGGCGTGAATTGCGCTGCCGGCGAAATATAGCCGATCCAGCCCTGGTACAATTTGCCGGGATAGGAATCCGTGCTGACCCCTGCCGCCATGCCGGGCCTGATCTTGCCCAGGTCGCGCTCCGGCACATAGGCCCGCACCCAGATGGGGTTGGTAAGCGCCAAGGTATAAACCGGCATGGCGGGTGAGGTCATGTCTCCCGGCTCCTGCACGCGCTCTTCCACAATGGCATCGGCGGGGGCGTAGAGCTTGGTGTCTTTATACTCCTGCGCGGCCAGCGCCGCGTTGGCGTTGGCGGCGTCATAAGCGGCCTGGGCGGCGGCGATGTCCTCCGCGCGCGGCCCCTTCACCGCCAATATATAAGCCTGCTTGGCGGCCTCATAGGTCTGTTTGGCGTTCTGGTAGGCGGCAAGCGCGCCGTCACGCTGCTGGATGGTCGCAGCCCCGCCCGGCGCCAGCCTGGCGTAGCGGCTGTAATTGGCGGCATCGTTCCGGTAAACTGCTTCCAGCGCCTCCATCTGCGCCTTGGCCTGGGCAATCTGCTCGGGGCGCGAGCCTGCCAGCAATGCCGCCAGCACCTGCTTTTGGTTGGCGGCCTGGGCGGTAGCGGCGGTCAGCGCATCGGCAAAGCGGCTTTGGTCGAGGGTGGCAAGCAATTCGCCGGGGTGAACCTGGTCCCCTTCCTGCACCAGCATCTGGCTGATCCGCCCGGAATCGTAAAACGCCGCATCGACTTCACGGATATCGACATTGCCATATAGGGTCAGGCTGTTGTCCGCCGCCTCGCGGCCGCGCAGCACCAGCCATACCCCCCCGGCAACGAGCACCAGCACCAGGCCGGCCCCCATAAGCCGCGCTCTTCTCGATCGTTTCATCGTTCTGCGCCCCCCAGCTGCGCCACATGCACGGAGCAACCATGCCCCTTCCCCTCGAGACGTGGCGGTTCACACCGCCGGCCCGCAACATATTGGCGAACCTTAGAACGCGATGACGTGAGATGCGCTCGCAAAGCGAGCGATTCGAAAGTATGAACCGCGCTCTCCTTCATTGATTGAAAAATCAATAAGCTAGTGTGATTCAGCTTCTGAAATTCGCGATATTTCATGTCACGAGCTTCAGAAGCATCCCACAAGGAACCATTCCGCCCGACGCTAACCACCACCATACAAAAATGTCCTTGACACCGATCAAGCGTCACCTCCGCCGCGCCGCGAGAAAAAACACAGCAATCATGTTAGGCCGGTCAGGCTCTGGCTTTGCTTAGCCAGCAAAGTCATTGGGTTAATCGCCCGCGATCACGCGCGGCAAGCCGGGCTGGGCGGGCAGGCTGGCCTGGTCTTGCATGGAATAGACCCGCACCCGCCTGGCCGCCGCCGATTGCAGCACCACCCCGTCATCCGGCGGCATATAGTTGGTGGCCTCTGCATCGTCCACCAGCCCTGGCGGCACATTGCCAAGCCTCTTCCAGGCTGCCAGCACTTCGCGCTGGTAGGGCAGCCCCAAATCCGGCAAGGCGGAGTGGTAATCGGCAATGGCGGTGTTCCACGAGCCCGTGCGCGCCTTCAGCTCTGTCAGAAAATGCGCTGCATAGGCGGCATTATCCGCCGGGTTGAAGGCATCATCCAGCGTGGCGAAGGCATCCGGGTGGCTCTCCAGACTAATCTGGAAGCAGCCCACATCAATGTCACGCGCGCCAGAGGCCTCGGCGAAGCGTACGAAGGCCTCGGCTTCCGCCTTGCTGGCAAAATACTGCCCTTGCCCGTCGGCATTCACAGTCCAAGGCCAGGGCGCCCTGTGGCCGGTGGCCGGGTCCACCCGCCCGCTTTCCACCATGCCGATGGAAATGAGCAGATTGGCGGGCAGGGCGCTCAGTTGCTCGGCATCGTGCCCGGCGGCCACGCAGGCATTGCCCGGCGGTAAATCCGCCCGCGCCACCCCGGCCATGGCCAGCGCCGCCAAGATAAAACCCAGCCTTTTCAACGTGTCCCCCGCGCAGCTCTCGTGCCTTTTATACGGCAGATCCGGCACTTGTGACGAATTTTTCACGGCGGGCAACAGGAAAAACCCACTTAAGCGGCCCAAGCGCGCCGCCCATGCGGATTTTGCCCTCGCTTTTGCGGCGCAATATCGCTATGCGGGGCGCGAATTATCAACAGACAGACCGGTTTGCCCGCAACGCCCAGGCAATGCGGCGGGCCGGTCTGTTCTTAAACGATAGGTTATCTGTATGTCCGCGCCGAAAATCCGCAACATCGCCATCATCGCGCACGTTGACCATGGCAAGACCACGCTTACCGACCAGCTTTTGAAGCAGTCTGGCGCTTTTGCAGCGCACCAGGCCGTGGCCGAGCGCGCCTTGGACCGCAATGATTTGGAAAAAGAGCGCGGCATCACCATCCTGGCCAAAGTCGCCTCGGTGGTGTGGAAAGATACCCGCATCAACATCGTCGACACCCCTGGCCACGCCGATTTCGGCGGCGAGGTGGAACGCATCCTCTCCATGGTGGACGGCGCCGTGATTCTGGTGGACGCGGCCGAAGGCGTGCTGCCGCAAACCAAATTCGTGCTCGGCAAGGCTCTTGCCCGTGGCCTCAAGCCCATCGTGGTCGTCAACAAGATCGACCGTGGCGATGCCCGCCCGGACGACGTGCATAACGAGATGTTCGACCTGTTTGCCTCGCTGGATGCCAATGAGGAGCAGCTCGACTTCCCCATGCTGTTCGCCTCGGGCCGCCAGGGCTGGGCCGTCGCCAGCCTCAACGACCCGCGCGAGAGCCTGACCCCGCTTTTCGACCTGATCCTCAGCCATGTTCCGGCCCCGGCGCTCGATGCCGATGCGCCCTTCGCCATGGTGGCCACCATTCTGGAATCCGACACCTTCCTCGGCCGCGTGCTCACCGGCCGCGTCGAGCAGGGCAAGGCCACCATCAACATGCCCGTGAAGGTGCTGGACCTGGAAGGCAAGGTGGTCGAGACCGGGCGGCTGACCAAGCTGCTCTCCTTCCGCGGGCTGGAGCGCGTGGCGGTGGATGAGGTGAGCGCTGGCGATATTGTCGCCGTGGCCGGGCTGAAGGATACCACCATCCCCTACACCATCTGCGCGCCAGAGGTTTCCACCCCGCTGCCCGCAACCCCCATCGACCCGCCGACGCTCTCCATGACCTTCCGCATAAATGACGGCCCGCTCGGCGGCCGCGAGGGCAAGAAGGTCACCTCGCGCCAGATCCGCGACCGGCTGCTGAGCGAGACGGAAGGCAATGTCGCCATTCAGGTGAGTGTTTCCACCGAGACCGATGCGTTCGAAGTCTCGGGCCGCGGCGAACTCCAGCTCGGCGTGCTCATCGAGACCATGCGCCGCGAAGGCTTCGAGCTGACCATTGGCCGCCCGCGCGTGCTGACCCGCACCAGCGAGGCCGGTGAGCGCGAGGAACCGTACGAGGAAGTGCTCATCGACGTGGACGAGCCTTATGCCGGCGCCGTTGTGGATAAAATGTCCCGCCGCAAGGGCGAGCTGACTGACATCCGCCCCTCCGGCGGCGACAAGCAGCGCCTCACCTTCAAAATCCCGTCGCGCGGCCTCATCGGCTATCATGGCGAATTCCTGACCGATACGCGCGGCACCGGCGTGATGAACCGCCTGTTCGCGGGTTACGGCCCGTGGAAAGGCAAGATTGAAGGCCGCCGCAATGGTGCGCTTATTTCGTCCGAGGATGGCGAGGCCGTGCAATACTCGCTGTTCTCGTTGCAGGACCGCGGCGTGCTGTTCGTTAACCCTGGTGAAAAAGTATATGTCGGCATGATCCTGGGCGAGCATTCGCGCGAGAACGATCTCGACGTGAACCCGATCAAGGAAAAGAAGCTCACCAACATCCGCGCCGCCGGCAAGGACGAGGCCCTGCTCCTCACCCCGCCACGCAGGATGTCGCTGGAACAGGCCATTGCGTATATCGAGGATGACGAGCTGGTGGAGGTTACCCCGTCCGCCGTGCGCATCCGCAAGCGCTACCTGAACCCGCACGACCGCAAGAAGGCTGAGCGGCGCTCGGATGATGCCGCTTAAGGTTTTACGTTTTCTGTAGCTTCAAAAAGGCTACATCCACAACGCTGGGCGCGGCCTCTGACATTATGAGATGTCAGAGGCCGCTTCCTGTTTGAGCAAGCAAGCGGGCCAAGCTGACATTGCCCGCCTTATTTCCGTTTGGGGAGCGCTGCCTATAGCATTTTCCGATCAATCGGAAACGCTAATATGCAGCGTGCATACGCTCGCGAAATTGCCGCGGGGTGAGGCCTGTGGCGCCGCGGAAGGCGCAGCTAAAATTGGCTGGCGATGCAAAACCCAGGCAATGGGCTATCGATTTTATAAGGTGTCCCTCCACGACCAAATGCTTGGCATGCTCGATGCGGCGCGCTGCGATATATTCGGCAATCGAGCAGCCCCGGCTGGCGCGAAACCCGCGGGTAAGGTGGCGAACCGATAAGCCGCACAGCTTTGCAAGCTCACTCAGGTCCGGCGTTTGAGAAAAATCCGATATACGGTCGTCTATAAGCCGTAACCGCCATGGCGCGAGACCAGAATCGCTCTTCTCAACGCCAATCCGCTCAAAAAACCGCCGCATTTCAATTGCAAGCTGCACAGCAATCGCATCCAGCATAACGCCATGCGCAAAGCCTGGGTGCAATACTTCCTCCCCCATGCGCATGAGCAAGCGTTTTACCGGAGAAGCGTTCAGATCGAGGCTGGCCTCCAAACAAGGTTCAGGCCATTTCAAGCCATCTTCAAACCACTCCTCCACAAATTTAGGCCGGAAATGGCAAACCAGGGTACGCCCCGTGCCAGACTCATTCCGGGCATGAAGGCGCTCTCCTTTGCGGATGAGAAAAAGCGGCCCAATGGGTTCAAAGCGATTCTTGCCCCAGCGGTCACAATAACGGGCACGCGCACCTTGCGGCCTGGGTGTAAGCCCCAGATCAAGCCTGTAGCCATCGCCAATCCGCAAGAGGTCATCCAGCGGCTCAGCCAGATGAAAACGGGCAAAGTGCACCCGGGTCGCCGCGGTTTCCGCTTGCGCTTCCACCGTAAGCAGATCTTCCGGCCGAATCGCACCTCTCACCATCCTCATGCACTCCAACGGCTTCCCGGTACCGGCCATGAACCGTAGCTAAACTTAGCCAGGGACGCAAAATTATTGTAATACCAACGGGCATAAAGGATGACTCATCCTTTATGCCCGTTGGTATCGCGCGTGGGGCTGGCGGGGCGGCCACGCGCGAAGCATAAGCCTTATATCAACGGTCATGCTCAATGACCGTTGGTATAAGAACACAGGATGACGCACCAGATCCGGATGATTCGAATCGCGCGCAAAGCGAGCGCATCTCAAATCATCGCGCTAAGCATGGCAAGCCGCGACCGCCCCAAATAACCCATTGATTTATTGGCGCGCCCTGGTGGAGTCGAACCACCGGCCTCAAGATTAGAAGTCTCGTGCTCTATCCAGCTGAGCTAAGGGCGCTTAAAGCCATGCCCTGCCCTGTTAGCCAAGGCGGGTTAGTGGGTCCAGTTTTCCTTGCGGTCGGCGCGGAAATTATCGGCGTAGAGTTTGGGTTTCTTTACCCGCGCCGGGGGAATCTCTAAATCATAGGGTATGTTCTGCGCCTCGGCATAAGCCACCGCCGCCGCCTTGCAGTCGAAGGTCAGGCGCAGTTCCTGGCGCATATCGTCGGAGCCGGTCCAGCCCATAAGCGGGTCGCGCAGCTTCTGGCGCTCGGGCTCGAATTCCAGGGTCCATTTATGCGTGCGTGCCAGGCCGGACTGCATGGCGGATTTTGGGGTTTGGTAGATTCGTGCCCGCATAATTTTCTCCTACTGGTCGGGGCGCCCGGATTCGAACCGGGGGCCTCTTGTACCCAAAACAAGCGCGCTACCAGGCTGCGCCACGCCCCGCTCAATGTGCTTTGCGGCTTAGCCGTCACTCAGCCCCTTGGCAACCACCTTGTCGCCAACACTGATGCCATCTTTGGCCGTAATGCCACCTTGCAGCTCCAGCGTGGCCTCTACCGTGCCGCCAGATGGCAGGGGGCGCAGGCTGTAGGGCACCGCATTTTCAGCAATGGCGATAATTTTGCCGTCCGTGCCGATAAACACGATGTCCAGCGGGATGATGGTATTTTTCATCCAGAACTCCGCCGGAGCGGGCGGAACCTGCGGGAAGAGCATGCCCGCATCGGCGGCCAGGGATTTGCGCCACATAAGCCCGGTGGCCTGTTGCTGCGGGGTTGTGGCAAGCTCCACCGTGAAATGATACACCGTGCCGTTATCCGACGTGATGCTGAGCGGTTGCATGGGCAAAATGGGCTGCGGCACGGTTGGGTTGTCATTCACCGTTTGCGCGCAGGCCGTGCCCGTCAGCGCCAGTAAAGCCAGAAATGCCAATCCAAACCGCTTCATGCTGCCCTCCACTCCGCGCTGTCTTGCCCCGCAAGCGGCACGCTGGCAAGCATGCGGGGTGTGAAACGCATCTTGCCCCCGCTGCTTTTTCTGGCTGCCACATTGCTGCTGCGCCTGCCCACCCTGCACCGCTCGGTGCTGGACTGGGATGAGAGCCTGTACTTCCTCATGGCCCAGGCCTGGCGGGCCGGGCATTTGCCCTACACCACCATCTGGGACAATAAGCCGATTGGCATCTACGCCATATTCGCGGTGTTCCAGAGCATTATTCCCGGTGTGGCGGCCATGCGGGTGGCCACGGCCTTATGCGTGGGGCTGCTGGCTTCTACTTGTTTCCGCATTACGGAAATTCTCACCCGTACCCGTGCCGCCGCCTGGGTAACGGGCTGGCTGGTGGTTATCGGCTCGCTCTCTAACGACGGGCTTTCGGCCAATGCCGAGCTGTTTATGGCGGCTGGCACGGCGCTGGCGGTGCTGGCCGTGCTGGCCGAGGCACCCGCCTGGCTGGCCGGGCTGGCCCTGGGCTGCGCCTTTATGATTAAGTACGTGATGGCGCCTGAGGCGCTGTTTGTGCTGCTGCTGCTGTACCACAGGCGCGGCTTTGCCGCCGCCGCCAGTGCCGCCATGGGGGCGGCGCTGCCCGTGCTGGCCACTGCCGGGCTTTACGCCGCCGCGGGGCAATTACCGCTATGGTGGCAATGCAGCGTGGTGAGCAATTTACGCCGCGCCATTGCCACACCGCCCAACCCGGACGCGCTGCAATGGGCGCTGGCCCAGCAATTCTGGCGCTGGGGGCCGCTTTACCTTACGGCCGCGGCCATGGCGCTGGCGGCGCGGGGGCGGAGCTTTACCAGCAACTTCCCGCTGCTCTGGCTGCTGGGCGCGCTTATTGGCGCGGTTGCGGCACGGTTTTTCTACGACCATTATTTTCTGGAATGCCTGCCCCCGCTTTGCGTACTGGCGGGCTGCGCCTTTGCCCGGCTGGCGCCCGGCGGGGTGGTGCGCGATTTGCTGCTGCTCTTCCTGCTGCCCTTGCCGCTTAATGCCGGGTTTACCGCGCTGCGCTACGCCACCGGGCCGGATGTGCCGGCGGAAGTGGCCGCCAGCCTGAAGGCGGCTAACGCGCACAGCCTGTATGTGTTCGACTACCAGCCCATCATCTACGCCCTTACCGGCCTTACCCCGCCCACGCGCTTTGTGCTGCCCTCGGAATTGACCAAGCTGACCCTGCCCGGCGTGGCCGGGGTACACCCGCTGGCGGAGGTGCGGCGTATTTTGGATGGAAAGCCGCAATATATTGTGCGCCGCGACCCGCCGCCGGGGCCGAAGACGGGGAATATGGCTGTTTATGCGGTGCTGGATGCGGCACTGGCCTCGCGCTACCGGCTGGTGAGGCGATGGCCGGGGGCGGCGGTTTATGAGCGGCGGTAGGGGGAGATGGGGAAGAGCGGAATGGCGGGTTTCGAACGTCTTATTCAGAAGAGCAGTCACCGCCGGTATGGCTAACGAGTTGTCGGACACGCCAATGCAGCGCATCGCATCAATCTTGGTTTGATACGAAACGATGAATGGCGCTTAGCTCACCAGCCCACGCTTGCTGCAAATTAGACCTTGAACTTTCCGCTAAATACCACGTCTTTCAATTTTTTGGGCATATTTAGAAACGGATGTCGATATGACCCGACAAAACCAACATATTTTTCATAGACTTCGTTGCTGGAACCGAGAGCTGATATTTCCTCGCGTACGAGGATTATTTTATCGATAGAAAGACGGATTGTATTGCCATAACGCCGAAAAACCCAATGGAAGGCCTGTTGTATGAACCAAAGCGCGACGATTAAGAACACTGCCAAATAGGGGTAATCGGATAATTTCAGTATTGTAAAATACGACGCTAAGATCGTAGCGAAAATGGTGATATAGTGGGCCGTAAATCCATCTGCTTTATCTGCAAGAGATGCAACCATCCTGTTTAGTTCGTTTATCGCGGAAAATTTTGCCTGCCAAACTTCATTATGATCCATGTCTATCTTCTCCCTACTTATTCGCACTTATAGCTCGCGCAATCTTTTTATCCGTCTTATATTGGCTCAACGCGTACACTGACCAGATCGCCGCTGGAATCCAGCCAATGAGCGTAAGCTGCAATATCAGGCAAAACAGCCCTGCGAATGGTCGTCCAATGGTGAAGAATTGCAGCCAAGGTAGCAATAAAGCGAGAAGCAGGCGCATGGCATTTCCCGTGAAATGGTAATGGAGACAAGATGCTATAAATACTGGTCTATGAGAAGGCTGACTATAACTTTGGTCATAGTAGGTGTTGGGTGGGTTAGCGCAGCGTAACCGCATACTCGGTGACGTCCGTTTCCGAGACACCGGCCCAGGAGCTATGAACGGCCGCCCAGGGCGCAGAGTCGTTATGGCCCATGCCGACAAATGACCAGGCTTATGATTCCTCATGCCACCTGCCTACGACTAAGTAGGGACAAGCCCTCTCCCTACCCCGCCAGCACAGCCTCCAGCCGCAAATACGCCGCCTCGGCCGTCTCGGCAGCCCGCCGTACCTCCTCATTCCCGAAAAACCGTTGCGCCCGCAGCGCGGCCAGTGTGGCGGGCAGGCCCTGGGCGCGCAGCATGCCGCCTAGCTGGGCCAGTTTCTCCGCGGTTTCGCCGCTCATGGTCTGCGGGCCTGTAAAGGCCAGCCCAGCCTTGGTGCCCACGGCCCAGCAACGGCGGGCGCGGTAGCTGGCGCCGCCGGTCATGTGCAGGGTTACCTCGTCCGGCAGGGGGAACATGGCACCCAGATCGACCAGCACGCCGGCGGCGGATTCATCCAGCACCAGGCAATTATATACGCTCTGCCCGCCATCAGCGGTGCTAACAATTCTGGCGCTTTTAATAACCGGCAGGCGCAGCGCGCCGCGCCGCTCCTCCAGCACGGGCGGGGCCGGGGCGCGCTGCACCAAAGCGGATGATGCGGCCTGGGACGGGCTGGGGTGGATTGGGTTCTGCAACATGGGCGGCGCCTTGGCTGAATTGGTGGCGCCATGGTCGCGCAAACTCGTTAACAACCGCTCAACGGGCGGCGTTGATATAGGTCAATGAATGAAACGCCCCTTGCCTGTAGCGCG
>JAJZFB010000087.1 GCA_021805545.1 Pseudomonadota bacterium | reverse complement strand
AAAGATTGATCGCACAGAAATCATGCCCCAGCGGCGCGCCCGCCTTCGCCGCCGCCGCCAGCATGGCGGTGATGCCCGGTAACACGCGTACCTCCAGCGCCGCCCATTCGGGTTGCTCTTCCAGCACTTCGAACACTGCCGCCGCCATGGCGAACACGCCAGGGTCGCCGGAGGATACAATCATCGCTTTCCGCCCCGAAGCCGCCAGGCGCAGCGCATGCCGGGCGCGGTCCAGCTCTTCCCGGTTGTCGGAGGCATGCAGGCTCAACCCCTCCCGTGCGGCCACCCGCGCCACATAGGGCGCGTAGCCCAGAATATCGGTGGCGTCGGCCAGCGCCGCGCTTACCTCAGGCGTTATCAGCGCCGCGTCTCCCGGCCCCAGCCCGGCAATGGCCAGCCAGCCGTTCATCCGCGCTTTAACCCCCCATGCGCCAGCACAATCGCGAAATAGGGGCAGTCGCCCTCCGCCATCTCCGTCACGCGTGCAATGCGTTCCTGCCGCGTGGTGCCGTGCGCCACCAGCATCGCTGCTTCCAGCCGCCCGGCCTTTGCCAAGGCGCGTTTGATCTTCGGCAGGTTCCGCCCTGTCTTCATCACCACGAACGCATCGCTCTCGCGCATCCGCCGCGCCAGCTCATCCTCCTGCAACGTGCCTGGCAGAATGGTGAGAATATCATTCCCCCAGGTGATGGGCGTGTCCGTGGCGGTCCAGCAGCCGGACATGCCGGTGATCCCCGGCACAATCTCCATCTTTATCCGGCCGCGCAGTCGCACATGCAAATGCATGAAGGAGCCGTAGAAAAACGGGTCTCCCTCGCACAGCACCACCACCTCCTCGGTTGCGGCCAGTGTTTCCAGCCGCGCCGCCCACTCATCGTAAAACTCGTTCAGCGCGGCGATATATTCCGCGCTATCGGCCGGCAGTTCCGTGGTGACGGGGTATTCCATCGCATATTCCACGCAAGCCGGCGCCAGCATCCCTTCCACAATCCGCCGCGCCTGGCCCTGCCGCCCGGCTTTACGGAAATAGGCCACATGCCGTGCTCCTTGCACCGCCCGCGCGGCGCGCAGGCTCATCAAATCCGGGTCGCCTGGCCCCAGCCCGGCACAGATGATCTTGCCCATGCCTATTCCGCCCTGCTGGCAATGGCGTTAACGGCCGCCACCGTCACCGCCGAGCCGCCCAACCGTCCCTCCACCGCCAGCGCCGGGCATGGCGGTGTGGCCATGAGGGCCGCCTTGGATTCCGCCGCGCCCACAAACCCCACCGGGCAGCCGATAATCGCCGCCGGGCGCGGGCATGCCGGGTCTTCCAGCATGTTCAGCAGATGAAACAGGGCCGTTGGCGCATTGCCGATGGCCACCACCGCCCCGCCCAGATGCGGCCGCCACAACTCCAGCGCCGCGGCGCTGCGGGTGGTGCCCAGCTGCTTGGCGAGGTCCGGCACGGTTTCATCGTGCAGTGTGCAGATGATGCGGTTATGCGCGGGCAGACGCGGGCGGGTAATGCCCTCGCTCACCATCCGCGCATCGCAGAGAATCGGTGCGCCGCCCGCCAGCGCGGCGCGGGCTTCGCTCACCATGCCGGGGGTGAACACCACATGCCGTTCCAGCCCCACCAGCCCCAGCGCGTGGATCATCCGCACCACCACGCCTTCTTCCTCGGGCGTGAACCGGGCCAGATCTGCCTCCGCCCGGATGGTGGCGAAGGACTGGCGGTAGATGGCGGCGCCATCGGTTTCGTAAGCGTGGGGCATCACTCGGTTCCAAATACCCGGCCGGGGTGGCGGAGCAGCCACGCCGGGTCAAGCCCCGCGCCGTTCAGGGTGAAGCCGCCAGCTCCGGCGACCAGCGTGAAATCCGCCGGGGCCGGGTGTGCGCAGCCTTTGGCGCAGCCGGAAACATGCAGCGTTTTCCCTTCTGGCAGATGCGCCGCCAGTCCCGCCGCTACATTCCGCACGGGCGCGAAGCCTTCAGCGCAGTTGGGCGCGCCGGTGCAGGCGAACACGCGCAACATCGGGTCATCAGGGTTGAGAATGATACCGGGCAGGGCAGGAGGCGTCTGCACGCCGGGCAGCAGCACCATGCGCCAGGGGGTAAGGCGGATTTCACCCAGCCGCGCCAATGTTTCCACCGGAATCTCTCCAAAGGCGAATCCCACCAGCATTCCGGCTTCGCACGGGCCTGGCACCCGGGGCGCCATACTGGCGGGCTGATTGGGGAAAAGCTGGCGCATCCGTCTTCCGCCTTGCGCCAGGAACCATTCCGCCATGGCTTTCATACGCGGGATGGCGGTTGCCTCCGTCACCTCCTCTCCGGTCTGCTCGCCATCCGCCCGCACCAGCAGTTGCCCCGCCGCGTTACGCTCCAGCCGTATATCGGCGGACACATCCCCCAGCACTGGCCTTGCCCCGGTATCGATGGCGAAGCCAAACTTGCCCGGCAAAACCGGAAACTCCGGCAGCGCCTGCGCCAAGGCGCGGGCCAGCTTCAATGTGCCGTCATCCGCTTGCCAGAAAGGCGTGAGGATGATGTTGCGGGCGGTTTCCGTTGCTTCATCGGTATCAAGCAGCCCCAGCTCCGCCAGCCCGCGCAGCACAATCTCGTGGCGCTCCGGCCTGACCCCCCGCATTTGCAGATTGGCCCGCGATGTCAGGCTGATCCGGGCTTGCCCCTCCTCCCGCGCCAGTGCCGCCAGTCCATGTGTTTGCGCGGCGCTCAAGCGCCCCTCCGGCGGGCGGATACGGAGAATCAACCCGTCTTCCGCCATCATTGGCCGCCACGCGCCGGGGCACCAGCCTTTCACAATCATGGCACCTCCAGCCCTGCGATGATCGCGTTGTTACGTGTCTCCCACAGCCCCGCCGCGCGCAACCGGGCGAATACATCGCGCATTCGCGCCAGCGCCGCCGGGTTTTCCGCCGCCAGAAACGCCGCCACCTCGGCCTGGCCCAAGGTCGCCTCGAAATATAAATCGAACAAATGCTCCGGCACGGCCCGCGCCAGATTGGCGAAGGCCGCCATATGGTCCAGCGTGGCCGCCAGCCCCGCTCCGCCCCGGAAGCCATGGCGCATCATGCCGCCTACCCAGGCCGGATTCGCCGCACGGGCGCGCACCACCTTGGCGATCTCCTCATTCAACATTCTGGCGCGTGGGGCCTCGGGGTTTGTAGAATCCAGATGGTAAAGCGGCGGCGCACTCACCCCCAGCGATTCCAGCGCCGCGACAATCCCGCCCTCATGCGCCGCATAATCCGCCGCCAGCAGCACATCCGTCTCCGGCAGATCCTGCACATGCACGAACCCATCCGTACCCCGCAGCCGCTCCCGCAGCGCCGCGGATGTTTCACGTGAAACGCCATCCGTGCCGATGGACCATTCCGCCCCCGCCAGCCACGCCGCCGCCGCTTGGGCCCGCGCCTCTTCGGTAAAGATCACCGGCGCATCGCCCATATTCAGCCCGTACACACCCGGGCGCGGCCCGAACACGCGCGGCCCCCGCGTAACATACGGGTTCTCCCCCGCCATTTCCTCCCGCGCCGCCAGCGCCTCGGTGCCCGAAGCGAATAGCTGCGCCAAATGCGAGAAAACGTCCCGGAACAGCCCCGAAATCCGCAGCGTCACATCAATGCGCGGACGCCCCAGCAAGGCGGGCGGCAAAATCTCGAAGCCCGAGACGCGGGCGCTGTTTTCCTCCCAGCGCGGTGCCAGCCCGGCCAGATGCAGCGCCATGGCAAATTCCTCGCCCGCATTGCGCATGGTGGCTGAGCCCCAGAGGTCGATCAGCAAACGCTTCGGCCAGTCTCCGTTCTCCTGCAAATGCCGTCGCAGCAATGCTTCCGCCAGCTTCACGCCTTGCGCATGGGCTGCACGGGTGGGAATGGCGCGCGGGTCCACCGCGAACATGTTGCGCCCGGTGGGCAGCACATCCGCCCGCCCCCGTGCCGGCGAGCCGGAGGGGCCGGGTGCTACCCGCCTGCCATCCAAGGCGGCCAGCAGCCCGGCGCGTTCCGCCGCGCCGCAAATTCCGGTGCCGAACACATGCAGCCCATCCCCGAACCGGCTTTCCTTCAAATCGCACACAAACCGGTCGATCCGCGGGATCGCCTCCGCCAGCGAGGCATCCGCCGCCAGCTCCAAATCCTGCTCCACGCCCCGCGCCCTGGCTTCGGCGCGGATATCCTCAATCAGCCGCTGCCGCCGCTTCGGGTCCAGCCCCTCGGCGGTGGCGTATTCATCCAGCAGCGCTTCCAGCCTTTGCAGATGCTCCGGCATCGCGGAAGATGCGAGGGGCGGCGGCAAATGCCCGATCGTCACCGCGCCAATCCGCCGCTTCGCCTGCGCCGCCTCGCCGGGGTCGTTGACGATGAACGGGTAGATGACGGGCAGATTGCCAATCAGCGCCTCTGGCCAGCAATTTTGAGAAAGCGCCACGCTTTTTCCTGGCAGCCATTCCAGCGTGCCATGCGCGCCGATATGCAGCAGCGCATCCATCCCTTGCGCCCGCAACCATAAATAAAACGCCACATAGCCATGGCACGGCACGGCGGAAAGATCGTGATATTGCGCCTCGCGCCCCTGCCGCGCGCCTCGTTCCGGCTGCAAGGCGATCAGAAAATTTCCTGACCAGACCAGAGGAAACCGGAACTCGTCTGCCGGTTCTCCCCATACCTCATGCAGCGCGTCCCGCAATGGCTCAGGCAATTCCCGTAACGCCGCCTGATACGCCGCCGCCGGCCAGCGTGCCTCCCCGGCCTTGAGCCGCACAGGTAGGTGCTCAAGCGGTGCCGTGCCATACCCTTCTTGTTGCAAAATATGCAGAATTTCAGTGGTAGATTGCAAAGCATCCAGCCCCACCGCATGGGCCATCTGGTCCGGCCGGCCAGGATAAGTGGAGAGCACCATCGCCACCTTCCGCACCGCCACGGGCGTTTGCGCCAGCCTCACCCAGGCGGCGATCTTCCCTGCCACCGCCTCCACACGCTCCGGTTCCGCGCGGTGCACATGCCGGGCAAACTGCAAATCCTCATCACGCTCATGGGCGGATTTGAAACTCACCACGCCCAGGAACACCCGCCCGTCAATTTCCGGCAACGCCACATGCATCGCCAGATCAGCCGGGGAAAGCCCGCGTCCAGAGGCTGCCCAATCCTCCCACCGGGCGGTGGAAAGTGCGGCCTGAAACACCGGCACACCCGGCCCATCCAGCGGCGTCGCGCCATCATCCCCGGTGGCGGAAAAGGCGGTGGCGTTTACAATTGCCGCTGGCGGGCAGGCGGCCAGATGCGCCGCCACAAACCTCGCCGCCTCGGGGGCTTTCAAGGAGGGCAGAAACACCCCGTAAGCCTCAAACCCCCGGCGCCGCAGCGCGCTGATCTGCGCCTCCACCGGCGCCAGATCCGCCGCCGCGAGATAGGAGCGGTAGAATACCACCGGCACGCGCGGCCGATCTTCCAACGGCGGCTCCTTCAAAACTCCTTCTTCAGGCAGGTAAAATCCAAATTCCGGTAGAGCCGTGAATGCTTCCGTACTGGCCTCGTATCCGGTCTCCCGTGCCAGATGTACCAGCACAGAAAACGCCGCCTCCGGCCCACCCGCATCGCAAAGAGCACCAAGTTCGCGCAGCGTTCCCGGTGCGATATTGCAATAATCATCGAGCACTGCATCCGGCCTGCCATCGCCAGGAAGAACCGCCAGCTTCACGCCTGCGAGGTTTCGTAAGCTCTCCAACCCATAGGCCCAGTAGCTTTCCCCGCCGATCAACCGCACCAGCACGGCCTTTGCCCCACTCAGGGTTTTTTCAACATATACATCCACCGAAACCGGGTGCCGCAGCAGTGCGAGATTCGCCAGCCGCAGGCTAGGCAGTTTCACGCCGCGCGCCTTCGCGCCATGCCATGCGGCGGCAAATGCGCCAAGGTCGCTGTCGGAGAAAGACAGCACCACAATCTCCGCCGGGTCCTGGCAGAGGTCATGCGGGGTCTCCGCTTCCTCCAGCCCATGGCTCTCGCGGAAGACGATATGCATTTTACCCGCCCAGCGCCGCCCGGATTTTTGTGGCGTTCAAATCGCCGCGCTCGGCAATCACCACCAGCCGCGAGATGCGCGGTTGCGCGCCCCAAGGCTTGTCGAACTGGCTGCGCACCCTGGCCCCCACCGCCTGCACCAAGAGGCGCATCGGCTTGCCCGTAATCGCCACATGTCCCTTCATCCGCAACATCTTATATTCGCGCGCCAGTTTTTCTAAAACCTCCAAAAACCGCGCGGCGTCTTCCAGCTCCGGCAGATCCACCACCATGGTGGCAAAATCATCATGCTCATGCGCGTCCTCGCCATCATGGTGGGAAGGCCGGGCCGCCACATCATCCTCCGCCGCCGCCTCCAGCCCGAGCAATATGCGCGCCTCGATCACACCATCGGTAATGGGCAGCATCGGCACCGGGCGCGGCAGCGCCTTGGCCACTATTTCCTGCGCCTTGGCCAATTTTTCCTCGCCCGCCAAATCCGCCTTGGAGAGCAAAATCAAATCCGCGCAGGCCATCTGGTCGCCGAACACTTCCGAGAGCGGGGTGTCGTGTTCATTGCCGCCACGCCCTTGCTCCGGCGCGAACTGCCCAGCGGAAACAGTTTCCGCATCCGCCATCGCCACCACCCCATCCACAGTCACGCGGGAGCGGATGGCTGGCCAGTCAAACGCCTTCAATAACGGCTTTGGCAGCGCCAGGCCGGAGGTCTCGATGAGGATATGGTCCGGCTGTTTCTCCAGGCTCAGCAGTTTTTCCATGGTGGGGATGAACTCATCCGCCACGGTGCAGCAGATGCAGCCATTGGCCAGCTCCAGAATCGCCTCTTCCGGGCAGTTCTCATCCGCGCAACCGCGCAGAATTTCGCCATCCACCCCCATAGTGCCGAATTCATTCACCAGCACGGCGAGGCGTTTGCCGCCAGGGTTGGCGAGCAGATGCTTTATCAGCGTGGTTTTCCCCGCACCCAGAAAACCAGTGACGATGGTGACGGGAATTTTGGCAAGATCAGTCATGAAACCTCCAATGCTGGCAGGCGGGCAATCACGTTTTTACGGAACAAGGCAGGTCGCTCCCGCCAGGGCACAATACCATCCGGCGTGGCCGCATACGCGGCGGCGCCATCCAGAATCACCTGTGCATCATCCTCGGTCACTGGCCCGTAAATGTATGACCAGCGGCCAGAGCCGGTGAGCGCAATGGAAGCGCCGCTTTTGCAGGCGGAAAGACATTCCACCGGCTGGATGGTCACACCCTCCGGCGCAGGCAAGGCTGATATCGCCTCATGCACCCTGGCCCCGGCGCAAGGCTCGCCCTCCACCAGCGGCTGGCCAGCCCGGCAAGTGATGCAAACATGCAGCGTCGCGCTCATCAAACCCCTCAATCCTGAACCGGGCGCGCGAAACGGGGGCACGCCAAAGCGTGCCAAAAACCCGCAGCGGCACACCCCGTCCGCTCGTTACATTTGCCGTGCTGGCAGGTCTCCCGGCTTGCGGATAGGGGCTTTTCGGCCCTGCGGCACCCGCCTTCCCGGCGTATCGCCAGTGGCATTGGGGGCCTCTCCGGTCACGGTCGCGGGGGCGGCTGCGATTCAGGTTTCCCCTATCGCATTCCCTTTTGGCCTGACATAAGCCAGGCACCAATACGGTTAGCCCCGGCACAAGGCCGCATGTGCGGGGCAGAGTCAAGGAGAGCCGCATGTCCATCCCCCCCGAAGAGGCCGCCCGCCATGCCGAGAAAATGGCCCGCATCAAAGCCGCGCGGGAAAAAATGATGGCGGGCAAAACCGGCGAGAAAGGTCTCATCATTATCCATACCGGGGCGGGCAAGGGCAAATCTTCCGCCGGATTCGGCATGATCCTGCGCTGCATCGCCCACGAGATGCCTTGCGCCGTGGTGCAGTTCATCAAAGGCGCGTGGGATACGGGCGAGCGCCGCCTGCTCACCACCCATTTCCCGCATCTCTGCCAGTTTTATGCCATGGGTGAGGGCTTCACCTGGGAAACCCAGGACAAAGCCCGCGACATCGAAGCCGCCCAGGCCGGGTGGGAAAAAGCCAAGGCGCTGATCCGCGATGAAACCATCCGCCTGGTGCTGCTGGACGAAATCAACATCGCGCTCCGCTATGATTATCTGGACGTGGACGAGGTGGTGGCGTTTCTGCTTAACCAAAAGCCGCCAATGACCCATGTGGTGCTCACCGGCCGCAACGCGAAACCAGCCCTCATCGAGGCCGCCGATCTGGTGACGGAAATGGCTGCCGTGAAGCACCCGTTCCGCGACGGTATCAAGGCGCAGAAAGGTGTCGAGTTTTGACCCGCACCCTGATGTTGCAAGGCACAGGCTCGAATGTCGGCAAATCATTGCTGGTGGCGGGGCTGTGCCGGGCGGCGCGCGGGCGCGGGCTGAAGGTAGCACCCTTCAAGCCGCAAAACATGTCCAACAACGCCGCCGTCACGGCCGATGGCGGTGAGATCGGCCGCGCCCAGGCGCTACAGGCCCTGGCCAGCGGCGTGGCGCCGATCACGGACATGAACCCGGTGCTGCTGAAGCCCGAATCCGAATCCGGCTCGCAGATCATCGTGCAGGGCAAGCGCGTGGCAACACTGCGGGCGCGCGATTATGCGGCGTACAAACCCCAGCTTCTGGCCCCGGTGCTGGAGAGCTTCCACCGCCTGACCGCTGCTTATGACCTCGTTATCGTCGAAGGTGCGGGCAGCCCGGCGGAGGTTAATCTCCGCCAGGGAGACATCGCCAATATGGGCTTCGCCCGCGCCGCCCGCGTGCCGGTGGTGCTGGTGGGGGATATCGACCGGGGCGGGGTGATCGCCCAGATCATCGGCACACAGGCGGTGCTGGCCCCGGAGGACGCGGCCCTGGTGCAGGGCTTCATCGTAAATAAATTCCGTGGCGACCCGCGATTATTCGATTCCGGTTATGAATTCATCCAAACCCATACGAAATGGCGGGGGCACGGCCTGGTGCCCTACTTTCCTGACGCCGCCCGCCTGCCGGGCGAGGATGCGCAGGACCTCCGCCGCGCCCGCCCGGTGGCGTCCTCGCCAGGAGCCGTGAAAATCGCCTGCCTCGCCCTCTCCCGCATCGCCAATTTTGACGACCTCGACCCCCTGCGTGCCGAGCCGGGGGTGGAGCTGGTGCTGGTTGAACCCGGCCAGGCCATCCCTGGCGATGCGGCTTTGGTGATTATTCCCGGCAGCAAATCCACCCGCGGGGATTTGATGTTTCTGCGCGCCCAGGGCTGGGATATCGATCTGCTGGCGCATTACCGGCGCGGCGGGCGCATTCTGGGCATTTGCGGCGGCTATCAGATGCTGGGGCGGATGGTTGAAGACAGCCAAGGGCTGGAAGGCCCGCCGGGCGCGGCACCGGGGTTGGGGCTGCTGGATATTTCCACCCGCATGGAGCCGCAGAAGCAGCTTGGCCTGGTGCAGGCCGTGCACGCGGCCACCGGCCTTGCGGTCTCAGGCTATGAAATCCATCTCGGCCAAAGCCAGGGGCCGGATGCGTCCCGCCCCTTCGCCATGGTGGGAGACCGGCCTGACGGCGCCCTTTCAGCCGACGGGCGGGTGATGGGCAGCTATCTGCACGGGCTGTTCCATGAGGATGCGTTCCGCGCCGCTTTCCTGGCCAGCCTTGGGGTATCCGTGGCGGCAAGCTCCCATGGCACCGAGATCGAGGCCACCCTGGACGCCCTCGCCGCGCACCTGGAAACGCATTTGGATGTGGAGGGGTTGTTCTCGCTTTAACGCCGTTCCCACACCGTCTCTTCATTCTCCTGCCATCCTGCGCGGTGCAGCAGCGGCGTGTCATCCGTGAAAGCCGGTTTGCCGATGCAGAGATAGGCGGAAAACTCCCAGCGCTCCGGCACGCCGAACAGGCGCTCCATCACGCGTGGCTCCAGGATCGAAACCGCGCCCACGCCCAGATTCTCAGCCCGTGCGGCGAGCCATAGCGCGTAAATCGCCATGGCGGTGGATTGTTGCAGCGTCAGTTCCATCGTCGCGCGGCCGAGGCGGTGCCCGGCCGCGGGGTCAGTCTCGGTAAACACCGCGAGCTGCACGGGGGCAGCGTCCAGCCCGGCCAGTTTCAGCTTGGCGTAGGCGGCTGCCTGCTCGCCCTCATAGGTGGCGGCGGCGTTCTGGTTGCAGCGCATGAACTCCGCCCGCACGGCGGCGCGTAGGTCCGGGCTTTCCACGCGGATCACCCGCCAGGGGCGCGCATTGCCGACGGAAGGGGCGCGGTCCATCGCTTGGCGCAGCCGCTCCAACACCTCTTCCGGCACGGGGTCGGCCAAAAAATGCCGCACATCCCGCCGCCAGAGCATGATCTCGGCCAGGGTTGCGGCCTGTTGCGGGGTGAACTCCATCAGGCCACCGCCAAGGCTTTGCTCAGCCTTGCCCATTCCGCCTCATTGCCCGGCATACCCAGGCGAAGCCAGGTGCCGGAATAGGGAAAAATGCGCGACCAGATATGGTGCCGCGCCAGTTTTGCCTGTGCTTCCTCGGCGTTTGGTGTTTCGTACAGCCGGAACAGGCAGCAACCGCCCATCGCGCGCCAAGGGGCGAGCGCATCCATGCGGTCAATCTCGCTCATCAGCCGTTTTGTGGTGGCGTCAGCCCAGCCCGTATCCGCCAGGGCCGCC
>JAJZFB010000023.1 GCA_021805545.1 Pseudomonadota bacterium | reverse complement strand
GAGACCGGCCCCATATCGCGATGCGTGAGCTTGAACCAGGCGCGCGCGAAGGCATCGGCGAATTCTTCCGGCTTTTCCATGAAGCGGCGTGAGATTTTCTCGTAGGCCGGGTCGAAGCGCAGAGAGAGATCGGTGGTGAGCATGGTGGGAACATGCTTCTTGCTGGGGTCGAACGCATCGGGGATGGTAGCGCCAGCGCCCTTGGCCACCCATTGATGCGCGCCCGCCGGGCTCTTGCTCAGCTCCCACTCATAGCCAAACAAATGCTTGAAGAAATCATGGCCCCATTTGGTGGGGGTGGTGGTCCAGGTCACTTCCAGCCCGCTGGTTATGGCATCTCTGCCCACGCCGGTGCCAAAGCTGCTCTTCCAGCCCAGCCCCTGTTCTTCCACGCCTGCGGCTTCCGGCTCCGGCCCCACATGGTCCACCGTGCCAGCGCCATGGGTTTTGCCGAATGTGTGGCCACCCGCGATCAGCGCCACGGTTTCCTCATCGTCCATGGCCATGCGCGCGAAGGTCTCGCGGATGGCGTGGGCGGCCAGCGCCGGGTCCGGGTTGCGGTCCGGCCCTTCCGGGTTCACGTAAATCAGCCCCATCTCGGTAGCGCCCAGCGGGTTGGCCAGGCTCTCGGGGTTCCGGTGGCTGGCCACCCAGGCTTTCTCGTCGCCCCAGTTTATGTCTTCGTCTGCTTCCCAGCTATCCTCGCGCCCGCCGCCAAACCCGGCGGTTTTGAAGCCCATGGATTCAAGCGCGGCATTGCCGGCCAGCACCATAAGGTCGGCCCAGGAAATCTTGCGGCCATATTTCTGCTTAATGGGCCAGAGCAGGCGGCGCGCCTTATCCAGGCTCACATTATCCGGCCAGCTATTCAGCGGGGCGAAGCGCTGCTGGGCATGCCCGGCACCGCCGCGGCCATCTATCGTGCGGTAAGTGCCCGCGGCGTGCCACGCCATGCGGACGAACAACCCGCCATAATGGCCGAAATCCGCCGGCCACCAGGGCTGGGAATCGGTCATCAGCGCGTGCAAATCCTTAACAACGGCGCTCAGGTCGAGGCTTTTGAATTCTTTCGCGTAGTTAAAATCCTCCCCAAGCGGGTTGGATTTGGCGGGATGCTGATGCAGGAGATTGATTTTGAGTTGATGGGGCCACCAATCCTCGTTGGATGTACCGCCGCCGGCCATGCGCGCGGCGGCCCCATGCATAACGGGGCATTTGCTTTCCTGATCCAATGTTTCCTCCTAACGTAAAGACTGGGTGATCCTGCTCATCCTTAGAGCTGAACCTGGGAGGAGGAATATCAAGGGTTAAATTATTTGTTAAATGGATTTATTTGGTCATTACAATCGATTTATTCGATTAAATATTTATAACACATTGTTATGTAACACCGTTAATGCCGTTTGGGGTGTGCGGCAAAATTATGAAATATAGCGCCTGACTAAAATTTTAGAGTGCACGACATCATCAGGCGCCGGGTTTTACGGCGTGGCGGAACCGGCGGGCGAGCTGTCGTTGAGCTTGCCAACAACCACCTTGTTTCGCCCCGCGGCCTTGGCGCGGTACAGCCCCACATCCGCCGCCTGTACCAAGGCGCGCCCTCCCGCATCCACATCCAGCCGCGCCACGCCAATGGAGATGGTGAGTTTGCGGTGTGGAAATTCAGAGCTGGCAACTATGTTGCGTACGCGTTCGGCCACCACGATCGCGTCGGTCAGGTCGGTGGAAGGCAGGATAATAACGAATTCCTCGCCGCCATAACGCGCCAGAAAATCGTAGGGGCGGAGTGACGACATGAGCACCCGCGCCACCGATTGCAGCGCCGTATCGCCCGCGGGATGGCCAAAATTGTCGTTATAGGATTTGAAATTATCAATATCGATGAGCAGCAGCGAGAGCGGCGCGCCGGTGCGTTTGGCGCGGGAGAATTCCTCCGTCAGCTTCTGGTCGTAGGCGCGGCGGTTGGGTATGCCGGTCAGCGCGTCGGTAATATTCTGCTGGCCCAGCTTGGCGTTGGCGTCCGACAGGCCGATGAGCGTGCGGCGCATTTCCAGCAATTCCATGATTTGGCGCGTGAGCGTTTCCATCGCCTGGCATTGTTCGGGGGCCAGGGTGCGCGCGCGTTTGTCCAGCACCGTCAGCGCGCCCAGAATATCGCCCGCGGGCGAGTAAATGGGCGTGGCGGCATAGAAACGGAATTTAACGCCGCCAGCAGGGGGGAGCAGGGCGGTAAAAGCCGTGTCCAGTGCGGTATCTGTAACCTGCAACACCCGGCCTGGCTGTTGATGCATGCGTTCCGCGAGGCGGGCGGGTAGCGGCAGGGCGAGCGCCTTGCCGGAAAAATATCCTGAATCGTACCGAGATTTCAGCCATTGCCGGTTATTGCCGAAAAAGCTGATAAGCGCCACCGGCGCCGCGCACACATAAGCGGTAAGGCGCGCGATGTCATCGTAAGATTTTTCTGGCGCGCTGTCGATAATCTCATAGCTTTCCAGCGCATGCAGCCGTGCGGCTTCGTCTTCCTCGCGCAAGATATGGTCAGCCAAGTGGCTGGACAGTACGCCGTGCCGGACTTCAAGAATCTCGTTCACGTCATTGACCCTTCCTAATGCTATTTCATTCTGTATCAGGAAAGGTTAATCAATGATGAAGTTTGGGGCTTGGAAGCGTCAATCTCAAAAAATCTTCAAACAGAAACCCCGATGAATTGAGATTAACGATGCATCGGCATGGGGGCTACAGCGCCTTTACCGCCGCCAGAACGTCATCGGCATGGCCTGCCACCTTCACTTTAGGCCAATGCCTGGCCACGTTGCCGGCAGCGTCCACCAGCACGGTGGAGCGTTCAATGCCCATATATTTGCGGCCATACAGGCTCTTCTCCTGCCAGGCGCCGTAGGCATCTATCACTTTTGCGTCCGTGTCTGAGGCAAGCGGAAACGTGAGCTTGTATTTCTCCGCGAATTTTTCCAAGGCTTTCATCGAATCCTTGGACACGCCGATGATTGTGACGCCCAGCCTGGAGAAAGCCGGCAATCCTTCCTGAAAGGCGCAGGCCTCCTTGGTGCAGCCCGGTGTATCGGCGCGCGGGTAGAAATACAGCACGAAGGGCTTGCCTTTCAGCTCCTTCAACGCGGCCATGCGCCCGCCTGTCGCGGGCATGTTGAAATCGGGCGCTTTCGCCCCTTCGTGCAGGCTCATTCCTTGGCTCCTTTCCGTATCAGATGGTTGAAACATAGCTGCACCGCGCTTGCGGTTTCCAGCATCAGCGCCTGCAATTCCGGTAAATCGGCACAACCCGTGGCGCGCAGCAAGGGGGCCAGCATGGCGGCGGGCGGCGCCTTGGCCGAATCGGGCAGGCCGGTAATGCGGTTAATGCCCTGTATGGTGCGCCACAGAAAATCCGCCCGTGCCAGCAGCGCCGCATCTTCGGGGCGCAAATGCCCGGCATCGCCCAGCGCGGTAAAGGCGGCTTTGGTGCTGGGCTGGAACAGTGTTGTGTCATCTGGCCCGTGCACAAGCTGCAAGGCCTGGGCGATAAAGCTCACCTCCATCATGCCGCCCGCCATGGTTTTTACGTCCCACGGCCCGCGCGGGGGCAGCTCGGCGGCCAGTTTATCGCGCATGGCGGCCGTGCCGGCCAAAATTTTGGCGTGCGGCTCGCGGCGGCACAGCGCCCCGGTAATGGCTTCGCGCACGGTCCCGGCAAAGCCGGGTGTTGCGGCCATCACGCGGGCGCGGGTCAGGGCCAGGCGCTCCCAGGTCCAGCTTTCCTGCGCGTGGTATTGGCGGAAGGCGGTGAGTGAAACCGCAACCGGCCCGGCATTGCCAGAAGGGCGCAGCCGCATATCGGTGTGGTAGAGCGGCCCTTCGCGGCCGCGGGCGGTAAGCGCGCCGGTAAAAGCGTGGCTCAGCCGCACAAACCATGGCGTGGGCGCAAAGGCGGCGGGCGCGTGGGCGTAGATCATCATCAAATCCAGATCCGACCCGGCCAGCATCTCACCGGCACCTGCCTTGCCCAGCGCCACGATGGCAAAACGCGCGCCGCGTACCGTGCCGTGGCGCTGCCTATGCGCCGCCAGCACGCGTGGCAGCAGCACGGAAAGCGCCGATTCCGCCAGCGCGCTGCGCAGCCGCCCGGCCTCGTTGGCATCCATCAGCCCTTCCAGCGTGGCGACGGAGAGGTGAAATTCCTCACGCCGCACGAAGTTGCGGGTAATGTCCGTGGCCTGCTCCAAATCCCCGGCCTCGGCCAGCATGCGGCGCAGCACCGGGCGCGGGGCTTCAAACCGCGCGGTGGGGCTTAGCAGCACCTCCAGCGCGTAGGGGTCTTGCGCCAGATGCTCGGCCAGCGCCGGCGAGGCGCCAAGCACCGCGGCCAGGCGGCGCAGCACGGCCGGGTTGCGCTGGAACAGCGAGAGAAGCTGCACCCCGGCGCGCTGCTGCACCAGCAGCGTATCGAACAGCGCGAAGGCCTTGTCCGGGTCGGGCTGCGCGGCCAAAGCGGTGAGCAGATGCGGCACCAGCCCGTCGAGAATCTCCCGCGCGCGTGTGGTGCGCAGGGCGGGCATGTGGCCGCTGGCCCATTCGCGCAGGCGCTCGGCGATATGGCGCTCATCGCGGAAGCCCAGAGCGTGCATATGCGCGCGGAACCGCTCTGGCGGCGGGCCTTCGATGCCAGGGTCTATCACCACCGCCGCTTCGTCATCCGTATCGAAGAAATGGCTGAAATGGTCGTGTACCCTGGCAAGCAGCCTGGGGAAGCTCTTGCGGAAATTGGGTGTGCCCAGAAAGATGATGAAGGCGTCCAGCGCATCATCGCTGGCGGGCAGGCTGTGGGTCTGCCGGTCCGCCACCATTTGCAGCCTGTGCTCCACGCGGCGCAGCTCGCGGTAATCCGCCGCCAGCTCGCGCGCCGCGCGTTCGGTAAGGTGTTTGCCGCGCGCCAGAATGGGCAGGGCGGTGAGGGTGGCGGGAATCCGCAGGCCAGGGTCTTGCCCGCCCCATACCAGCTCCAGCGTCTGCACAATGAACTCAATCTCGCGTATGCCGCCCACGCCGCGCTTTACATCATGCCCCAGCAGCCTGCTTGTGCCGTTCTGCGCATCGATCTGCCGTTTCATTTCATGAATATCGGCAATGGCCGCGAAGTCGAGATATTTGCGCCAGATAAAGGGGCGGATGGCGGCCAGGAACTGCTCGCCTAATGCTATGTCTCCCGCCACGGGCCGGGCTTTAGAAAAAGCCGCGCGCTCCCAGGTACGGCCCTGGCTCTCGTAATAGGTAAGTGCGGTCAGCAGCGAGACCACGGGCGGTGTGGCCGACGGGTCCGGGCGCAGCCGCAGATCGACGCGGAACACGTAGCCTTCTTCATCACGGGCCGCGAGCATGTTGGTAAGGTCGCGCGCCAGCCGCGCCATTTGCGCCGTGGCTTCCGGGCCGTAAACCGGGTTTTCGGGGTCGAATATCAGCACCAGGTCGATATCGGAGGAATAATTCAGCTCCCACGCGCCCAGCTTGCCCAGCCCCAGCGCTACAAACCCGCTGCCGCGCTCGGGCTCACCGGGGTAGGGCAGGGTAATCTGCCCCGCATCGTGCAGCCCGCGCAGCAAATGCGCCGTGGCCGCGCGCAGCGCCAGCTCCGCCAGCTCCGAGAGTGCTGCGGTAATGCGCTCCAGCGGCCACATTCCGCCAATATCGGCCACCGCCAGGGCCAGCGCCGCGCGCCGCTTGGTTTGGCGCAGCAAGGCGGAGAGCGCGCTGCGCCCCATATTGGGCGGCAAGCCGCGCACCCCCCGCAGCAGGGCGCTGATATGTGCGTCTGGCCCGGCCTCTATGCCGTCCAACAGGGCATCCGAGTCGCGCAGTGCCAGCTCGGCCAGATACGGCGCATTGCCGCCTAGCGCGGCCAGCAGCGCCGCCCCTTGCGCCGACGTGGCGAAGGTTTTTGCCCGCTTGCCAAGAGCTGCAAAATCCTCAACCAGCCGTGCGGCGGCGGCGGCATCGGCGGGGCGCGGAAACGGAGATTGCGGGGCTGTGGAAAGCCCCGGCTTGTGGGTATGGCGCTGCATCTGGCAAGCACAACATAATGAAGCTGCGCGCGGGTCAAGCCGGTAAGATTTGCCTCGAGGCGATGCACCAGATTGGGCGCATCGCGATATTGCTGTGCGCCCTGGCGCTGGCAGCCTTGGGGCTGTTTGCCTTCAGCCTCTCGCGCCACCCGATGCAGGTACCCCAGCTTACGTCCTGGCTTGCGACCAAGGCCTCGGGCAATGGCGTAAAGGTGAGGGTGGAGAAGGCCGAGCTGGCCTGGGCGGGCTACCACCAAGGCGGTGGCGTGCCTTTTGTGCTGCGGCTGAGCGGTATTGAGGTGCGCAGCGCCGCCGGGGTGCTGCTGGTGGAGGTGCCCAAGGCCGATGCGGTGGTGCCGCCAGTGGATTTGCTGGGCGGGCGCAGGCCGGTGCTGCTGCGTGCCAGCGCCGCGCGCATCGCGGGTAACGAGGCACCAGTGACGATCCGCGCCCAGATATGGCCAGGGCGTGGCTTTACGCTGGCACGGGGCATGTTTTTTGTAAGCATAGGCGCCGGGCAATTGCGCGCGGGCGGTGCCGGCATACCCATAAACACGGCGGGGTTTACCCTGCTCGTGACCCCCGGCAGCATAGAAGCAACACATGGCGCGCTGGCTTTTACCCCTATTGGCGGCAGCGCGCCGCATGTGAGATTTAGCTTTGCCGCCCACCGGAATGGAGGCTGGACCGGGCAGTTGGATGCCAGCCTGGATGCGGTGCGGGCGCAAGACATTGGCCATTATTGGCCGCCCCGCGCGCTGCCCGGCGCACGGCATTGGGTGCTGGCACATATTACCAGAGGCACGGCGGAACATGCCAAATACACCTTCACCCTGGCCGCCCCCAGCGACCTTGCCGGGCTGAAGCTGACCAATGCCGCAGGCGGGTTCGATGGCGCGGGGCTAACCCTGTACTGGCTTACCGGCGGGGTGCCGCTTACTGGCCTTAATGGGCATTTCGCCATGCCGGACAAGGGCCATGCGATTATCACCGCCACTTCCGGACAAGTGGGCAAGGTCCAGCTTCGCCAGGGGCGGATGGATATTTTCGGCATGGACCACAAGGAGCAGACCAGCCAGCTTGCGCTGGACCTGGCGGGCACGGTGCCGGATGTGCTGGCGGTGCTCGATGCCCCGCCTTTACATTTGCTGACCCGCGCCCCGCCCCAACTGGCCACCGCCACAGGCCAGGTGGAGGGGCATGTGAGTGCCGCCATTCCCTTTGTGCCGGACCTTACCTTCAACCAGATGAAGCTGAACGTGACGGCGCACATTATGGACGCCGCCATGCCCGAAGCGCTGCCCGGGCTGGGGCTGCGGCAGGGCGATGTACGGCTGCAAACCAATGGCCACGAGCTTACCTTGCAGGCCAAGGCGCAATTTACCGGTAAGCCGCTGACGCTGACGCTGCATGAGCGTTTTGCCGGAGAAGGCAAGCAGGATTTAAGGGTGAATGGCACGGCCGGGGCGGCTTTCTGGCATTATCTGGGCCTGGACGCGGCAAACACCCTCTATGGCCCGGTAGCGGGCGTGGCGCCGTTTATCCTGCGCATTACAGGCACCGCCACGGGGGCGCAGACCGCCGCGCTACAGGCCAGCCTTGACCAGACAAGCCTGAGTCTGCCGGTGTTTGGCTGGTCCAAGGTGCCGGGGCCGGCGGCACAGCTTAACCTTACGGCCTATTTGCGCGATGGCGTGTTTGTGGCGGTGCAAAGCGTTGCTGTAACCGCGCCCGGGCTTGGCGTGGTGGGGGCGCAGCAAGGCAACGGCATGGATTTTTCGCGCATTGCCATTGGTAACAGCCGCGCGGCGGGGCGGCTGAGCTGGCCAGCGCTGCCAGGCAAGCCCTGGCGGGCGGATTTTACCGGGCCGGTACTGGATGTCCGCCAGCCAAAACCAGCGCCCCGGGCCATTGCCCCGGCGGCGGTAGCCCAGCCCCAGCCTGCCGCGGGCGTGACGCCCGCCCAGCCCACGGGCGCGCCCTGGGTGCTGCACCTGGCCTTTACGCAGCTGGGCATTGCAAAGGCGCCTGCGCCCGCCTTACAGGGCTTTGGCCTTACCGCCGCTGGGCGGGGTGGTATTGTGCAGCAGGCGCAGGGGGGCGCCAAAGGGGTTAGCTTTAGCGTGGCGCCGGCCAGGCAAGGCCGTTACAGGCTTTTGGTACAGGCCGAAGATGCCGGGTTATTGCTGCGCAGCATGGGCGAATATAACCATATGCAGGGCGGCCAGCTTATTCTGATTGCCAAATATGGCGGCGGCCAGCCCGTGCAGGGCAAGGCAACGCTGGTGGAGGCGCGCTTTGCCAACGCGCCGGAAGTGACGAAACTCCTTGAGGCCCTGACGGTTTACGGTGTGGCGGATGCCGCTTCCGGCCCGGGGCTGAAAATTTCGCATGCCCAAATTCCGTTCAGCCTGCAAAACAGCGTGCTGACCCTGCATGGGGCGCGGGCCTGGTCCAGCTCGCTCGGCTTTACCGCCAGCGGGGATTTCAACCTCACGGACAACACATGCGATTTGGAAGCCACCATCGTGCCAGCCTATGCGGTGAATTCCCTGCCCGGTAAAATTCCCTTGCTGGGGCGGCTTTTTGCACCCGAAAAGGGTGGTGGGCTTCTGGCCATGCGGGCGCATATCACAGGTCCCATAAATAATGTGGATGTGAGGATAAACCCGCTCTCGGCGCTTACGCCGGGGTTTTTGCGCTCAATTTTCGGGCTGGGGGATATTATGGAGCATAAGGAAACAACACACTGATTATATGGTTTTTTGCTAAATCCGGCTCGCAATCAACCAAGCGCCGCCGCCTTTGGGTGCAAGGCGGCGCGCGCTATTTTTTATAAAATCAGGCTTCTACGTCGATTTTTGGCTGTGCGCCCGGCGGCGGCTTGCTCACCACCACCATGGCGGGGCGCAGCAGGCGGCCATTAAGCTGCCAGGTCTGGCTCCAGGCCTGAATAACCGTGCCGGGCGGGTACTCGGTGCTTTCCTGTTCGGCCATGGCCTGGTGCAGGTTGGCGTCGAACGTGGCGCCGGTGGGGTCTTGCCGGGTGATGTTGTTGCGTTCCAGCAAGGCGACGAAGGCGCGCTCGATGCCTTCGAACCCGTCGCGCATTTTGGTAATGATCTCGGCTTCGCCCTCGCCGCGCTTGGGCAGCGAGTCGATGCCGCGTTTGAGGTTCTCGGCGACTTCCACCACGTCGCGCGCGAATTTTTGCACGGCGTAGTCCCGCGCATCCTTCACCTCGCGCTGGGTGCGGGCGCGCAGATTGGCCATTTCGGCCTCGGCGCGCAGCCATTTATCGCGCATTTCCTGCAATTCTTGTTCGAGGGCGGCGATGCGCACATCGGGCGCCTCGAGCAAGGCTTCTTCCTGGGCGGGCGTGCTGGTTGGATTATTTTGCTCGGTCATGGCGCCGAATTAGGCGATGTTGGGCTTTGAAACAAGATGACCCATGCTGGTGTGGCTGCGGTTCTGCCATGCCATGGGCGGGGCAAAATCTTATGTTTCAGCTTCTTGCCACGCCTAATCGCATTGCCATACGCGCCAAGCGCCCGTTGTTGTGCCTTCCTTGGCGCGCCCGGCTTCCATATCCGCCAGGCGCAGGGCAATGGCGGCATGTTCCAGCACGGAATGCGCGTCCTCGCCGCTGCCGGCCCAGCGTGGTGCCACGCCCACTGTGATGATGGGCTGCTCCGGCAGCAAGGCGGGCAGGCTGGTGCAAAATTTGGCGGCGCGCTCACCGCCCGTCAGGTGGTCCATGCCATCGCACCACAGGCCGATTGTGGTTTCGTCTATGCGGCCCAGCAAATCGGTGGGGCGGACGACGTCGCGCAGTTCCTCGGCCAGACGCATGGCAATGGCACTGCGGAATTTTACCCTGACGCGCGAGAAGCCGAGATAAAGCAGCGTGCCGGGCCGCTCTTCCACGTCCAGCCGGTCGAACCGGCGGGCGATTTCCTCGCCAAAGGTTCGGCCGGACCACAGGCCGGTTTCGGTATCCAGCATGGCATTGCGGGTCAGGGCGGGGTCGTGCTCATGCCCGGCATTGTGGTCCGGCAGGGTGAGTTCTGGCGTGTCCATGGCAAAAAGCAGCCCGTAAGTGCCGGTAACGCTGGTGCCGCAAATGCGCGGGGCCAAAGCCAGCCGGTACACGGCGCTGCCGCCATCGGGCTGGGCCAGCCATACCTTGCCATGCCAAGCCACGCATTCCGTGCAGATGGTGGTGACGATGGCACGGAACTGGCTGACGCTGAGCGCTTCTTCCTCGGCCGAGTTGCCCGCCAGCAGCCCGGCAAGCTCGGTGCCCATAAGCGCCGCGGCTGGCTGGCCCAGCACTTTGCCGGGGCCAAAACAGGTGAAGCGGCCCATTGGGTCGGTCTCGAACGCGAGGTCGGCCAGCATGGCGGCGACCGCGAGCCAGCGATGCCCGGGCGCGGGGGCGAGCGGCGTGGCTTCAGATGTGGCAATGGATGGGAGAAAACTTGTCATGCCGCGTTTTTAGGGGGCATGCGTAAACAACATCTTAACCAGGCATGTTAGCCGGGCAAGGCCGCCGCGTTGACATTGTGCGGTGCAAACGTTCATGCTTGGCCCGGTATTCAAGAGGTTTTGAGGCGTATGAGCAAGGATCCGAAATCTGTTATCGAGAATGCTTGGGAGCGGCGTTCTGATATTTCCCCCAGCACCCAGGGAACCGTGCGCAATGCCGTGGAAGAGGTGCTGGAACAGCTCGATTCCGGGCAGATTCGCGTGGCCGAGCCGCAGGGCGAGGAATGGGTGGTTAACCAATGGGTGAAGCAGGCCGTGCTGCTATCGTTCCGTCTGCACCCCAACCACCTGGTGGAGGGGGCCGCGGGCGGCGCTCCGGCTTACGATAAGGTAGGGCTGAAATACGATAACTGGAAACAGCACCGCTTTGCCGCCGCCGGCGTGCGCGTGGTGCCGGGCGCGGTGGTGCGTTATTCCGCCCATGTTGCCCCTGGCGTGGTGCTTATGCCATCTTTCGTGAACGTTGGCTCACGTATTGGTGAGGGGACGATGATCGACACCTGGTCCACCGTTGGCTCGTGCGCGCAGATTGGCAAGAACTGCCATATTTCCGGCGGTGTGGGCATTGGCGGCGTGCTGGAGCCGTTGCAGGCCAATCCTGTTATCATCGAGGATGATTGCTTCATCGGTGCTCGCTCGGAAGTGGCGGAAGGCGTGATTGTGGGGCAGGGCGCTGTTATTTCCATGGGCGTGTTCCTGGGGGCCTCCACCAAGATTATCGACCGCGAGACGGGTGAGGTGATTTACGGCAAGGTGCCGCCCTATTCCGTGGTGGTGCCGGGCACGCTGCCGGGCAAACGTGGCAAGATTGGCCTGCCAGCCCCAAGCCTTGCCTGCGCCGTTATTGTTAAGCGCGTGGATGCGCAAACCCGCAGCAAGACCTCCATCAACGAGCTGCTGCGCGCGTAAGCCCCATGGACCCCGTGGCTCTGGCGCGTGATCTGGTGCGTTGCAATTCCGTTACCCCGGCGGATGGCGGCGCCCAGGCGGTGCTTATCAATGCCCTGGAAAATCTCGGGTTTGCCGTAACGAAGCTGAAATACGGCAATATCGAGAATTTTTTCGCCGAGCGCGCCGCGCCCGGGCCGCATCTGTGCTTTGCCGGGCATACCGATGTGGTGCCCCCCGGCGAAGGCTGGACGCATGATCCGTTTTCCGCCGAGGAGGTGGAGGGCATTGTGTATGGCCGGGGTGCTGTGGACATGAAGGGCAGCATCGCCGCCTTTACCGCTGCCGCCGCCGCCATGAAGGGGCATATCTCTTTCCTCATTACCGGCGATGAAGAGGGCGAGGCCATTAACGGCACGGTGAAGGTGCTGGAATGGATGCGCGAGCAGGGCAAGATCCCCGATTTTTGCGTGGTGGGCGAGCCAACCAGCCAGGCAAGGCTGGGCGATGTGGTGAAGGTGGGGCGGCGCGGCAGCCTGAATGCCAAGATTACAATGCCCGGCCGCCAGGGCCATGCGGCCTACCCGCATCTGGCCGAGAATGCCGTGCATAAGCTCATCCCCGTGCTGGCTGCGCTGGCGGGCGCCAGGCTGGATGAGGGCAATGAGTTTTTTCCCGCCTCCACGCTGCAAATTACGACGGTGGATGTTGGCAACCCTGTTACCAATGTTATTCCGGGCCAGGCCGTGGCGGGGTTGAACATAAGGTTCAACAATGCGCACACGGGGGCCTCGCTCACCGCCTGGCTGCGCGAGGTGCTGGACAGGCACGCGCCTGATGCCGAGCTGCAGGTGAGTGTGCCGGGCGAGGCGTTTTTAACCCAGCCGGGCAAGGAGATTGAGACGCTGAGCAAGGCCATAGAGCAGGTAACGGGCAAGGCGCCGGAGCGCAACACGGCTGGTGGCACGTCTGACGCGCGGTTTATCGCCCGCTATTGCCCGGTGGCGGAATTCGGCCTAGTCGGAGCCACTATGCACAAAGTGGACGAAGCCGTGCCGGTGGCGGATATTTTGCAGCTCACCGGAATTTATAAATCGCTCATCGGGGCGTTTTGCGCATGATTATGCGCGGCTTGTGGCGCCTGGCCAAGGGTGAGCGCGCCGGCATTGCCGATTTTGGCGGTGACCTGGACCATTTCTATGCCTCGCTGGCGCCGCTTATAGGTATACCATTGGCCGGGGCGCTGATTATGGCCATGCATGGCGCCTGGCGTGAGGCGCTGGTGGGGTTTTTGGCCCGGCTGGTGGGGGTGCTGCTGCTGCCGCTGCTGGTTTATGAATTCTCGCGCCTGTTCCAGCGCGAGAAATTCTGGCTGCGCACCGCTACAGCGCTTAACTGGTCGTTTTGGGTATTGTTCCCGGCGCTCGTCATCGCGGCCTTCATCGGCGCCATGCTCTCACAATTTGGTGTGGCAATGGAGCGGGCCGAGCTGTTCACGCTTGGCCTCGTGGGGTTATACCTGCTGTGGTACAGGCTGTTTGCCCTTAGGGCTGGGCTGGGGCTTAAATATTGGCAGGCGGGGGTGATTTTGCTCGTCAGCTCTGGCGCCTTGGCCGTGGTTACGGTGTTGCCCTACCTGCTCGGGTTTGGGCCGCCGCTTAAATTGGCGGCTTCCTAGCGTTTTGGGGCAGGCCCTGTTACCTTTTGTCATGAAGGTGACAATGTTGGAAGCGGGACAAGGTTACAGCATTTAGCTATAGGCGCGAGACCCATCGCGGGTACCGGGGCAGGGCGCATTGGCCTGCGTGGTTGGTCCCGCGCCTGTTTGGCACCAGCTTTGGGCGGTAAACCTGGGGGAGCAGCGGCACGTGACGGAACCAGCGGCAAGGCGGAAGAAGCGTTGGTATGTGCTGGGGGCGGTTATATTGCTGGCGGCCTTCATCTGGTGGCGCCATTCGGGCAATAAGGCGCAGCACGCAATGGCCCCGCCCACAGTGGGTGTGGCCAAGGCATTTAGTGGCGGCATGCCGGTTAAACTGGATGAGCTGGGCACTGTTACACCCATAGCCACGGTTACCGTGCTGCCGCAGATAAGCGGCTACCTTACCAAAGTGGGGTTTACCGAAGGCGAGGATGTGAAGAAGGGCCAGTTCCTGGCCCAGATCGACCCGCGCCCGTATGAGATACAGCTTGAGCAATACCGCGCTGCCTATGCCAAGGACATGGCGGTGCTGGCCCAGGCGCGCTCTGATTTGGCGCGGTATGAGAAGCTGGCGGCACAGGACAGCATATCGGCCCAGCAAGTGGCCGACCAGCGCTTTCTGGTGCAGCAGGAGGCCGCCACCGTGCAGGCCGATCAGGCGAATATTGATAGCGCCAAGCTGAACCTTACCTATGCGCATATTACCTCGCCCGTGAATGGGCGCGTGGGGTTGCGGCTGGTGGACCCTGGTAATTACGTGACACCCAGCTCCAGCACCGGCCTGGTGGTAATAACGTCAATGAAGCCCACCACCGTCATCTTCTCCGTGGCGCAGGGCAATCTCTCTCCCATTCTGGACCGGCTTGCGCAGGGCGCCAAACTTGCTGCGGCGGCATATGATGGTGACGACACCACCAAGCTGGCGGAAGGTACATTGACGGCGGTGGACAACCAGGTGAACACATCGACCGGCATGGTGAAGCTGCGCGCCACCTTCGCGAATGCGAATGAGCGGCTTTTTCCCAATGAATTCGTGAATGTGCATCTGCTGGTGAACACGCTGCATAATGTGGTGCTGGTGCCCAGCAACGCGGTGCAAACAGGCGCACCGGGCGCGTATGTGTATGTTGTGGAACCAGATGACACCGTGCATGTGCAGCCCGTGACCACCGGGCCAAGCAATGCCACGGATATTGTCATCACCAAGGGGCTGAAGCCGGGCGACGAGGTGGTGGTGGATGGGGTTGACCGCCTCTCGGACGGAATGAAGGTGCAGGTGAGCAGCCCGGTTGCCGCCCCGTGAATCCATCCAGGCTATTCATCCTCAGGCCGGTCGCGACATCGCTGCTGATGATCGCCTTTGTGCTGGCCGGGCTGGTGTCGTTGCAATATCTGCCTGTCTCGGCGCTGCCGAACGTGGATTACCCCACCATTCAGGTGCAGACTTTCTATCCTGGTGCCTCGCCGGATGTGGTGGCTACATCCATCACCGCGCCGCTGGAGCGGCAACTGGGTGAGATGGAGGGGCTGCGGCAGATGCAGTCGGCCAGTTCCGCTGGCGCCTCGGTCATTACGTTGCAGTTCAATCTCTCACTCTCGCTGGATGTGGCCGAGCAGGAGGTGCAGGCGGCCATTAACGCGGCGGGCAATTTACTGCCATCGGACCTGCCGGCGCCGCCCATTTATGCCAAGGTGAACCCGGCCGATGCGCCGGTGATGACGATTGCCGTTACGTCGGCCACGATGCAGCTCACCGATGTGGAGAGCATCGTGAATTCGCGGCTGGCGGCGAAGATTTCCGAAATTCCTGGCGTGGGGCTGGTGAGCGTGAGTGGCGGCCATGTGCCAGCCATACGTGTGGAGGTAAACCCGCAGGCGCTGGCCGCCTATGATATTTCTATCGATAATATCCGCACGGATATCGCCAATCTCAACGTCAACTCTCCCAAGGGCAGTTTTTCCGGCCCCAACCAGACCTATACCATTAACGATAACGACCAGATTACCCAGGCCGCGGAATATAACAGGCTTGTGGTGGCCTATAAGAATGGCACGCCAGTTTATTTGGGTAATGTGGCGAAGGTCATTTCGGCGCCCGAGAATGAGGAACTGGGGGCCTGGTTCAACCGCACGCCCGCCATCGTGCTCAATATTCAGCGTCAGCCAGGGGCAAATGTCATCGCCACGGTGGATGCCATAAAGCGGGCCTTACCAGTGTTTACAAACGGGCTGCCCGCCGCGCTGAACGTGAAGGTGGTGAGCGACGGCACAACGTCCATCCGTGCCTCGGTGGGCGATGCCGAGCTGGACCTGGCGGTGAGCGTGGGGCTGGTGGTGCTGGTTATTTTTATGTTCCTGCGCTCCGTGCGTGCCACCATCATACCCAGCATCACCGTGCCGGTCTCGCTCATCGGCGCGCTGTCCTTCATGTATCTGGCCGGGTTCTCCATCGATAATCTCTCGCTGATGGCACTCATCATCGCCACTGGCTTCGTCGTGGATGACTCCATTGTGATGATCGAGAACATCACGCGCTATGTGGAGATGGGCGAACCGCCGTTGCAGGCGGCGCTGAAGGGCGCGGGGCAGATGGGGTTTACCATCATCTCGCTCACCGCCTCGCTTATTGCCGTGCTTATTCCGCTGCTCTTCATGGGCAATGTGGTGGGCCGGCTTTTCTCGGAATTCGCGGTTACGCTGGCCTTTACCATCGTCATCTCGGCCATTGTGTCGCTCACCCTGGTGCCCATGTTGTGCGCGCGGCTGCTGAAAGCCAAGGCGGAGGAGCATCCCAACCGCGTGCAACGTTGGGCGGAAGTGCGGTTCAATCAGCTTATCGCCGCTTATGGGCACGGGCTGGACTGGGTGCTGGCGCATATGCGCTTTACGCTTGGCGTGGCGGTGGGCACGCTGGCGCTGACCATTCTGCTGTATATTTTTATCCCGAAAGGGTTTTTTCCGGTGCAGGACACCGGGCAGATTCAGGGTGTGAGCCAGGGCGCGCAAAGCACCTCTTACGCCGCCATGGCTTTGCACCAGCAGGCGCTGGCCGATGCGATTTTGAAAGATCCTGATGTTGTTAGCCTGACATCTTCCATTGGCGTGGATGGCACGAACACGACGCTGAACCAGGGGCGCTTTCTGATCAACCTGAAGCCAAGAGATGAGCGCAGCCTTACCGCGGCGCAGATTATTCCACGCCTGAACCGCGAGGTTGCGGGTGTGCCCGGAATCAGCCTGTATTTGCAACCGGTGCAGAGCCTTACGCTCAATACCATGGTTTCGCCCACGCAGTACCAGTTTGTGCTGGAAGACCCGAACGCGGACGAATTTACCACTTACGTGCCGCAATTGCTGGCGAAGCTGAAGGCGCTGCCGCAGCTTGCCGATTTGGCAAGCGGGCTGCAGGCCAAGGGCCAGGCTGTTTATATAGACATAGACCGCGCCAATGCGGCGCGTTACGGTATAACCCCGGCCACGGTGGACTCGGCTTTGTACGATGCGTTTGGCCAGCGCATTATTTCCACCATTTTCACGCAAACCAGCCAGTACCGTGTGATTATGGGCACCAACCCCAAGCAGATGGATTCCGTGGCGGCTTTGGGCAAGATTTATCTGCCCTCCTCCGTGGGCACAGGCGGTCAGGTTCCGCTTTCGGCCATCGCCACGATTTCAGTTGTGCAGAGGCCGCTGGTTGTTGAGCATCTTGGCCAGTTTCCCGCCACGACCATCTCTTTCAACCTCGCGCCAGGCTATACGCTGGGCCAGGCGGTGAATGCGATTGAGAGAACGGAAAAGACATTGCATTTTCCTGCTTCGGTGCAAACCCATTTTCTGGGCGCCGCGGCCTCGTTCCAAAGTTCGCTCTCCAACGAGGTGTTTCTGCTGCTGGCGGCCATCATCACCGTCTATATTGTGCTGGGCGTGCTGTATGAGAGCTTCATCCACCCGGTCACCATCCTCTCCACCTTGCCATCGGCCGGTATCGGCGCGCTTATTTTCCTGTGGATCGCGGGCGATGGGCTGGGGGTGATCGGCATCATCGGTATTGTTCTGCTCATCGGCATCGTGAAGAAAAACGCGATTATGATGATCGACTTCGCGCTATCGGCGGAGCGTAACGAGGGCAAGGCGCCGCGCGAGGCCATACGCGAGGCGGCACTGCTGCGTTTTCGTCCGATTTTGATGACCACGCTGGCCGCCATGTTCTCGGGCCTGCCTCTGGTCTTCGGCACGGGCATGGGCTCCGAACTGCGCCAGCCGCTAGGGGTTGCCATTGTGGGCGGGCTGCTGGTTAGCCAGGTGCTCACGCTGTTCACCACGCCCGCCATCTATCTGGCATTCGCCACAATTTCACAACGGCTTGGCGCCAGGCCGTCATGAATCTTTCGGCCATTTTCATCCGCCGTCCGGTTGCCACCACTTTGCTCACGCTGGGCATCGCGCTTTCTGGTATTCTCGGGTTTTTAAGGATGCCCGTGGCGCCGCTGCCTTCCATCGCGTTTCCCACCATCATGGTGCAGGCCAACATGGCGGGCGCCAGCCCGGATACCATGGCCTCTACCGTGGCGGCGCCCTTGGAGCGGCATTTGGGCAGCATTGCCAATGTAACGGAGATGACCTCGCAATCGGGCGTTGGCAATACGCGTATCACGCTGCAATTTGGCCTGGACCGCAGCCTGAACGGTGCGGCGCGCGATGTGGAGGCGGCCATACAGGCGGCGCGTGCCGATTTACCCACAAGCCTGCGCTCTAACCCCAGCTATTTCAAATTCAACCCGGCCGAGGCGCCCATTATGGTGCTGGCGCTTACCTCGGACACGTTGACCGCCGGGCAACTTTACGATGCCGCGGATACGGTTTTGGAGCAGCAGTTTTCGCAGATTGATGGTGTGGGAAATGTGGAGTTGGGCGGCTCGGCCCTGCCAGCCGTGCGGGTGGAACTGGAACCGGGGCCGCTGGCCAAATATGGCATAGGGCTGGAGGATGTGCGCGCCGCCATTGCCGCCGCCAATGCCAATGCGCCGAAAGGTTATTTCAGCGCCGGCGGCACGCGTTATCAGATTTATACCAATGACCAGGCTACAACGGCATCGCAGTACAAAAACCTCGTCATCGCCTACCGCAATGGCCAGGCGGTAAGGCTTTCCGATGTGGCGCAGGTGACCGATTCGGTGGAGAATTTGCAGAATGCAGGGTTCTTCAACGGCAAACACGCCGTTTTGGTGATTATCCACCCCAGCCCGACAGCCAACATCATCAAGACGGTCGATGCCATCAAGGCCCTGCTGCCGGAAGTGCGCGCCGCCTTGCCGCCAGCGGCGAAACTCAGCATCGCCATGGACCGCAGCACGTCGATACGCGGCGCGCTGAACGATACGGAACGCACGCTTTTCATCGCCGTGCTGCTGGTGGTGGGGGTGGTGTTTGTATTTCTGCGCTCTCCCCGCGCTACGCTCATTCCCGGCCTGGCGGTGCCGGTTTCCATCCTCGGCACGTTTGGGCCGATGTATCTGCTGGGCTTCTCCATCGATAATCTTTCCCTCATGGCGCTTACCATCGCCGTTGGGTTTGTGGTGGATGACGCGGTGGTGGTGACCGAGAACACGATGCGCCATTTGGAAGCGGGGATGGGCCCGCGCGAGGCGGCGTTACGCGGCGGCGCGGAGGTAAGTTTTACCGTGCTGTCGATGAGCGCCTCGCTGGTGGCGGTGTTTTTGCCCATTCTGCTCATGCCCGGCCTGCTCGGGCGCCTGTTCCAGGAATTTGCCGAGACATTGTCGATTGCCATAGCCATTTCACTGCTCGTCTCGCTGACCACCACACCCATGCTGTGCAGCTTGCTGCTGCGCACGGGCGAGGGGCATGGCAAGGCGCATGGGCGGCTGGTGCGCTTGCTGGAAACCGGGTTCGAGGCGGTGCATGGCGCGTATGAGCGCTCTCTGCGCTGGGCGCTGCGCCATGCCAAGCTGGTGGGGTTTTCGCTTATTCTCACCGTTATTCTTAATTTTGTGCTGTTTGTGGTAGTACCGAAAGGATTTTTTCCCGAGCAGGATAACGGGCTTATCATCGGCAATATCACCGCCGATCAATCCATTTCCTTCGCGGCGATGAAGCACAAATTGTTGCAATTACAAACCATCATCCAGCATGAGCCGGGCGTGGCCTCGGTGGCTGGTTTTACCGGCGGGCACGCCACCAATAGCGGTTTTCTCTTCATCACCCTTAAGCCGTTGAGCCAGCGCCATGCCAGTGCCGCGCAGATTGTGGCGCGGCTGCGCGGGCCGTTGAGTAAAATTGCGGGGGCGCAAACATTTTTGGTGCCGGCACAGGATTTGCGGGTTGGGGCGCGCTCTTCCAACGCCGAATACCAATATACGCTGCAAAGCGACAATACCAATCTGCTCTATGCCTGGGTACCGAAAATCGTGGCCGCGCTGCAGAAGGATAAGACGCTGGTGGATGTGAATTCCGACATGCAGCAGGGCGGGCTGGAGACGGATATTAAGATCGACCGCGCCCGGGCCGCGCAATTTGGCATCACGCCAGACCAGGTTGACCAGACCTTATACGATGCGTTCGGGCAGAGAACGGTTTCGACCATTTACAATGAGCTGAACCAGTACGAGGTGGTGATGGAATTCGCCCCCAAATACCAGCAGACGCCGGAGGATCTTTCGCGCATCTACGTGTCCACTTCGGGCGGCACGCCTGGCGGCACAGCTTCTACCCAGCTTGCGGCTGGCAGTGTGAGCAACAATGTGATTACCAGCGCCGCCACGGCGACCTCGGCCGTGGCGCTGGATTCGGCCACCAATGCGGCGACAAATTCCATTGCCGCGAGCGGCCATTCATCTGGCTCGGCCGGGGCGGCGGTTAGCACCAATCAGGAGACGATGGTGCCGCTATCGGCTTTTACCACCATACAGCCTGGCACCACGCCTATTTCCGTCAACCACCAGGGGGGCTGGGCGGCGGTTACCATCTCGTTCTCTCTGCCGCGCGGCGTGGCGCTTAGCCAGGCGGCCGCGGCCATAAAAAGCACCATGGCGAAGCTGGATGTTCCGCTTGCCATTACCGGTAATTTCGCGGGCACGGCGGCGGCGTTTCAATCTTCCACCACTGCCGAGCCGCTGCTGATTCTGGCCGCGCTTGCCACGGTTTATATCGTGCTGGGTATTTTGTACGAGAGCACAATTCATCCGCTTACAATTCTGTCCACCATTCCCTCCGCCGGGCTGGGGGCGACACTGATTTTGCTGGCACTGAACACACCGCTTACAATTATCGCGCTGATTGGCATTATCCTGCTTATTGGCATTGTAAAGAAAAATGCGATTTTGATGATTGACTTTGCATTACAACTGGAGCGCGGCGAGAATCTTGCGCCCGAAGAAGCCATTTTCCGCGCCGCATCGTTGCGGTTTCGTCCTATTCTCATGACCAGCTTTGCCGCCATTCTGGGCGCCGTGCCGCTGGCGGTTGGCCTGGGGCAGGGGGCAAGCCTGCGCCAGCCGCTGGGGCTTACCATTATTGGCGGCCTGGCTGTCAGCCAGGCGCTAACGCTTTATACCACGCCGGTTGTGTATCTGTGGCTAGACAGGCTGGGTGCCAAATTGCGCGGCGGGCACGATAATGCGGCGCCGCGTTCAGGCAGTATCGTGGAGGCAGTATGAGGCGGCTTTGTTTTTTATGGCTCCTGGCCTTGTCCTCTTGCATGGTGGGGCCTGGCTACCACAGCCCGGCAATGCAATTGCCCGCCGCCTATAAAACCGCGCCGGGCTGGGTAAAAGCCAGCCCTGACGCCGCCGGGCCGAAAGGCGATTGGTGGATGGCCTTCAACGACAAATTGCTGGACACACTGGAAGCGCAGGTGGCGGTGAACAACGCCACGGTGAAGGCGGATTATTACGCTTACCTGCAGGCCGCGGCGCTGGTGCGCGAGGCGCAGGGGGGATTTTTTCCCACGGTTGGGCTTAGCGGCAATGCCACCCGCACCTCGGGCAGTTCCGGCGGCAGCAGCACATCCTCTTCTGGGTTCATCAGCGTTGGCCCCCGTAATTCAGGCACATTTGAGGGGGATGTGAGCTGGGTGCCCGATATTTGGGGTAAAATCCGCCGCCAGGTGGAAGAGAACAGCGCCAATGCCCAGGTAAGTGCCGCGGATTTGGCCAATGCCACGCTCAGCCTGCAAGCCGCCCTGGCGCAGGATTATGTCGATTTGCGGACCCAGGATGCGACCATCGCCCTGTTAAAACAGACAGTGGCCGCTTACCGGCGCAGCCTGCGGATTACCGAAAACCAGCTTGCGGCGGGCACGGCCACCCCGGCTGACGTGATTACCGCCCGTGCCCAGTTGGAGGGGGCGGAGTCTTCGCTTATCGCCGCCGGGGCGGCGCGGGCGCAATATGAACATGCCATTGCCGTGCTTACCGGGCAGATGCCGGAGGATTTTTCCATACCCCCAGGCCGGCAGATTCCCGATGTGCCCTTGGCCCCGCTTGGCGTACCCTCGACCCTGCTTGAGCGCCGGCCAGACATCGCGGCGGCGGAACGCACCATGGCGGCGCAGAATGCCGCCATAGGTGTGGCGGTGGGGGCTTATTACCCCAACCTTACCCTTTCCGCCCTGGGCGGCTATAGCGCGGATCCCATCGGCAAGCTGTTTGGCGTATCCAGCTCGCTATGGTCGCTGGGGGCCGCGGCCTCGGAGACGCTGTTTGATGGTGGTGTGCGCAGCGCCAGTGTAATGGCGGCGAAGGATGCCTATTACCAAGCGGTGGAGAATTACCGCGCCACGGTGCTGGCGGCCTTCCAGAATGTGGAGAACGACCTTTCAAACCTGCAGATTTATGCCGCCCAGGCCCAGGTGCAAAGCCACGCCGTGGCCGATGCCGCGCGTGCCGTGCAGATTGCTCTTAATGAATACCAGGCCGGCACGCAGGCCTATACGGCCGTGGTTACGGCGCAGGTTACGCTGCTGCAAGACCAGCAATCGGCATTGACCATACAGCAACAGCGCCTGCTGGCCGCCGTGGGGCTGTACCAGGATATGGGCGGCGGTTTTACGGAAGCCAGTTTGCCCAGCAAGGCGCAATTGCAGGCGGGGTTGCCATTCATGCAATAGTTAGTGCGCTGTATTGATTTCGCCGCCCGCGTGAGCCAGACTTGTAAGAAAGCAACCAGGGGGTGAGGTTGGCCTATTCGCTGCTCTATGTCAGCAAAACATTGCTGGAATTTCCCGCCGGGGCGGCGGAGGTGGCAAAAATTATCGAGGGGTCGCTGATACGCAATGCCAGCCTGGGTATTACCGGGGCACTTATGTCCACCAGCAATCATTTCGCTCAGGTGCTGGAAGGCGGGCGGGCGGCGGTGGAGGAGCTGATGGCAAGCATAAACCGGGACCCGCGCCACATGAAGGTGAAAATTATCCGCGTTACGGAGGAAAAGCGGCGTTTTCCCGATTGGGCGCTGGCTTATTCCGGCACGGCGGGGCTGGTGGACCGGCACATCGCGCCGCTGTTCTCATCCTTGCCGGTGGGCGATACCGCGCATCTGGCCCTGCGGCTTTTGGCGATTATGGAGGAGTTTGCCCGTCTGCCATCGGGTTGATGCCTAAACTCATCCGGCTCTCAATCAATGAGGTAGAGTGCGATTGATACCAACGGCTATAAAGGATGACTCATCCTTTATGCCCGTTGGTATCGCGCGTGGGGCTGGCGGGGCGGCCACGCGCCAGGCATAAGCCTGATACCAACGGTCATGCTCAATGACCGTTGGTATGAGACGTTCGAACCGCGCGCAATGCGAGCGCATCTCAAGGCATCGCGCTCCTGGTCCGGCCCGGGCCAGCGAAAACTTCTTGCCGTGGGGTGGAAAAGCAGGTAGGGCTGGCACCGCAGCACTTTTCGTTTGCCATTGTTGGCGTGCTCTTACCCGCTTGCGCGGTTGCGGCCCCTCCTGACGATTGAAGAGTTTCTTGGTCCGCGCGTTGCGGGCTGCTGTGTGTTTTAGGAGTTGCGGCAATGGCAACAGGTACTGTTAAGTGGTTCAACCCAACCAAGGGCTATGGTTTCATCCAGCCGGATGACGGCTCGAAGGACGTGTTCGTGCATATTTCCGCCGTCGAACGCGCCAATCTTGGCTCGCTGAACGAAGGCCAGAAGATTTCTTACGAGGCGAAGCCGGGCCAGCAGGGCAAGGTTTCGGCCGAGAACCTCAAGGCGGCGTAAGCCTCGCCCTGATTGACAAAAAGGCGGCACCTGTTTGTGCCGCCTTTTTTGTGCCGTATGAATGGCCGGGCTTCTCCGCTATAGCCGCGGCATGACACCTGCCGGACAACTCGCCGCCGCCATAGATATGCTCGCCCTTATCGAGGCCGATCCGCGCCCCGCCGATGCCGTGGCGAACCATTTTTTCCGCACGCGCCGCTTTATTGGCGGGGGCGACAGGCGCGCCGTGAGCACGCTGGTATGGGGCGTGCTGCGGGCGCGCCGCCATTTGGGCTGGTGGCTCGATTTTTGCCACGCCCCGCACACGCCGCGCCTGCTGCTGGCCGCGCAGGCCGTGTTCTCGGGCCAGACGCCACATAAAATCGCGCTGGCTTTTACCTCTGGGCGCTATGGCCCGCCGCCGCTCAGCCCCGAGGAAATGGCGGTGCTGGAAAAGCTGGAAACGCGCACGCTGGAACACCCCAACATGCCAGAGCCGGTGAAGTACGAGGTGCCGGACTGGATTCTGCCCAAGCTGCGCGCCCAGTTTGGCCCCGCTCTGGCCGATGAAATGGCGGCGATGAACGAGCCGGCGCCGCTGGATTTGCGCGTAAACCTGCTGAAGGCGACGCGCGAGGAGGCCCTGGCCGCCCTGGCGCGCGAGGGGCTGCGCGCCGAGCCCATGCGCTATTCTCCCTGGGGGCTGCGCCTAGCCGGGCGGCAATCGGTTACCTCCGCCAAGGCGTTCCAGGACGGGCTGGTGGAAATCCAGGACGAGGGCAGCCAGCTTATTGCCCTGGCGGTGGGGGCGGAGCCGGGCATGCGCGTGGCGGATTATTGCGCGGGCGCGGGGGGCAAGACGCTCGCCATTGCCATGACCATGCAGAATAAGGGGCATATCGTTGCGTGCGATGTCTCGGAGCCGCGGCTGGAGGGTGCCATAAAGCGCCTGCGCCGCGCCGGGGTGCATAATGCCGAGCGCCATTTGCTGACGCCGGGCGATAAATGGGTGAAGCGCCAGGCGCAGCGATTCGACCGCGTGCTGGTGGATGCCCCCTGCACCGGCACCGGCACATGGCGCCGCAACCCCGATGCGCGGGGCCGTTTGAGCGAGACGGACCTGGCGGAACTCACGCAAAAACAAGTGGAAATTCTCGACCACGCGCAAAAACTGGTGAAGCCGGGCGGAAAACTTGTTTACGCAACCTGCTCCGTGCTCAATGATGAAAACGAAGCGCAGATGGAGGCATTCTTGGCCCGCACGCCAGGATTCAAAATGGTTCCCCTCAGTGCCCCGGACGCGCTGCGTGGGGCGCCCATGCTGCGGTTAAGCCCCAAGGCGAATGGGACGGATGGGTTCTTTGCCGCCATATTGGCCCGCGAAACGTGATTGCCGTGCGCCGTGCCCGGCTGGCGGATGTACCCGGCATTGCCGCCGTGCATGTGGCCACCTGGCGCAGCGCCTATGCCGGTATTCTGCCCGAGGAGGTGCTGACCAGCCTCTCTGTTTCGCGGCTTACGCGGTATTACGAGCATAATATCCGCCTCGGCCTCGCCATGCATGTGGCGGCCAGTTACGGGCGGCGGGGCGAGCCGCCGGTGCTGGGCTTTTGCTCCTCCAGCCGCCAGCCTGGCGGGGCAGGCGGGCTGGGTGATGGCGAGATAGAGACGCTTTACGTGCTGGACGATTACCAGAATCGCGGCCTGGGCGGGCTGTTGCTGCGCGCCGCGGCCAAGCATATGGGGCAAATGGGCTGCCGCTCGGTGTTTGCCTGGGTGCTGCGCGAAAATCCCTCGCGCTATTTTTATGAGCGCATGGGCGGCAAATGTGTTGCCGAGGGCGTGACCATGGTGGGCGGCGAGAATTTCGCGCAGAGCGCCTATGTCTGGGCCCCTATAGAGACTCTGTTGGATGTGAACGCATGATGCGCTAGGGGAGCGCATGAGCACGCAAAAAATCCTGATCCTCGATTTCGGCAGCCAGGTTACCCAGCTGATTGCCCGCCGTGTCCGCGAAAGCGGCGTGTATTGCGAAATTCTCCCCTTTAATGCCGAGCTTGCCCGGTTGCAGGCGTTTGCCCCCAGCGGCATCATCCTCTCGGGCGGGCCGGCCAGCGTGGCGGAAGAGGGCAGCCCGAGGGCGCCGCAATGGGTGTTCGAGGCCGGGGTGCCGGTGCTGGGTATCTGCTACGGGCAGATGACCATGTGCGTGCAATTGGGCGGTGAGGCCAAGGGCGCCGACATACGCGAATTTGGCGCGGCCTACGTGGATGTGACCGCCGATTGCGCCCTGCTGGATGGCGTGTGGCACGTAGGCGCGCGGGAAAAAGTATGGATGAGCCATGGCGACCACATCTCCGCCCCGCCGCCGGGCTTCCGCACTGTCGCGGTTTCGGCAGGCGCGCCCTACGCGCTTATTGCCGATGATGCGCGGCGCTTTTACGGGCTGATGTTTCACCCCGAGGTGGTGCATACCCCGCATGGCGCGCAGTTGCTGCGTAACTTCACCCACAAGGTTTGCGGCCTGTCTGGCGACTGGACCATGGCCGGGTTCCGCCAGGCGGAAATTGCCAAAATCCGCGCCCAGGTGGGCAAGGGCCGCGTTATTTGCGGCCTTTCCGGCGGGGTGGATTCCTCCGTGGCGGCGGCGCTCATCCACGAGGCGATTGGTGGCCAGCTTACTTGCATTTTCGTCGATCACGGCCTGCTGCGTGCGGGCGAGGCGGAAGAGGTGGTGCGCGTGTTCCGCGACCAGTTCAATATTCCGCTGGTGCACCGCGATGCGTCCGATTTGTTCCTGGGCGAGCTGGCTGGCGTGACCGACCCGGAGCGCAAGCGCAAGATCATCGGCAAGCTGTTCATCGATGTGTTCGACGAAGAGGCCACCAAGCTCGGCGGCGCCGAGTTTCTGGCGCAAGGCACGCTGTATCCGGATGTGATCGAGAGTGTGTCCGCCATTGGCGGGCCGTCGGTCACCATCAAATCGCACCATAATGTCGGCGGTTTGCCCGATTATATGAAGCTGAAGCTGGTGGAGCCGCTGCGTGAGCTGTTCAAGGACGAGGTGCGCGCTTTGGGCCGCGAGCTGGGCTTGCCGGAAACCATTGTTGGCCGCCACCCATTCCCCGGCCCGGGCCTTGCCATACGCGTGCTGGGCGAGGTAACGCGCGAGAAAGTGGCCATTCTGCAGAAGGCCGATGCCATCTACCTGGAAGAAATCCGCGCCGCCGGGCTGTACGATGCCATCTGGCAGGCTTTTGCCGTGCTGCTGCCGGTAAAAAGCGTGGGCGTAATGGGCGATGGCCGCACTTACGACCAGGTTTGCGCCCTGCGCGCCGTAACCAGCACCGACGGCATGACGGCGGAAGTGTACCCGTATGATATTGGCTTCCTCACCCGCGTGGCCGGGCGGATTGTGAACGAGGTGCGTGGTATAAACCGCGTGACCTACGACATTACGAGCAAACCCCCGGGCACGATTGAGTGGGAATGAAATTCGTCCTCTCTACAGGAGATTAAAGTTTATTGGGACATCCAGGAGAATTTTGGCCACGGGCGCGTTTGGTCCGGCGCCGACGCTGACGCCCAGATTGACACTGGTGCGCCGGTTGATCTGGTACCCTATGCCGAAATTAAATTCACCAAAATCGTAAGCTGACCCTTTTATGGCGGAACCATCCTGAGAGGCCGTGAATACGTGCTCTTGTTCATAGCTGAGCGTCATGGATGTGTGTTCGTTGAGGGCAAAGCCAAAGCCGAATGTGGCGGCTATCGCGCTGCCGGGGTTTAGGTTTGTTCTGACGGCTGGGCCACCGCCAGGGTTTTGCAGGTTTACGGTGGAACTGAAATTATAGATGTACTGTATGTTGGCGAATAGCACGCCAGGGTCAGTTGGATAAAGGACCGTCACGCTTGGCTCCAATGCGTTAAATCCTGTGCCAGTCGGCAATCTTTTTTGAATCCCTTCGAGGTATTGGCCGTTGGGGTCGTTAACGGTGTAGATTGGAACATCGTAGGGGCTGATGCCCGTGGCTGTCTTGTAGATCAGGTTGCCGATAAAAATCGGCATGCCGGAATCGCCACGGTTGAACTGGTAGCTGGCGCCAAGCTGGATGTCGCCAATGTTAACATTATTTGCCGACGGGGTGAGGGCAATGGCATTTGGTCCCACAGCTTGCGTGGTGGTAATGCCATACTCCGCCACAATGGGAACCTTGACGTTGAGCTCGAGCCTGTTGGTAACACCCCAGCGCCCCGTTACGGCGAAGGTGCCGACGTTTTGCTGTACGCGCTCGACATAGATATTTCCGAAGGTAAGGCCTGGAATGATTGTGAAGCCATTCACCGCCAATTGGTTGTACGAGTAATAATCGTATTCAACCGAAGGGTCGATGATGATATGGCCGCGCGGGGTTAAGACGCCGCCATTGCTGGAGAGAGCCGTATCCGTTTGTAAAACGGTTCTGGTTTGCTGCTGGCTTGGTGTTGGGCCCTGGATCGAGGTTCTGCCATCCGCGCTTTGAGGGCTGGGCGGCTGAGCCGATGGTGTGCTTTGTGCTGTTTGCTGGCCCGGCGTTGCTTGCGCCGGTGCTGGCCCGCGGCCATGCAGCTTGTTAAGCTGAGTGTCCTTCAGTTGCTGGTTTAGAAGGAGTTCCTCCTGATCGAGCTTGAGGGCTTGCTGTTCAAGCTGCACCTCCACCTGCTGTAACTGTGCTTTCTGTGCTTTTATTTGTGTTTGAAGGGTTTGCAGGCTTGTGGTGGCGCTATTGCCGGTTGGGCCCAGCGCAATTGCGCTATGGGGCCAGAGCAACGTTATGGCGGCCGCGGATCCCGACAAGAAAATACTGCCACGCTTGCCGGCTTTATAGGTGGATGCAGATTTCCGGCCCCTGTGCTTTTGGGTGCTTATCACGAGTGCCTCCTATGTTCCAGGCATAGCCCGTGAATATACGGTGGCGCGATTGATGTGAGGTTTGTATGATTTGAATCAATAACAATAAATTTAATATTTAGAAATATAGCTGGCTCAATCGTGGATATTTCCATTTTCTGAAAAGTGTAAATGCCGGCTGTATCAGTGGTACAGCGATTGTATCCATGACACATGGCTGAAACAGCCTGGCCTGAAGGCAGATGGGGCCGTGCATAATTGAAAATCTATGTGTTTTCAATGCACACCGGAAATTTTAGGCGATGGATTTCGCTTTGGCACGGTGGTTGCACTAACCCTTGCCACCAAGGTCTTGTGGCCATCCGGTTCATTAGGCTGCGATGTTACGAATGATTTTGGGCGGAAACGAAACTCTGTAAACTTCAACGTCGAAAAACAGGAGATGTATATGCGTAAGATCTTGATCTCGAGCGTGTCCATTCTGGTGCTGACCGCAGGTGTGGCGCTGGCCCAAGGCGACGGAGGCCCTCCTTCGCCCTCAGGCTCCACCATAACCAACACCAATTTGGAGGTGCCGATTGTTAAAAACTCTCAAGCTGGGGGCTCTGGTGTTAACAGCAGCGCCACAAGTGGCGGCACAGCGCTCAGCGCCAATCTGAACAACAACTTCAACACGTCGAGCTCCAATAACCAGTCCAACTCGAACAATGAATCGGTTGTGAAGGCGATTGACGGTGGGACCATAGCGAACAACTCTTCGCTCAGCTCGACGAGTTCTCACACGCGGATTGATGTGAAGCTGGCCACGGCTGTGAGCAATGGCAGTGTGGGCGGCAACCGTGTGGAGAACGAGCCGAACGAAGCCCACATGAGTGCCAACGCGACGCAGAACTATGTGAATGGCGGCACGGGCATTCTGACAGCGGAGCAGAACACAGGGGCGAACGCCCTGCAGCAGACTTCTGTTGCGCTCAGCTCGATGGTTTCTGGCAGCAACAGCAGCCAGCCATAAGCCCGTTTTAGGGGTTTATAGGCTCCGCACCATCCTCATGGTGCGGAGCCATTCGGGCATTAGCTTGGGGAGATGAAGACAATGCGCGTCCAGGATTTTATTGCATGCCTTATTACCGGTGTGGTGCTGCAGGGTACGGCTGCCATCGCGTCTCCCGCGCCGGATGGAAATATGTCTCAGCTCCAGATGCTCGGCCCGCCGGTAACCACGGCACAGTTAAAGACCGCGCGGGCGCGCGGAGAGCTTGTGGTGTCGGCGGCTAGCAGTGGTACTGTTGGCAATAACAGCATCGGCTCTGGCAGTGTGACGGGAACGATCACCGATAATCAGTCCATCCAGAACGATAGCGGCTTTACCACCGTTTTGCAGAATACAGGAAATAACGCATTGCTGCAGAACAGCACGTCTATTTATGTATCGGTGAAATGAAACGGCGTGCTCTTCTGCCGGCCGTGTGCGCTGGCGCGTTTTTGGTGGCCGCACGGAAGGCGAGCGCGGGCCAAGTGCAGTTTAACGGCTTGATTCCGGGCGGGTACGGTGTGGTTGTGCCGGCACAGAGCTTTGCCGCACAGAGATTTGCCAGCACCATTGAACAGGAATATGATTTTTCCTGTGGCTCGGCAGCACTCGCGACATTATTGACCTACAGCTACGGCCACCCGGTTACAGAACAGCAGGTTTTTGCCAGCATGTTTAATAATGGCGATAAAAAGCTGATAGAGCAGCAAGGGTTTTCGCTGCTTGACATAAAAGAATACCTCTCCAGGGCTGGATATGAATCTGCCGGATTTCGAGCGCCACTGGATAAGCTGGCGGAAGTGTCTCTGCCGGCCATCGTGTTGATAAATGAGTCCGGATATAATCACTTCGTCGTGGTGCGTGGATTCAAGGATGGCGAGGTTATGCTGGCGGACCCGGCCGTTGGCATGAAGATTGTCAGCGTAAGGCAATTTGAAAATGAGTGGTCTGGAATTTTCTTTATCATTCTGTCGGATGTGCGTATGGCGCAGAAGAAATTCCAGAATGACAATAACTGGCAGTATGTACCCCAATCCCCGTATCAGATTGCCCGCTTCGCGGTGACCATAGCCACATTGCAGCAGGTTACCATTCGCGATGCCGGAGCATTTTAGGAAGGAAAGGCAAGATGTCACATATGCATTTCCGATTGGCCGTGATGCTTGGGCTGGCAGGATGCACTATGCTTGTTGCAGCGTCCCGGCCGGTTCATGCGCAATCCATCATATTTAGCCCTGGAATTGGCCCGGTTCTGTCCCATGGAATGCTCAGCGACAATGATCTATCCCATATTCGGGGCGGTTTTGAGCTGGCGCCAGGTGTACGGGCCTATTTCGCGTTCTCGCAAATTGTCAAAATTAACGGCGAGGTTGTACAGAAAATTGTCGTACCGCAAATGGAGCTATCATCCACGAATCCCGTTGCGCAATTTAGCATTACTGGTGATTCTGGCACCCATGTCTATTCGGGTGCAAATGCGGTGCAGTTAGCCCATTCGAGTAATGGGGTGCAAACTGCTACGGTTGATGCCACGCCCGTGAGCGGAAATCTCAAGGTCTTGACCAATGAAAATGGCGGCCAGACCGAAATTTCGACACAGTTTACGGACGGTGGCATTGCCAACCATGTGGCTAATGTGTCAAATAATGCCGCGATTTCTGCTGCAACAACGATTAGCATTGCGACGCAGGGTTTGGCGGCTTCTATTCAGGCCCAGCGGATGGAAAGCATGATGCTGGCGAATATGCAGCGTAACCAGACTATGTCGCCCTGAGTTAAACCAGCCATGGGTGAATTAGCCGGGATAAGATGAATATGCAGTCCTTATGGAAGCGGCGTATATACCGAACATTTTTAGTGCTGGGGTTTGCCGCGGCGAATATACCCCAGCCGGTGATGGCGCAAACAGCGCAGAGTTTGCCTGCTGCCCTTATTGGGATTGCGCCATTGGCGGACCAGGCGATGCGCCATGTTTCTGGCATGGGTCTGCTTTTAGCGAAGGCCAGTCCCGCATCTCCGAGTACGGGCAATGTTGTTTTGTGGGACGAGATTGCCAAAAATCCCGGTAACGTTCCAAAATCCATTCCAGGATTTCGTGTTACTGTTACGGTGAATGGCGTGCCGCAATAGGCGGCCTTTAGATGCGGCAAAATGCGGGGCCAGGCCCCGCATTTTTTTTGGCTGTTTTATTTTGGCTGAAGGTGTGAGAGGCGCTTCAACCCATGCCTCTTCATCATTCTGTAAAGGGTCACGCGCGAAACATTGAGGTCGCGGGCTGCAGCGCTGAAATTATTGTGGTGTAGTGAAATGGCTGCCTGGAGCATCGATCTTTCCTGCTCCGAGCCTGGTGTGTACCGGAGCTCGGAGGTAGTCACCAGGCGGTTTCTGGCGCGGGAAAATGCCGGCAGGGATTCCAAAGCCAGTTCGGATGCGGAGATGAGCGTCCCACGCCCCATGACAATCGCGCGGCGTATTGCGGAGATCATTTCACGTATATTGCCAGGCCACGGGTAGGTTTCGATCATTGCCTGCGCGTCGGGGGTGAATCCGGTTACCTCACGGCCTAATTCTTCCGCCAGTTTGTAGACGAAGAACCGCGCGAGCAATTGCAGGTCGCCATCGCGGTCTCGTAGCGCTGGCATGTGAAGAGGTAAGACATTGAGCCTGTAATATAGATCTTCACGGAATTGCCCAGTTTCAATTGCGCGGCGTAAATCGACATGAGTCGCGGAGATGATTCTGGCGCTAACAGAAATTGACTGGTGCCCGCCGACCCGGGTGATTGTTCCCTCTTGGAGGAAACGCAGCAAGTGCCCTTGCAGGTCGAGCGGCAGGTCGCCAATTTCATCCAGAAACAGCGTACCTTTATCCGCCAGTTCGATGAGGCCGATCTTCCGGTTGTTAGCACCCGTAAAGGCGCCTTTCTCGTAGCCAAACAACTCAGAGGCTATGAGAGTGGCTGGAAGAGACGCGCAGTTGATGGCAACGAATTTTCCTTCGCGAAAGGCTGAATGCTGGTGGATTGCCCTTGCCGCGAGTTCTTTGCCTGTGCCGCTTTCACCGGTAATTAGAATGGGCGCGCTGGTGGGAGCCTGCCTGCGAATGCGGTCGAACACTTCCCGCATTGCTGGGCTGTCGCCCACCATGAATTCATCTCCGGGTGGTGCAGCCTGCGATTTTTTTCCGCCAAGCGATTGCATCGCTGTAGACGAGGTGTTAAATTTTTGCGCCGCAGCATATTGACCATGGGCGTCGTTTCGCACACCATGCGTTTGTGGCGGCATGTTCTGAGACGGATAAGCAGATTTGAAGCCTGTCATCACAATTCATCTCATTGTTTATATTTCATAACATCCGCCCCTGCCGTAGATGGGGTGGCACTTCGCTGTATAATTGCTGGCGGCTTCATATTCGCAACGGAAAGTTGAATTATTAAGCCCGGACAGCTTCTATGTATCAATAAACCTATTGTATTTTCCATAAGATTCTGCAATTTGGCATGGTGTAATGGTTGCATTACCACTGGTTGCACCCTGGGCCTGTTCCCGCCCAGAGGGTTGTGCAACCCCGTCTCCTTGCGTGAACTTTCTGAGCATTTCCCGTTCTTCTTCCAGAAGCCTGACGATGAGTTTTCTACGCTCCTCATCCCGTACCTTATAAAGTTGGGCTTGAAACCTTTGGATGTTCTCTTCGCAAATCCATATTTGAAGCTCGTTCATGGCGACTTCTCTTTGTTATAATGAAAGGCGGCTCCATACTGACGCTCTTATCTGGGAAGCCAAGTCTCGGATTTCACCTAGGTATTTCTACTTAATTGCATGGATATTTTCTTTACTTATATCGCATATGGTTTACAAATCGAAAAATAGATTCATAAAGTAAAAGACTGTATACTAGCCTTCGAGTTTCGCCATTAAAAACTTGGCCGGATATGTAAAAGTAAAAGACTGGGAAGAAACAAAAATGGCGGACTTCCCTAAGTCCGGGGCTGGCATGCTGCTGGCTGTAGTACCTTGAATGGCCTCGCTGCGGCGGATTTAGCGCGCTAAACCTGCCATGCTGCCACGGGTTATAAAGATTCCATTCTAAGCTATTGCGATATTGTGAAGAGTTTTGTGGGGCTGATATTGTTTAGAATATTTGTTTCTATTAAGGAATATAGTGGATTTCTCAAGGCATTCGGGCTGTAAAGCTGGGGCGGTGAGGCATGGGGCTGATTGTAAGAGAAGATGCGGCTGAATTAGGAAGTGCAGCCTTGAACAAAGAAAGAATCGCCACGAATATAGCGGTGCGGGAAGGCTTGGCGCGGCAGTGCCAGATGGCGGCCGAACTTTTCGGCGCATTCGAAAGTGCCCCGCTTGCCGCGATTTTATTGGATGCCAGCCTAAGGGTTAAGTTATTCACGCCAAAAATTCGGGATTGGTTTGCCTTGGCTGATACCGATGCCGGGCGGCCTTTTATGGATGTTGCACCTAAATTCTTAGATGGGGATCTGGTTAAGGATGTATTGGCTGTTGCTGCAACGGGTGCGCCGCGTGAATGCAAGAAACAGGGGGAGAGCGGTGCCGGGTATATACGCTCGGTTATTGCCCGCAAAGCGTTGGCGGGTGAACCGAAAGGGATCATGATTGTCTATGCAAATATAAATGAAATCGAGCAGTTGGAAATGCCTGTTGCCGAGGCGAATGACTATAACGGGTTGATTTTGAGCCCAGCATCTGCCGGTGAATTTGACGTTATGCGCATATTGCATGAACGATCGGCCAGGCTGGTTGAAAATGGCGATCTCGCAGCTTTTTTAAGCGAGATACTAAACGCTGTGGTGAGCCTTCAGAAGGCTGATTGTGGTGATATTCGAGTTTATGATTCTGTGCGTGGCATACTGCCAATTGCCGCACAAAAGGATTTTCCACCACAATTTTTAGAATATTTCGCACAGATGGATACGCGCAAGGATTCTGCCTATTCTCGGGCATTACGTGAGGGCAGACGCATTATCGTTGACGATATGATGCTTAACGAGAATTGCGGGAGTGATAGAGAATTTATGGCGCAAGCGGGATTCCGCGCGATGCAATCCTCGCCGGTTTTTGTTCATGGTGGTGCTGTTGAATATATTCTTTCCACATATTTCAAGGTGCCGCATGTGCCTTCGGAACGGGATTTGCGGCTTACGGATGTTTGCCTGAGGATGGCCGCGGAGCGTATTGCGCAAATAAAGACCAATGAAGAGCTGCGGGCGGCGCGGCTTGCCGTTGAGCAGGCCAATAAAATGAAAACCAAATTCCTGGCAGCCGTGGGGCATGATTTGCGGCAACCCCTGCAGACCATTGGCCTTCTCAAAGCCGTTATGGAGCGGCAGGTGGTCAACCCACAGGCCTATACAACCCTTATCAAATTGGGCAACGCGGTCGGCCACATGCAGGAACTGGTGGACTCCTTGCTGGATGTAAACCTGATTGAAAGCGGCGCCGTGCAGGTTGATCTGGAAAGCCTCGCCCTGGGGCCTATACTTGCCCGTGTGGCGCGCGACTTTGAGCCTGCCGCCATGGCTAAAGGGCTTGAACTGCGTCACGTTCAGTCGTCTTTCCTTGTCCGGGGAGACGGCCGGCTGCTTGCGCGCATACTTGATAATCTTGTGTCTAACGCCATTAAATTTACCGATAGAGGCAAAATTCTACTGGGTTGCCGGCGGCGCGGGGCCGATGTTTTGCTGGAAATATGGGATACTGGCATTGGTATTCCGCCAGAAAATTCAGGTTCTATTTTTAACGAATTTCAGCGTGGCCGCCATGAGGGCGTTGAGCGTTCGGGGTGCGGGCTTGGGCTATATATTGTCCGGCGTTTCGCCGAGCAGCTTGGGTACAAAATGGAGCTGCGTTCTATGCCCGGAAAGGGCAGTGTGTTTAGCCTGGTTATTCCACATCAGTTGATCGTTGGCGGGGGGGAGCCTGACGGTGCGGTTCCGGACTCTGGTGCGGGCCTGCCCTATGTTCTTCTGTTGGAGAGCAATTCCACGCAGCGTGACGCGCTTGAAGCCCTGCTGCAGATTGAAGGCTATTGTTCCATTGCCGTGAGTGACGGTGCCACGGCGCTCGCTGAGCTTGAGCATATACCGCCTGGAGTGGCGCTGATTATTGTCGCGGATCATGATCCTGGTGCGGGAATGGACGTGATTGGCATCATCCAAAAAGCCGCCAGCTTGATGCGCCGGAAAATTCCTTCTCTGCTTCTTAGCGCGCGAGATCCTGGCTTGGTTGATATTGAAAGGGCTGGCCCTAACTGCCAGTTTATCGCCAAGCCGGCAAATCCTGCTTATCTTCTGGCTGTGATTGAAAATGCGATCCGCTTGTACCGCCCAAGCTGGTATAGCGGCATGGGGGCAAGGCAGCATTTGGCGGTAACGCCGGCCGTGTCACACTCACCCGATGCCGAGCTTGCCGTTATCGACGATGACGCGGGCATTTGCGACGCCATATGCGCCATATTGGAGCCTGGGGGCTATAAGGTTGAGAGCTTTTTGTCCGCCGAGGCCTATCTTGCGGACGCGCGGCGCAGCCGGTTCAAATGCCTCATTGCCGATATAGGTTTGCCAGGCATGAGCGGTATGGCGTTACTTGCACGGCTGCGCGGCTTCATGGAGTGGCCTCAGGTTATCATTCTCAGTGGCGATGCTGACTGGACCATTGCGGCAGAGGCATTGCGGGACGGCGCGGCGGATTTTCTACGTAAGCCCGTGCAGGGCACGGCGTTGCTGCAGAGTGTCGCTAACGCTTTGCGGCATGGGCGAGAGGCGCTGGTGATGGACCCGGCTCAGCAGGCAGATATTGTCGCCCGGCTGGGGCGGTTGACTGGCCGCGAGCGCGAGGTTCTGGCGCGCGTTGTAAAAGGCGAATTGAACAAGAATATCGCGGCTGATTTAGGCATAAGCGAGCGGACGACGGAGCACCACCGGCAGAATGTCATGCGTAAGATGGGGGTAAAGTCACTGGCCATGCTGGTGCATATGATGTCATCGTGGAAAGGGCACGAAATTTAGGCCAGTTATGTTCCGGGTTTACGTAAGACGTTACAGGGTGATGCACTTCATATCAAAAAATTAAAAAGAATGATTTGACGAATAATATTAGTTTCTGGGATTGCGCGTTGCAAGCGGGCTGAGCTGCACAATTAACAAATGATACCGCTTGGCATGCAATAAACAGCAAAGGGCAGGAGACCAGAATATGCCAATTCCGGAAAGAGCCTCGACAGAAAAAAGGGAGGTTGATATTACCGAAACCGCGCGTCAGCTCGACATTGTCGCTGATTTGCTTACGATTGAGGGGGGAGACGCGGTACTTTGCCAATGCTACCGGCGTGTTGCGGCGCGGGTGCGGGAGATGAATGCCGGGACGATCGATGGTGACGCATTCGAGGCGGCAATTCTTGCAATGCCAGGGATCGGCCCAAATGCTGCGGCGAAGATATTGGCCATTGCGCACGGGTGCCATCCCAACTTGCTCGATGTTATCGGCGAGATATTCCCGCAAAAGCTGGCCTCTCTTTTGTTGTTGCCAGGCCTTGGCCCCCGGCGGGTCAATCTTCTCTATATTGAACTCGGAATCGACTCGATCGAGCAGCTGGAGGCCGCGGCCGCGGCTGGCAAGCTGCAGTCTCTGCCTGGATTTGGCCCTGCATTGCAGCAGAGATTGCTGGTTACCATCGAGCAGCGGAAAAAAAATGCCGCGGAGCGATATTGCGTGATAAATGCCAGCCCAGGCGGTGCCTTGCGGCGGCCAGCGGGTGTGGCTTTATAATTGTGCCTTGCATGGTTTGGCCAATTTCCGCTCACCGTCCGGTTTACGCCGTTACAGAATATTGACCAGAATTAGATAGTGTGTACTATCTATGTAAAGCTGCGAGGTCGCGATGGACGGAAGGAGGTAGGATGAAGTGTGCCAATGAGGGGCGTATAAAGGCTGTACAGTGCTGGGTTTTGGAGAATTTGCCGCATCAGCATGGGGTAAATGCCCTGGCCGGCCGGGCTGCCATGAGTGTACGGCACTTTACACGGGTTTTTAGGGAACAAACAGGCATGACGCCGCGCGTGTTTGTTGAAGAGGCGCGTACAAGCCTGGCCGCACGATTGCTCGCAAATTCCGATATGCCGCTGAAGCGCGTGGCAAGCCGCAGCGGATTTTTGAACGTGAATGTGATGAGGGCGGCGTTTATGCGCCAATTTGGTGTTGGACCACAACGATACCGCCTGCGGGCGCGGGCTTGATGAGAAGGTATGGCACTGGCACCACGCCAGACGGTGGCATGACAATGCCGCCGTCCGCGAAGGTGCTGTTGCTAGCCAGAGATGGCGTGCATGCGCAAGAGATTGAAGCCCCACCCATGCATTATAGGCCAAGATCCTCTATTGCGCCGTCGAAATTTCCGCCCAATTTATGGGTTGCCTTGGCCAAGCGCTCAGCCGGTAGGCGCTTGATATAACCATCGATAAGACGTTGATAGTTGCTGATGAGCCCTTCGATGGATTTGGCCAGCCGCATGAACTCAAACCCTTGTGAGTGCAGCCCCTTTTGCTGCAATGGAATATTTGAATAGTCCTGACGCGGAATCATCGGAAAATCTGAACTATCGTATGGTAGCTTTGTTGGATTCATAACAGGCGCAGGCTCTTTGCCCTTGGGGTGTTGGGTCAACGACCAGATTTCAAACAGGCAGCTCTCTGGGCCGAGTGGCCTGATACGGTAGGAAGACATGGAGGTGAAGAACGGCAGAAGGAAGTAATTTGGAAAAAGAAACTCAACCGCATTCAACGGATGTGATTCGCAAACCGCGTTGAGATCTGGTACATCTTCGCCAGCGGCGCGTAATTGCTTTGTGATTTGCGCTTGCAACGAATGGTACCAGGCTTGCACGGCTTGGGCCGGATCATCCGGTAGCGGCATATCGAGCAATTGCCCTGCGATCGCCAGCTCTTTTTCATGCACCATGCCGGCCATTCCCTTGCTCAGCAACTCCAGATGCTGGTATTGGGCGAATATATTCTCAGCCACACTGAGGGACGGGTCGACCGCCGCACCGATTCCACCAGTATCCATTCCATATCGCGAATTATAGAGAATCGGCACGGTACGTTGCAGCTGCGGATGTGTTTTCATTACATGATAGCCTTCCATGAAGGCTTCCATAGCAATTTTCCAATTCGATGGCAGAACAGTTGCATACCACCATTCCGCACGCAGGTTGTCTACACCATGCGCCTCCAGCCGCTCCGCGACGGGACCAATAGATTCCCGGAAACTGGAAGCATTGTCGTCAAAATTTATGAATACACATCCCCCCCATATTTCAGATCGGCAAGGGCGTAAGGAAAGCTCCCGTTGCTCAAGCATCTCTTCTCCGAAGAGGTGCCTGCCATAGACAAAAGTGCATTCGCCTTCCATGTTCCATCGCCAGCCGTGGAAAGGGCATATAAATCCTTTGCCTTTGCAATTTCCGTGAGCTCCTTCCGTGAGTGGAACACCACGATGGCGGCAATGATTATGGAACGCTCTAATGCCCTCTATCGTACGCACGATGATAACGGATTTTCCGAGAATGGTGTAATCAACCCAGTCACCGACATTGGGGATCTGCTCAATCCTGGCGGCCATTTGCCAAGTATGCGCCCATAGCCGCTCAGCTTCCAACTGAAAAAACTCTTCATCGTAATACCGTCCGGCTGGAATTTTCGCCGGATTGGTAATTATGAGCCTGTCTTCTGCCCTATCACGCTCTCTATATTCCATGTCGGCCATTGTCATTTCCTTGTAAAAGGTGGCGCCTCAGGCAATTGGTTCTACGCCGGCGGTTTTGGTGCGATGAAGCAGGCGGCCGCAATCGGGGTCATAGGGCATGGCACGGTGCATGGTGCCGGTATTGTCCCACATCACGGCATCCCCCAGCTTCCACTCGTGCGAATAGCGGAATGGCTCGCTTGTTGCCCATTCCCGCAGGCCATTGAGCAGGGAAGCGCTTTCTGTCCAGTCCATGCCAATAACATGATGTGCCGTAGCACCGAGTACGAGCGATTTGCGTCCGGATGTGTGCGTCCAGACGAGGGGCAATTCAGTCTCGCCGATTGCCATCATTTCTTCCAGCTTCGCCTGGCTTGGCTGTGGATCGTAATAAAACAAAGTGGTCCAAGCTGAATGTGCCACACGCAAATACTCGATCTTCTTTTTCGTGTCATCATCGAGAGCTTCATATGCAGCGTACGTATTGCAGAATTCTGTATTTCCGCCCCAAGTTGCCAGCTTTTTGCTGGAAAGCAAGGCTGCCCCGATAGGACGTTTGTTCATTGTTCCATCGATATGCCAGTAGAGCGATCCTTTAAGATAGTCTGATTTTCGATTCACTTTATTATCGAGAGAAATATTATAGACCTCTTCGCCGTCGATTTCTGGTAGAAATTGTCCCATCATCTTGGTGAATTTGACTTGCTCGGCATCGGTGAAGTCTATTTCAGGAAATAAAAGAACACCGCGCTGCTCCAGAAGCTCTAATATCTCGGACGTTAGGTCGCCACTAAGCAACTCATCCTTGCGGTTATGAATTCTGCTTCCAATGTTCTGCTTAAGGGGGGTTTGCGCAAGTCGGTTGATGTTCACGATATCCATGAGATTCCTCCAAATATTGTTATGACAACGGTTTCGGCGCACCACTGCCCATATAACGGGCCAGATTTCGGTGCAGATTGGTGACTTTTCGTTCCTGATGAGGGTTTGGAAGATTGCCGCGGAATCCACGCGACTTTAGCCCTTTTTGTACGGCAGCCATGTTGGAGAAGTCCTGCGCAATTACTTTACGCCAATTTTTCTCATCTGGTTCGGCATGCACCCATTCGGTCACAGGCTCACAGCCTTCGGGAAAGCGCTCTATCGCATAGGCCTCGTAGATGCATTTGTCCGGGTCTGTGCCATATGGACGGGTTCGATAGCAAAGTGCAAAAGTTGGCCCTTGCAATATTCCCATATTCGGAAAAATATGCCACGCTAAGCCGGCCTTTGCCATCTGTTCTTCGCTTATTTCGGGCCATGTGATGCCAAGTGCCGCATAGTCAGCCTTGGCGGATTCCAGCCAATGGTGATGAACCTCGCTGGCGGGTGTGCCTTCAGGTAATTCATCCACCAGGCGCTGCGCGGGCGGATTGTTCCGCTGCGTGGTACTCGCACCAACTGTTTCCCAAAACTCTTTTTGCATTTCCGCCATCATTACACGGGCGTCGTTTCCTGCTCCGGTACGGTGTACAGTAACATTGGCAGCCGACCCCACTTGTTTTCCACGTGTGTCATAGCCATCGTTTCCATGCAGGCCCTGTGCGGCACTCCAGGCATAGAAGTCGCCATATTTTACAAGTTGGGGGTGTGTGCCTGCAACATGGTATGGCTCCATGAAGGCTTCTAATGCGACTTTCCAATTGCAATCGAATACGACCCATTGCCGGAAACGGTATCTCATATTTGCGAATTCGAAATTATCCAAAAGGGTTGCGGCGGGCTCCAAATAGTCACGCAATGGTTCGCAGCCAGGATCCATGTTAATCCAGATCCATCCGCCCCAGGTTTCGGCTTTTACTTCGGTAAGGCAGGTGCGTTCCGGGGTTAATGCGCCACTCCAGTCTTCTTTGTCGGGAATATTCCGGGCCTTGCCGTCAAGGCCGAAACTCCAGGCATGAAATCCACAGACGAAAACAGGAGTTTTTCCCTGAGCGCCATTGCATCCAGGGGGGGTATCCACCAGTTTTCTTCCACGATGGGGGCACACATTATGGTATGCTCTTATGCTCTCAGGTCCGGTACGGACAATAAGGATAGAGTCATTGCCAATATCGTAGGTTATGTAGTTTCCGGTCTCGGGTATTTCTTCAACCCGGCCGGCATGTTGCCACACTTTTGCCCATAACTTCTCTCCCTCGGCTTCGGCATACTCGCGTGATATATATGCCTCTACGGGAAACGTTAGCGGCTCTGAAAGGTCATCTTGCGATATATTCTCGATTTTATTCATGGGTGCCTCATGCCATCTCGGACGCTACGGCGCTTTGCGTGCTCAGCACTAGCCCGTCTAACGTGCCATTAGCGCGCCAATTTTCCAGGAGAGCCTCAAAGGCATAGAATCCAGGTCCGTAAGGCTCGCCAAGATACCAGCGTAATTTTGATTCACCTTCGTTATTGAAGTAGCCAGGCGTACATTCCCGTGCGAAACCCGATGTATCGATGGCTGTTTCCCGGATTGTATTCACCCACGTTTCTTGTGCTTCAAGGCTTGGCTCCACACGTGTTGCACCGCGGCGCAGTGCCGCGCTGATAATATAGCCGATATGCTTGCCCTGGCTGACAAAAGTAACACTGTTGGTGGCATTCAATCCGGCTTGTGTAAAACCTGTAAAGAACTGGTTGGGAAAGCCATGCGTCATCATGCCATGCAGTGTTTTGTAGCCGCCATCCCAATGGTCATAAATGGAAACGCCATTGCTGCCTTGGATCGTCTGGATTCCCCAGCGCTTCTTCAAATCGCTGGTCATCTCGAACCCGCTGGCGAGAATCAGGCAGTCGATTTCATACTCTACACCGTCATGGATAAAGCCTTTCTCTGTCATCTGCTCAACCCCGCGTGTCGCCGCAACATCGATGAGTTTTACATTTGGGCGGTTGAAAGTCTCGTAGTATTCATCGTTCGAGCATGGGCGCTTGCAGAGGAATCGATACCAGGGTTTAAGCAATTCAGCGGTTTTCTTATCGTGTACAATTTCATCCACACGGTGGCGAAGGCGCTCCATGACGCGGTAATCCATCACGTCACGGCGTGCCATATAGCCTTCCGGTGTCAGTGTTGGCCAGCCATCCGCCTCCAGCTCAGCGCTGAGGTTCCGGTTAATTTCTGTCCAGATGTCGCAAATCAAATCTGGTTCACCCTTGCCGAATCTCTCCATCGCGCCATGATGGAAATTTTCCTGCCGTGCCTTCTGCCAGCCCGGTTTCAGCGTCTTTACCCATTCCGGGTCAGTGGGTAGATTGTTACGCTCATCCACACTGGAAGGCGTGCGCTGCAAGACGTAGGTTTGCTGTGCATATTTTCCGAGATATGGCACAACCTGAACTGCGGTGGCGCCGGTACCCAGTATGGCCACGCGCTTGTCCGCAAGTTTATGCAAGGCCGGATCGCGCCCGGATCCACCTGAATACTCGTAGTCCCAGCGTGCGGAATGAAAAATTCTTCCCTTAAAATCAGAAATACCCGGGATAGATGGAAGTTTTGGCTTATTCAACGGCCCGCCTGCCATAACAATGAAACGCGCCCGTATTTCATCGCCTCGATTTGTGGTGATCAGCCAGCGGTCGGTAGATTCATCCCAGCGTAGTGCAGTAACAAGAGTATGGAATATAGCGTGCGGATAAAGATTATAGTGATTCGCTATACGCACGGCATGCTGATATATATCCCATCCATCCTCGAATTTTTGTTTCGGCATGAATCCAGTTTCTTCGAGGAGAGGCAGGTAGCAATATGCATCATTATCGCACTGGATGCCCGGATAGCGGTTCCAGTACCAGCAGCCGCCCCAATCTCCAGCCCAGTCTATGGTGCGGAAATTCTCAACACCTGCTTGCTTCAACTGAATTGCGGTCATCATCCCGCAAAATCCCGCACCGAGAATTGCCGCGTCAATCTCTTCATGAAGCGCAGGACGGGGAAGAACAGGCATATGCGGATCTGCCTCGTATGCCTCGGCGAACTTTCCCGTTGGTTCAAAATATTGCGCTTGCCCATCGGGGCGTAAGCGTTTTTCCCTTTCTTGACGATAACGTTCGCGAATCGCCGGGATGTCCAGCGTGGCGGCCGATGGCAATTCTGTGGGACGGCAGGTCATTCTTGGCTCCTCATGCCACTCGATCATGCAAGTGGGCGCAGAACGTTGTTGTTGATAATTTTTATAGCCTATCGGCGGAAGTCTCTTTGACCTATGTCAAAACCGGGCAGGTCCATATTTTGAATCGTCACAAAAAATGCGGCCATCCGCAAATGGCCGCATTTCAATTTTTTATTGTAATGAAGTTTAAGTCGCGATCTCCCGGTTCACTTCACCAATTTTCTTGCCGCCTTCAAAGTATCCCAGGCCGTAGTCACCTTCAATGGTTGTACGCTGCGTGCGCCGTTCATACATGGGGTTGCAGCCTTCCACGGCGTGCATCACGCGCCAATTATCCCAAATCAGCATGTCTGTTGGCTTCCAGTCATGCCAGTAGGCTTTTGCATCGCATTTACGGATGACTTCCTGCATCACCTCTTCGCACAGGGCATTACCTTCGGCATCCTCGTGGTTTTCAATTCCCACACACATCCAGGGGCCCACATGCATCACCTTTTTCCCGTCCTTGCGCGTCCACACCATGGGATGCATGGCACGGGGAAACGTCTTGGCTTCCTCTGCCGTGCGCAGCAGTGCCGGTGTATCACCAAAGGTCGTGAAGTTGCGTCCGAAGGGCTGCTTGCTCAGGCGCACATCTAGCGTATAAATGGCGTTGAGATGCTCTATTTTAGCCCTCAATACGGGGTCGAAATCCTTATATAATTGTACGCCGTCGGCAAATCCTGTCCGCCCACCTTCACCTTTTGGTGCGTTTATAATGGCGCGCAGAATACCCGCGTGGTTGAGCTTGTCGTTATAGGCGTGGTCAAAATGCCAGGGGGCATGGCGCGCCACAATCTTGCCATTCATCTCAATCAAGCCGGATTTATCTTTCTCCGGGTCTTGCGGCATCGAGTGCATGTCGATCACGCCCGGCATCATCTCTTCATCCACGCGCGGCGTGGTCGCTGTGGGGTGTTTCTTGAGGGGGCCAAATACATTGGAGAGGGCGACCTGCATCTTCTGCGACGGCTCAACGCCCGTGAAGACGATCATGCCACGATCCTCGAAAATTTCGACGAGCTGGCCACGGATGCGTGGATCGGCCAGCGTCTCATATGTTATGCCTTCGACGATCGCACCGAAGCTAAGATCGGCGCGAAGATCACGAACCTTGATGTCACCCATTTCCTTCCCCCTATGTGATGAAGACATTGCCGCCTTGGGCGGCCACGCCTTCATTGGCTGCTAACATAGGGGTCAGCAGGGCGCGTTGATGTATGTCAAAATTCAGTTTTGGCTGAGTTCAGGGGCCAGCTGCGCCGCATTGCCAAGCCCTGCCCGGGCGAGCTTAAGCCATCTCCACCCGTGCCGTTGCGGGCAAGCCGGTAAACACGGCCCGCCGCAGGGCCGTCAGCTTTTAATAACAAGGACGTTATACATTCCGCCAGCCACTTCCACGCCATGAATTTCATGGGTGAAGCCGGGAAAGCGCCGGTCATAGGCTTCCAGCGCCTGAAGATAGCCTATGACCGGCCCGTCTGCCGCTCCGGCGTTCTCCCCTGGCATGAGCAGTGGAATGCCCGGAGGATAGGGGACAATGGCCGTGGCAAGTGTCCGCCCTTCCAGCCGGTCTAACGTCACGCGCTCCACTTCGTTGCGCACCAGGCGTTCATAGGCCTCCACCGGGCTCATTTCGGGTTCGGGCAGCGCGGAGAAACTCTCGCCCAGCAGCCGCGCCGTGCTTAGCTCGTTCATGGCCGCGAACATGCGCTTGCACAAACCGCGCAGCCCCATGCCCGCGTAATGTCCTCCGTAACGTGCCACCAAATCGGGCAGCACCCGCGCAAGCTGCGCGTCCCGGCCGTAATCACGGCGGAAATCGAGCAGCCCGTTTACGAGTGTGCCCCATTTGCCCTTGGTTACACCCAGCGAGAACAGAAATAGGATGGTGAAATCCGCTGTCTTTTCCGCCACTATGCCGCGCGCGGCGAGGTAGGCTGTAACCACGCTGGCGGGTATGCCAAGCGGCATCACATCGCCCGCCGCGGTCATGCCCGGGGTGAGTACCGAGACCTTGATCGGGTCCAGCATGCAATAACCCTCCTCGATGGCGCCAAATCCGTGCCAGGCGGCATTGGGTGCCAGCATCCAGCACTGGGGATCCGTGGCCAGATGCTCGGGGCCGGCGGCATAAAAGGGCACAAATTCGCCCTCCTGGTTGCGTACCTGGTCCGGTTGCCAGACATCGAAGAACCAGCCATCCTCATCCGTGACGCCGGCTTTCAGCTTGGCGATCATTTGCCGGAACGCCACCGCCTCGCGGATGGACGCGCTGGTGATTTTTTCACCGGACGTATCCATCATCGCCACCGAAACATCGTTGGAGGCCATGATGGCGTAATTGGGCGAGGTCGAGGCATGCATCATGAAGGCCTCGTTAAAACGCGCATGCTCAACAGGCCTGCGCCCATCGCGCACATGAATCATCGAGGCCTGGGACAAGGCGGCAAGCAGCTTGTGGGTGGATTGCGTGGCGAAGACCGTCGGCTTGTTCCGGTCGCGCGCCGAGGCTTCGCCGTGCATGGCAAAGCGCTCCTTATATATAGGGTTGAAGCGCGCATAGGCGTACCAGGCTTCATCGAAATGCAGCCGGTCCACGCTCTCGCCCAGCAATTCCTCGATTCGCGAGACATTGTAGCACAGCCCGTCATAGGTGGAGTTGGTGATGACGGCGTGCACGGGGGAGGGGTCTATGCCCTCCTTCACCAGCTTGTTACCGCGGATCATCATCCGCACATGCGCGGCGGTGAGCCTCTCGGGCGGAATCGGGCCGCTAATGCCCAGCGCATTGCGTGTTGGCATCAGGTAAACTGGCACCGCCCCACCCAGGATCATCGCATGCTCAACCGATTTGTGGCAGTTGCGGTCGCATAGTGCCACCTGGTTGCGGGTGACGCTGGACATGAGAACAACCCGGTTGGCGGTGGAGGAGCCGTTGGTGACGTAATAGCACCTGTCTCCGCCAAATACCTTGGCCGCATAGCGCTCGGCCTCGCCAATCGGTCCGCTATGGCCGAGCAGCGAGCCGAGATCGCCAACCGAGACCGAGAGGTCGGAACGGAACAGCCGCTCGCCGAAAAAGTCAAAAAAGGCGCGCCCGGCGGCTGAGGTGAGAAACCCCGTGCCACCCGTATGGCCTGGCGTGTGCCAGGAATATTCAGCTTTGCGGGCAAAGGCCACCAGCGCCGCGAACATGGGCGGCAGAACCGATTGGCGGTAGCGGGCAAGCGCGGTGGTAATTCGTCCGCTGATGAAATCCATGCTGTCTTCGAGCAGCCAGATGAAATCATCCGCCTTGATCATGACCTCGAACGGGATGTCTGATGCGGCGGAGCGGAGCGAGAGCAGGAATATGGGCAGCGCCGCGCCAAATTGCCGCCCGGCTTCCAGCATGCCGCGTGCCGCCGCATGGTTCGCGCTCTGGTCCAAATCCCAATCCACCACCAGGCATTGAATGGTGGGGTCCGAGGCGAGAATCGCCTGTGCATCTTCGGCCGAGGCGGAAAACAGCACGTCCACATCGCCCGCCTCCAAATCGGCGATAAGCAGCGCCAGCGCCCGCCCGGCGGCCGTATCCGCCGCGAATGTGCCACAGGCGAACAAGGCCCTCATCTGCAATTTCAGATTTGCCTGTAAGGCCATGAGCCCCTCCCTGACATTCATCACCGCATGGCGGCGAAAACCAAGTAACACCAGGCTGGGCGGGGAATGCCATTCTGGGGTGAACCCAGAATCACCGCGCCGTTTCTGGCTTCCGCCTCTGGCCGAGGCCTTTTATGCGGTAAAGGAGCATACCTACCCGTGCCGCGCCAGAGTTTGGGCATACCCCTGAAACTGGCGATAATCAGTAAACTGAGAAATTATACTATGGGGCCACTGGTTTATGTGGCGGAGCAGCAATGTTACCGTGTGGAAATGGCCAAAAAGATGCGCGGCCAACACATTTGCGTGATAAACCCTGGATGGCCGCGCGGAAACTGGGTAGACAAACATTAAGGCAAGGTCCTTTAGGGGCGGAACGCGATAAGGGCGGGGGGCATGTATCTTTTTCCGGTTTTCCGATGGTTTGAAGCTATTCCACCCGCTCACGGGTTAATGCGCGACCGCCGTGCCGTAACGTCGATTGAATATGTGATTATCGCGCTTATCATCGCCACGGCTATTGTTGGCGGGTTGTCGACAATCGGCGGTCATTTGAGCACTAGTTTTAACAGAGTCAGCACCGAGCTGTAAGGCTGCCGGCTGGGCGGCTCAACCGCGCCGGTAAAGGCATTTTGGGGGTTAGCGCAACCTGGCTGCATCACGATTCTGTGATGGAGATTTTTGCGTGTCGCCCGAAAACTGTCCGGATTGGTTTCTGGCTGGTTGATGTGTCTATTTTTAATATTTATGATAAAATTATTATTAATAAGTCTATTAAAAGATACAGTTTTTGTGTTCCGTGAGGTGGTTTTTATTAAATTGAGCGCAAATCCCGCCCTTTTGTGAGTATTAACAATTATGCCTTAAAATCACGGATTATTGTTGGCTCAGGCCCAAGTTATGTTTGACAAAAACCTCTAAATTCCGTGTATTGCAACCAACCCTGCACAGGGTTGATGTAATGAATGGGAGCTTAATCGTTCTCCATTTTTTACGGGAAAGCCTTCAAGCTCGGCCCGCTCCACCGGCGGTGCCGGGCTCATAACATAAAAGGATCGCTTCATGCTGAACTATGTACGTACCGCCATGGCCGTCAAACTTGCTCAACTCAACCTCGACAAGCGCGCCGTGACCGCGATTGAATACGCCCTGATCGCCGCCCTGATCGCCGTTGTCATCATCGGCGCGGTTACCACGCTGGGCCATAACGTTGCTAACACGTTTAACAGCGTCTCCACCGAGCTTTAATAAATCATCGCCCCGGTTCGCCGGCGCGGGCGAATGGCTGGCAGGGGAGACCCTGCCAGCCATTTTTTTAGCCCGCCATTTTTTTTAGCCCGCCATTTTTTGCGAGCCGTCTTTTGCTGCTTTTCGCGCGGCTGCCGGGGGCGCGCCCGTATAAAAATTACAAAATTATGGGTCATTAGCGCGGTTCGGCGCCAATTTGCACTGGCTTAGCGGCACATAGTGCTATTAGATTGAGATTACAGGAATTGCATTTGTTGAGTTTTTGTATCAATATAACGTGTAACTATAATATCAAGGGGTTGGGCTTGGTGGTGGAGATGAAACTGGGGGCGAGGCCATGAACCCGGTATTGGCTGTTCCGGCGGCGGGGTTGCTTGGCTACGCGGCATTGCACGATCTCGCCGTGCGCACCGTTCCCAATTGGCTGCCCGCCTTGCTGCTGGTCATCGGCGTTTCCGCCCGGTTGCTCGAGCATAATCTTCTTGCCGGGCTTATTGCCGCTGGCGTGGCTTTTGCCGTATTGTTCGCGGTTTGGCTGGTAGGCGCCATGGGCGGCGGCGATGTTAAACTATGGGCTGCCGCCGTGCTGCTGGTGCCGCCCGGCTGGCAGCCGCAACTGGCCTTTTTCGTCAATGTCGTCCTGGCTGGCGGTGTGCTGGCCATGGCTTATCTGGGCTTGTCCTTGGTGGTGCCCCGCCCTCGCGCATCCACCCAAGGCAGCCATTTGCGCCGGCTGCTGCGTGTTGAGTTGTGGCGCATTGGCCGCCGCGGCCCGTTGCCCTATGCGTGCGCCATAGCGGCCGGGGGCATTGTTACCCTGATTCCCCATATTCCTCAAAACCTAGGATAGCCCATGGCCTTCCGTCTCGGCGTTTTTGGTGTTCTTGTTGCGGCGCTCATCGGCGTGATGGTGTTCGCGTATTCCATTCTCAACCCCGCGCGGCATGGCCAGCAAGCCGCTGGCCCGGCTACCCCGCCGCCCACAGAGCAAATTTTAACAGCGGGCTCGCCCCTGCAGGCGGGCAGCCTGTTGCAGCCAACAAATATTTCCAGCACCGCGATCCTCACTTCCGCTCTCGTTCCTGGCGAGCTGGTGGATACGCCAGCCAACCGCAGCGTCTTGGTTGGCTCCATGGTGCGGGTTCCGCTCACGGCTGGCGCGCCAATCATGGATGACCAGGTCATTCATCCCGGCGATCATGGCTTCCTGGCGGCGGTGCTCTCGCCTGGAATGCGCGCTGTTACCATTTCGGTGGATACGGTGACGGGGGCAAACGGCATGATCTGGCCGGGCGACCATGTGGATGTATTGCTGACCCAGGATATTAATGGCGCGCCTTTGGACAAGAGCATTGCCGCGGAGGTGGTGTTGAGCGATGTGCGCGTCATCGCCACGGGTTCCACCCTGGTTAAAAATACCAGCCAGGGGGTGGGGGATGTGCCGCCCAGCACTGTTACGCTGGAAGTTTCGCCCGAGCAGGCCTCGCGCATTCTGGTTGCCTCCAACCTTGGGCGCCTGTCGCTAATCGTGCATTCCGCCCAAGGTGTTCAAAAGCCAGATGCAAGGCAGCCCGTGCCTGGCCCGGTTTTCTCAGGTGATGTTTCGCCGGCCATGGCGGCGTCGCTGCCCGCCCAGGCGCAGGTAACAACGGTTACGGTCATATCCGGCGGCAGCGACAAGGAGTTCAAGTTCTGATGCGCAACATCATTCATGGCGCCGCGCTGGCGCTAATCCTCGCCTGCCCGCTGGCGGCGCAGGCGCAGGATGCCGCAGCCCAGGATGGCTCCGCCGCGCAGGTGGCGCCCGCCCCGCAACCTTATTACGGTTCCTTCTCGGTGCAGGTGGGCAAGGGCACGCTGATCAAGCTGCCGCAGCCAGTGGCCAGCCTGTTCGTCGCAGATCCTGACACCGCCACTGTTCACCCGGCCAGCCCGGATACAATGTTCGTTTTCGGCAAAAAGCCGGGTGAGACGGATATCGTCGGCACGGACCAGAATGGCAACCGCATCGCGCAGTTTACCGTCAGCGTTACGCCGTCCAGCTATGCGAATGACCGTTTCCAAGGGCAGTCGCAGAATGTGGCGCCGGGCAATGATGTGACGATGGAGAGTGAGCCCAACGGGGTCATTCTGCGTGGTAATGTCGATACGGCGGCGCAGGCGGATATGCTCGTCAACCAGGCCAAGGCCATCGGCAATGGCACGGTTGTTAACGACATGACAGTGAACCAGCCGGTGCAGGTGGAGTTAAAGGTCCGTATCGCGCAAATGTCGCGCACGGTTACACGCTCACTGGGCATTAACTGGAGTTCTATTGGCACGGATGGCATTTCAATCGGCAAATTCCTGGTCAGTGGCAGCACGGCTTCGGCCGCATCGGTTATTTCGGGTGCCACACCCGGCTCTATCGGCGTTACCTTCCCGGGTGGTACATTTCAGGGGGTTATCGATGCGCTGGCGGCGGATAATCTCGCCCATGTGCTGGCGGAGCCGACCCTGACAACGCTTTCCGGCACGCAGGCGAATTTCGAGGTGGGCGGGCAATTCCCCGTGCCGGTGGCGTCTGGTAATAATACCACATCGGTCAGCTTCAAGAGCTATGGCGTGCTGCTGAGCTTCACCCCCACAGTCTTCTCCGATGGCAGCATCGCGCTGCAGGTGATGCCGCAGATCAGCGAAAAGGACACCTCGAACTCGGCGACAATCGCCACGGGGTCGAATGAGAGCATTACTGTTCCTTCGGTAACCATGACCAGCGCCTCCTCGACCGTGATTCTCGGCTCTGGCCAGGGCATGGCCATCGCGGGGCTGCTGACGGATACTTCGCAGGAAGATTCAAACGGGCTGCCAGGCCTCTCGGAAGTGCCGCTGATCGGCGCCTTGTTCCGTGGCGATGCCTTCCAGCGGCAGCAGCAGGAGGTGGTGATTACCGTTACCCCATATATCGTCAACCCGATTAACAATCCCAATAGTTTTGCCTCGCCCGACGATGGCTGGAGCCCGCCGAATGATTTGCAGCGCATCCTGTTGATGCGCGATAATGGCACCATGGCGGCCAACACTACGGTTCCGGGCGATGCCGGCTTTATGGTGCAATAAGGGGGCGCACATGCGTAAATTGGTTTTCATGGGCCTTTGCGGCGCCATCCTATGCCTAAGTGCCTGCCAAGGTGCGTTTGACCCATTTCAGCGCCCCGGCAACTGGTCGGCCACTAATGCGTCCAACGAAAACCTTGCCTTGCAGGCAGCCAATAAGGGAGACCTTATCCATGGCCGCTCCGATCCTGGCTCCAATGGCATTGTCGCCGTTGGCGGGGTAGAGAAGGCATTGTCCAACGGCACGGCGAGCGGGCTGCAAACACCTATCCAGGTGCAAATGGTTTCTTCACCTATTAATGTCGGCTCGTAAACGGTAGCGTCTTGCGGCAGGCAATGGAGGGCGTATGAGTCAACAGGTGTCGCGAGTGGCGAGCGATGGTGCCGGGGGCAGGCCAGACCGGTTGACTGTACTCGCCTTCCTGGGCGACCCCGCCACGGAACAGGTGCTGCGTGACGGCCTGGGCGATATGCCCGCCAATGGCATGGACATACGCCGCGGCACTGTCCGCACCGCCATTGCGGCAATGGCCAAGATGCAGACGCCAGAAGTGCTTATCGTCGATATTGCCGGTGAAGAGCAGCCGCTCCACGCGCTTGGCGAACTCTCGGACGTGGTTGAGCCAGGCGTGCGCGTGCTCGTGATCGGCGATACGGACGACGTTGATTTCTACCGCCATATAACGCGCGGCATGGGCGTGATGGAGTATATCTTCAAACCCATTACGCGCGAGGCGGTGGCGCGCCATTTCGCGCCGCTCATCACGCGCAAAACCATCGGGCAGGAAGCCACCCGCGGTGGGCGCGTTATCGCCATTATGGGCGCCCGTGGCGGGGTGGGGGCTACCACCATCGCCGGCAATCTTTCCTGGCTGCTCGGTGTTATGGCCAAGCGCCATACCGTGTTCGTCGAATCCGACATCCATATGGGCTCTGGCGCATTGCTGCTTGGCGGCAAAACAGGCCCTGGGTTGCGCATGGCGCTTGAAACGCCAGACCGTATCGACCCGCTTTTTGTTGAACGCGCCGCCCAGCCCGTGGCAGAGCGCCTGCAGGTTCTGGCCTCGGAAGAAAAACTGACCGAACCGCTGCATTATGCCCCTGGCGCGGCGCGGCGCCTTATCGAGGCGCTTCGTGTACGATACAATTTCATCATCTTGGACGTGCCGTTTTTGCCGATGCAGTGCAACCGCGAACTGATTGAATTCGCGCATCATCGCGTCATTGTGATGGACCCGACCCTGGCCTCGGTGCGCGACACGCTGCGCCTGCTTGGCCTGCCTAATGGCCCATGGCAGCCGCAAAGCCCCACCATCGTGCTCAATCGCCAGGGCCGCCCCGGCGGCCTTACGCGTAAACAAATCGAGGAAGCGCTGAAGGTCAAAATCGACATCGTTATTCCCGACATTCCCAAGCAGCTTAATGAATCCGCCAGTTTTGGCGAGCCGGCCATAGCCACCAAGGGGCCGTTCCGTCAGGCCATCATCGATCTTTCGCGTGAGGTTGGCTTCGTTGCTAATCGCGATGAATCCATGATTGATGGCACGGCCCAGCTCACTTCCGTTGGTGGTATATTCAAGATGCTCGGCTTCTCGAAAGGGTGAGCTGAATGTCCGATGGCAACCTTCCCGTTTTTGGCCGCCGCCGTGCCGAAGCGTTTGGCAATGGCGCAGCGGCTGCGCAATCGCCATTAGTGGCCACGCCTGGCCGGCAGGAAGCGCATTTTCACGGCGACAACACCGTCACCATCCGCCCCGAAGTCGCGGAGCTGCGTAATTTATGCCTCGCGCGCATGGATGCCACGGCCGTTGCCTCGCTGGCGCCGGAACGGCTGCTGAATGAGGTGGAGCGGCTGATCTCTGACCTTGCCACCGACAAGCGGGTGCAGATGAACGCGCGCGAGCAGCGCGCTTTGGCCACGGAGCTGGTGGATGACATGCTGGGCCTTGGCCCCTTGGAGCCGCTGCTGCTGGATGAGAGCATCAGCGACATCATGGTCAACGGGCCGGAACACACATTTGTTGAACGTGGCGGCAAGGTGGTGCAGGTGCCCGTGCGGTTCCGCGATTGGGGGCATCTCACCAATATCTGCCAGCGCATTGCCGCCTCGGTCGGGCGCCGGGTCGATGAATCCAGCCCAATGTGTGACGCGCGCCTGAAGGATGGCTCCCGTGTCAACATCATCCTGCCACCTCTGGCCATCGACGGGCCATCGATTTCGATCCGTAAATTCTCCAAGAAGCCAATCGATTTCGAGAAACTCATCGCCTTTGGCTCGCTTACCGCGCCCATAGCCCGCGTGCTTGAAATTGCCGCGCGCTGCCGCCTGAACATTATTGTTTCTGGCGGTACTGGCTCGGGCAAAACCACGATGATGAATGCGCTTTCCCGGTTCATCGATGCGTCTGAACGCATCGTCACGGTGGAAGATGCGGCCGAGCTGCAATTGCAGCAACCGCATGTTGTGCGCCTGGAAACCCGCCCGCCCAGTCTGGAGGGCAAGGGCGAAATCACCGCCCGCGATCTGGTTCGTAACGCGCTGCGTATGCGCCCCGACCGCATCATCATTGGCGAGGTGCGCGGCGCCGAGGCATTCGACATGCTGCAGGCCATGAACACGGGCCATGACGGCTCGATGTCGACCATTCACGCCAACAATACGCGCGATGCACTCGCCCGTGTTGAGAACATGGTGCAAATGTCCTCCATGGGCCTGACCCCGCGCGCCATCCGCCAGCAGGTCGTGTCCTCGGTCAATCTCATCGTTCAGGTGGAGCGCCAGCGCGATGGCGGCCGCCGCGTAACCCAGGTGACAGAGATTGCAGGCATTGAGGGCGAGACGCAGCTGCTCAACGATATTTTCAAACTGGAAATCACTGGCGAAACCGCGACAGGCCGCCTGACGGGCCGTTATGAAGTAAGCCGTATCCGCTCCACCTTCACTGAACGGCTGCAATATTACGGGCTGGAACGAGCCTGGATGAACGCGTTGGAGGATAGCTGATGGGCATGAAACTCCTTGTTGTCGTTCTTCTCGTGGTCCTGCTTCTGGCGGTTGCCGGGGCCACCATGCTGCTCATCAAGGAGCATGACCGCCAGGCCAAACTTAAGGCGCGTGTGAGCGAGACCATCGCGCCCTCGGCGCGCCCGACACAGGCCGTGGAAGAAGAGTATTCGCTGGTCCGCACGGTCTCCCGCGCGGAGGAGCTGAAGGAAAAAGCTGCTGCGATGATCGGGGTTGATCTGCAGCAGGCGGAAACCTACCCCATAAAATGGTGGCTCGTTCCGCCCATTGCCTTGCTGCTGGATGCCGGAATGATTTTCCTGCTCTCGCACCCGCTGGCGAGCTATCCTTTTCTTCTCTACCTAACCGAATATTTTGGGTCCATCGTACTGTGGTACCTGATTATCCGTTTTATTTTCAATATGTTCAAAAACCGCCGTAATGCCAAGCTGGTGGAGCAATTCCCAGACGCGTTGAATACGGTGGTGCGCTGTGTGCGTGTTGGCATCCCCATGGGCGAGGCATTACGCACCGTCGCCAAGGATGCGATGGAGCCGACCAAGCGTGAATTCGCCATTCTGGCAGACAAGGTTTCCATCGGCGTGCCGCTCGATGCCGCATTGCGCGACCTTTCGCTGCGCGTCAAACTAACGGAATATCAGTTTTTTGCCACGGCCCTCACATTGCAGGCCCGTTCTGGCGGCGGCATAACGCAAACGCTAGAGGGGCTCTCGGATGTCATCCGCAAACGCGTGGCCCTGAAGGCGCGCGGTTATGCCCTCACCGCGGAAGCGCGCACTTCGGCCATGGTCCTCTCCGTGCTGCCTTTTGTTGCCGGCGGCATGATCTTCATGGTGCAGCCCGACTATATCGAGACGCTGTTCACCACAAAAGGCGGCGAATCCGTGATCACCGGCGCGATTGTGCTGCTGATCTTTGGCATGGGCACCATTCAAACCATGATCAGCAATGTCCTTAAATAACATCTCCAGCACCACAATCTACGAGCTGCTGTTCCTCATCCTCGTTTGCTTCGGGTTGCTGGCCGTCGCGGGCTTCGTGCTCGCCATCGACCTTGGCAAGGCGGCGCGGCTGGAGCGGCGCATTGGCCTCATAACGGGTGAAACCGTCGAAGAAATCAGCGACGAGGAAAATAAGCCGAAAGAAGCCCTGGCGCTGCGGCTTATTTCGGGCTTTGGCATAGTCATTGCCCGCTCCGGCATACTTAACCGCAAAACCCTGGCGGAAATGCAGGCGACGCTAGAAGCCATCGGCTTCAAGGGCGGGCGCGGACTTGGCCTGTTCATTGGTTCCAAAATTCTATTGTTGCTGGTTACGCCCATCATCGCCTTTTTCCTGGCGCACCATGTGTTCCATCTTACGCGCTTCTGGACCATTGTGGCGGTGGCCGGCGGCACGGTGGGCGCCATCCTCGCGCCAGAAACCTATGCCAACAACACACGGCAGAAATTCCTCGAAAAGGTTGAAGCCGGTGTGCCTGATGCGCTTGATATGCTGGTGATCTGTGCCGATGCCGGGCTGGCTTTGGAAGCAGGCATTGCCCGTGTCAGCCAGGAGATGGAGACACTCAACCCGCAGCTCGCGCGGGAGCTGATCCAGACATCGCGTGAGATGCAGATCGGCTCTGACCTGAGAACCGCCATGGACGCGCTGGGTGAGCGTACCGGGCTGGACGTGCTCAAGCGCCTGGCCACGACGCTGGCCCAGTCACTGCAATATGGCACGCCGCTAACCACCGCGCTGCGCACGCTGTCGGCTGAACTGCGTCAGGAGGCGCTGGTCAAATTCGAGGAGCGGGCAGGGCGGCTGCCAACAATGATGACCATCCCCATGATCATTTTCATCCTGCCTTGCGTCTTCCTCGTGGTCGCGGGCCCGGCGATCATCAACGTGATGGCGACCCTGAAGGGAGCAAAATAGAGTGCACACCATGCCGAGCCAATCCCATCCCCGTTTTTTCCACCGCCGTTCCCGCTTGTATCTCGTGGCCGCCGCCCTCAGCCTGGCGCTTACAGGCTGCGCTTCTGGCAATGGCAACAATACGGCCAATAATTTGCCTGATGGAAAAATTGGCCCCAACACGCTCAATGTGGCCGACGCGGCCATTGCCGGCGGCGACCCGTCGATGGCGTTGAATGTCTCGCAATCGATACTGGCCGATGATCCGGATAATGTGGATGCGCTGGTGCATGAAGGGCAGGCCTTCTATGCGCTCAATCGTTGTCCCGCCGCGGAGGCCGCGTTTCAAAAGGCATTGGCGGCGGACCCCAAATCGGCCCCGGCCGAAACCGGCCTTGGGCGCTGCCTGCTGAAATTGGACCCAAAGAGCGCTGAAGCCGCTTTTCTTGCCGCAACGCAGGACGATCCGGGCAATGCGGAGGCATTCAGCGATCTGGGCATTTCCCGCGACCTGCAGGATAATTTTACCGGTGCCGCGCAGGCTTACCGGCAGTCTCTCGCGCTCGATGCCGGGAGCATCGCCACCTCGGTTAATTATGGCCTCTCCCTGGCGCTCTCCGGCCAAGGAGAGCTGGCGCTGCAATATCTGGGCCCCCTTGCCACCGGGCCGGATGCCACGCCGAAGATCCGCCAGGATTACGCGGTGGCGCTGGTTGCGGTTGGGCGGCCCGACGATGCCCGTCAGGTGCTGGCGGTGGATTTGACGCCGGATCAGGTTAATGCGGCGATGCAGGCATACCAGACCCTGATCTCGCAAACCGTTAGCGCGCCACCTGCGCCCGCCCCCATGGCAGCGGTTGACCCCGTGGTGCAAACCGGGCCCGTATCCAGCGTCCCGATGACGCAACCCGCAACCAGCCCGGTTATGCTGACGCCAGATGCCAATGCAGCGCCAGCCGAAAGCCCCACAGTGCCGCCGCCTGTTGCGTCCGCGCCGCCGCCGCCACAAAATACGGCCAATGCCCAGCCAATGCCGGCGCAGCATGCCCAAGCGGCCCCCGCCAGCATGCCCCCAGCCAGCATGCCCCCAGCCAGCATGCCCTCTGCCCGCATTACACCGGTTGCCGCTGCCGCGCCCGTGGCGGCCAGCAAGCCGGCAAGTGCCCAGCAGGTAAAGCCGCCTGAAGTGCCCGTGCAGGCCAAGGTGGCGGCAGCGGCGCCAATAGCGGCCTCCGCGCCGGAACCAGCTATTTCTTCCCCTGCCGGGCAAACGCCAGCCACCATGCCAGCCACCATGCCAGCCAAGCCCAAGCAGCAGGCCAATAGCGGCGGTGCCGCGGTGCAGATTGCCGCCCTGAATAGTGCCGACGCCGCGCATAAGGAATGGAGTGTGGTTTCCGCCAAGGCGCCTGCGTTATTCGCCGGCAAGTCGCCTGAAATCACCAAGGTGGCCGTAAACGGCCAGACCTATTACCGCCTGCGTGTAACTGGCTTTGCCAATCATCAGGATGCGGCGCAGTTCTGCGCGCAGATAACCACCGCTGGCGGCACCTGTATGCCGGCCAATTTCTAAACAGGGCCGGTATATCTGGCCGCACACCAAATATACCGGTTTTGCAATTTTAAGGCTCAGGCGCTTTTACGCCGCTGATGTGCCGGAAAACCCCCAGAAATTTGCCCGTGGCGAGGTTCTGGCGATAAAATTACGCATATGCGGGTGTTGCCACCCATCTGCCCCCAGCAGGGCCGATATGGGCGCGAAAAATTCATGCGCATGTGGAATCTGACTTGACGCGAAATAATCATATTGGCGCGGCCGCAATGCGTACATCACTCTTATATCGCGCACCGGCAGGGCCAAAGCCGCGCGCGGAGCTTCGCCCATGAGCCCGGTATAGCGCCAGCGCGGCATATGGTTGAGCACAGAGACCGGCGCCAAAAGCCATTCCAATGGGCAAACGGCCAGCCAGCTATGCATGGAAGGCGCAAAGCGCGAACGCTTGTCCAGAAGATTCTGAAAGGAACCACAGGCTTCAATCGCAAAAAGATCGACGAATGGGTCTTTTTCCGAGCCGCCAAAACATAGCCATAGCCCGTCTGGCACGGTTTTTAAGCGGTTAGAGCCAGGCATTTTCAGATAGGGAGTGTCCAGGTCATCCACCGTTCCCGGCCTCGCGCGCATCCAGCACCCAGACGCGCCCATGTCGTGGTCCGCCAGGCCTGGGGGATGCTGCGGCCAGGAGCGGAGTTTTTGCCGCACGAGCTGGTCAAGTGTGGTGGGTGCGAAAGCCATGTATTTGTCCCTGTTTGGGTTTGACGTTACAACCTAAACGAGAATAACGGTCAAAACCGACTCGGATGCAAGAGGGTTTTTAACAGAAAGTAAATAAATTCTTCTGCACCTGTGCCTATACCGGCCTGTCCTAACATATCATCAACTAATTGATTATAATGTATTGATGAAAAAATTTGTATAAATTGGGGCATAACTGTGGCGATGCTGACCGCCGCCTCGGGGTATGTTTATGAAATTATGCGGCTTACGGCGCTGCAACCTTAAATATCACGGGGCTGGGCCGGGTAGGTTTATGCGGGCTTGGCGGCTTGCCGCCCATAAAGCGAATCGGTGATGGCTCAAAAACCAGACTTGACTGCAAAAAGAACATACCGCCCTGCCGATGCGCGCCCTATTGCCCGCACCAGGAATTCGGCACATGCAGATGCACATCTACCGTGCCGCATCATCTGGCCGCGCGGCGAAGACGGCAAGGAGCGCAAGGGTGGCTGAGGAAAAACCGCGTAAAAATTTGCGGCCATTCATAATTCTGGCCGTGGTGCTGGGCCTTATTGGCGGCGCGTTCGGGCTTTATGCGTGGCACAGCAGCTTTTACGTTACCACCGATGACGCGCAGATCGACGGGAATATCTATACAATTTCGCCGCAAATTGCGGGGCGCGTGGCGCAGGTCGCGGTGGGAGACAACCAGCATGTTACCGCGGGCCAGTTGCTGGTGCGGCTGGACAGCCGCGGCCAGCGCGTTGCGGTGCTGAAGGCCCAGGCCGGGCTGGCGCAGGCCAGGGCAGAAATGGCCCAGGACCGGGCGCAAGTCGCCATTGCCCAGGCGAATGTAACGCAGGCGCGGAGCGATTATAATCGTTTCATCACAATCAACCCGCGCGCCACCACCGCACAGCAGGTAGATGCCGCGACCGAGGCCGTGGAAGCGGCCAAAGCCAAACTTACCGCCGCCAGGGCCGCGGTACAAAGCGCCCAGGCCAATTTGGCCGCTGCGGGCGCGGCCCTGGCGGATGCCAAATTGCAGCTCTCTTACACCCAGATTCTGGCCCCCGCGGCAGGCCATGTGGCCACGCGCACGGTGCGCAAGGGCGATGTTGTTGCCCCCGGCACCGCCATGATGGCGGTGGTGGGCGATAAGGTTTGGGTGACCGCCAATTACAAGGAGACACAACTGCCCGGTATCCGCATTGGCGCCCTGGCCAGCGTTACGGTGGATGCCGTGCCGGGCGTTATCTTCAAGGCCAAGGTGAATTCCATCCAGTACGGCACGGGCGCGGTATTCTCTCTGCTGCCGGCGCAAAATGCCACTGGCAACTACATCAAGGTCATCCAGCGCGTGCCGGTAAAGCTGGTGTTCACCGGTAGCCAGATAACCCATTACCTGCTCGCTCTTGGCATGTCGGTGGAGCCCTCCATACGGAAAAGCCATTGAACCCGGAGCTGCCACGCTCACCGGCAGGCCCGTACAACCCTTGGGCCGTGGCGGTGATGATCGCCCTGGCGCCGCTGATGGAGGTGCTGGATACCACCATCGCCAATGTCTCGCTGCCGCATATCGCCGGTTCGCTCGGCGTCAGCCAGTCCGAGAGTACCTGGGTGCTGACGAGCTATCTGGTCAGTAATTCCATTATTCTGCCCATTTCTGGCTGGCTCGCCAACGTGCTGGGGCGCAAAACCTTTTTCCAGATCAGCACGCTGCTGTTCATCGGCTCCTCGGTGCTGTGCGCCATGTCCACCTCGCTCAACATGCTGGTGGTGGCGCGTGTGCTGCAGGGGCTGGGGGGAGGGGGGTTGGCACCGGTGGCGCAAGCCATGATGGCGGATAGCTTTGTCGAGCATAAACGCCCGCAGGTTTTCGCGCTGTTTGGTTTCACGGTCATTGTTGCTCCGGCCACCGGGCCGGTTTTGGGCGGCTGGCTTACGCAAGCCTTTTCCTGGCACTGGATATTCCTCATCAACCTGCCGATCGGGCTCATCGCCTTCACCCTTACCAGCATTTTTGTTTCCGAACCGCCACTGCTGCGCCAGGAGCGCGCGGCCTTGCTCAAGGGCGGCGGCTTTGCATTGGATTATGCTGGCCTGGCGCTCGTCGCCATCGGCTTTGCCGCGCTGCAGATGTTTCTCGATAAATTCGAGGTGGATGATGGGTTTTCGTCCACCTTCATCGTCACGGCGTTCTGCATCGCCGTGGTGGCGCTGTCGTTTCTTGTGGTGTGGGAGTGGCAGCACGCGCACCCGGTTATGAATGTGCGGCTGCTCTTCACCCGTAATTTCGGTATTTGCTGCACCGTCAGCTTCATAATCAGTTTTTGCTTCCTCTCTTCCACGCAATTATTGCCGCAAATGGCGCAGACATTGCTGGGCTATACCGCGCAAACCTCGGGCTTTGCCCTGGCGCTGGGCGGCTTGGCAACGCTGGCCTTCATGCCCATCTCCGCTTATGTCACGGGCCGAATCGTCGCGCCGCGGTATCTCATGGCGGCGGGGCTTATCCAGATGGGCGTGGCGCTCATATCAGACTCGCATTTTTCGCCTTACATGAGCTTCCAGCAGTTAACCTGGGCGCGCGTGCTGCAAGTGTTCGCCATGCCTTTCATCTTCGTGCCCATGGGGGCCAGCTCATTTGTTGGCGTAAACCCCAAACTCTTTGGCGATGCAGCGGCTTTATCCAACCAGATGCGCAATATTGGCGGCTCCATGGGCATATCCTTCGCCACCACCATGCTCACCTGGCGGGACCAGTTTCATCATGCGCGCCTGGCCGAAAGCATTACCCCTTACCGTGCCTTGCCACCGGGCATGTCTTTGGCGCAATTAGACCAGCAGGTTCAGTTCCAGGCCAGTTTTATTAGCTATCTTGACGTATTTCACATACTTGGGATTCTCGCCCTTGTGGTTTGGCCCATTGCTTTACTTTTGAATCATCCCCCGCAGCGGGCCCCTTAACGGAGTTTCACCGTGTCTTATGCCATTCCCCTGGCTGCCTTCCGTCGTTTTACCCTTGTTACCACCTCTTGCGCCGCGCTATCGCTTTCCGGCTGCATGGTGGGGCCTAATTTTGTGCCCCCGCACGCCGCGGTGCCCGCCAGCTATACACAGCAAGCGGCTTCGGGCGGTACCTTTGTGTCCAGCGGCTCCGTCAGCCCGCAATGGTGGAACAGTTTCCACGACCCCGAGCTGACCAAGCTCGAAGCCCTGGCCGTGGCCCAAAACCTCGACCTGAAGATTGCCACACAACGGCTGGTGGAAGCCGAGGCGCAGGCGCAGATTGAAGGCGCGGTGCTTTATCCCAGCCTTAGCGGCGCGGCCTCCTTCACGCACGAGCTGCCGAGCAAGCAGGGCATTTTCGGCCTGTTCACCAGCGGTTCCGGGGGAACCAGCACCAATGCCGGCAATGTTGCCAATGGCGGTGCCAGCGCGCCGGGCGGCGGTGGCATTCAGGTTTCCACCAGCCCCATAAATATCTACCAATACGGGCTGCAAGTGCAGTACGAGCTGGACCTTTGGGGCAAGAACCGCCGCATTGCCGAAGCTGCCGTGGCCCATGCCGAATCATCCGAGGAAGCCCGCCGCGCCTCACTGCTCGATGTCGAGGCCGCTGTGGCCAAGGATTACGTCCAGCTGCGCGGCAGCGAGGAACAGATTGCCATCAACCAGAAAAACCTGGACGCCGCCAACCAGCTAGTGCAGCTAACCACCGAGCGCCAGCAGGCCGGGCTGACCACCGCGCTGGACGTTGCCAACGCCAGGGCCACCGCCGCCTCCATCCAGGCCGAGCTGCCCGCGCTTATTGCCAACCGCGATGCGCTGATCGGCCAGATTGGCCTGCTGCTGGGCGAAACACCAGAGGGTTTGCCGGCCGCGCTTACCACCCCGGCCCCCACGCCGCTTACGCCGCCCAGCGTGCCGGTGGGCTTGCCTTCGCAGCTTTTAACCCGCCGGCCGGATGTGCGCGAAGCACTGGACAATCTGCACCAGGCCACGGCCGAGGTCGGTGTTGCCGAGGCGCAGCTTTACCCCAGCATCAACCTCTCGGCCTCGGCCTCGCTACAGGCTTTGCAACTGCGAGACCTGAACCAATGGGGCGCCATCACCTACGCGATGGGGCCTGACATCACCCTGCCAATCTTCTCTGGCGGGCAGTTGAGCGGCCAGGTAAAACTGAACAAGGCCAAAGCGCGCGAGGCAGCCATAGGCTACGCCAAAACCGTGCTTACGGCCTTCACCCAGGTAAACACGGCCCTTACCACCTACGCCCAAGAGCACGACGCGCTGGACGCGCTGAATACCGACGTGCAGCAATCGGGCATCGCGCTTAACCTGGCTGAAGACCAGTACAAGCAAGGGCTGGTAGATTACCTGACCGTGCTGAACGCGCAGCAATCCTACCTGCAGGCACAGCAGCGCCAGGCGCAATCGCTAGAGCGCCTGGGCACCGACCTTGTTACGCTATACCAGGCGCTGGGTGGTGGATGGCAGGAGGTGTACCCGCAGGCCGAGCCAGGGCAGGGGAAACAGGCGCCTGTGGGGGTTACGCCAGCCGCGGCGAAAGAACCATAGGGGTTGCCTTGCAAGCCCAAACGCCTGGCGCGTGATGCGGGCCGAATTTTCTAGTCCAAATCGTCCGATTTTGGGTATTATACCTGGCACTTGCTTAGGCGTCTCTTACAGGCGGGAAGACCAAATGCGTAATCGGCAAACTATCCATAAAAGTATTGGTGTGGTGCGCGGTTTGTTCGCCACGCTGTTGCTGTGCTTAATACCGGTGGCCGCAATGGCCCAGGTGGATTTACTCCAGCCAATCCATAACATCGCCTTGAAAGCCCCGCCCGATCCGCCGCCGCCTGGCGGGCCTAAATTCTATAGTTGGACAGGGCCTGATCCTAATTGGTCGGTTGCACAGTGGAATATTCCGGGTAGGGCGCTGTCTCCGCTCACGGCACAGATCGTAGGCGGCAATACGGTCTATTATTCAAGCGCCCCTGAAGCATCGGTGAAGATTATACGCGGCATCCAGGGAGAACAGATCGATCTGGCGCAAAACGGCGCGGTTTTGCCGTGCACAACCGCCAACGGCGCGCCGCGTGAGTCCGATTTGCAGTTTGGTCCAAATAGTCCGCCAGTGCCTTTCCCTGGCGTATCTGGCATGGTCCTGCAAGGAAACGGTAATCCGCCGCTCTCGGCCATGTCCAGCCTGCAATTCAGGGCTAATTTGAGGATAGCTGAAGGTGTAACAAAAAACGCTGGTGAGTGTGGTGTTAGTCAGGGGAGTGTTTTGCTCGGCGTTATCCTCAGCGACACACAAATCCATCCAGGACAAACCATGTTCTACAAACTTATATTCGACCGGCTTTGCGGTATCCAGCCCAAGGCGCGTGAACAATCATGCCGCACCGCGCTGGATTCACCACAATTCTATTTCAGAACGAATCCCTACGGTGTTTCAGATTTTCTGCCATTGTTAGGTATGCCTCTTATGTCTGGCACAGAAAGCCGGGTATATGATTTTGACCTTTTGCCGCGATTGAAGAAGGTTATACAAACGGCGCCGCCTGGCAGTGACCATAATTTATCGCATTGGGTTATAAGCAATGTTTATATGGGGCAGGCGATTTGGGGCCGGGTGAGGTTAAGCAGTAACTGGCGCAATGTGAGCCTGGTAATGAAAGAGAAGGGAAAATAGATGCCATTATGCCGAGCAAAAATCGATCGGGGTCGTCATTTCGATTTTAAATGTATTTTTTACTACGACGCGAAAAAATGATTTGAATTCAAAATGAATATTCACGCTGAGCACTAGTCAATAAAAAATCGTTCTTCTTTTTCCCGTTCACTCCAATGATTGCCAGGTTTCCGGTAATCGTAGTATTGCGCTATTTTTAAACCCGAACTGCTATGATCTCGCATGTAATGAACCATTACAGTGTCGCGAAATTTCTCCTGAACCCGAGGACGTGGCTTTATTTGGTCAAAAAAAGATTGGACCAACACGTACGTTCCTGTCAGTCCGAACAACCCATACTTTACGTACCCGGTAGTGCCGCGCTCCTTAATCCATTGCTGCATGAGATTGCATGAGATTTGGTTTATAATAATGTCGAGTTCCGGCGCACCGCGGCGAGCGGCGATGACGCTGTTCATAAGGTTGAAGTCGGTCTCCTCTTTCATTTCCCACCCCTTGCCGAATAGGATTACGTTATATCTACTAAGCGGAAGAATAGTCTCGAGTAGATGCTCCGGTTTGGTTGGCCCGAAATGTGCATCCAGATACACTCCTCCATAGTGTCTGAGAAGCAGGATCCGCGCCAAATCAGATTTGGCAGCCGGTAATCTAATCAGATCAAAGAGTGGTTCGACCTCAGGGGGAAGTAGAGGGCGTACATCATTATCGCCGAATACTCGGAAATTGGGATAGAGTGCGCGCCATGCGGGAGCACTCAGAGGTTCAGGCATCTCCTTATGAGTCCAGTACATAAAAAGCATACGCGTTTTTCTCTGCTTGTTAGTAGGAAAATTTCGTTCGAGGTCGATAGGAAAAAGTCACACACGTTCAGGTTACGTAAAACGCGATAATATACCATCCGATTTTAGCTGGGTAAGCCGATTTTTACTAGGGTTTTACATACAGTCCATGGTATCTTCAAGCATATTTAGTAATAAACCCATGCATGCATATAATGTTTGCGATAGGACTATGCTAGCGTCAGGGATCAATAGATGGAGGGCAAGTATCATCCGGCCCGGTTACAATCCTAATAAAATAAGGATTATAGTGGGCACTATACAAAGTGATTAGACGCCTAGAGATAGGATGCCCATGCTGCCTGAAAATCTGAAATTTGCCAACATTGTCCACGATCTAACGGTTGATAAGGCGGCTTTTCTTCGCGCATTGGCTGACAATCCGCCGCCAGCGCACAAATATGTCATCACTTTTACCGCTCGTTCTGGCAGTACTTGGCTTACGGCTGTCCTCGCCGCCACCAGGCAGCTTGGTAACCCTGAGGAGTATATCAACCCAGACTTCGTGCGTGATGTGGCAAGGGGGCTCAACGCCAATGAAGCAAGAGCATTTCTATCTATTCTGCAATGCTGCAACAAAACACAGAACGGTGTATTTGGCATGGAGGCCCGGCACATTGATATCGAATTGCTCGGCGAAACGGAATTCTTTAGCAGCTTTAACGAAGCTACGGTCTATTTTAATCTTTGGCGCGAAAATATAGTCGCGCAGGCAGTCTCCCTCTATCGCGCGGTTAGCTCTGGCCGCTATCACTCGACTGAAAATGGCGCTCCTTCCACGCCCCTCTATGATGCAGAGAAAATTACCGAGTGGCTCGCACACATTCACGCGCAAGAAAACGACAACATCAAACTTCTACGCACGTGGGGGCGCACATTCAGCAATCTCCGGTACGAAACAATGGTAAAAAACCGTCAGGCCGTAGTGCAGCATTTCTTTGATCGTCTGGGGCTTGGTGATGTGCAGAAATTGCCTGAACCCCCGGCCAGCGATGAAATACAAAAAATCGGCGATCACTGGAATGTTGAAGTTGAACAGCGCTACCGGGCAGAACAAGCAGAGGCAATCGCCCGTTTTGAGTCCACGCGTCTCGTCCGGGAATTCAAGGAAGAAGACATAGCGGTATAAAAAAGGGCCGGTGGCATCATACCACCGGCCCTTGCCGCATCACTTCATCGCCGCCTGCAAATTAGCGTCGATCTTATCCAAAAACGCCTGCGTGTTCAGCCACGGCGCGTCCTTGGCAATCAGTATCGCCAAATCCTTTGTCATATAGCCCGCTTCCACGGTCTCTATGCACACCCGCTCCAGCGTTTCGGCAAAGGCGGTCACGTCTGGCGTGCCGTCAAACTTGCCGCGGTATACCAGCCCGCGCGTCCAGGCAAAGATGGAGGCGATGGGGTTGGTGGAGGTGGTGCGGCCCTTCTGGTGCTCGCGGTAATGGCGCGTCACCGTGCCGTGCGCGGCTTCCGATTCCACAACCGAGCCATCCGGGTTCAGCAGCACCGAGGTCATCAGGCCCAGCGAACCAAAACCCTGCGCCACAATGTCGGATTCCACGTCGCCGTCGTAATTCTTGCAGGCCCACACATAGCCGCCTTCCCATTTCAGGGCGCAGGCCACCATGTCGTCAATCAGCCGGTGCTCATAGGTCAGCCCCGCCTTCTGGAACTTATCGGCGAATTCCTTGTCGAACACCGCCTGGAACGTATCCTTGAAGGTGCCGTCATAGGCTTTGAGAATAGTATTTTTGGTGGAGAGATAGACGGGGAAATTGCGGGCCAGGCCGTAATTGAAGCTGGCACGGGCAAACCCCTCTATCGAGGCAACGGTGTTATGAATGCCAAGCGCGCAGCCCGGGCCTTTGAAGTCATGCACTTCCAGCACCGTCGGCTCGCTGCCGTCAGCCGGCTGGTACACCAGGCTCACCTTGCCCGGGCCGGGAATTTTGGTCTCGGCGGCACGGTAGATGTCGCCATAGGCATGGCGGCCAATCACAATCGGCTGGCTCCAATGCGGCACCAGGCGCGGTACGTTCGCGCAAATAATAGGCTCGCGGAAAATCGTGCCATCCAGAATGTTGCGGATGGTGCCATTGGGGCTGCGCCACATCTTCTTCAGGCCGAATTCCTCAACCCGCGCCTCGTCTGGGGTAATGGTGGCGCATTTAACGGCCACGCCATACTGTTTGGTGGCCAGGGCGGAATCGATGGTCACCTGGTCATTGGTTGCGTCGCGGTGCTCAATGCCAAGATCGAAATATTTCAGGTCGATGTCCAGGTATGGCAGAATCAGCTTGTCCTTGATGAAGCCCCAGATAATCCGGGTCATCTCGTCGCCGTCCATTTCCACCACGGGGTTTTTAACTTTAATCTTGGCCATATAACTTTCTCCAGGAAATGCGCCCCCTCAATATCACCCCAGCGCCGCCACACAAGCCTAACGTATAGGTTAGAGGCACAGCGGAAATGCGCGGTTTTGGGCCATGGACGTAACGCCGCCGCCGCGATATTGCGGGGGCTGGCGTGTCAAGGAGCATGTAATGAGCGGGCGAATTGCGGCGAAGATCGACTGGGCGACGGATTGGGACCGGGACGCGGCCCTGACCACGGCAAAACTGCTGCTGGAGATCAAGGCCGTGAATTTCCGGCCCGAGGAGCCCTACACGCTCACCTCCGGCTGGAAATCGCCTGTCTATATAGATTGCCGCAAGATCATCTATTTCCCCCGCGCGCGCGCCAAAATCTGCGATCTGGCGGTGGAGAAAATCGCCCGCCATGTCGGCATCGAGGCCATTCAGGCCGTGGCCGGCGGCGAGACGGCGGGCATTCCCTTCGCCGCCTGGATTGCCGAGCGCATGCACGCCCCCATGGCCTATGTGCGCAAACAGCCCAAGGGCTTTGGCCGCAATGCCCTTATTGAAGGCGACGTGCCGGACGGGCTGAACACGCTGCTGGTGGAAGACCTCACCACCGATGGCGGCTCCAAAATCCAGTTCGCCAAGGCGCTGCGCGAGGCCGGGGCCATCTGCAACCACACCTTCGTCGTGTTCTTCTATGGCGTGTTCCCCGGCTCGTTCGAAACGCTGAAGAGCATGGACATCGCCCTGCACCATCTCTGCACCTGGTGGGATGTGCTGGAAGCGGCCAAATCGCACTCTTATTTCTCCGACGCAGCGCTTTCCGGTGTGCGTAAATTTCTGGAAAACCCAATGGCCTGGAGTGCTGCGCATGGCGGTGTTGCCACGGCGGAAGAGGCGCTGGCGCATAAACTGAACAAGGCCAAGTAAGCGCCCAGGGCAGGGCGCCTTGACCAATAAGGCGCGCCAACCCAACCTAATGGTCATGCCCTTGCTTACCGCCCTTAGCGCGCTGCTCGGCCAAGGCGGCGTTCTCACCACGCCAGGGGATCGCGCCCCGTTCGAGCGCGATTGGCGCGGCCTTGCGCAAAACCCGGCTGTGGCCGTGGCCTTCCCCAAAACTGCGGAACAAGTCTCTGAAATTGTAAAATTATGCGCCGCCCATAATGCCGCCATCGTGCCCCAGGGCGGCAATACCGGGCTGGTGGCGGGCGGCGTGCCCATTGCGGGGCGGGCGCAGCTCATCCTCAGCTTCAACCGCATGAACCAGGTCCGCGGCCTTGATCTTGCGGCTAATTGCGCCATTGCCGAGGCTGGGGTGCCGCTTGCCAGGCTGCGGCAAGCGGCGGCGGAAGCCGGGCGGCTTTTTCCCGTGTCCTTCGCGGCCGATGGCACGGCGCAGATTGGCGGCGCCATCTCCACCAATGCGGGCGGGGTGCAGGTGCTCTCTTACGGCAATATGCGCGCCCAGGTACTGGGGTTGGAGGTGGTGCTGGCGGATGGCACCATCTGGCATGGGCTGAACGCGCTGCCCAAGGACAATTCGGGCTACGACCTCAAGCAGCTTTTCATCGGCGCGGAGGGCACGCTCGGCATCATCACCGCCGCGTGCCTGCGCCTGCACCCGGCGCCGCGCGCCGTGGCCACCGCGCTGGTGGGGGTAGGCACGGCGGCGGATGCCATGGCGCTGTTCCAGGCTGTGCGCGCCAGCGCCGGCCCGGCGCTTACCTTGTGCGAGTTCATGACGGATGAGGCCATCCATCTCGGCGGCACGCCGCCTTTCAAGGCGCCATCTTACCTGCTGCTGGAAGTCTCCGCGCTGGAGGAAGATGCCGCGCCGCAGCTTCTTATCGAGCGTGCACTGGAAGAGGCGATGGCCGAGGGCACGGCGCTGGATGCGGTCATTGCCCAGTCCAGCCAGCAACGCAAAATGCTCATGGGGCTGCGCGAGGCCATACCGGAAGGCGAGCTGCACGCGGGTGGCGCGGTGAAGCATGATATTTCCGTGCCGCTCAGCCGCATGGCGGAAATGGTGGCGGCCACGCAGACGCTTATCGCCCGCGATTTCGCCGGCTGCCGCCTCAATATTTTCGGCCATCTGGGCGATGGCAATCTGCACATCAATATCCGCCCGCCCGGGGGCATGGCGCTGGCGGATCTCAACAAACCCGCCATCACCAGCGCCGTGGAGTGCCTTGCCGTGCAGCTTGGCGGCAGTTTTTCGGCCGAGCATGGCGTTGGGCAGTTTCGCCTGAACAGCATGGCGGCGCATAAATCGCCTGAGGCGCTTTCCATGATGCGCCGCCTGAAAACGGCGTTCGACCCCGCCGGGTTGTTTAATCCCGGTAAAACCATTCCCTGAGGAGCCCATGACCAGCCTGCTGAAACTCGAAGATTTTCCGTTCAAGGATTATGACAAGCTGCGTTATGGCGACATGGACGCGCTGGGCCATATCAACAACGCCGTCTATGTTACGTTGCTGGAAACCGGCCGGGCCGGGCTGCTCAGCCATCCGCAGATCGATGCCTGGAATCACGAGCAATTCACCTTCGTCATCGCGCGTATCGAGATAGATTACCGCAACGAGATGCGCTGGCCAGGCTTGGTGCATGTTGGCACGGCGGTTAAATCCATCGGCACCAGCTCGATGGTTCTGCACCAGGCCTTGTTCAACAACGATATTTGCGTGGTTTCCGCGCAAAGCGTGATGGTGCAGGTGGACAAGCACGCCCATCGCCCGGCGCCAATTACCCCGGCCACGCGCGCGGTGCTGGAAACGCTGATGTTCAAGCCACCCGTTTGAGCATGGCCAGGCGGTGCGTTCTGCTCACCCGCAAACACGCGCGGCCTTATCTCCCAGCATCATATGCCGCACCGCTCTACTTCATTGATTCAGAGCCGGATGATCTGGATCATGCCGCCGCCAGACCCACCACTGTGCTTTGCGGCGGCATATCGGGCCGTAGGGTCGGCCAGCGCGTTGCCGGGTTGAAAAAGCTGGCCCCGGGTGTGGCGCCAGGGTGGCGCACCATGCCGAACACGGTATGCGTGCCGGGATCGAACGCCGCACCGCCAATGGCCGCGCCCGCGGGAGCGAGGTAAGCCATTCGCAAAGGGCCGTCCTGCGGCAGAATGAACAGCCCATCCGCTGTTTGCGATGTGTCTCCGCCCTGGTTCGTGCCAATCCAGAGCTGGCCATTCTTGTCCAGCGAGAGGGTGCGTGGCTTGCGCAGCCAGCAAGTGGAGCTATCGGGGTATTGTGTGCCTTGGGCCGTGGCCGGGTTGCCCGCCACCAGCGCCAGGCCGGCGCCGAAAGTGCTTGCGGTCACATCGCCGCCGGGGATGGAGAAGATGACGACATGGCCGTTATCATCCCCCGCGCGCGGGTTAAGCGCATCCGGGCTGGCGCGGTCTGGGTTGCCGCTGCAGGCCATATAAAGCGTGCTGCCATCCGCGCTCAGCGCCAGCCCGCCGGGCGAATCGAACATTTCCGCGCCCGCCGCCTGCGCCGCGCCTGCCAGGCCGGCAAGGGTGGGCACATCCGTGCCCAAATTCACCCAGTTGATGTTCACACCGGAGATTTGCGCCACCGAGAGCTGGCCGGAATCCAGCGCCGAGCCATCGGTGGCGTTGGTGGCGGCAACAAAGCGGAACAACGCGCCGGATGCCGAGTCCTGGGTGAAAAACACCACCGGGCGGCCATCTGCCGTTTGTGTGGCGGCCACGCCGCCGCGCGCGATGCGCCCCAGCGCCGTGCGTTTAACGGGAATATTATTGGGGTCGAGCGGCTTAAGCTCCACCAGCCAGCCAAAACGCGCGGCCTGGGCCGGGTCGCCATAGCCGTACCCCACGTCTTCCAGGCGCTTCAGCCATTGTGCCGTGTGGTCCTCGGCCAGCAGCACGCTGCTCCAGGGGGTGGGGCAGCCCGCGGCGGGGGCGAGTATCCCCTGTACTGTGCTGCCCACTTGGGCCGCCGCGGGGCCAGATAGGGCACAGAGCACGGAATCGGACAAGCGGCGTGACTGATAGCCGCCATCCACCGTCACCCAGCGCCCGCCCAGATATTGCAGGTTCACCACCGTAACGCCCTGCATGCGCCCGGCGATAACGGGCTGATCCTGGCCCGAGGGGAACACCATGCGCGCGGGAATATCCGGCGTTGCCACCACCATCACCAAGCGGGGCGTGCCATCTTCGGCGGGCGGTGGATTAATCATCCCGGCGAGCACGCCATCGTAGGGAAACTGGCCATCGGCCTGCGCCGTGTTCATGGCGGCGGGTTTGAAGGGGGGCGAGCTGGGCATTACACCGTCGCCCCAGCGGATAATCACGCTACGCGAGAAGCCTGGGCCAATTTTGTCGTCCAGCCAGGCCGCCTGAGGGTTAGGGGCTGGTGCGGCGATGGGGGAGGAAACTGGCGGCGCACCCACAAGCGCCTGCGCCCTGGCCGCCGCGCCGCCAAGCGCCAAAGCCCCGCCAATAACCAGTTCCCGCCGCCGCATGCTAAAACCCCGTGCCAGAGCTGCCGCTGCTGCCAACATTGGCCCCCGGGGTAGCGGCGCCAGCGCTGGTATCTTGCGCCGCACCCAGCGGGTTGTAGCTGCCCACCCCGCCGATAAGCTGCTGGATAAAGCCGGCCGAACCGCCCGGCACTGGCGTTGTGTGCTGCTCCATGGAGGCCGGAATAGCGGATTTGAGATTTTTTTCCGTCACGCTTTTCAGCGTGCCATCGCTATTAAAGGCCACCACCACCACATTCTGGCTATTCACCCCTTCGGTGCGGCCAATGCGCATCTTGGTGACCTGCGCCACATACACCCAGTCATTCTGGTTGAATGGCGGGATGAAAGTCGGCGGGCCAAGCACGGCCTCCACATCGTCCTGCCGCGAGAGGCCGGGCGTCAGTTCTTTAATATCGTGCCGGGAAACAGCAATGCCACGATAATGCGGCGCGTCGGAAAACACCGCGCAGCCCGGCAAAACGAGCATTGCCGCGAATAAAAAAGGGGTGGTCAGCTTGGCAGGGCGCACGAATCTGGTCCTCGAATATCTGCACCGCCACTCCCGGCGGCACGGTTGGGCCTCACGGCCCTGCTTATGTGCCGTGAGGTCTCACGGCGGGGGCTTAACTGTCAATGCACAGGCTCTATATAGCGCCAATGAGCACGGAATTCAGCAAGCCAGTAAAAGCTGGTCATATTCATGGCGCGGCGCAATCCTTTACCCTTATGGCGGATGAGGATGCGCGCGCTGCCCTGGCGCGGCGCTTCGGCTTGCCCGCCATAGCCGCGCTGAGCGGGCAATTCACCCTGCGCCATGAGCGTGGCGGGGTTATTGGCGCGCATCTAAGCATGCAGGCCAGGGTGACGCAGCTTTGCGCCGTCAGCAACGAGGCGTTCGAGGCGGAGATTACCGAAACGGCGGAGCTGCGCTTCGTACCCGCCGAGTCCTTCACCGAGGCCGGCACCGAGGCCGGCGAGTTTGCTCCCGATTCCCTGGAAGGCCCCGATGAGATACCTTATGAGAATGAGGTGATCGACCTGGGCGAGGCCCTGGCCGAGCAACTGGCCCTGGCGCTGGACCCGTACCCGCGCAAGCCAGGGGCAGAATTGCCAGGTGAAGCCACGGATGGCGGGAGCAGCCCATTTGCCGCGCTAAAGGGCAAATTCAGTGGTATTTCCTAGCAAGCGGATGATATTGCACGTCCTTGTGCCAGGCTCATTGCTCGTATGACTTGCGATGTGCGGGGACCTCTGCTAACCCGCGCCTTCCTAATCACCTGACCAAATTTTAAGGCGTTGTCCCATGGCCGTTCCCAAGCGTAAAACCTCTCCATCCCGTGCCGGGATGCGCCGCAGCCACCACGCGCTGCGCGCTGAAGCGCATGCCGAATGCGCAAATTGCGGCGAGCTGAAGCGCCCCCACCATGTTTGCGCGCATTGCGGCCACTACGACAACCGTGAGGTTGTGGGCGCCGGCAAGGAAGCCAAGGGCGTTATCCGCGTCTAAATTGTAAGCGGCGCAAGCGGCGAGAGGGAACGCCCGAGGTATGCAGTGAGCCGGAGCGATATACTGGCTGTCGATGCCATGGGCGGCGACCACGCCCCGGAAGCTATTATTTCCGGGCTTGATATTGCCTGCGCACGCCATCCCGCGGCGCGGTTTTTGGTGTTTGGCGATGAAGCCCGTGTGGCCCCGCTTATTGCCTCGTCCAGGCGGCTGAAGGGGCAATGCGAGCTGCGCCATGCGGCGGAAACCATATCAGGTGACATGAAGCCGACAGTGGCGCTGCGGCTGCGCGACTCTTCGCTGCGCCGGGCCATCGATTCCGTATTATCAGGCGAGGCCGCGGGGGTTATTTCCGCCGGCAACACGGGAGCGCTGCTCGCCCTTTCCAAAATCGTGCTCAAAACCCTGAAGGGCATAGACCGCCCCGCCATGGCCGCAACGGCGCCATCGGCCCGGGGCGATGTGGTGATGCTCGATCTTGGCCTGAACGTGGTTTACGACGCCCGCAACCTTGTTGAATTTGCCCTCATGGGCCAGCTTTTCGCCAAAGTGGCGCTCGGCCTGCCAGAGCCCAGCATCGGCCTGCTCAATATTGGCTCCGAGGAAGGCAAAGGCGATGAAACGCTGCGCCAGGCAGCCGCCGCGCTGCGCGAAAGCCCCATCGGCCAGCAGTTTTATGGCTTTGTGGAAGGGCACGACATTGCCGGGGGGACGGTGAATGTCATCGTCACGGACGGGTTTACCGGCAATGTGGCTCTAAAAACGGGTGAGGGGGCGCTGAAATTCGTCGGCGGCCTTATCCGTAAAGTGTTCGAGGCCGGGCCATTCGCCAAAATGGGCTATCTGTTTGCCCGCGGTTCTCTGCGCCGGTTGAAAGACACGCTGGACCCGCGCCGCTATAACGGCGCCGTGCTGCTGGGCCTGAACGGGGTTGTCGTCAAATCTCATGGCGGAACCGATGCCCTGGGCTTTGCCCATGCCGTGGATGTGGCACTGGATATGGTTGCAAACGATTTTAATAGCCGGATTGCCGAAGGGCTGGCGGCCATGGACCTTGCTTTGCTCTCCGCCGAGCTGCCATCTGAGCAAAATGTCTGATCCCGCACTCATCCGCCGCGCCGTGCTTACCGGAACGGGCACATATCTGCCCGCCCAGATTGTCACCAATGAAGATATGGCCAAACGTGTCGATACATCCGATGAATGGATTACCGAGCGCACGGGCATAAAGCAGCGTCACTTCGCCGCCCCGCATGAAACCGCCAGCTTCATGGGTGCCGAGGCCGGGCGCCAGGCACTAAGCGCCGCTGGGCTGGCGCCCGAGGCGCTGGGGGCCATTATTGTTGGTACCTCAACGCCCGATAACGCCTTTCCCGCCACGGCGGTGCAAATCCAGGCCATGCTAGGGGCCAGCAAGGCGTTTGGCTTCGACCTGGCCGCTGCCTGCTCGGGCTTCATCTACGGCCTTTCAGTGGCTGATGCGATGATCCGCGCAGGCCAGGTGGAGAGCGTGCTGGTTATTGGCACGGAGGTCTATTCCCGCATCCTCAATTTCGAGGACCGGGGCACCTGCGTGCTGTTTGGCGACGGGGCGGGCGCCGTGCTGCTGCAGGCACGGAATGTGGCAAAAGACGGCGCGGGGCTGCTCTCCACCCATCTGCACGCCGATGGACGGCTGGGCGACATATTATACGTGGACGGCGCCACCGGCAGGCGCGAGATGCCAGGGCATTTGGTGATGAACGGGCGGGAAGTGTTCCGCCACGCGGTCAGCCTGCTCTCCAGCGCCGTGACCGAGGCGCTTTCCGCCAACGGGCTTGCCGCGGCCGATATCGATTTTCTGGTGCCGCACCAGGCCAATAAGCGCATCATCGACGGTGTGGGCAAAAAACTGGGCCTGCCGCCCGAGCGTGTGGTGGTAACAGTGGATAAACACGCCAACACGTCTGCCGCGTCCATCCCCTTGGCATTGCATGAAGCCATTGCCGGCGGGCGCATAAAGCCCGGCGCCTTGGTGCTGCTGGAAGCATTGGGCGGGGGCTTGACATGGGGCTCCGCCTTACTGCGTATATAATTTTGATTTGGTAAAGACACGATCACGGTTCAGTGATCGGCAAAAAGGCTTTCAAAAACAAATTATTATAAAAACTCCGTGCGAATCCCTCGCGATTCGCGCGCGTTGTTGTTGATTCTTAGGCATAACCTGCTAATCTTGTAAAATGAACACTTTGACACGCGCTCAGCTGACCGAGGCGATTTACGCCGCAGTAGGCCTGTCCCGCCACGAATCGGCGGATTTACTTGAGCTGGTCCTGGACCGGATCGCTCAGGCGCTTGAAGTTGGAAAATCAGTTAAAATCAGTGGTTTCGGGACATTTTCTGTGCGCCAAAAAGGCCGGCGCATAGGCCGCAATCCCAAAACAGGGGTGGAAGTCCCCATTTTGCCGCGCCGCGTGCTGGTATTCCGCCCCAGCCAAATGCTTCGCGACGCGGTCAATCAAGAATCACCAATCCGCCCTTAAAACTATAATTTACGGAAAATTTGATGGTCCGCATGGTTGATGAAGATGATTTCAACGCGGAGGACGAAGACGGGCTGAATGCCGATGCCGGGCGCACCCGCCTCCGTAAAACCGCAGACGCTTTCCGGACGATTTCCGAAGTGGCCGATGAGCTGCATGTGCCCCAGCATGTGCTCCGCTTCTGGGAAACCAAGTTCCCGCAGGTCCGCCCGCTGAAGCGTGGCGGCGGGCGGCGCTATTACCGGCCCGAGGACGTGCAATTACTGCGCCGCGTCGCCGATTTGCTATATACTCACGGCTATACAATTAAAGGTGTGCAGCGCCTGCTGCGCGAAGGTGGCGGTGCCTTGCACGATAATATCCCTCCGGCGAATGCCGAGGAGCGTGCCAAGGCTTCGGCTGAGCGCGGCGGGATGGAGACGGAGGAGTCTGCCATGAGGAAGTCAGCCGCCCTCAGCCTGCCGGAACTGCCTATTCCCGGCCTGGAGCTACAGAATACCGATATGCCCGCCGGCTTACCGCCGCCCCGCACCGCGCAGCTCCGCCTGCGCCCGAAAAACGACCCCGAGACCGAACGGTTGCGCGGCCTTCTCACCCAGACGCTGAGCGCGCTGGAAGAGTTGCGGCGGCTGCTGGACTAAACGCCGCGCCGGAAGGAAAATCTCTCCACGGCGAAATAAGCCTTGCCCCCCACTTGGCGGCCCGGCTTGGGGCTGCTAGAGCCTCGGGCCACGGTTCGGAGCGTAGCGCAGCCTGGTAGCGCATCAGTCTGGGGGACTGGGGGTCGTGGGTTCGAATCCCGCCGCTCCGACCATTTTCCCAAAAATCCCCCCCCCGGCATCGCATCATCACTACATTGGCATATTGTGGCGGCCTATTCATGTGGCGGCCTATTGTGGCGGCCTATCCATATGGGCGGATCGTGCCCGGCTCGTAAGCCGGGCACTGCCGCGTGGCCGTTGCGGGCCTGCGTGTACAGGCCTGCGTGTACAGGAATGAGGGTAACGCCTGAGAGCCGGATGATTTTAGAGCGGATCACGTTGTGATCCGGTCTGAAATCTCAATCCGGCTCTCAATCAATGAGGTAGAGCGCGATGCAGACTTTCGAAGCGCTCGCAAAGCGAGCGCATCTCAAGTCATCGTGCTCTACGGCAAAGCGCCAACCTCCTGCAATGTTCCGTTTTCCACATCAAAATGCAGCCCTGCCAACGTGAGCGTCCCGGCCTTCACACGCCCGGCAATCCACGGAAAAGTCATCAGGTTCGCCAAGGATACGCGGATGGCTTCCCGCTCGCAGGCTTGGCACTTACTGTCGAAATCATCTCCGGCATCAGGCGAATCGCACACGCGCTGGCGTGCGGTTTTCGCAATCTCCATCCAGGATTCGATAAAGTCGCCATGCCGTCCATTTGGCTGCATCAGCGCGCGTATGCCGCCGCAGCGTGTATGGCCCATCACCACGATGGTACGCACATTCAGCGCGGTCACGGCAAATTCCAGGGCCGCCGAGGTGCCATGCTTGTTGTCGTCCGGCTCGTAAGGCGGCACCAGGGCGGAAACGTTGCGGACCACGAAAATCTCGCCCGGCGCGCAGTCAAAAATCATCTCCGGGGCAACGCGTGAATCCGCACACGCAATCACCATGGCGGGTGGAGCCTGGCCTTCGCGCGCCAGGCTGGAATATAACGCCTCGTGCGCGCGCCAATAGCCTGCACGAAACCGGTCATATCCCTCCATCAACGTCTTCATAGCCCCTCCTTCTTCGCGGCGTTCCACAATTTATCCATCTCATCCAGGCTCGATTCGGCGGGGGTTTTGCCCTGTGCCGCCAGTGCTGCCTCTATCACGCCAAAACGGCGTATAAATTTCTCATTCGCGCCGTGCAGGCAATCCTCTGCCTCCAGCCCCAGCTTGCGGGCCAAATTGGCGAGCACGAACAGCATATCACCCAGCTCGTCGCGCAGGCGCGCTTTATCCATCTCCGGCAGCTCGGCGCGCAGCTCGGCGGTTTCTTCGTCCAGCTTGTCCAGCACCGCGCCGGCATCTGGCCAGTCGAACTTAACCCGGGCCGCGCGGGCGGTTAGTTTTTGTGCCCGCTGCAGGGCGGGCAGGGCATGGGCCACACCGGCCAGCACGCCGCTTTCGGCGCGGGCCGCGCGCTCGGCGGCTTTCTGGGCTTCCCAGCTTGCGCTATGGGCGCTGGCTGTGCGCGCGGCTTCATCGCCAAACACATGCGGGTGGCGGCGGACCATCTTATCCGTAACCGCCTGGGCTACCTGGCTGAAATTGAACCAGCCGCGTTCTTCGGCCAGCCTTGCATGGTAAACCACCTGGAACAGCAGGTCCCCCAACTCGTCCTTAAGCTCCGCCGGGCCGCCGCTTTCAATGGCGGCCCGCACCTCGTAGGCCTCCTCAATCGTGTAGGGCGCGATGCTGGCAAAATCCTGCGCGCGGTCCCAGGGGCAGCCTGTGTCCGGGTCGCGCAGCGCCGCCATTACGTTGATCAGCGCATCAATCGGTGCTTCAGTGCTCATGACACGAATGTAAGGTCCGGGGGGGAAAATGGCCAGCGCCTATGATTATTCGTTCACAACCCTCAAGGGGGAGCCGTATCCGCTGGCCCAGCACCAGGGCAAGCCCATGGTGGTGGTAAACACCGCCAGCAAATGCGGCTTTACCCCGCAATATGCGGGGCTGCAGGCACTGACCAAAAAATTCCCCGATCTCGTCATTATCGGCGTGCCGTGTAACGATTTCGGCAAGCAGGAGCCAGGCTCGGCGGATGAAATCGGCAGTTTTTGCGAGCTTAATTATGGCGTGAGCTTCCCCATGATGAGCAAGGAGACAACCAAGGGGCCAGACGCGCATCCGTTCTTCCGCTGGGTGGCGGGCGAGGCCGGGTTTTTCGCCAAGCCGCGCTGGAATTTTTATAAATATCTCATCAACCGCAAGGGCGAGCTGGAGGATTATTTCATCTCCACCACCAGCCCGTCGGCCAAGCGTTTCACTAACGCGCTGGAATTGCTGTTCTATAGCTGAGCACAGCGCGCCAGCTCAATCACGCGGCGGATTTCGTTCCATAAACCATACCCGTCCAGCTCTTCTGGGCTGGCCCAGGCGCAGCCATCCGCATCGTCGCCGGGTACAGGCTCGCCACCCGCGTAGCGCGCCGCGAAATCGAGAATGGTGTAGTGGTACTCCACCCGCCCGGCATCGTCATAGGTGATGGAATCGGCGTGGGCCACCATGGTGAGCGCCCCGCAGCTCAGCCCTGTTTCCTCCAGCAATTCCCGCCGCGCCGCGGCCTCGGCGGTCTCGCCCAGCTCCTGCTTGCCGCCGGGCAGCGACCATTGGCCGGCCCCCGGCGGGCGGCCACGGCGGATGAGCAGAACATCATGGCCACGCAGCAGGATGATGCCGACACCGATTCGCGGATGCGCGGGGTAGGGGGACATTACCCGGCTCTCACAGTTTCAATCGCCTCGCGCTGGTCAAACAAATGCAGCAGCACTTTCACCGCCGCGCCGCGTTCACTTTCCAGCCTTGGGTCGCGCTGCAGCAGCATTACCGCATCCTGCCGCGCCATGTTCAGCAGCGCTTCGTGTTTCTCGGGGTTGGCCAGCCTGTAACCGGGCATGCCGGATTGCTTCGTGCCCAAATAATCTCCCGCGCCGCGCTGCTTAAAATCCTCGTCGGCGATGAGAAACCCGTCATCCGTATCGCGCAGCAGCGCGAGCCGCTTGCGTGCCATTGTGCCCATTTTCTCGTCGTGCAGCAGCAGGCAGTAGCTTTTTTGTGTACCCCGCCCCACGCGGCCGCGTAGCTGGTGCAACTGCGCCAAGCCAAAGCGTTCGGCATGTTCTATCACCATTACGTTAGCCTCCGGCACATCCACCCCCACCTCCACCACCGTGGTGGCGGCTAGAATCTTCGCCCGCCCGGCGGCAAATCCGGCCAGTGCCGCGTCGCGCTGGGTGGCATCCATCTGGCCATGCGCCAGCACCACATCATCGCCAAAACGCTGCCGCAGCCGGGCAAAGCGCACTTGCGTGGCTGTCAGGTCTATCAGCTCCGATTCCTGAACCAGCGGGCATACCCAATACACACGCCCGCCCGCCGTAATCATGCGGGCAATGGCCTCCTCCACCCGCTCCAGCTCCGCCAGGCTGTGCATCGTGGTGGTAATGCGCTCGCGTCCTTGCGGCTTTTCGGTAATGCGGGACACATCCATCTCGGCCCAATGCGTTAGCAGCAGCGTGCGCGGAATGGGGGTGGCGGTCATCACCAGCATGTCGGTGGTCTGGCCTTTTTTACCAAGGGCCAGGCGTTGATCCACGCCGAAGCGGTGTTGCTCGTCCACCACGGCAAGGCCGAGATCGTGGAACTCAACCTGTTTTTGGAAGATGGCATGTGTGCCGATGACGATAGGCAAGGTGCCGTCTTTCAGCCCGGCCAGAATTCGCCGCCGTTCAGTGCCCTTTACATTGCCCGTAAGCAGCCCCACCGGCACGGGCGAGAGGCGCGAGAACGTGGCCAGATGCTGCCGCGCCAGCACCTCGGTGGGCGCCATTATGGCGGCCTGGGTGCCGGCTTCCACCGCGCGCAGGCAGGCCAGCAGCGCCACCAGGGTTTTGCCGGAGCCGACATCGCCTTGCAGCAGGCGCAGCATCTGGTAGGGGGCGGCCATGCTGGAGTCTATTTCGGCCAAAGCCTGTAACTGCCCTGCCGTAGGGCTATGGCCAAAGCGCTTCAGCGCCACGGCGCGCAGCCGCCCAGCACCTTGCAGCGCGCGCCCGGCACGGCGGCGGCGCAGGCCGCGCGCAATGGCAAAACTGATCTGCCGGGCCAGAAGCTCGTCATAGGCCAGGCGCTCATAGGGGGTTTTGTCCGGCACTTCGCGCGGGGCATGCAGGGCGCGCAGCGCCTGGCCAAAGCCGGGCCATTTACGGGCACGGAGCAGGGTTTTGTCCTGCCATTCGGGCAGATCCGGCAACACGGCCAGCGCGCCCAGTGCCGCGCGGCGCATCACGCGCGGCACAATCCCCGCCGTTAGCGGCCAGACCGGCTCTATCCATGGGAATTCATCCTCGCGCAGCGCATTGGCCACGTAGTCGGGGTGGTGAATCACCAGCCGGTCAGCAAATGTTTCCAGCTTGCCGGAGACGATCAGCTTGGCCCCCACCGGGTATTGCGTGAGCCGGGCGGCGTGGAACAGCGCGATTTCGGCAAAGCCGCTGCCATCGCCGATAATCACACGGTGGGGCTGGGTTTTCTTGGCCGGCGGCTCGTGACGGATGACTTCCACCCGCAGCGTGGCCACTTGGCCCGGCCGGGCCTCGGCAATGCGCGGCGTGGCCCGGCGGTCCATGAAATCCACCGGCAGATGGAACAGCACGTCGCGCACGGTGTTGCCGTCCACCAGCCGCGCCATAAGCACCGACAGGCGCGGCCCCAGCCCTTGCAGGCTGGAGAGCGGCGCGCGCAAAGGGGCCAGAATTTCCACACTCACATGCTGACTCATGGCCAAACCGCGCCTATACCGCAAGCCGACCATGACAGACGACACGCCACCACTCGATAATCGCCGCCGCCGCCTTATCTACCGCGCCCAGCACCGGGGCACGTATGAGAATGATTTGCTGATTGGCGATTTCGTGAAAGCGCGAATCGCGGGCATGACCGAGGCGGAACTCGATGAGCTGGAAGGCGTCATGGAATTTCCCGATGCCGAGCTGGCAGACTGGCTGACAGGGCGCAAACCCATTCCCGCCTATGCCGACAGCCTTATGCTCCGCCGCATACGCGAGGCGGCGCTGAACCGCACATGATTCCTGTTTACGGTGCCCCGGAGGGGGTGGACGCGCTGGTGCTGGTGCGCCGCGCGGGCGAGCATGACGGGACGGTTCTGCATATCGCGCGCGATGACACGCGCCTGGCCGCCTTGGCCGAACAGATTGCTTTTTTCGGGCCGGAGATAGAGGTTGTGGCGTTCCCCGCGTGGGACTGCCTGCCTTATGACCGCGTTTCTCCCAATGCCGGGATTATTGCCGACCGTATTGCCGCGCTGAGCCGGTTGCAGGCCTTGCCCGGGGCCAAGCGTATTGTGCTGACCACCGCCAACGCGGCGCTGCAAAAACTGCCGCCACGCGCGGTGCTGGCGGGAGCTGGCATGCGGCTGGCCAAGGGCGATGCTGTGTCTCTGTCCGATATTGCCGCCTTCCTGGAGGCTGACGGCTACCGCCATACCGGCACGGTGATGGAGGCAGGGGAATTCTCCCGCCGTGGCGGGATTCTGGACGTTTTTCCCGCCGGTGCCGCCGCCCCGGTGCGCATCGACCTGTTTGGCGATGAGATCGAGAGCATCCGCCGCTTCGACCCCGAGACCCAGCGTTCCGGCGAGGCTGTGCCGGTGCTGGAATTTCATCCCGCCTCGGAAGTGGCGTTCGATTCCGCTTCCATCGCGCGCTTCCGCACCAATTGGCGCGAGCTGTTCGGGCCGGAATCTGTGAAGGACCCGCTCTATGCTTCCGTCTCAGAAGGCCATCGCCACCCCGGCATCGAGCATTACGGGCCGCTTTTCGCCGAGACCATGGAGAGTATTTTCGATTATCTCCCCGGTGCCTCGGTAAGCCTGGACCACCAGGCCGAGGGCGCCGTGGCGGCGCGGCTGGAGCTGATTGCCGACCATTACGCCGAGCGCCGCACCCCGGCGCGGGCGGGCGAGCCAATCTACCGCCCCATCCCGCCCGGCATGTTGTACCTGGACCGCGAGGGCTGGGACGCCGCCTTGGCCAAGGGGCCGTGCTTCGAGATTACGCCATTCTCCCGCCCCGATGGCGGGGCGCAGGGCGTGGATATTGGCGGCCGCCCCGGCCCTATCCTCACCGGCCAGCCCATGGCGGCCATGGACGGGTTTGCCGGGCTGAAGGGCAAATGGGCGGCTTCTGGCCGTACCGTTATTCTCGCCGCCTGGAGCTTTGGCTCGCGCGAGCGCCTGACGCTGATGCTGAAAGAGCATGGGCTGCGCGATATACGCCCCATCGCCACCGCCGACGAAGCCCGCGCCCTGCCGCCGGGCGTGGTGGCGCTGGCCGTACTGCCCTTGGAGCGGGGCTTTGTAACCGGCCGCCTGGCGGTGGTTTCGGAGCAGGACCTTCTCGGCAGCCGCATCGCCCGCCCGCCCAAGCGCAAGAAACGCGCCGACCAGTTTATCGCCGACGCGACGGAGATTGAGGAAGGCGACCTGGTGGTGCACCAGGACCATGGCATTGGCCGCTATGCGGGGCTGGAAGCGGTAACGGTGAACGGCGCCGCGCATGACTGCCTGAAACTGCTTTACGATGGCGGCGACAAGCTGTTTCTGCCCGTTGAGAATATCGACCTGCTCTCGCGTTTTGGTAATGAGACGGATGGCGTGGCGCTCGACAAGCTCGGCGGTGCCTCGTGGCAGGCGCGCAAGGCCAAGGCCAAAAACCGTATCCAGAACATGGCGGCGGGCCTTATCCGCCTGGCCGCCGAGCGGCAGATGCGCGAGGCCCCGCTGCTGACACCGGAAGACGGGTTGTTCGCCGAATTCTGCGCCCGCTTCCCCTATACCGAGACCGAGGACCAGGCGAAGGCCATTGCCGACGTGCTGGAGGATTTTGCTGCCGGCAAGCCCATGGACCGGCTGATTTGCGGCGATGTGGGCTTTGGCAAAACCGAGGTGGCGCTGCGCGCGGCTTACGTTGCCGCCATGGCCGGCACGCAGGTGGCGGTGGTGGTGCCCACCACGCTGCTCGCGCGCCAGCATTGCCGCGCCTTTTCCGCGCGGTTCGAGGGGCTGCCGCTGAAAGTGGCGCAGCTTTCGCGCCTCGTTACCGCCAAGGACGCCACAAAGGTGCGCGACGGCCTGGCCGATGGCGGCATCAACATTGTTATCGGCACACATGCGTTGATGGCGCAGAGCGTGAAATTTGCCGATCTCGGCCTGCTCATCGTCGATGAAGAGCAGCATTTTGGCGTGAAGCATAAGGAGCGGCTGAAAGAGCTTAAAGCCGACGTGCATGTGCTCACCCTCACCGCCACGCCCATTCCGCGCACGTTACAGCTTGCGCTTACCGGTGTGCGCGACCTCTCGCTCATCACCACCCCGCCGGTGGACCGCCTCGCCGTGCGTACCTTCATCATGCCGTTTGATTCGCTGGTGATCCGCGAAGCCATCGCGCGTGAAAAATTCCGTGGCGGGCAGATTTTCTGTGTTGTGCCGCGCATCGAGGATCTGGATTCCGTGGCCGCGCGCCTGCGCGAGATCGCGCCGGATATACGCACCGTTATCGCGCATGGGCGCCTGGCGCCGTCCGAACTTGAACGGGTAATGACCGAGTTTGGCGAGGGTAAATACGATATTCTGCTGGCCACCAACATCGTGGAATCCGGACTGGATATGCCGGCGGTGAACACGCTGATTGTGCACCGCGCCGATATGTTCGGCCTGGCCAGCCTGTACCAGTTGCGCGGGCGTGTGGGGCGCGGCAAGCAGCGCGGCTATGCGTACCTTACCTGGCCGCCGCAGCATCGCCTCTCCGCCGCCGCCGAGAAACGGCTGGAAGTGATGCAGACGCTCGACCAGCTTGGCGCGGGCTTCACCCTGGCCAGCCACGACCTGGATTTGCGCGGCGCGGGCAATTTGCTGGGCGACGAGCAATCGGGCCATATCCGCGAAGTTGGTATCGAGCTGTACCAGCAGATGCTGGAGGACGCGGTGAACGAGCTGCGCGCCAGCAATAAGGAAAAAGTGGTGGAGCGCGACTGGACGCCCAACATCAACCTCGGCCTGCCGGTGCTCATCCCCGAAACATACGTGGCCGACCTGCCCGTGCGGCTCGGGCTGTACCGGCGCATCGGCGCGCTGAGCACGGATGCCGAGAGCGAGGCGCTGGCCGCCGAACTGGCGGACCGCTTTGGCCCGCTACCGGCCGAGGTGGAAAACCTGCTGGAAACCGTGGCGTTGAAACGCGCCTGCCGGGCCGCGAATGTGGAGAAGCTGGATGCCGGGCCGAAAGGCATGGTGATTGCCTTCCGCAAGAATGATTTTGCCAACCCGGCCGGGTTGATCCAATGGATTTCCTCCCGCGGCGGCGTGGTTAAATTGCGGCCAGACCAAAAGCTGGTGGTAACACGCGAGATGGATGTGGCAGCGCGGATGAAAATTGCCCGTGATGTGCTGGGCGCCCTGGTAAAATTGGCGAAACTGGAAAAGCCAGCGTGACGAGGGCCTATAATGACCGCCAAAACGCGGCCGCGCAGCTTACCACGGGCGGAATGTTCGGGTGGGCCGAGCGCTGTTGATAACGCTCGATATTGCCAGTTACGCCAGCCTGCCCGATGGCGTTGATGACGTTATACATCGCCCCCGAATCGTTGCCGGCAATGCTTGAGGCGGCGGATTGCACGTCATGAGACTCGACATCCTTGCAAATATCGGTGCTGCCGCCAGCCACCATCGGCACCACGAAAAACGCGATTAAAATGGCGAAAGCCGCGCCCAGAAATGTGATGCTCAGAGTATTCATGCCCTGGTTCCTCCGCTTATTGGCGCATCGGGCTTTAAGACCAACGGGCATAAAGGATGACTCATCCTTTATGCCCGTTGGTCTTAAAAATCGGTGCAGCGCCCGTTTTTTTCCCAATCGCCATATCGTGTTGGCTCCGGCCCGGTGGGGCCGCCAATTTCCTTGGGCATTTCCGGAAGCGGTTTTTGCGCCGTTTCAGGCTTGGTTTTATCCATGCTCTTATCGATGTTTTTATCCATGCTCTTGTCTCCTACGGCGAAGCGCCCGTGGCTTGGGCAATGCGCTGTTCATCCAGTGGCCGCCAGCTTGCGCCTGCCGGCGCATGGAGCAGCGATTGCCGGAACAAGGCGAGCGCCTCGGGCGTTATGGCCCCGGCCTGTTCTGATAATGCTTCAGCCAGATACGCCTGCCCCTGGCTGGCATCAACCGAATTCGGGTCAATGCCGGCCAGATGCGCGCGCAGCATGGCGATGAGCTGGGCCAGACGGGTTTGCTCCGTTTGTTCCTGTGCCATCCATTGTGAGTGCGGTTCAGATGGCACGTTATACGTGCTGCCTGGCAGGTACAGGGCAAAAGCCGCAACAGGCATGGCAATGATGGTGGCGATGAGCAGCGGCCTGGCATCGCCACTCATCTCCGGCATGGTGGTGGCATCGGCGGTCAGCAGGCGGCGTTCAACCTCAAGCATGGCGGCTTTGTATTCAACCTCGCCAATGCGTCCGTCCTCGCGGTCGCGCGCCAGCTCGGCAAGCTGGGCGCGGTGCAAGGCCAGGGCGGCCTCGCGCCGGCTATGCTGTTTGCGCGGGCGGCGGAATGCAAATAAAAGCGGCGCGGTAAGCAGCAGGGCAATGCCCAGCATGATGAACAAAATCATTCTCGTAACAACTCTTCCAGCCGCGCGGCCTCTGCCTCATCCAATGGTTTAGGGGCATTGCCGTGCCGCCGCCCAAACCAGAAAGCGGCGAACCCTACCGCCAGCGCCAGTACGGGCATGGCGTAGAGCAGCCAGGTAAGCGGTAAAAATGGCGGTTTTAACAGCACGAAAATACCGTAGCGCTGCACCATGTAAGCCAGAATTTGCTTATCTGGCACGCCTTGTTTTACCTGCGTGCGGATAATCCCGCGCAACTGGGCGGCCAGCTTGGCGTTGGACTCCTCGATGCTCTCATTCTGGCACACCAGGCAGCGCAACTGGCCGCCAACGGCCTCGGCGCGTTTTTCTTGCGGTGGTGTCAGCGTTACGCCGTCTCGCGTTATCATGGTCTGGGCCAGGGCGAAGGCGGGGAGCAGACACAGGAGCAGGAGAAGCCGCCTCAAGAATAACGCTCCAGCAACGGGTTGAGCGTGCTCTTTACAATTTCTGGTGTCAGCGCGCCAGCATAGCGCCAGCGCACGATGCCCGATTTATCGATGAAATATGTCTCAGGCACGCCATAAACGCCCCAATTGATGGCGGTGGTACCGCTCGCATCGCTGGCCAGGCGCTGGTAGGGATTCCCATTCTGGGCCAAAAACGCCTGCAGGCTTTTCGCGTCATCCTCATAGGCGATGCCCCAAATGCTCAGCCCCCCAGCCGCGAGCTGACCGAGAAGCGGCGCCTCCTCGGCGCAGGGCATGCACCAGGAAGCAAACCAGTTCACCAGCATCGGCCTGGGCGGTGCCGCGATATCGGTATTGGCAAAACCCCGCATGCCCGCAATGCCGGGCAGCGAAAACGCGGGCGGCCGCTTGCCAATAAGCGGAGAGGGCAGGGCATGCGGGTCGTATTCATTATTCCGCATGCGGCGCAGCAGGACGTAAAAGCCCTCGCCACCCGCAACGGCCAGAACCAAAGGCACGCCAAATAACAGGCGGCGGCGCAACGGACTCATGAAGCCACCGCCGCCGCCACGCGCTTGCGCGCCGGCGCGCCCACACGCAGCCGCCGGTCTGAGAGCGAGAAGAACCCGCCCAGCGCCATGATGAGCCCGCCAATCCAGATTTCCGGCGCCATGGGCTGCTCGTTCAGGCGCAGTTCCGCGCCGCCCCCTGGGAGCTCACTGGCAAATACCGCGTAAAGGTCGTTGAACCCGTTTGTATGAATGGCGGCGTCGTTGGTGATTGTGCCTTGCGCGGCAAAAAAGCGGCGGGATGGATGCAGCCTGAGGAACACGCCGCTTTTGTCCGCCACGGTAATATCGGCCACGCGCTGCGTGTAATTTGGCCCGGGTGCGCTGTGTATGTCCTGCAGCGTCCAAACATAACCGCCGAGTTTTGTGGATTGCCCCGGTTGCAGTACAACCACGCTTTGCACCGCCAGTGTCATGCCCGCAATGCCCAGCACTGTTACGCCAAAGCCAATATGCCCCAGCGCCGCGCCAATGGAGGCGCGGGGCAGGGTGAAAAACCGTGCCGCGGACTGCCCCAAGGGCACACGGAACAACCGCGTGCGTTGAGCGAGGTCGGTAAGTGCAGCCATAACCACCCAGGCGCCGCCAGCCAGCCCCAAGGCGGCGATGATATGCCGGTTGGCCGCCATAACCAGAAACACCACGGCCGCCACGCCGCCGGCCAGATAAAGCCGTTGCAGCACGGGGGCAAAATCCGCCCGCTTCCAGGCCAGCAGCGGGCCGAACCCCATGGCGATGATAATGGGCGCGGCAAGGGGTAGAACAGTTTGGTTGAAAAACGGCGCGCCAACGGAAAGCTGCACACCAAACAGCAGGTTGGCGAAAGGCGGGTAGAGCGTGCCGGTGAACACCACGGCGGTAATGGCGCAGAGAAATACATTGTTCAGCACCAGCGCGCTCTCGCGCGAGATGGGCGCGTAAATGCCCGATGCCGCCAGCACCGGCGCGCGTATGGCAAACAGCAGCAGAGAGCCGCCAATGGTGATTGCCAGCAGGGCCAGAATGAACAGCCCCTGATTCGGCGCCTCGGCAAAGCTATGCACTGAATTGAGTATGCCCGAGCGCACCAGAAACGTGCCGGAAAGCGAGAGCGAGAAGGTGGCAATGGCCAGCAGCACGGTCCAGGCCTTGAGCGCTTCACGCTTCTCCACCACGATGGAGCAATGCAGCAGCGCCGTGCCGGTGAGCCAGGGCAGCAGAGCGGCGTTTTCCACCGGGTCCCAGAACCAATACCCGCCCCAGCCCAGCGTGTAGTAGCTCCACCAGCTCCCCAGCGCGATGCCGCCGGTAAGGAAACACCAGGAAACCAGCGCCCAGGGCCGCACCCAGCGCCCAAACGCGGCATCCACCCGTCCCTCGATAAGCGCGGCGATGGCGAAGGCGAAGGCCACCGAAAACCCGACATAGCCGGTGTAGAGAACCGGCGGGTGGAAGGCGAGGCCAGGGTCCTGCAAAATCGGGTTCATGCCCGCGCCATGCAGCGGCGGCGGCCAGAGCCGAGTAAATGGGTTGGATACAGTAAGGGTAAAGAGCAGGAAGCCGCCCGAAATAAGCCCCAACACACCCAGCACCCGCGCGCGCAGGCTTGCGGGCAGATTGCCGCCAAATAAGGCCACCGCCAGCCCGCACAGAGAGAGAATGACGCACCACAGCAGCATGGAGCCATCATGGTTCCCCCATATGCCCGTGATCCGGTACAGAAGCGGCGTGGCGGAGGAGGAGAAATCGGCGATATTCTCCACCGTGAAATCGGACACCACACCCGCCCATACCAGTGCCAGAAACGACCCGGCCAAGGCGGCGAAATGGCTGCAGGCCAGCAATGGCGCGGCGTACAAGGCCCGCGCATCGCGCAAAGACGGTCCGAAAATACCCACCACGCCCTGGGCAAAAGCCAGGGCCACGGCGCAAGCCAGTGCGAAATGGCCAAGTTCTGGGATCATGAGCCTGCCTTTACCTGCATTGTGTTCCATGTGCTGGCGGCGGGCGGCGGGCCGAATTTCGGGTTCCACTTGCCGGCTTCTTTCAGCGCCTGCTCAACATCCTTGGGCATATAGGCGGCGCCGTGCTTGGCCAGCACTTCGTCAGCCACAAACACGCCGCCTGGGCCCATCGAGCCTATGGCCACCACGCCCTGCCCCTCGCGGAACAAATCGGGCAGCACGCCTGTGTAGATGACGTTCACCGCCGCCTGGCCATCGGTAACGGCAAAATGCGTGGTGGGGGTAGTGCCCGAGAGCGTGGTGGACACGCTCCCTACCTGGACAATGCCGCCCAGCCGGAAACTTTGCCCCGTGGGCGGCGGTTTGGCCACAAGCTGGCGTGGCGAGAGAAAATAGGTGAGCGAGGAGGAAAACGCGGCCAGCCCCAGCGCCACGGCCGCCGAAAAACACAGGCCGCAAGCCAGCACAAGGTAAAGGCGGCGGCGCTTGGGGGGGCGCATCTAGCGTTTTTCCACCGCGGCCAGGCGGCGGCGCGCGCGCCGGTAACGTGCCAGGCTAAGCCACCCCGCACCTGCCAGAAACAGCACCGCGGCACCATAGGCGCCATTGATGAACGGCCAGGGATTCATGCTCGTTCCTCCGCTGCGGCCAGCAGGGCACTGGCGGTTTTACGCTCGCAAATGGCGGCGCAGATTCGCGCCACCACCATGGCGATAAAGGCGAGATAAAAGCCAAGAGTGGAAATAAGCAGCGGGTAGAGCATGGTGATATAAATTTTCGACCCGCCCGTGAAGGAGATGGTGTTGCCCTGATGCAGCGTGTTCCACCATTGCACTGAATAGACGATGATGGGCAGATTAACCGCTCCGGCCAGCGCCAGGATTGCAGCGGCCCTGTAGCCATGGGATTTGTTGTCGAACGCGCGGATGAGCGCGATATGGCCCAGATAGAGAAAGAACAGAATAAGCACCGAGGTAAGCCGGGCATCCCACACCCAGTACGCCCCCCACATTGGCCGCCCCCAGAGCGAACCAGAAATGAGGCACAAAGCCGTGAAACCCGCCCCGACAGGGCCAATTTCCTCCGCGGCAATATCCGCCAGCGGGTGCCGCCAGACCAGCGAGAACAGCGAGCATACCGCCAGGGCCGCATAGCCCGCCATGGCCACCCAGGCCGCGGGCACATGCACGTACATAATGCGCGCGGCATCACCCTGCTGCCAGTCGGCTGGGGCAAACTGATAGCCCCAGATGATTCCCGCCACGCACAGCAATAACGCCGCGCCCGAAAGCCAGGGCAGGGTGGGTACCGCAACGCGCATAAACCGCGCCGGATTCGCCAGATAATGCAGCCAGCCGCCAGCTCTCGCGGGCCGGCCAGCGGGCAGGACGTCCTCATTCATACGCATCCCTTATTCCATTAACGCCGCGATTTGAAGGCGGGGATATTTGAGATAAAGTTACAGCATGATAAAATATTGGCTCATCAAATCCGAACCCGATGCCTTCTCCTGGGACCAGCAGGTGAAAAACGGCGTGGAGCCGTGGACCGGGGTGCGTAACCACACGGCCAAGCTCAACCTGAAAGCCATGAAAAAAGGCGATTACGCCTTTTTCTACCACTCTAATACCGGTAAAGAAATTATTGGCATCGTGCAGGTGGTGAAAGAGGCCTACCCCGACCCCACGGCCGAGAGCGGAGATTGGGTGTGCGTGGATGTGAAGGCGGTGAAGCCGCTCAAGACTCCCGTCACCCTTGCGGCCATCAAAGCCGACCCCAGATTTGCCGAGCTGGCGCTGCTCCGGCAATCCCGCCTCTCGGTTGGGCCGGTAAGTGCTGCGCATTGGACGATGCTGTGCGAGATGGGAGGGGTGAATGTCTGAAATCGCGGTTTTGGCGGGCGGGTGCTTCTGGTGCCTGGAAGCCGCTTATGATGAACTGAAAGGCGTGCTGAACGTGAAATCCGGTTATGCCGGAGGCAGCACGGAAACCCCAACCTACAAGCAGGTTTGCTCCGGCGCCACCGGCCATGCCGAGGTGGTGCGGGTGGAATTCGACCCCGCGGTAATCTCCTTTTCCGATCTGCTGGATGTGTTCTTCACCATCCACGACCCCACCACGCTCAACCGCCAGGGGGCGGATGTGGGTACGCAATATCGTTCGGCTATTTTCTATACCTCGCCCGCGCAGCACGCGGCAGCCGAGGCCGCGGTGGAGAAATTCACCCCGCATTGGGGCAAAATCGTCACCGAAATCGCGCCGCTGACGATATTCTACCCGGCAGAGAAGGAGCATGAGGATTATTTCGTGAATAACCCCTGGTCCGGCTACTGCCAGGCGGTTATCGCGCCCAAGATCGCGAAATTGCGCAAGGCGTTCCGCGAGCGGTTGAAAGCGCCAGCCGCCTGATACCGTCTTTGCTGGCGCAGCGAAGCAATCCATCTGCCGGGCTGGTTGCTGCTGCGGCTTGCCCAGCTTTAGGCGCGGCGTTAGTCCTTGCCCCAAAACGAGGACACGCCCCCAATGACAATAGCACCCTTCCGCGTTGGGATTCTCAACGACATGGCCGCCAGCCCGGCCAGCGCGCTGAACATAGAGCATTGGCTGCGCGTTGCCGCCGATGAACTGATTGGAAATGGCCGGCTCGACCGCGATGTGGAGTTTGTTTATGGCTGCGGGCTTGGCCTGCCTTCGGGCACCGCCGCCGCGGTGGAGCGCGCCTATGCCAGTTTGGCCGGGCAGGATGTGCTGCTTATTATCGGCCCCGCCATTGGCGATAATGCCCTCGTGGCCACCCCCTGCGCGAAGCGGCATGCCATTCCCACCATCAACTGGGCCGGGTCGGAACGGGCGCGCGGCAAATATATGTTTCATCTGCAAGTTGGCTCGCACGAGGATGAGTCGATTCTGCTTGCGCAATATCTGCACGCCAATGGTTTTAAGCGCGTGGGCGTGGCCTATGACCGCTCGCCCATCGGGCGGCGGCATTTTCAGTTTTTGCAGCTAGAGGCTGAGATTCTCGGCCTCACCATCTGCGCCGCCGCATCTCTGCCGCCCATGGCTGAAGCGGTGGACGCCGCCTCGCTGCTCGAATCCCGCCCCGATGCCGTGCTGTATCTTGGCCTGGGCGTGGCGGCACCCGCCATTGCGCGCGCGCTGAGTGCCGCGAATTACACCGGCCCGCGCGCCATGAACACGGCAGGTATTCGCGGCTACGCGCCGGATTTTGCCCAGGCGGTTGATGGCTGGCGCTATGTGGACATGCATGCGGATGGCAACCGCACCCTGGCCGCGCTGCGCCGGGCGCATAATATTCCGCCCCGCGGCGCGCTGGCTGCGGCAAAAGGGTATGACCTTGGCCGGCTAATGGCAGAGGGCCTGGCCCGCGCGCCGGAGCGCACGCGCGAAGGTGTGAGGGAAGGGCTGGAGCAAATAAAATTTCTGCCCGCCGCCGAGGGGTATGATGGCACAGTGCTGGGCTTTGGCCATTACGACCGCGGCGCGCTGCACGGGCGCTACCTGGTGCTGCGCCAATGGCGGAATGGCGAATCGATTGAGTGCTGATGGGGCGAGTGCCGCAAGCGCGTACATAACGTGCAAGGAATACTACGGGGTTAGGCCCGTATCGCCGCCGCGGCGAGGCGGTGAAAGCCGTAGGGGTAAATAAAGCAAAACCCGCAGGCATAACCTGCGGGTTTGCTTACTCAGCTGCCGTGGCCCGGCTTATGCCATCGCATCGGCGGTGGACTGGGTTTTCGGCTCGGTTTCCCAGCGGCCCAGGCCGTAATCGCCCTTGATGGTGGTGCGGTGCATGATGCGGTCATAGGAAGGATCGCAACCCGTGGCCATGTGCAGCATGCGCCAGTTGTCCCAGATCACCATGTCGCCCTCCGACCATTGGTGGAAGAACGGGGTGAGGTGCTTTTCCACTGCGTCCCACAGCTCGGGGAAGAGTTTGTCGTTCTCTTCCTTGGTTTTGCCCGCAAAGCCGCGCGCGCCATAGGGGGAGATGTGGGCCACCTTCTCGCCGGTCTTGCGTGTCCACACGGCCGGGTGCAGCGCGTGCGGAAGCTGTTCGGCGGCCTTGCGCAGCGCCTCGCCCTTGCCGCTAATCTCCTTAAAGTTCTTCGGCAGGCCGTAAGGCTGGCGGGAATAATCCAGATCCAGCGAATAGATGACCGTCAGCTCTTCCAACTTCTTGCGGACATCTTCCGGCAGATCCTTGTAAAGCTGGATGCCGTCCGCAAACCCGGTCATGCCGCCATCGGGGGCAATGGTCTGGGCGCGCAGCACCCCGGCGCGGTTCAGCTCGTTATTATAGCTATGGTCGAAGTGCCAGGGCTGCCAGGTGAGCAGCTTCTTGCCGTCAATCTCCACCATGCCGGCATTCGGGTCCGTGCGGATGGTGATGACGCCGGGAAGATTCTCGCCGTCCAGGCGCTCCACCATCTTCACCGGATGGTCCTTCAGCGGGCCGAACACTTCTGAGATGGCGACCTGGAATTTGCTGGTCTGCTCAACCTTCTCGAACACGATCATGCCGCGGTCTTCGAAAACATCGTTGAGCTGCTTACGCACTGCCGGGTCGTTGATATTATCCCATGTCAGCCCCGCGACGCGGGCGCCAAATGAAAGATCGCCGCGAAGCGGGCGCACCTGGATTGAACTCATTTTTATCACTCCTGCCCTGAGGCCGCTCTTCGGAGCGCCCTTTGTGTTACTGGGTAATACAATACTATCGTGAGTAACATAATAAACCTACCAGCGCGTGGCACAAGAGGAATTATAAATTTCAGCCTTTCGGTTCCGGCGCAGCAGCCGCGCGTTTTACGCCACAAATTTACCGGCGGTCCGCGCAAAGCGCTGCCCTCTTTGCTGGGGTGGTGCACAAGCAAGCGGCTCAACTTGATTTTTTAGCGGCAATGCCGCACAGGATAAGCTGACATACATTCCGCGATAAAATTAGGAGCTGTCCGAATGTCCGCCGCCACAAAGGCCCCCGCTACCGTACTGCGCCATGAGCAGATTAAGCCGAAGATCGGCACGCGCATCCTCAACAGCAAGGAAGAGCTGCTGGCCGGCGGCCATGCGGCGGACATCCGGGAGCTGCTGGAGCAACGTGGCGTGCTTGTGTTTCCAGAAATCAGCTTCACGCCGGCAGAGCAGATTGCCTTCACCAAGACCATTGGCACCTTCGCGCCGGAAGGCTTTGGCAATAACAATGAAGTGACCAAGATCACGCTGGATGTGAAAGAGAACCCGCAGAGCGCCGAGTATCTGAAAGGTTCGCTCTATTGGCATATCGACGGCACCCGCAACGACGTGCCCATCCTCGCCTCGCTGCTCTCCTGCAAGGTGCCCGCTACCTGGGGCGGCAATACCAGCGTGTGCAACACCTATGCCGCCTACGAGGATCTGCCGGAAGAGAAGAAGGCGCAGATCGAAGAACTGCGCGTTCTGCACGCCCCCTGGGCATCGTTGTTTTATTACGAGCCGGAACCCAGCCTGGCCAAGCTGGAAGGCATGCAGCGCATTGGTGAAAAAGAGCTGCCGCTGGTGTGGACGCATAAATCTGGCCGTAAATCCCTCGTGCTGGGCTGCACGGCGCACCATGTGGCGGGTGTGGACTATGCCGAGAGTGCCCGCCTCATTCATGGCCTGCGCGAGTGGGCCACCAGCGAGCAGTTCACCTACAGCCACGAGTGGAAAGTGGGTGATATGATTATCTGGGACAATACCGGCACCATGCATCGCGCCGAAGCCTATGACCCGAATTGCGGCCGCATGATGATCCGCACCAAGCTGGAAGGCGAAGAGCCGTTCGACGTGGCGTAATCATCCTCGAACATAGAAAAACCGGGCTTTTTGGCCCGGTTTTTTGTTGCGCCCTAAACGCCTGCGGGTGAGCGTGTAATTTGCATATGGCGCCGCATTTCCGCATGGCGCGGCTCGTCATCGCCAAGCCCTTCCACGGCCAGCGCCACATGGGCCAGGCTCAGCATCATATCCATCAGCCTGTTATCCGCCGCGTCAAACGCCTCCAGCTTCTTGCCATCCAAGTAGGCGAGGGCAGGCAGCAGCTTATCCTTGGCCACGCCGTAAAACGCCTCGCGTTCTTCGGCGCTGCTCTCGCCCCGCCGTGCCGCCCGTGCCGCGGTGCCGGGCACCGCCCAGCGCGCCACAAACGGCTCCAGCGCCGCAAAGCCATCCGGCAGAAGCGCGCTCATGCCGCGCCTCCTGCCAATTCGGCTTTATACGCCTCAACCCGTTCATTCACGTTGTTGAATAAATGCCGGCACAGGGCTTCCTGCACCTGGAAATGAACATACTTCAGCGCCCCGCTGCTCAAACCCCGCTGCCCGGCCTCAATTACGGCGCGGTCCTCGGCATGAATATCGCGCGCGCTCGCCAGCGCGTATTCGCGCGCAAAGCGCCGGCTCGCGCAATCATCCTCACCTTTCCAGTACAGGCGTATTACGCCGCGCGAGCGTTCCGGCCCAAGCGGCCAGATGGTATGCGAGAAAGATTGCGCTGGCGTGCCAATGACGAAAAAATTAGGAAACAGCGCCAGATAATCGCGCGCGTGAGGCCCGGCCAGCCCGTCCGCCATGGCAAACTGCGCGCCCTTGCCGAAGGAAATAGCCTGTAGCGGCGTGGGTTTCACATTCGGGTTGCTCCAGATGGTTTGCGTGCGGTGCGGCCCGTGAAACCCGTATTTCACCGGGTAACCAAACGGATTCTCATCGCTTACCGCCGCCCCGCCCGTGCGCGGATGGATGAAGCGCAGATGATAATTTTCCTGGAAGTTATCGTAGGTCAGTTTCCAGTTGCCGTTTATTTCATACACATATTCCGAAAATTGCGTGGCCTGGGCGCAGGGAAACTTCTCCAGCCAATCCGCGAACGGCCCCATCTCTTCACGCAGGCTTATCTTCGGCGCGAAATTGACGAAAATCAGCCCGCCGCAAATTTCCAGCGCGATGGCGGGCAGGGCGCATTCCTCTTTCGTCAGGCCGAAGCTCTCAAAATCCGGGGCGGAGAGCAGCCGGCCATCGGTTGAGAAGCTCCAGCGGTGATAGGGGCAGGAAAAATTACCCGCCCGCCCGGCTTCTGCCTCGACAAGCTGCGTGCCGCGATGGGTGCATACATTATGGAACGCACGGATCTGCCCATCGCGCCCGCACACCAGCAATACCGATGCCTTAAGCACCTCCACCTCGCGGCGGATGAAGCTGCCCGGCTCCGGCAGCTCGCTCACATGGCCGAGCTGCAGCCATGAGCGGCGGAATACCGCTTCGCGCTCCAGCTCGTAATAGGCTGGGCTGTAATAAGGCGCGGCGGGCACCGGGGCCGTACCGAGCCAGGCCACACTCTCCGCCGGTACTGGGCTAAAACCCGGCATGGCGGTGCTGGCAATGTTGTTCATGGGTACCTCTGGGCTTGTCTGACCCGGAAGATACGGCAGGATGGATGATTTTACAACAGCGTTGTTGTAAAATCATCCATCCAGTGTCAGCAGCCCGTCGCGCCGCAATACGCGTTGCTGCTCCGCACAGAAGCGGCGCACAATGTCTTCGTCGCCTACCGTACCATTCACCCTGTTGCGGAACACGCGCGGGCCTATGAAGGCACTTGTGAGAAGCTGCACACAATAAACTTCAGCGTCCACCTCCTCGCCGGGGGATATTCTGCCGAAATGCGCCCTTATCCCCGCCACCAGCTCGTCCCAATGGCGGTAGACGGTATGGATGCCGCCAGGGGAAATGAAGTCCTCGATCCACAGCCCCATGATCTCAGGGTTGGCGAGAACGAAGCGCGTGACGTGTTCCAGGCGCTGCTGTTGGGGCAGATCGTGCCGGAAGGCCTGCAGAATTTGCTCCGAGGACCAGCTTTTGACCGCCGCGACCAGCGCGTCCCTGTCTTTGAAATGGTAATATACGGTGGTGCGGTTTACCGCGGCCGCCCGCGCCAGGGCCGAGAGCGAGAGCGCGTCCACCCCGCGTTCGGCAATCAATCTTACGGCCGCTTCAATGAGAACCTGATGGGTTTCATCGAACCCCTTATAGCGGCGCGGTGCGGTTGCCGCGCGGCTCATGCCAGCGCCTCCACCGCGCCGGTGATCGTGGAGGAGAGTACCAGCCGGTGCAAAATTCGCGCCGCCTGCGCCACGCTCAACGCCTCCTCCGGCTGGCGCAGCCACCAGGAGAGAATTTCCACAATCAAGGTCACCGTACAGGTTACGGCCAGGTCCACTGGTATCCAGCTTTCCGTGGGCGCGCGTTCCGCCGCCACCCGTTGCGAGATACGCAGCAACGCCGCCCGCATGGAAGCGGCGGCGCCGCCAGTCAGCAATATGGTCCACAGGCTGCGATGCTCATTCACATAAGCCGCCAGGGCCAGAAAAGAGGCATCGCCGCCAGCTTCATCCAGCACAGGGAGGGTCAGCCCCACCAGCTGGGCGATCTGGTCCGCCGCCACATCATCCAGCAGCGCTTCCTTAGTGGGGTGGTGGCGGAAGAACGTGGCGTAATGCACACCAGCCTCGGCGGCAATCTCGCGGATGGTGATTTGCTCAAGCGGTTTGCGCTCCAGCAGCCGCAGCATGGCGGCGCGCAAGGCCTGACCGGATTTTATCGCGCGCGGGTCTGTTACGCTTGACGGCACCGTGCCAGCCGGTGTATGCGCCATAGTGTCGCATACATTGGCTGGGGATTGTCTGGCCTGTTTTGTCTTCATCTCTTAACCTCTGGCCGCGCCGCCATAATGGTGCGCATGTTTCCCGCCTAACATAGAATGAGCCTGAATAAATGCCGCAAATCTTTGTTACCACCGCCAAAGGTGAAACCCACACCCTGAATGCCGAACCCGGCACCACGGTTATGATGGCCATACGCGATGCCGGGCTGGAGGGCCTGCTGGCCCTGTGCGGCGGCGTATGTTCCTGCGCCACCTGCCATGTGCATGTCGATCCTGGCTGGATGGCGGCTGCTGGCGAGATGAGCGAGGACGAAAGCGAGCTGCTGGACGGTTCCATGCGCCGCAACGAGCATTCGCGCCTGGGCTGCCAGATACTCATCACCAGCAAGCTGGATGGGCTGCGCGTGACCATCGCCGACGAGGATTGATCCGAACCAAACGTCCAAGAAAATCCGGAGTTGAATAATGCAAGATCTGGCCGACCGCGACTATTTCACCGATCATTCCATCCTGCTCGACCCGTATGCCTATTTTGAGGCGCTGCGCGAGAAAGGCCCTGTTTACCGTCTGCCGGGGCGCGACATATTCGTTGTGACCGGCTTTGCTGAGGCGCTGGAAGTGCTGAACAACACGGTGGATTTCTCCTCCGCCGTCTCCACTGGCGGTGCCGCCATGCCGTTACCCTTCACGCCCGAAGGTGACGACCTTACCGGCCAGATAGAGGCGCACCGCGCGCAATTCCTGGGTGGTGACCTGCTGGTGGCGCGCGATGATAAGCCACACACCAATTCACGCGCGTTGCTCAGCCGCCTTTTCACCCCCTCGCGCCTGAAGGCCAATGAGGAGTACATGACCGGGCTGGCCGGTAAGCTGGCAGCCGATGCCGTGGCCAATGGCGGATGCGACCTCATCAAGGACATCAACGTGCCCTTCGCCACGCTGGTCGTCGCCGATTTGCTCGGCGTGCCGCCAGACGACCGCGACCATTTCATGAAAGTTATCGCCGAAGGCGTGCCGCCCGGCAGCCTAGATGAACAGGAGCGAACCGGCCAGAACCAGCCGCTTGTGGTCATGGCCGGCTTCTTCGTGAACTACCTTATGGAGCGCATGCAGGCCCCGCGCGGCGACGTGCTGAGCGAACTCGCCGCCGCCAGCTATCCGGACGGCACCAAGCCGGACATTGCCGAGCTTGTGCGCCTCTCGACCTTCCTGTTCGGTGCTGGGCAGGACACCACGGCCAAGCTGCTGGGCAACGCCATGCGTTTCATCGTCGAGCAGCCCGGCCTGCAGGACCGGCTGCGCGCCGATTCCTCGCTGCTGCCGGATTTCATCGAGGAAGTGCTGCGCCTGGAAGGCTCCACCAAGATGACCTCGCGCCTGGCGCGTAAGACCACCAAGGTAGGCGGCGTGGAGATCCCCATCGGCACCAAGGTGATGATCTCCTTCGCCGCCGCCAACCGCGACCCGCGCCGGTTTGAGAATCCGCAAGAGTTCATCATCGGGCGGCCAAAGATCAAGGAGCATGTTGCCTTCGGGCGTGGCGCGCATGTGTGCATCGGCGCGCCGCTGGCACGGGTGGAAACGCGCATCGTGCTGGAAAAATTCCTGCAAAAAACCTCGTATATCGATCTGGACGAAACAGTGCATGGCCCGCGCGGCGCGCGCAGGCTGGCTTATGAACCCAGCTTTATTATTCGCGGGCTGGAGGAGCTGCGGCTCAAACTCACGCCGCGCCACTAATTATAAACGGGAGAGAAACATGAATCAGAATCGTGCCGTCGTCGTTACCGGCGGTGCCTCCGGCATGGGCTTGGGCATTTGCCAGCTCTTTGCCGCTAATGGCCACCCGGTGGCCATGCTGGACGTGCAGGAGGACGCCCTGCAGCGCGAGGCCGGCGCCTTGCGCGCCAAGGGTGCCAAAATATACGCCGCCAAGGCCGATGTTTCCCATCGCGCGCAGATCGACAGCGCCTATGCCGCCATCCGCAAAGAGCTTGGCCCCATCAGCATCGTTATTGCCAATGCCGGCATCTCGAAGGCGGAAGATTTCATCTCCATGCCGGTTGAAGTCTGGCAGCGGATGATCGACGTGAACCTCACCGGCGTGTTCCATACCATCCAGGCGGCTGTGCCCGACATGGTGGCGGGCAAATGGGGGCGTATCGTCACCATCTCCTCTAATGCGGCGCAATGGGGCTCCTCGGACCGCGCGCATTATTCGGCGGCCAAGGGCGGCGTTATCGGCCTGACGAAGGCGCTGGCGCGCGAGCTGGCCAAGCATGGTATCACCGCCAACACCATTCCGCCCTCGCTGGTGGATACGCCCCTGGCCCGCAAAGGCGCCGCGGCGGGCGAGGTGCCGCCCATCGAGGTGCTCGCGCAGCACATTCCCATCGCCCGCGCAGGCACGCCGGAAGATATTGCTTATGCGTGCGAATTTCTTTGCTCTGACAAAGCGGGTTACATCACCGGGCAGGAGATCAATGTAAACGGTGGTATTTATATGTAACGGCACAATGGCGGGCGGTGGATCAAGCTCTGTCCGCGAAGGATTACGGCTTTCGTGCCAGCACCATCTGGGTTTTGGGCTGCAGGTCATCCAGCGCATGTTTCACGGCCGGGCCGCCTGGCTGGTCCAGTAAAATTTGCCACGTCCGCGCCCAGCTCTCTAGTAGCGGATGGGTTGGACGCTCGAAAGGAACACCGGCGGCCCAGAACAAGGCCCACCAGATGGACCAGTAGAAACCGGAGCTGAACCGCCCCTCCACCCGCAGCCCCGCTGCCACGGCATAGCCATCCAGCTCATCGGGCTGGATGATCCGCAAATGGTTTGGCTTTTGAAAATACGAGGCGGGAGCAAGGCGTTTTTGTATCTCTTCCGAACCTGGCGCGGGGCAGGCGATGAGATAGAGCGCGCCAGGCCGCCCGATCCGCGCCAGTTCCGCCATGAGCTGCGCGGGGTCTTCAACATGCTCGATCACCTCGGTACAAATCACCCGGGTTACACTCTCACTGGCTACCGGTAAGGGGGCGCAATCCGTCAGATGGCTTTCATGCCCTGGGCAGGCGGGTTCGGCGGCCACGCGCTTCGTGGCTTCGGCCAGCGCCGCCGGGTCTATATCGGCCAATATCACACGGGCGCCGCGGCTGGCGCAGAAGCGGGCATGGCCGCCATCACCGCAGCCTATATCCGCTACCACATCATCCGGCCCTACCGGAAAATTCGGAACCAGCTCGCCCGTTGCAGAGTTGAACCACCCGCGCATCACCGTATCGCGCAGCGGCATATCAGGCTCAAGCGGGGGCAGGGCAGAACATGGCGGGGCAGCTTCAAGCCCCGCAAGGCGTCTCAGCAAATGGCGGATGCGGTCCACACTCACGCGCTTGCGGCTTCCAAATCCGTCAGCGCCGCCGCGTCCAGCTTCAGCATTGCCGCCCTCACCAGGTCATCCAACTGTTCCACCTTCGTCACGCTGGCAATTGGCGCCGCGATTCCTGGCCGCGTCAGCACCCAGGCAATGGCCAGTTGCGCGGGTGTGCCGCCTAGCCGGGCAGCGTGCTTGTCCAGCGCCGCCAGCACGGCCCAGCCCTTTTCGTTGCAATATTTTCGTACCGTGCCCCCGCGCGGCCCGGAGGAATTTTGCACGCTGCGGTATTTGCCGGTGAGAAACCCAGCCGCCAAGGCGTAATAATTTATAACTCCCACATTTCTGGCCACGCAGAAATCCTGTAACGGGCCCTCATACTCGGTGCGTTCCATTAAATTATACAAGGGCTGCAGGCTCTCAAACCGCGCCAGCCCGTTGGCCTTGCTGATAGAGTCTGCCTCGGCCATGCGTGGGGCCGTATAATTGGAAGCGCCGATGGCACGCACCTTGCCAGCCTTGATAAGATCGGTGAACGCCCCCAGCGTCTCTTCAAGAGGCGTGGCAGGCTTGTCGCGGTGCGCCTGGTACAGGTCTATGTAATCGGTCTGCAGCCGGATCAGCGATTCATCCACGGCCTGAAAAATACGCTGGCGCGACAGGCCCTCCTTACCAGCGCCCATGTCCAGCCCCACCTTGGTGGCGATAATCAACTTATCGCGATTCTGCCGCTCCTTCATCCACACGCCGAGTATCGCCTCGGATTCGCCGCCGGCATGGCCTGGCAACCAGCGGGAATAGGCATCGGCCGTGTCGATGGCATTCAGCCCGCGTTCCAGCGCCGCATCCAGCACGCGGAACGAGGTGGCGGTATCCGCCGTCCAGCCAAACACGTTGCCCCCCAGAATCACGGGAGGAATGTCGATCCCTGATCGTCCCAATTCACGTAATGGCAGCATCGTTGCGCTCCTTTCGCCCCGCGTCTGGCGGCGCCGCCGCAAGTGTAGCAAGAGCGCAAAGCACCCCGCAAATACGCGTGAAAATTACATATTGCCAGACCGCGCCATTCCAGCATCGCTTTGTTGCGATGCAACATAAAACCGCGCCGGCGGCAAAATCCCGCGAAAAACCATGTTCAACCGGCGTGGAGCGCAATAATTTACCCCACCAGTATATTGCAGGGACTTCATAAGCCTGTCCCGCTGTGGTAGACGGAACGCCTAACGATAAGCGCTCAGGGAGCAGGCCGTCATGGATAATGATATTCGGGTTGTCATGGACAGAGAGGTTTATCTTCTTGCCCAGCCCGCCATATCCAAGTCCGAAACCGAAATTGTGTTCCGCAACTGGCTGCGCACGGGGGGGCTCACCGGTGCCGACATTGAGGGCGCGATCACCATCGCCAGCATAACGGATGTGCTCCTGCCCATGTCGGTCACCAGCGTGGACAGCGCGGGCCGATGGAGCCTGCTGCGGGGGTCGTTCCAGCGCCTGGTGTATGAACGCGACCAGCGCCAATATGAGCGCGATTATCAGGCCTACCAGCTAGAGGAAAAGAAATACCAAGCGGCGCGCGAGCGGGGCGAGACCTACGCGCTGCCACCCGCCCCGCGCAGCCCAAACCGCGAGGATTATTACGAATACTTCCCCGAAAGCGGTGAGTACAGCACCTCCTTCAAGGGTATATTGCGCGCCTTCGGCGAAGAGGCGCTGGGAGCAGCCAAACCGCTTTTGCATGAGGCCGCCAATGCGCTCGACCAGTTGCTCCGCCGCGGCTTTCCCGCCGCCGAAGCCGCGGCAAGCGCGCCAGCGCCCATCAACCGTGAAGTGCTGAACCGGCTTGTTGATGAATATGTCAGCGACCGCGGGATCGACTGGCTGAAGGAACACGCCAAAACATACGAGACCGCCAAGAAGCTCGAAATCGGCGATGTGAATTATCAGCGTGAATGCAATATCGTGTTCCTGCCCGCGCGCATCGTTTTGTATAATTTCGCTGGCCAGAATCATGTGGCCATATCAGACCCAATCCGTAATGAATATATGCTGGGCACGCCACCTTCACCCGCCAAGGTGGCGCCGCCGCCGGTGCAGCAAGCCAAGAGCAAGGCTGGGTTGATGGCCGGAATAGGGGCAGGGGCCGTGCTGCTCATCGGTGTTGGTGCTTTCGCGCTCATGCATGGCGGCAAACACGCGCCCAGCCCCGCGCCCAGCCCCGCGCCGCAGCAAAATTCCAGCCAGGCCTCCGCACCCCAGCCTGTGGCGCAAGCCACCGCGCAGCCCAGCCAGGCGCAACAACAGGCGCAAGCCCAGGCCGAGGCACAAGCCCAGGCCGAGGCGGCAAAAGCCGCCGCTGCAGCGAAGGCCGCGCAGGAAGCCGCCGCGCAACAAGCGGCGGCGCAGCAAGCCGCCCAGCAAGCCGCCCAGCAAGCCGCCGAAAAAGCCGCGCAGGAAGCAGCAGCCAAAGCTGCCGCCGAAAAAGCCGCGCAAGAAGCAGCAGCCAAGAAGGCGGCTGAAAAGGCAGCCCAGGAAGCCGCTGCCGCCCAGCAGCAAGCCGCCCAGGAACAAGCCGCCCAGGAAGCCGAGAAAGAAGCCGCCCAAGCCGCGCAGGAGGCCGAGGCTGCTCAAGCCGCGCAGCAAGCCCAAGAGGCCGCCGCCGCCCAGGCAGCACAGATAGCCGCGCTGAAGGCCGCGCAGGAGCATACCGCCAAAGACGCCGCGGCCAAGGCTGCCCAGCAAAGCAAAGCCGCGGCCAAACAAGCCGCCGAGGCTGCCGCTGCCGCGGCTGCCCAGGCCCGCCCCGCCATGAGCGCGCCGAACGTGACAGCCGAATCCGCTGGCGCTGACGAGGCCGACAAACTTACTGAAGCCGCCAATGCGCCACCGGCCAAGGAAGCTGCCAAAAACGACAGCAAAACCGCCGAGAAGAAGGAAGCGCCACCCGCCCTGCCGCCAGCACCCACACCGCTGAGCGGGAGTTCTTACGAAGATTTTTCCATGGGTAAAACCCGCCTGCCTTCAGATGGTTCCACCAGCGCGAAAACCGCCATGGCCATGGCCACGGCTGCCAAAACACATGATGCCAAGGCGCTGTCGAATACCGTCATCAAATCGGTGGGCGGCAATGATATTGGCTACTATTATCTGGGCGTGGCCGCGCAGCAGGCCGGCATGTATAGTGCGGCGCGCACCTACTACCAGCTCTCGCTGCTGCACAGCCAGGTTAATTACCCGCCGCCGGTGTGCTCTCCCAACCATGCGGAATCGTATAAACCAAGCCTGTGTCATGGCATCATTCTGCCGGGCCGTGCCGAGCGTGCCCTGGCAACATTGCCGTCGAACTGAGCCACCAGCGCCCCGGCGCGCCCGGGGGCTCAACCCAGCCGAAGCAACTCGAGACCGTTATTGTTCAACCAGTCATTGGCTGCATCGCGGTGCGGCGTTAGCGTGGCGGTAAGTGCCCAGAACTGGCGGCCATGGTTCATATGCCGCAAATGTGCCACCTCGTGCGCCACCACGTAATCCTGCACAAACTCTGGGGCGCAGACCAGCCGCCAGCAAAAGGCCAGCGTGCCATCAGGCGCGCAAGACCCCCAGCGTGTGCGTGTGTCCTTAACCCGCACGGCACGCGGCTTAATACCCGCGGCCACGGCTTTTTCCATCGCCAGCGCAGTCAGTTTCTGCCGGGCCAGGTGCTTCAGGCAATCGGTCAGGCGGCGGGCCAAAAATTCCGGCTCGCCCGCCACGAAAATCCGCCCGGACTCAATCCATGCCCCGCCGCGCCCCCCTGGCACTGGCACCACACTATGTGGCACGCCGCCCACCGGCACCTCGGCCCCGGCGGCAAAACGTACGGGGCGGGGCAGGGCAGCCAGGCGCTCTGCCGCCCAATGCTCGTGCTGGCGCAGCAATGCCAGCCCCGCCTGGCGGGAAACACGCAGGGGCAGGGTGATGAGAATCCCATCGAATTTCGGGTCTATACGGAGCGAAATCTTGCGCGCCCGTTCTGAGCGGCGGAAGGCCACGGCTGTCAGCACGCCCCCCACCGGCAGCATTTCGGTGGTTTGGGCTTCCAGTTTCATTTGCGTGCCGGTTTTGGCATCTGGGCCGGCCATTCCACCAGATGGTGTTCCAGCCGTCCAGCCTCGCGCTCGCTTATACAGCGCCCGGCCACCGAGGCTCCGGCCTCCACCACGCTTTCCGCCCGGCCGGAGCGCAGCGGGTGCCAGGCCGGTAAATTTTTACCCTCCGCGATGAGCCGGTACGCGCAAGAGGGCGGAAGCCAGTCAATGCTGCGCAACCTCTTTGGGGTTAGCTGCACGCAGTCGGGCACAAATTCGCGCCTGTTTTTATAGCTGGAGCAGCGGCCCGTGGTTACGTCCAGCAAGCGGCAGGCCACGTTGGTAAAGCTCAGTTCATCCGTCGCCTCGTCGCGTAATTTGTGCAGGCAGCAGCGCCCGCACCCGTCGCAAAGCGCTTCCCACTCCGCACGGCTCATCTCTGCCAAGGTTTTTTCGCGCCAAAATTCCATTCTGCCCCCAGGATACAAGCTGGCCGCGGGGCCTGGCAAATAGAAATGGCGCCACAGAATTAAGATGCGGCGCCATTGCGGCGGCACGGTACGGCATGGCAGAATTGCCGCATGAAGCGCCGTACCCTCCTTGCCGGACTCCCCCTTGCCCTGGCTATGCCCCGGGCTGCTTCCGCCGCCGATTATGCCCGTTTTCTCTACGGGCTGCGCCAGAGGGCGCTGGCCAGCGGCATTCCTGGCTTGGTGGTTACCCAGGCGTTGAACGGGCTTAACGCCCCCAATGCCACGGTGCTGAGGCTGGATCATAACCAGCCTGAGTTCACGGAAACCTTCGCCACCTATTCGTCGCATGTGCTCAGCGCCACGCGCATTGCCGATGGCCAGGCCAAATATGCGGACACACAAGACCTGTTTGCGGCCATCACCAGCCGTTTTGGTGTCGCCGCCGGGTCCATGCTTGGTATTTGGGGGCTGGAAACCAATTACGGCGCGTCACAGGGCGATTTTTACGTCATCGACGCGCTGGCAACGCTCGCCTGGGACCGCAACAGCAGCTATTTCGCGCATGAGGCGGTCAAGGCGATGCAGATCATCGCCAGCGGTGACGCGCCGGTGGGGCAGCTTACGGGGTCTTACGCCGGGGCCATGGGGCAACCGCAATTCATGCCCAGCGTCTATCTCTCCACCGCCATCTGCTTTTCGGGGCATGGCGCGCCCGATATTTGGCATTCCAACGCAGACGCGCTGGCCTCAATGGCCAATTACCTGGTCAAGGCCGGGTGGCATGCCGGTCAACCCGCCTCGGAGCCGGTTTACGCCCATCTGGATTCCGCCGATGGCACGGGGCGCGAGAATGTCCGCACCCTTGGCTATTGGCTTGGCCGTGGTGTGCAGCGCCTGCCTGGCGCCATGCCTTTGCCGCCAGATTTCCCCGCCGCCCTTGTTCTGCCCGACGGATTGGGTGGGCAGGCTTTTCTCGCCTACCATAATTTCTACGTCATCCGGCGCTACAACCCGTCCGATTTCTACGCCCTGGCCACAGATGCTCTGGGCCGCGCCATTCTTTCATGATTAACCGGTTTATCCTTGCCCTTTCAGCGTTTTTGGCAAGCTGCGCGCGGCCCGTGCCGCCGCCGCCCGGCCCGGTTACGTTTACCGTTGGCAACCCGTACCAAATTGGCGGAGAGTGGCGCTACCCGCGCGATTACAACGATTACAACGCAACCGGCCTCGCCACGGTCATCGACCCCGCCACGGCTCCGCCATACACGGCGGATAATGAGCGTTTCAGCCCCAGCGCACTTGCCGCCGCCAGCCCGGTGCTGCAGCTTCCCTGCATTGTTACGGTCACAAACTTGGTCACGGGCCAGTCCATGGATGTGCGGGTGAATGACCGTGGCCCTGATATTCCGGGCCGGATTCTTGCCGTTACCCCGCGTGTGGCGCGCATGCTCCAGTTCCCGCCCGGCGGGGTGGTGGAGGTTGAGGTTAAGCTCAACCAGCCGCTCTCCATGCAGCTTGTCAACATGCTCGGCCAGGGGCCAAAGCTCACCGCGGCGCCTGTGGCAAGCATTACCGCGCAGGCCTTGGGCGCGCCGGGCAGCAGCCCCGAGGGTGCCGCGCAGCAGATTGGCCCCGCCGCCCAAACAGGCAGCGGCATTCAAAATGTAACTCTTCCCGGCACCATCACCCAGGGCACACCGGCACCCGGCCCGCTTTATGTGCAAATTCCTGGTTTTGGGTCGGTTAGCGATGCCTTCAGGGTCATGGCCAGAGTACCGGCCATGCAAGCCAGCGTCGTGCCGCAAGAGGGGGGCGACCGGCCCTATTGGGCCGTGAATATCGGCCCTTACCATTCCGTGGCCGATGCCGATGCAGCACTCCGGCAGGTATTGGCCGATGGCATCTCCGACCCGGAAATCGTCGTGAGATGACGGCGCGGCTTGGCCTCTTCATCACGCTGGAAGGTGGCGAAGGGGCTGGCAAATCCACCGCCGCCCAGGGGTTGAAGGCAATGCTGGAGGCTGAGGGCCTGCCCGTGCTGCTCACCCGAGAGCCCGGCGGCACGGCGGGCGCGGAGGCCATTCGCGCCCTGCTGCTGGGCGAGGTTCCGCTAACGCCGCTGGCCCAGACCATGCTACATTTTGCCGCCCGCGCCGACCATGTGGAGCGCGTTATCCGCCCGGCGCTGGACGAGGGCCGGGTGGTTATCTGCGACCGCTTCTACGACTCCACCATGGCCTACCAGGCTTCTGGCTTGGGCGTGCCGGTGGAATCCATCACAGCGCTTATCCATCTCATCGGTCTGCACCCGGACATCACCTTCCTGCTCGATCTGCCGGAAGAAATTTCCCGCGCCCGCGTGGCCAGCCGGGCCGCCGCCACCGACCGGTACGAGGCGATGGATTCCGGGTTCTTCACCCGCGTTACCCACGGCTTCCGTGGCATCGCCGCCGCCGAGCCGGGGCGCTTCGTCCAGATCGACGCCGCTGCCGCGCCGGAACAGGTGGTGGAACAGATGCGCGCCGCCATCCGCGCCAGAGCAGGGCGCTGATGCCCCCAGAGCCGCGCGCCAACCCGTATTTTGTTGGGCATGAGGCCGCCCTTGCGGCACTCCACCACGCCGCCTCATCTGGCCGGCTGCACCATGGCTGGCTGTTTACCGGCCCGCCTGGCATCGGCAAGGCCACGCTGGCCTACCGCTTCGCCCGCTGGCTGCTGGCGGGCGGGCAAAATACCGATCTCTCTACACCCGAATCCGCGCCGCTCTTCCGCCGCGTGGCCGCTGGCACGCACCCGGACCTCTTCACCGTAGAACGCAGGATGAACGAGAAGACGGAGAAGCTGCAAAGTGAAATCGTCATCGCGACCATCCGCGCGGCCAATGGCTTCATGCGTTTAACCCCCGCCGAGGGCGGCTGGCGCGTGATAATTATAGATGGTGCGGAGGACATGAACCCCAACACGGCCAACGCGCTGCTGAAAATGCTGGAAGAGCCGCCACCACGGGCCATATTGCTGCTTACCAGCGCCACGCCAGGCCGGTTGCTGCCCACCATACGCAGCCGCTGCCGCGTTCTGCCCATGGCTGCCTTACTGGACACGAACATGCAGGCCCTGCTTGCATCCTACGCGCCCGAGCTGGGCCAGGCCGAGCGGACGCGGCTCATCGAGCTGGCCGAAGGCAGCATCGGCACCGCGCTCTCTCTGGCGGCGGAAGGCGGCATTGCCATTGCCGCGCTGGTGGACGAAGCGCTGGACGCCCCGGTGCCGCCCGCCCGCGCCCAGGCCATGGCCGACACCATCGCCCGCACAGTTGAAGGGGTGGACAAGTTCGAGACCTTCTTCGCCCTTTTGCGCACCCGGCTTGCCGCGCGCACAAGGCAGGCCGCCAGAGCAGGGGGGGTGCCAAACCTTGCCGGGGCCGTCTCGCTCTGGCAGGAGTTTGGCCGCATGGAGCGCGAGGTTCTCGGCCTCAATCTCGACAAACGCGCGGCTGTCATCGTCGCGCTCACGCAGTTGCACAGGTCATGAATAAGCAAAGTTTTTACATCACCACGCCCATCTACTACGTCAACGGCGCGCCGCATCTCGGCCATGCCTATACCTCCACCGCGGCCGATGTGCTGGCCCGCTGGAACCGGCTGGAAGGGCACGACGTGTACTTCCTCACCGGTACGGATGAGCACGGGCAGAAGGTGGAAGCCGCCGCCCGCCTGGCCGGTATTCCGCCCCAGGACTTCACCGACCGCGTTTCCGCCGATTTCCAGGACATGGCGCGGGTGATGAACATCTCGAATGATGATTTCATCCGCACCACCGCGCCGCGCCACAAATTAGCCGCGCAGGCCATCTGGCGGAAATTGCAGGAAAATGGCTTCATCTATCCCGGCGCCTACGAGGGCTGGTACGCGGTGCGCGACGAAGCCTTTTACGACGAGGACGAGACCGAACTTAAGCCCGACGGCTCGCGCATCGCCAAGGCCGGCGGCGCGGCGGTGGAATGGGTGGTTGAACCGAGCTATTTCTTCAAACTCAGTGCCTTTCAGGACAGGCTTCTGGCGTTTTACGAGGCAAACCCCGGCTTCATCGCGCCCCAGGCCAAGCGCAACGAGGTCGTGTCCTTCGTCAAATCCGGCCTGCGCGATCTCTCTGTTTCCCGCACTTCCTTCTCCTGGGGCATTCCCGTGCCCGGCGATGAGAAACACGTGATGTATGTGTGGCTGGACGCGCTGGTGAATTACCTTACCGCCGTTGGCTACCCTGATGAATCCGCGGCAAAATTCCATTACTGGCCGGCCAGCCTGCACCTGGTTGGCAAGGAGATTATCCGCTTCCACGCCATTTACTGGCCGGCCTTCCTCATGGCCGCCGGGCTGCCTTGCCCCAAGCGTGTCTTCAGCCATGGCTGGTGGACGGTCGAGGGCGAGAAGATGAGCAAATCGCTCGGCAATTTCATCGATGTGCGGCCGCTGGTGGAGGAGCTTGGGCTGGACCAGCTCCGCTATTTCATGCTGCGCGAAGTGCCGTTTGGAAATGATGGCGATTTCTCGCGCAAGGCGCTGGTGGGGCGCATCAACGCCGACCTCGCCAATGGGCTTGGCAATCTGGCGCAGCGCACGCTCTCCTTCATCGCCAAGAATGCGGGCGCCGCGGTGCCGCCCAAGGGCGCGCTGCACGAGGCCGACCTGACGCTGCTGGCGCTGGGCGCCGAACTGCCGGAAAAGGTGAGGGCGGCCATCAACCGCCTGGCCTTCCACGAGGCGCTGCAGGAAATCTGGCGGCTGATCAGCGCGGCAGATGGGTATATCGACGCCCAGGCGCCCTGGAGCCTGCGCAAGACCGACCCTGTGCGGATGAATTCCGTGCTTTACACGCTCTGCGCCACGCTGCGCAGCATTGGCGTGGTGCTACAGCCCTTCATGCCCGCCAGCGCGGCTAAATTGCTTGACTATCTGGGTGTTGGCGCGGATCGTTCGCTTGCCATACTGGAATCTCCCTTGGCCGAGGCCACGCCACTCCCGGCGCCCTCTGGCCTGTTTCCTCGCATTGTGGAGGAGCAGAATGCTGATCGATAGCCATTGCCATCTGGATTACTTCAACCAGCCCGGCGAGGTGGAAGAGGTGGTTGCCCGCGCCATGGCGGCTGGGGTAGGGGAGATGGTGACGATTGGCGTGACGTTTGAACAAAGCAAACAAGCTATTGACATTGCAAAAAAATTTGATAATGTCTGGGCCACGGTGGGCATCCACCCCAACCATGCGGGCGATATTCTGCCGGTGGTGGAGCCGGAAGCCCTGGCGGCGCTGACCGCGCATCCCAAGGTTATCGGTATTGGTGAATCCGGGCTGGATTATTTTTACGACCATGCGCCGAAAGAGGCGCAGGGCGAGAATTTCCGCGCCAATATCCGCGCCGCGCAACGCGCCGGCCTGCCGCTCTGCATCCATACACGCGACGCCGATGACGACACGATCCGTATCCTGCGTGAAGAGCGGGCGAGGGGCGGGCATTTCGACTTCCTGCTGCATTGCTTCTCCTCGGGGCTGGAGCTGGCCCAGGCGGCGGTGGAGATGGGCGGGTATATCTCCTTCTCGGGCATGCTCACCTTCCCCAAGGGCCAGAATGTGCGCGATGCGGCGGCGCAAGTGCCGCTGGACCGGCTGCTGGTGGAAACCGATGCCCCCTATCTTGCCCCCGTGCCGCTGCGCGGCAAGCGCAACGAGCCGGCCTATACCGTGCACACGGCGAAGGTTTTGTGTGAAATCAAAGGCTTGGCGGAAGATGCGATAGCCGCGCAGACAACGCGCAATTTCCGCACCTTGTTCAAGAAGGCGGCATGAAGCTCATCCTGCTTGGCACCAGCGGCTCGGCCGGGATGCCGCAGATTGGTGGTCCGGACGGGCGCGGTGATTGGGGCAAGACCGACCCAAGCGAGCCGCGTAACCGCCGCACGCGTGCTAGCGCCGTGTTCCAGACTACTGAAAATAAATATATTCTTATCGATACCGCGCCAGAGCTGCGGCTGCAGCTCACCGCCTGCGGCATTCCACGCATTGATGCGCTGATCTACACCCACACCCATGCCGACCATGTATCCGGCATGGATGATATACGCATCCTCAACCGCCTTATGGGCGGCGCCATGCCGGCTTATGCCACGGCGGATGTGTGGGAGGAGCTGAAGCACCGTTTCGGCTATGTTTTCCGCCCCATTACCGGCAGTTTTTACAGCCGCCCGGTGCTGCGGGACCATACCATCATTGCTGGGCAAGAGATTGAAATTGAAGGTGTTGTGGTAAAAACCATGGGCCAGGACCACGGTTTTAGCCGCACGCTTGGCCTACGCACCGGCAACATGGCCTATTGCATAGACCTGGTGCGCATGGACGATGCGCAAAAAGCCGCGCTGCAAGGTTTAGACTTGCTTGTAATCGATTGTTTTTCAATGTCCAAGGACCACCCCACCCATGCCGGCCTGCCCACCGTGCTAAACTGGGTGGAAGAGCTTCGCCCAGCCCGCACTGTGCTGACCCATATGGGCCCCGAGATGGACTACGCCACGCTACGCGCCGCGCTGCCACCTGGTGTGGAGCCGGGATATGACGGGATGGTGCTGGAGGTGGCGGGTTAGCGCGCCCCGTGAATTCTCGCCCGCATGCGTTAATTGCCACTTTCCATAATATTGATTCTGCGATTTATCCACCTTGATACGCTTAAAGATGTTGCCCTAAAAACACATGGTTTTGATTGTTTCTGTATTTATCAAGGAAAGTTCAAAAGCCGTGGCGGAAGAGGTGGGATTCGAACCCACGGTACGCGTTAACGCACGGCGGTTTTCAAGACCGCTGCCTTAAACCACTCGGCCACCCTTCCCCGGTGCCGCGCCGGGTTGTACCCTGCGTGGCTCCCTTTCCCAAGTCCGGCTCATGCGGTCAAGCGCACACCCAGCTTTCCTGCAATATCCTGAATAAATTGCCACGCCACCCGCCCGCTCCGCCCGCCGCGGGTCATGCTCCATTCCACAGCCGCGGCGTGCAGCGCCTCGGTGCCAATGGGCAGGCCGTAAGCGGCGGCGTAGCCGCCGATCATGGCAAAAAACACGTCCTGGCTGGAATTATGGAAGCCCAGCCACAGGCCAAACCTGTCGGAGAGCGAGACTTTTTCCTCCACCGCCTCTGCCGGGTTTATGGCGGTCGAGCGTTCATTCTCAATCATGTCGCGCGGCATAAGGTGGCGGCGGTTGGAGGTGGCGTAGAACAGCACATTCTCCGGCCGTCCCTCGATTCCCCCATCCAGTACCGATTTCAGCGCCTTATAATCGGCATCCTCTTTCTCAAAAGAGAGGTCGTCGCACAAAATCACGCAGCGGCGCGGCGCCGGGCGCAACAGGTTCAACAGCATGGGCAAGGTACGAATATCCTCGCGATGGATTTCCACCAAAGCCAGAGAACCGGGCTGCTCGCGGTTCACCGCCTCATGCACCGCCTTCACCAGAGACGATTTGCCCATGCCCCGCGCGCCCCACAGCATGGCGTTGTTGGCCGGCAAGCCGGTGGCAAAGCGCCTTGTATTTTCCAGCAAAATCTCCTTCTGCGCGTCCACGCCCCGCAGCAATTCCAGCGCCACGCGGGCGATTTTATCCACAGGCGCCAACTCCCCGCGCTCTGGGTGCCACACAAACCCGTCCGCCGTGCGCAAATCTGGTACACGCGGCGGGGGCGGCGCCAGGCGTTCCAGGGCTTCGGCAATCCGGCGCAGGTAATCATCGCTCATTCGTCGTCTATCCTAGTTGACTGTCACGCGCCGCACCCTATGGTCCGGCGCGAACAACGGCAACCTGGATCAAAAATGCTCATTTCAGCCGCTTACGCGCAAACCACTTCCGGCTTGGCCGCCAGCCCTGCTGCTGGCATCGCCATGCAAATCCTCCCCTGGCTGCTTATTGGCGGCGCTTTCTGGTTTCTGCTCCTGCGCCCGCAGCAGCAGCAGCAAAAGCAGCTCAAGGCCCGCATCAACACGCTCAAACGCGGAGATAAAGTCGTCACCGCCGGAGGCATTGTTGGCGTGGTGAAAAAGGCCGCCGAAGGCGCCGAGAATATCGAGGTCGAGATCGCGCCCAATATCGTCGTCAACGTGGTGCGCACCACCATAACCAGCGTGACCGAAGATAAAAGCTCCTAAAACCGCCGCGCCGTCGTGAAGCGCGCCACATCCATCAGGGTGGCGCGCATTTCATTGTCCGAGAATCCGTCCAGGGCGGCGCAAGCACTGGCCACAAACGCATCCGCCCGGGCAATGGTGCGGGCAATGGTGTTGTGGCGCTTAATCAGCTCCAGGGCAGCCGCCAAATCTGGCTCGGTTTGCTCGTTCTGCTCAATGGTACGGGTCCAGAATACACGCTCCTGGGCCGAGGAGCTGGCGATGGCCAGCAGCACCGGGTAGGTCAGCTTGCCCTCGCGGAAATCGTCTCCCACGGTTTTGCCCAGCTCGCCCTGGTCGGCACCGTAATCCAGCGCGTCATCCACAAGCTGGAAGGCCATGCCCAAATCCATGCCAAACCGGGCCAAAGCAGCACATTCAGCCGCCGGACGCCCGGCAATAACCCCCCCCACCTCGCAGGCCGCGGCAAAAAGTGCCGCTGTTTTACCGCGAATCACCTCGAAATAACGCTCCTCCGAGGTCGTCAGGTCGTTCTGCGTGGTTAATTGCAGCACTTCACCCTCGGCAATGGTGGCGGCCGCGGCGCAAAGAATGCGCAGCACCTCCAAATCGCCGTCCTCAACCATAAGCTGGAAAGCGCGGGCAAACAGGAAATCCCCCACCAGAACGGAGGGTTTGTTGCCGAACACGGCGTTGGCCGAGGCCGCCCCCCTGCGCAGCCGCGACTCGTCCACCACGTCGTCATGCAGCAGCGTGGCGGTATGGATGAACTCAACACAGGCGGCGAGCTTGATATGCCGCTCTCCGGCATATCCGCATAATTTTGCCGTAGCCAGGGTCAGCAGCGGGCGCAGGCGCTTGCCGCCAGAGGCGACAAGATGCGCCGCCAGTTGCGGAATCAGCGCCACGGGGCTGTCCATCCTGGCAATAATGGTCTGGTTCGTGGCCAGCAGGTCGCGCTCAAGCAAGGTGGTGAGCCTGCTCAGCGCATCGGCCGCAACCGTCGTTCCACCATCCACAATAAGCACCCTAACTTGTTACACCTGTTTGCGTTACCACCATATCCAGCGCGTTTGGGAAAGGGTGAAAAGCACATGGCGGCGGTGACGGATGGCGGGTTGCTCGGCAACAGCCTGGTTTACAGGCAACTCTCCTCGGGGCACCGGAGCGGATTCGAACCCGTGCTGCTCGCCGCCTGTGTGCCGGCCCGGCCGGGAGATGCCGTGCTGGAAGCCGGCACAGGCGCCGGGGCGGCATTACTATGCCTGGCGGCGCGTGTGCCAGGCTTGCGCGGCATAGGGGTGGAACGGGTGGCGGCGCTGGCCCGTCTGGCCGATGAAAATTTCAAAATCAATAAACTGGCTAATCTTTCCGCTATTCAAGCAGATGCCACCGCCCTTCCCTTCGCCGCGCAATCCTTTCATCATGTGCTGGCCAATCCGCCCTGGTTTAACGCGGCGGACACAGCCTCGCCCAACACCGCGCGCGACCTCGCCCACCGCGCCGGGCCCGGCCTGCTGGAGGGCTGGCTGGGCGAGCTGGGGCGCGTGGTGCGGCCACAAGGCAGCATCAGCCTCATTCTTCCCGCCGCCAGCTTCGCCAGCGCCACGGCAGCGCTGCGGGCGCAAAAATGTGGCGCCATAACACTGCTGCCCCTATGGCCGCGCGCCGGGCAGGCCGCGAAAATAGTCATCCTCACCGCCCGCAAGGCCAGCCGCGCCGGGGCGAAGATATTGCCCGGCCTGGTTTTGCATGATGAGGCGGGGCTTACCGGAGCGGCCCAATCCGTACTGCGCGGCGGCGCGGCTCTCAATCAATGAAGCAGAGCGCGATTCAGGTTTTCGAATCGCGCGCAAGGCGAGCACATCTCAAGCCATCCGGCCCTGGCCGGTCAGGCTCATAGCTTTACCGCCCGGTCCATTTCGCCTCATAAATTTTTGCACCTGGCGGCGGTACAAAATTCCTGTCCGCTTCTTCTTCCACCAGGCGCAGCGCATTCAGCAAGATCAGCAGCGCCGCCGTGTTCATCATTCCAGGGGGAATCCATTGTATCAGCCCGCCCAAAACCTGGTCGTAATGTCCTGAAATGCTGGGAAAGATGCGGCCACATATGGAGTAAAACGAGTATATATCCTGGTTGCTGAGCGCGATGGTGGAGCTGATTGCGATTTGCGGGAACATGACCAGAAACCCCGCCGCCCCGCGCACAAGGTACGAGTAACGCGCCGGCGGCTTCGGCCGTGGGTCCAGCACCATCAGCCAGAACAGCAGCCCGCCCGAGAGGCAGGAAATATTCATCACCGCATATAGCGTGGGGTCCAGCATGGCGGCGAAATGCACACTCGGGATCAGCCAAAAATCGGTGGTGGTGAGGAAGATGATGCTGGCCGGAACAGGGTGGGCAAGCCAGCTCCCCCGCGCCCAAATGGCCTTGGCCCAGCGCAGCGCGTAAAGCGGCATGCCAAGGGCCAGAACATCTCCCATCCAGCCAATGGCAATGGCAAACGGCGCGGCCATGCCAAGTGTAACTGCCTGGGTACGGTTAAGGAAGAACATATGCTGCGACATATATTCAAAATGCGTTTGCAGCACGAAGTAGATGCCCGCGACCCCGGCAATGAAAAACCCCTGCCGCACCCGGCTGGGCCGGGCCTCCGGCGCCACGCGCCGCATGCCGCGCCAGTACCATAGCGCGGCCAGCCAGCAGCCAATAAAAATGAAAGGATTAAAAATAAAGGGGAAAATATACGGCAGATGGGCAGGCCAAAACCGGCACAGCAGGCCGGTGGCAAGAGCCGCCAGCAGGATGAGCGCCTCACCCACCGTTACGCTCCATCGGCACGCCCGCCAGCGCGCGGCTGGTGCGTATGGTTTGCAGCGTCTGCACCTTGGCCACGCTGGGCGCGTTGGTCAGGCGCGCTGTAAGCTGGTTTTCATGTGCCGCATCGCGCGCCACCAGCTTCAGCAAAAAATCTCCGCCCCCCCGTATCATATGGCACTCCCTCACCTCTGGCCATGTGGCCACCAGCGCCTCAAACGCCTCCAGCACACTCTGCTTTTGGCTCTCCAGCCCCACAATCACAAAAAACGCAATCTGCCAGCCCAGCTTCTGCGCGTCGGTGGCGGCATGGTAGCCTTGTATATACCCCGCCTCCTCCAGCCGGCGCACGCGGCGCAGGCAGGGCGGGGCGGAAATTCCGGCCCGCCGGGCCAGCTCCACATTGGTTATACGCCCATCCGCCTGCAATTCAGCCAGAATTTTGCGGTCGAGATCGTCGAGAATAAGCGCGTCTGTCACGGTCTGTTATCTGCCCCAAGCCTTATGGTTTCGCGCAATATAATTGCGCGCGCAAGTTTGGGCCATGGGGCAGCGCGGTTGACAGGGCAGCAGCGCCGGTAGAGCCTTCGCGCCATGTTCGATGTAGCAGTGGCGGGCGGCGGCGTTGTGGGGTGCGCGGTGGCGCGGCGCTTCACGCTGCAGGGTGCGCGCACCGTGCTGCTGGAAAAAGGCGCGGACATCCTCTCCGGCGCCAGCAAGGGCAACAGCGCCATATTGCATACGGGCTTCGACGCCCCGCCTGGCAGCCTGGAGCTGCGCTGCATGCAGGCAGGCTACCAGGAATACCTGCAAATCCGCACGCGCCTCGGCCTGCCGCTGCTGGAAAGCGGCGCCATCGTCGCTGCCTGGGCCAAGGCGCAGGCCGAAAAACTCCCCGGCATCGTGGCGGCAGCGCACGAAAATGGCGTGGCCGATGCGCGCCTTATCACGCCGGAAGAAATCCTGGCCCGCGAGCCGCATCTGGCCCCCAACCTGTTGGGCGGCGTGCTCGTGCCGGGCGAATACCTCATCGACCCGTGGAGCGCGCCACTGGCCTATTTGCTACAAGCGCTGGAAAACGGCGCCGAGGTACGGCGCAACACGGAAGTTCTTGCCGGGCATTTCCACGGCACCTGGCACCTGGAAACAAGCACCGGCGCGCTACAAGCCCGCACCGTGATAAACTGCGCCGGGCTGTATGGTGACGTGGTGGATGAACGCCTGACCGGCACGCGGCATTTCACCATCAAGCCGCGCAAGGGCCAGTTCGTGGTGTTCGACAAGGCGGCGGCCAAACTCCTGCGCACCATTCTGCTGCCAGTGCCCGAGGCGCACACCAAGGGCATCGTGCTCACCCCCACCATTTTCGGCAATCTGCTGGTTGGCCCCACTGCCGAGGAGCAGGAAAGCCGCGGCCGCGCCGCGACCGATGAAGAGACGCTGCATATTCTGCGGGCCAAGGCGGAGGCAATGCTCCCTGCCCTGCGCACCATGCCCGTAACCGCCATTTACGCGGGCATCCGCCCGGCAACGGAAGACAAAGCCTATCGCGTGCGGCATGAGCCGGAACGCAACTATATCACCCTGGGCGGCATACGCTCCACTGGCCTAACGGCGGCTTTGGGCCTGGCGCAGCACGCCTGGGCATTATACGGCGGCGCGCACCAGGAGGTGGCAGCCCCCCTATGGCCGCAAGCCCCGCGCCTGGCCGAGCATTGCCAGCGCGATTGGCAGCAACCCGGCTATGGCGAGATTATCTGCCACTGCGAGCTGGTAACGCGCCGCGAGATAGAAGCCGCCCTGGCCGGGCCGCTGCCCGCGCAGGATTGGGGCGGGCTGAAACGCCGCACCCGCGCCGGCATGGGGCGCTGCCAGGGCTTCTACTGCAACGCCGCGCTGGCCGCGCTCACCACGGGCAAAATCACGCCGCCTTTGGCCGAGTCGCCACATGATTGACGTGGCCATTATCGGCGGTGGCCCGGCGGGCGTGGCGGCGGCGCTGCGGCTAAAAGCGCGCGGCCTGGGGCGCGTGGCCATTCTGGAACGCGAGCCGGTTCTGGGCGGCGTGCCGCGCCATTGCGGTCACCCGCCTTTCGGCATGCACGAATTTGGCCGCATCCTCAGCGGCCCCGCCTATGCCAGGCGCCTTGCCGCCGCGGCCGAGGCAGCAGGCGTGGAAATTCTGCTCCGCCACACCGTGGTACGGTTGCACCCTGGCGGGACGCTGGACATAGCCACGCCAGATGGGCCGCGGGAGTTCCGCGCCCTGCGCGTGCTGCTGGCCACCGGCGCGCGCGAATCGCCGCGTTCCGCCCGGTTCATCGGCGGCGACAGGCCGCTCGGCGTGCTGAATACCGGCGCGCTGCAAGCACATATATACTTGTACGGCACCACCCCGTTCCGCCGCCCCGTGGTGGCTGGTACCGAGCTGGTTTCGCTCTCCGCCCTGCTCACCTGCCGCCGCCACGGCATACGCCCCGTGGCGATGCTGGAAGCCGGACACCGCCCCACCGCCAGGCGGCCTTTGGCCTGGCTTCCGCGCCTGCTCCGCACCCCCACGCATTACGGCGCGCAAATCGAGGAAATTTGCGGCGCGGAGCGCGTGGAGCGCGTGCGCCTGCGCGATGGGCGCGAAATTACGTGCGACGGCGTGCTGCTCACCGGCCAGTTCACACCGGAATCCAGCCTCGCCCGCATGGGGCATCTGGCCGTGGACGCGCACAGCCTCGGCCCGGTGGTGGACCAGTATGGCCGCTGTTCCGACAATGCCTATTTCGCCGCCGGCAACGTGCTGCGCGGGATCGAGACCGCCGGGTGGAGCTACCGCGAAGGCACGGCCATCGCCGATTACATCGCCGACGACCTTTGCGGCGGCCTGCCCAGCATGGAGGGCGCGGTTGAGATTCTCTGTGGCGAGGGGCTGAAATATGCCGTGCCGCAGACCCTGGCGCGGGTAACCCAGATGCGCGGGCTGCTGCAATTACGCGTAGCCGCCCCGGCGCGCGGCCAGTTGCGCGTGCGCGCGGGCAAAACCATCCTCTACCGTAGCTGGCTCTCTGCCCTGCCTGAACGCCGCGTGCTGCTCGATCTGGAACAGATCAGGTTGCCACAAGGTGTTTCGCAAATCACCGTGGAGGTTGCACGGTGAGAATCGCGGCCATCGACCAAGGCACCACCAGCACGCGGGTATTGCTGCTGGACAAATCCGGCGCGCGCATCGCCCATGCCATGCGCCACGCGCAGCATCACCCGCAACCTGGCTGGGTGGAGCACGATGCCGAAGAATTGCTGCAAAACATCCGCGCCTGCCTCGCCGCCGCCGGGCCGGTGGATGCCATTGGCCTCGCCAACCAGGGCGAAAGCTGCCTGGCCTGGGATGCGGTAACCGGCGCGCCGCTCTCACCCGTCATCGTCTGGCAAGATAACCGCACCACCGCCTGGCTGGAAACGCTGCAAGATGCCGCACCTGAAATAATGGCCCGCGCCGGGCTGCCGCTGGACGCATATTTCTCCGCCTCGAAATTCGCCTGGATTCTGCGCGAGATTCCGCAAGCCCGCGCGGCCCTGGCGGCGGGCCGCCTGCGCCTTGGCACCACGGATGCCTTCTTCCTCCACCGCCTCACCGGCGTCTTCGCCACCGATGTCACCACCGCCTCGCGCACATCGCTGATGAACCTCGCCACCCGCCAATGGGATGACGGACTCTGCCGCATTTTCGGCGTGCCCATGCAGGCCCTGCCGGAAATCCGCGATTCCGCCAGCGATTTCGGCACATTCAACGGCACACCCATCCGCGCCGCGCTGGTGGACCAGCAGGCCGCGCTCTACGGCCATGGCTGCCGCGCGGCGGGCGATGCCAAAATCACCTTCGGCACCGGCGCTTTCGCCCTGGCCGTCACGGGCAGCCAGATCATCCACGCCCCGGAACAAGGCCTGCTGCCCACATTGGCCTGGTCGCGCAACGGTGCGGCGGCCTATGCGGTGGATGGCGGCGTGTACGATGCCGGTGCGGCTGTGGAATGGGGCCAGCGCATCGGCCTGTTCAGCTCATTCGCGGAACTTGAAAATTTCGAGGCCCCGCCCGCCATCTCGAAAAATCTTGCTTTCGTCCCTGCCCTCTCCGGCCTCGCCTGCCCGCATTGGGACCGCAGCGCCGCCGCCATCTTCATCGGCATGGATGCCGGCACCACCAAGCGCGACATGGCCCAGGCCCTGCTGGAAGGCATCGCCCTGCGCACGGCAGAAGTTGTGGCGGCAATGGGTGCGAAACTCCCCCTCAAGCCGCGCATCTCCATAGATGGCGGTCTCACCCGCAGCCCCTATTTCGTGCAATTCCTGGCGGATGTTCTGGAGCGCGGCCTCATCCTTCCCGCATTCGACGAGCTGACCGCCTTTGGCTGCGCGGCCATGGCGGCAGGCGGCGAGATAAAACGCCCGGGCGGCGAGCGCGTGGTGCAGCCCAAGGCGGGCAGCACGGCGGAATGGCGCGCGCGTTTTACCGCCGCCGTGCAAAGAGCCAAAGCCTGGCGCTAACAACGCCTCTTCCAGCCATTGCCATGCCGCGCTGGTGAGAAACCCGGCCCGCTGGAGCGCCATCGGAATATGGCTCTGCGAGAACCTCTATGCCGCACCTCTATCTGAAACGCCTGCTTCTCCGCCATGGCCGCTCGCCCGCGCCTTGCGGCAGCACCACCTCATAGTCCAGCCGCCGCGCCGCATCGTTCAGGTCTCGCAGCCAGCCTTTTACGTGGTGTGTGCTGCGTTCATCCACATAACCCTGGTAATGCGCGGCTTCGTTATCCATGGCTTGCATCTATGGCAGATTGAAAGCATGACGCAACGCAGGCCGCACAGGGAGACACGCGCTTGGCATCCAGCCGTCAGCAAACGGGTAACGGCGGAAAATTCATCAGCCTGGAAATCGCGCGCTTTCTCGCCGCCCTGACGGTGGCGCTGGAGCATATCTCCACCACCATTCCCGGCCTTAAGCTCGGCCCTGCCCTGCTCACCGCCCCAGCCCCCGCCGCGGTGATGTTTTTCTTCACCCTGTCGGGTTTCGTCATCCACAACGCCCATGCGCGTGATTCGGGTAAGCCCGCGCGCCTGCCGCGTTATGTCTGGCGGCGCTTCTGGCGCATCTACCCGCTTTACTGGCTTTCGCTCATCCCCATGCTGGCGGTGCTGTGGAATGGCTGCAGCCGGGCATACCTCGTCAACATCCTCACCCTCGCGCCGTTTACCGGCAACATTGCCGAGCTTAACCCCCCGGCCTGGACGCTGCGTTACGAGCTGCTTTTCTACATCATCTTCGGCCTGGCCCTGCTCCCTTATATAAGGCGCGTCCTCTTACCCGGCTGGGCGCTGCTGCTGGCCGCCGCCTGGGGTAAGGTGCTGCTCGGCTTCGGCCCCGCCGCCAGCCTTCTGCCTTTCCTGCCGCGCGGCGTGGCGGACCATCTTCTCTCGCTGAACAATGTCATGTTCTTCGCCGGGCTGGGGGCAAGCTGGGTCTTCGCCCGGCACAAACCTCCCAGCTATATATTGTGGCCGCTGCTGGGGTTCACCCTGCTGGCCCTGGCCTGGGCGCTGCGGCTGGGTGGCTGGGGCAATCTGTACCCAACCCCAGCCCATCTACCCTTCACCGCCGCCACGTTCGGCGCCACCATCTACAGCCTGGCAGCGCTGGAACATGGCGGGCATCTGCGCCTTACCCGGCGCGGCGCGGCGCTGGGCGCCATGTCCTACCCGCTCTACCTCATGCATGCCGTACCGGGGTTTCTGCTCTCCGCCTGGTTTTTCTTTCACCCGGCGGCGCGGGCCTATTACCCCGCCATTCCCACATTCTTCCTGCTGCTCGCAGCATCCCTGGCTCTCACCGCCGCCAGCGCCTTCCTGTTCGACGCGCCGCTCCAGCGTTTTGCCCGTAAGATACTCTGAATACATGTTTTTTGGCACCACACCCCGCCTTTTTCCGGCCATCCATCTTTCACACTCCCGCCCCGATTCGCACGCGGCCCTTAAAACTTGACGCCCGGTTACACCCCGCCCATAAAGAACAAACAGTAAACGAAGTGCCTGTGCCTGGGGATGACTCGGGGCCAGACTCGTCAAGCTGAAAAAACTTACCCCTGAACATCTGGTAGTGATTGCACGCCGCGCAAACTATATGTTGTTATGCTCTCCGCTTTGGATGAACGAGAGGCCGCCCGATGAACATGATGACAAAACCAGAAGCCGCCCTGTTCGACACCCCGGTCCAGATGCGGGAGCGCCATCAGGTCCGCGTAGATCAATCCCGCAACACGCTGCTGACCGATTTCGGCCGCGCCACGCTCGACGACCGTTACCTGCTGCCCGGCGAGACCTACCAGGACCTCTTCGCCCGAGTCGCCTCGTATTATGGCGACGACCAGGCGCACGCCCAGCGTCTGTATGATTACATCTCGAAAATGTGGTTCATGCCCGCCACCCCGGTGCTCTCCAATGGCGGCACCGAGCGCGGCCTGCCCATCTCCTGCTTCCTCAACGAGGCCTCGGACTCCCTGGACGGCATTGTGGGGCTGTGGAACGAGAATGTGTGGCTTGCCTCCAAGGGCGGCGGCATCGGCTCCTACTGGGGCAATCTGCGCTCCATTGGCGAGAAGGTGAAAGGTGCCGGCAAAACCTCCGGCATCATCCCCTTCATCCGCGTGATGGACAGCCTCACCCTCGCCATCTCGCAGGGCGATCTGCGCCGCGGCTCGGCGGCGGTGTATCTGCCGGTCTGGCACCCCGAGATCGAGGAATTCGTCGAAATCCGCCGTCCCACCGGCGGCGACCCCAACCGCAAGGCGCTCAACCTGCATCACGGCATCCTCATCTCCGACGCCTTCATGCGTGCCGTGGAAGCCGATGAGCAATGGGTACTGAAATCGCCGAAAGATGGCGCGCATGTGCGCTCCATCTCCGCCCGCGCGCTCTGGGTCCGCATCCTCACCGCGCGCATCGAAACCGGCGAGCCGTACCTCATCTTCTCCGACCATGTGAACAATGCCCGCCCCGAGCAGCACAAGCTCGCCGGCCTTGAGGTAAAAACCTCCAACCTCTGCGCCGAGATCACCCTGCCCACCGGCGTGGACCAGTATGGCAAGCAGCGTACCGCCGTGTGCTGCCTCTCCTCGCTCAACCTGGAAACCTGGATGGAATGGCACAAGGATGAGCTGTTCATCGAGGATGTGATGCGCTTCCTCGATAACGTGCTGGAAGATTTCATCCGCAAGGCGCCGGATTCCATGGAAAAAGCCAAATACGCCGCGTACCGCGAGCGTTCGGTCGGCATGGGCGTCATGGGCTTCCATTCCTTCCTGCAGGACCAGAACATCCCGTGGGAAAGCGTGATGGCGAAAGTGTGGAACGTGAAAATGTTCAAACATATCCGCGCCCAGGCCGATGCGGCTTCCAAAAAACTGGCCCAAGAACGCGGCGCCTGCCCGGATGCGGCCGATTACGGCATCGAGGAGCGTTTTTCTCACAAGATCGCCATCGCCCCCACCGCCTCCATCTCCATCATCGCCGGCAACACCTCGCCGGGCATCGAGCCCATCGCGGCCAATGTGTTCCTGCAAAAAACACTCTCCGGCAGCTTCTCCGTGCGCAACCGCGCGCTGCAGAGGCTGCTGGCCCAATACGGGCGTGATGATGAAGAGACATGGTCCTCCATCACCACCTCCAAGGGCTCGGTGCAGCATCTCGGCTTCCTCACCCAGCACGAGAAAGACGTGTTCAAAACCGCCTTCGAGCTGGACCAGCGCTGGATCATCGAGCACGCCGCCGACCGCACGCCCTATATCTGCCAGAGCCAGTCCATCAACCTGTTCCTCCCGGCCAATGTGCATAAGCGCGACCTGCACCAAATCCACTTCCAGGCCTGGAAGAAGGGCGTGAAATCGCTCTATTACTGCCGCTCGCTCTCCATCCAGCGTGCCGATAACGTCTCGGAGAAGCGCGAAAAAATGGCGGATCTCTCATCCGCACCGGCAGCCAATGATGGCAGCACCCCCTTACCGCTGGCGGCGGCGGGCACGAATTACGAGGAATGCCTGGCCTGTCAGTAATAGGTAGGGGCGCTGCCCTGCACTCGTTATGGCGAGTATCGCCACCCCTCATTAAGGAGCACAAAGTCTAACAAGATGTGTTTTAATTCTCTCTTTGAGCATTCTTAAAAAATTTTGGGCGCCCAAGAGCTGCAACTCTTGGGCGCCCTTAGTGGGCCGGTAGCTGAACTGGAAGTCTGCTAGGACGCACAGCACTGGATTTGTAATCCGGAGAATGAGGGTTCGAGTCCCTCCCGGCCCACCAATCTTTACCAACTCACAGTTTTCGTAGTGAAGTAAGGACTCTCTCCGAGTCCCGCTTTACCACACTTAAAATGTAGCAAAGCTATTACTAGGCATCAACTTGAATGCAATTCAAATGCGTGTCTTCCATGTTATTTAAACTAATCTGGAAAAGACAGTGTTTGGCAGCCAAAAAATAGCTACACTGGAAAAGCATGACTCAAAATCAACATATCGTGCCGAACAAAATATCCACAACTAAATATAGCGAACGCATTCAAATAGCGATTCATGGCATTGTCGGAATCGCATGTGCCCAGCCAATGTACATTTAAGTTAGCCGTGATTATCTCTGATAAAATACTCAGCGTCCGAGATTAACCATGGGCTCGACCTTAAATGTTGTATTATCAAGGCAATGGCACAGACATTGAAGGCTTTTTTGATGAACGGACAGATTACCGTACCGGCGGCGGAAACGGAGCAGAAATTCGATCTCCTCACGGAAAACCCGGTTTACAAGCCGTTCCGCTACCCCTGGGCCTATGAAGCCTGGCTCACCCAGCAGCGCGTCCACTGGCTGCCGGAGGAAGTGCCCCTGGCCGACGACGTGAAGGACTGGCACAAAAACCTCACCCTCGCCGAGCGCAATCTGCTCACCCAGATTTTCCGCTTCTTCACCCAGGCGGATGTCGAGGTGAATAACTGCTACATGAAGCGCTACTCCCAGGTGTTCAAACCCACCGAAGTGCTGATGATGCTCTCCGCCTTCTCGAATATCGAGACGGTCCACATCGCCGCCTACTCCCATTTGCTCGATACGGTAGGCATGCCGGAGGTCGAATATACCGCGTTCCTGAAGTATAAGGAGATGAAGGACAAATACGATTTCATGCACAGCTTCTCCACTGAGAGCAAGCACGAAATCGCCAAGACCCTGGCCGCCTTCGGCGCCTTCACCGAGGGGCTGCAGCTCTTCGCGTCCTTCGCCATCCTGCTCAACTTCCCGCGCTTCAATAAAATGAAGGGCATGGGTCAGATCATCACCTGGTCGGTCCGCGATGAATCACTACATTGTGATTCGATCACGCGCCTGTTCCGTAGTTTTGTATCAGAGAATCCGGAAATCTGGACGGAGGAGCTCAAGCGCGACATTTACCTTACCTGCGCCGCCATTGTGGACCACGAGGATGCCTTCATCGACCTTGCCTTCGAGCTGGGCCCGGTGGAAGGGCTTACCGCCGGGCAGGTAAAAACCTATATCCGCTACATTGCCGACCGCCGGCTCGGCCAGCTCAGCCTCAACCCGCTTTTCCATGTGGAAAAGAACCCGCTGCCCTGGCTGGACGAAATGCTGAACGCGGTGGAACACGCCAATTTCTTCGAGAACCGCTCCACCGAGTACAGCAAAGCCTCCACCACAGGCAGTTGGGAAGACGCCTTCGCCGATTTCTCCCCCGATACCGGGGCCACGGCGGTGTAACAGAATGAATTATTAAATAAAATTCATTTTGTCGCGTCCATACTGACTCGTGTAAAAATTGATTAAATAATCTTTCCCAATGGTTAGCTCGCTGTTTAGTTTCACTAACTAAAAATATGCTAATATTTCTTGACAAACCCCTCTACAAGCCTGTTCAAATGCGGCAATAGAGAAAAATCTCTCTATATATAAACACTAACAAGATCACAGGTTTCAGCAGATGGCCGGCATTACAGACGCAGAAGACAATATGGAAACCGCCACCCGCACCCCAAGCGGGGCGCCCCGCTATACCCGCCGCCTGTCGGATAAAATCCTGCTCGCCTTCCACCACGCCTGCGACCAGGGCGATTACGAAATTGCTGAGGAATTACTCAGAATTTTGGAGACAATGCTGACCCGCCGCACGGTTCCGCCCGACGCCAACCGGCGTAAAAGCATAGAAAGCCTGGTCGCCGCGCATGAACGTCTCTGGCATCTGCGCCATCCCGAAAAAAAATTCAGCTAGCGCGATTCAGACGTTCGAATCGCGCGCACAACGCGCGCATCTCAAGTCACCGCGCCTCTAATACCAACGGCTATAAAGGATGACTCATCCTTTATAGCCGTTGGTACCGCGCGTGGGGCTGGCGGGGCGGCCACGCGCCAAGTATGAGGTACCGGGCATAGCGTCTGTACAACCATAGGTTATAAACACCACGCTTCAGGTGACAAATTTACGGAACGTCACGTCCCCATCCACATAAAACTGCAACCCTGCCCATTGGCCGTACTGGTCGTACCATACCGAGAGGTGGAGTTTGCCCGATATGTCGAAGCGCTGGGCCACCAAACGCTCACCTTCCGCCGAGGTAAGATAATTCCACCCTGGCGATTTGACGATGGCCGGATAATGGCGCCCGGTTTCGATGTTGAGGATCATCGACTCCAGCATGGCCTTATTCCAATAGGTTAGCGGCATCATGGGCGGGCTGCCCGTATAATCGTAATCTCCCGCCTTGGTGCTGGCTATCGCAAACCCATCCGCGATGGGGCTTGCCAGCACCTGCAGCCGGGCGCCGTTATGGTCCACCTTGCTGGCCACACCGCAAAATTGCCCGCCCTCCCAATGCTCGCACGCATCTGCCTTGTAATGAAACACGGGTATTCCGGCGATGCGCACCACCAGGGCCGCGGCAAGGTCCACCCGCAGCCTGTTGCCGTTCTGGGTGAAATAAAGGTGGTGCTCCCCCACGGGCGTGCCGTTGCGCAATATCTGGAAACGCAACTCGCCCGAGGGCGGCACGGGCAAACCGCGCGCCTGCGCCCGTGCCGGCAGCGCGCTTCCCGCCGCGCATCCGGCAGCACCCCCCATAACACCCAGGACCAGGCCGCGCCGTTGCATCAAACCCCCGCTCTTTCCTTATCGCCTCAGCCCCTTGCACCAGGGCGGCAGGCGCCGTAGGCCTGCAAGATATAAGCACATGCACCAGTTGATTCTACTCCGCCACGCCAAGGCCGTACCCGAGGGCAAAGGCCCAGATCATGACCGCGTGCTCACCGATTCCGGCCGCGCGGCCGCCACCGCCATCGGCTTGGCGATGCGCCAGGCGGGCCTTGCGCCAGACGTTGTGCTTGTCTCCACAGCCGCCCGCACCCAGGCCACGCTGGCCCAGCTGGAAGCCGCCAATGTATGGGAAGAATGGCCAAACATAGACGTCATCCCCACCCTCTACATGGCCAGCGCCGCGCAAATCCGCGAGATTTTGCGCGAATTGCCAGAAACCGTGCGCAGCGCCCTGGTTATTGGCCATAATCCCGGCCTGCATGAATGCGCCCTGTCCTTGGCCGGCCCAATGCCGGGTAAACGAGACCGCAAGCGGCTGGAAGAGGGTTTTCCCACCGCTGCCCTGGCGGAATTCCTCATCAGCACCCCCTGGCACCAGCTGGGCGCCAGCGGCTACAGCCTGCAACGCTACATGGTGCCGAAGGATCTTGCCTGAACGCCGATTGCTGCGTTGCGGCGAGGGTGCTTTACAGGAAAGTTAGGATTGAATAACCGTGTCCATATATACCTCTGTACGGGTGTAGCACCCACACCGGTACAGACTGCCCAACACCATCAAGGGAAGGTGAATCCTCATGGCTCCATCGGCAACCAGCAAACAGGTCGGCACGGCCAAACTTACGTTCGGCGATAAATCCGCCGACCTGCCCGTTCTCGGCGGCACGCTCGGCACGGATTGCGTGGATGTGCGCAAGCTGCAGAGCCAGCTCGGCATCTTCACCTTCGATCCCTCCTATGGCGCCACCGCCTCGTGCGAGAGCGCCATCACCTATATCGATGGCGATGAGGGCATCCTGCTCTATCGCGGCTATCCCATCGAGCAACTGGCCGAGAAATCCAGTTTCCTCGAAGTCGCCTATCTGCTGCTGAATGGCGAGCTGCCAAACCAGGCGCAGTACAAGGAATTCACCACCCACGTCACCATGCACACCATGCTGCATGAACAAATCCGCCGCTTCTGGGATGGCTTCCGCCGCGACGCCCACCCGATGGCGATGCTCTGCTCGGTGGTCGGCGCCATGTCCGCCTTCTACCCGGACTCCATCGATATTCACGACCCGCGCCAGCGCGAAATTTCCGCCTTCCGCATGATCGCGAAAATTCCCACCATCACGGCCTGGGCGCATAAGTACAATGCCGGCCAGCCCTTCATGTATCCGCGCAACGACCTCTCCTACGCGGAAAACTTCCTCTATATGTTCCACGCGGTGCCGCCGCAGGAATACAAGCCCAACCCCATCCTCACCGCCGCCATGGACCGCACCCTCATCCTCCACGAGG
>JAJZFB010000095.1 GCA_021805545.1 Pseudomonadota bacterium | reverse complement strand
ATTTTAGACCGGATCACGTTGTGATCCGGTCTAAAATCTGAATCCGTCTCTAAATCAATGAGGTAGAGCGCGATTCAGACTTTCGAATCGCTCGCAAAGCGAGCGCATCTCAAGTCATCGCGCTCTAATACCAACGGTCATGCTCAATGGCCGTTGGTATGAGAGCCGGATTCAGATTTTAAGGGTTTTGTGCCCCCGGCATCACCGCCGCGCGTGCAGCGCGGCGGTGATGCAAAAGCAGCCAGAGGGGTGCTTGTTTGGGGCCAGGCCCCCGAGGTTCAATGCCCCGCGTTGCTGGCCGAGAAATCGGGCGCCAGGCCCGAGGCGGCGAGCTGGCTGGCCAGGGCGGCTTTCAGATTGTTCAGCCCCGCGGCGGAGTTGCTCTCGCAGCGCGCCACCAGCACGGCCTGGGTGTTGGAGGCGCGCAGCAGCCACCAGCCATCCTTGGTGTTCACGCGCACGCCATCCGTGTCGGAAACCTGCTCGCCCGCATCTTTCAGCCGCGCCGCCACTTCCGCCACCACGGCGAATTTGCGCTCCTCATCACAGTCGAAGCGCAGCTCCGGCGTGTTGAGCACGGCGGGCAGCGAGGCGCGGAATTCGCCCACCGTGCCCGGCGTACGGGAGATGACGCCCAGGATACGCACGGCGGCGTAAAGCGCGTCGTCGAACCCGTACCATTTATCGTTATAGAAAATATGGCCCGACATTTCGCCGGCCAGCGGCGAACCCAGCTCGGCCATTTTGGACTTGATAAGCGAGTGCCCGGTCTTCCACATAAGCGGCTTGCCGCCGGCCTTCGCCACCTCGTCGAACAGCACCTGGCTCGCCTTCACATCGGCGATGATGGTGGCGCCGGGGTGGGTTTTGAGCACGTCGCGCGCCATGAGGATGAGAAACTGGTCGCCGAACAGGATGTTGCCCTCATTATCCACCAGCCCGATGCGGTCCGCGTCGCCATCGAAGGCGATGCCGACATCGGCCCCCTCGGCCTTCACGGCGTCGATCAGCTGCTCCAGGTTTTTCGGCACGGTCGGGTCTGGGTGGTGCGCGGGGAAGGTGCCGTCGATCTTGGCATTCAGCACCGTATGCTTGCCGGGCAGCTTCGCCACCAGCTTCATCAGCACATCGCCCGCGGCGCCGTTGCCGTTGTCCCATACCACGTTCAGCTTGCGCGCGCCGTCCCAGTCTTTCAGCATGCGGGCCACGTAGGTGTCCTGCACGTTTTTCTGCACCACGCTGCCCTTGGTTTCGGGCACCACCTTACCCTCGGCGGCGCGGGTGCCCAGCTCCTGAATCTGCTTGCCAAAAAACGGCTTGCCCTTCAGCATCATCTTGAAGCCGTTATAATTTGGCGGGTTATGGCTGCCCGTTACCTGCACGGCGCCATCGGCCCCCTCGTCGAACGAGGCAAAATACAGCATCGGCGTCGGGCCTTCGCCCACATCGGCAACATCCGCGCCGCTGGCCATCAGGCCCTTGATGAGGGCGGCCGCCAGCATGGGCGAGGAGAGGCGGCCATCGCGCCCCACGGCCACTTTTTTGCCTCCGGCCTCGGCCACCATGGTGCCAAATACGCGGCCAATGGCAAAGGCATCCGCCTCGCCCAGCGTTTCGCCGACAATGCCGCGAATATCGTATTCACGCAGGCTGCTGGGGGAGAATTTATGGGTGAAGCTCATCTTATCCTCTCAGGCGTTAACATAGTTCTTCAGGAAGGCGCGCACGGCGGGGCCGAGATCGGGCCGGGCCAGGGCGAAGGCGATTTGCGCTTCCAAAAAGCCCGCCTTGTCGCCGCAATCGAAACGCTTTCCTTCGAATTTCAGCCCGTGGAAAGGCGCGTGGCCGATCATTTTGGCCATGGCATCGGTCAACTGCACCTCGTTGCCGGCGCCGCGTTCCATCATGGAAAGATAAGTAACCACCTCGGGCAGCAGCACGTAGCGGCCGATAATGGAAAGGTTGGAAGGCGCTTTTTCCGGCGCGGGTTTTTCCACCAGCCCGGTCACCTCCACGCGGTCGCCTTCAACCGCGCCGGTTTTAAGAATGCCGTAGCGGTTGGTATGTTCCTTCGGCACCTCGGACACCGCGACCACATTGCCGCCTGTCTCGTTATAAACCTTAACAAGCTGCGCGGTGCAGGGGGTTTCGCTCAGCACCAGATCATCCGGCAGCAAAATGGCGAACGGGTCGTCACCAATAAAGGTGCGGGCACACCATATGGCGTGGCCAAGCCCCAGCGGCACTTGCTGGCGCACGGTGGAGATGGAGCCGGGCGGCATGGCTTCCTCGCGCAGCAGGTCCAGCGCCTCGCGCTTGTTACGCTCGGCCAAAGTGGCTTCCAGCTCGAAGGCGATGTCGAAATGGTCGATGAGGGCGGTTTTGCCGCGCCCGGTGACCATGCAGAACTGCTCGATGCCGGCGGCGCGGGCTTCATCCACCGCGTATTGAATCAACGGCTTATCGACGACGGGGAGCATCTCCTTTGGCATGGCCTTGGTTGCGGGCAAAAAGCGCGTGCCCAGGCCCGCGACGGGCAGCACCGCCTTGCGCAATGGTTTTACCAACTCATTCTCCTTGTCGTAGCGTTATGTAGCGTCCTGCCATGGCATGGCACAGCCGCGCAAGCATGCGGCTGTTGCATCTGCCGCCGGGTTGCCCGGGTGTAAAGCCACGCAACCATCCTGGCCTATATGGCGTTGTTCCGCGGCATATTTGTGGCAGGCGGTTCAGGCCGCCAGATGGCCGATTTCCGCCAGGTTGAAAGGTGTGCTCTGATAAATTTCATTAACCCAGTTGCCGAACAGCAAATGCGCATGGCTGCGCCAGCTATTGGCGGGCAGGCGGGACGGGTCATCGCCGGGGAAATAATGCGCCGGAAGCTGTGTGCCGCCATCGCGCTTATATTCCCCGGCCAGCGTGCCGGTGTCGTATTCCAGGTGGTTGAACATGTTCAGCATCCGGCGCGCCGGGTCTTCCACCAGGCAGAGGCCGGATTCCGCGCTATCGGCCAGCACACGCAAGCCCTGGCCCGGCGGCAGATCATCCGCCCTGGTTTCCGACCAGCGCGAGACGGGCACGGCAAACCCATCGGACAGGCCGCGCAAATAGGGCGAGGCGGGGGCGAGGTTGCGGTGCGGGAACACGCCAAACGCCTTACGCGCCAGCAGGCGCTTGGGCACGCCGTGGAAGTAGTAAAGCGCCGCCTGCGCCGCCCAGCATATATTCAGGCAGCGATGAATATGGGTCTGTGTCCACTCGAAAATGGCGCATAGCTCGGGCCAGTAGCGCACCTCCTCGAAGGCCAGTTGCTCCACCGGGGCGCCGGTGATGATGAAGCCGTCGAACCGTCCGGTGCTGACCTCGGCCCAGGGGCGGTAAAAGGCGGCCATGTGGTCCGCCGGGGTGTTGCGGGGGGTATGGTCCGTCAGCCGCACCAGGCTCAGTTCTATTTGCAGCGGTGTTGCGCCCAGCAGCCGGGCAAGCTGGGTTTCCGTGCTTATCTTGTCCGGCATCAGGTTGAGCAGGCCGATGCGCAGCGGCCTTATGTCCTGCCGCGCCGCGTCGGTTTCGCGCATCACCACCACGCCTTCATTTTCCAGCGTGCGGCGGGCAGGCAAATCATCCGGGATTTTAATCGGCACTTCGCGTCGTTCCTCTTGCATGGCGCGGCGCTTGAAGTGGCTTGGTCCGTTTGTTGCCGGTTGGGCCACATCCTCCTTACGGAGCGCCACCTTGCCCGGATTGGCAGGTTGGCGTTGGGCGCCGGCCCAACTCTTGATGCTGGGCGCAGAGGTAAAGCGCCGTGGGGCACTTGGCAAGGGTCAGTGCCGGGGCGCGGCGGCGCGGGCCAGGCGGTCGTTTATGGCAAGGCCCAGCCCATGGGCGGGGATGGGCATGGCGGCGATGCGCTTGAGGCCGTGTTTGGCGGCTTCCTCGTCCAGCACATGCAGACCTTCAAACAGGTTTGCCGCGGCCTCTTGCAGGTTGCATGCGGCGGAAAGCTGGAAGCTGAGAGTGGCACCGGGCAGAGGCGGGCCGAAGGCGAGCAAGGCCTCGCCCGGCGCTACCTGGGTGGCATTCAGCCGTACAGGCAGGCTGGGCGCGTAGTGGGAGAGCAGCATGCCCGGAGCCTTGGGCGCATCGCCGCTTTCGGTAGCGCGGGTAATGGGGCCTATTTCGGCCTCCAGCGCTTCCAGGCTTACCCCGCCAGGGCGCAGCAGCACCGGGTACGGGCCAGAGAGGTCGAGAATGGTGGATTCCAGCCCCACAGCGCAGGGGCCCGAATCCAGCACAGCTTCGATAAGCCCTTCCATATCGGCCAGCACATGGGCGGCGGAGGTGGGAGAGATACGGCCGGAGCGGTTGGCGGAAGGTGCGGCCACCGGCCCGGCAAATTCGCGCAACAGCGCCAGCGCCACGGGGTGGCTGGGCACACGCACGGCCAGCGTGGGCAAGCCCGCGCTGGCCAGTTGCGAGACGGGGCAGTTGGGCGATTTGGGCAGCACCAACGTGAGCGGGCCAGGCCAGAATTTGGCGGCAAGTTTTTCCGCCAGGGGCGTGAGGGTTACGTAATGGTAAGCCAGGTCCGCGCTGGCAAAATGGCAAATGAGCGGGTTGAAGCTGGGGCGGCCCTTGGCGGCATAAATGCCCGCCACAGCCGCGCCATTACACGCATCCGCCCCCAGGCCGTACACGGTCTCGGTGCCGAATGCCACGAGCTTGCCCGCCTTCAGCAAGGCGGCGGCGCATTTGGGGCTGGTGAGGAGCTTGGTCATGCCGTCCTTGTTCCTACTCCCGTCATGCCCGCGAAAGCGGGCCTCTCTCGCGCCCATGCTATCAGAAAATCGCCCCGTACAGACCATTCCAGCGCGGATTCACTGAGGCGATCAGCTCGTCCTTCCAGGCACGGTCCCATTTTTTAAGCGCCCTTCGCCGTACGATGGCGCCGGTGATTTCGTCATGGCGTTCAAAATAGATCAGCCGCTTCAGCCCGTAGCGCTTGGTGAAACCGGGGATTTTCCCATCCCGATGCTCACTGGCCCGCCGGATGATGTCCGAGGTTACGCCAGTATAGAGAACGCCGTGCATCATATAAACCCATCCGCCTTTGCCATTCATGCAATGGCCCAAAACGCAGAGATGCCCGCTTTCGCGGGCATGACGGGGGGAACGAGCATGGCGAACGCGGCGTGGCGGCGCACGGTCAGCCGGGGGTTTCGCCGGGTTTGGCCGGGGGCGGTGTTAGGTCGCGCTCCACGTCCGGCCGGTGCAGAATCTCGTTGATCTTCGACGCCTCGTCCAGCGCCGCATCGGCCACGAATTTAAGCTCCGGGGTGACGCGGAGCCCCAGCTTGGGCGCCATTTGCGCGCGCAAATACGGCGCCACGCGCTTCAGCGCGGGCAGTAGCGGCGTTATGTCCTTACGGCCCAGCACCGAGGCGAACACAAGCGCGTGCTTCAGGTCCGGCGACATGCGGACCTCGGCCACGGTGATGTGCTCGCGCGCCAGCGCCGGGTCGTGAAACTCGGTGCGGACCAGAAGATCGGCCAGGAGATGGCGGATTTCCTCGCCCACCCGCAGCTGGCGCTGCGAGGGGCCGGCAGGCTCAGCGCGCATATGCCCTGGCGCGCTACGCGGCATATGCCCTGGCGCGCTACGCGGCGTATGCCCTGGCGCGCTACGCGGCGACGATCTCGGTTTCATAGCACTCCACCACATCGCCTTCGCGTAAATCCTGGAACCCGGCGAAGGACAGGCCGCATTCATACCCGCGCGCCACTTCCTTCACGTCATCCTTGAAGCGCTTGAGCTGCGAAAGCTCGCCCTGGTGGATGACCACATTGTCGCGCAGCAGGCGCACGCCGCAACCGCGCTTGACCAGCCCTTCGGTGACATAACAACCCGCGACCTTGCCGGTTTTGGTGATGTTGAACACCTGGCGGATTTCCGCGTAGCCCAGGAATTTCTCGCGGTGGATGGGGGCGAGCTTGCCCTTGACCAGCTTCTCGATGTCGTCCGCCACCTCGTAGATGATCGAGAAATAGCGTATATCCACGCCCTCGCGGTTCGCCAGCTCGCGCGCCTGCACGTTGGCGCGGACATTGAAGCCGACGATGATGGCATCCGACGCCTTGGCCAGTTGCACGTCGCTCTCGGTAATCTGGCCGACGCCGGAATACACCACGCGCACGCGCACTTCCTCGTTGCCCACCTTGGTGACCACCACGCCGATGGCCTCCGCGGAGCCTTGCACATCGGCTTTGACGACGAGCGCCACTTCCTTCTGCGCGCCGGCCTGGATGCGGGCAAGCATTTCTTCCATGGTGCCGCGCCCGGCGGTTTGCGCCGCCACCTGGCGGTCGCGCTGCTTGGCCTGGCGGTACTCCACAATCTCACGCGCGCGCTGCTCGTTTTCCACCACCACAAACGGCTCGCCCGCCGTGGGCGCGCCAGAGAGGCCGAGGATTTCCACCGGCGTAGAGGGCAGCGCCTCCTTCACGGCCTCGCCCTTGTCGTCCAGCATGGCGCGCACGCGGCCCCACTGGGCGCCAGCCACCACAATCTCGCCCTGGCGCAGCGTGCCTTTCTGCACCAGCACCGTGGCCACCGGGCCGCGGCCACGGTCCAGCCGGCTTTCAATAATGGCACCTTCTGCCGAGCGGCCGGGGTTGGCGCGCAGCTCCAGCACCTCGGCCTGCAGCAGAATGGCTTCTTCCAGCTTGTCGAGGCCAATCTTCTTCAGCGCGGAGACTTCCACATCCATCGTGTCGCCGCCCATGTCTTCCACCACGATCTCGTGCTGGAGCAGTTCGTTGCGCACGCGGGTGGGGTCGGCGCCGGGGCGGTCGATCTTGTTGATCGCCACGATGATGGGCACCTCAGCCGCCTTGGCGTGTTTAATGGCCTCAATGGTCTGCGGCATCACGCCGTCATCGGCGGCCACCACCAGCACCACAATGTCCGTGGCGGCGGCGCCACGGGCGCGCATGGCGGTAAAGGCCTCGTGGCCTGGCGTGTCGAGGAAGGTGATAATCTGGCCAGATGGCGCCGTGACCTGATAAGCGCCGATATGCTGGGTGATTCCCCCCGCCTCGCCGCCCGCCACATTGGCATGGCGTAGCGCATCCAGCAGGCTGGTTTTGCCGTGGTCCACATGGCCCATGATGGTGACAACCGGCGGACGCGGCAGCAACTCCTCTTCCGTATCCTCCTCGCCCTCCAGGCCAATTTCCACGTCGGAATCCGACACGCGGCGGACCTTGTGGCCGAATTCGGTGACGACCAGCTCCGCCGTATCGGCGTCGATGGCCTGGGTGATGGTGGCCATCACGCCCATCTTCATCAAGGCGCGCACCACGTCGCGCCCCTGGGCGGCCATGCGGTTGGCCAGCTCCTGCACGGTAATGGTCTCGGGCAGCACCACTTCACGCACCACTTTCAGGCCGTCGGAGCGCAGCAGCTCCAGCTCGGCCTGGCGGCGCTCGCGCTCGCGCTGGCGGCGCACGGAGGCCAGGGAGCGGACTTTTTCATCCGCGCCTTCCAGGGCCGCCTGCACGTCGATGCGCCCGCCGCGGCGGTTGCCATCGCCAATTTTTTTGGCCGGGGCGGCAGGCACGCCACGCTTGGGCGCGGCGGCGGCGGGGCGGCGCAGGCCAGGGCGGCGCAGGCCATCCTCTTCCTCTTCCGCCGTGGCGGGGCGGCCAGCGGGCTTAAGCTGCAATGTTTCACGCGCGGGCGGGGTTGCCGGGCGCACGGGCGCGGCGGGGCGCGGCGCGGCGGCGGGTGCCGCGGCCGGGCCGCTGGGCTGGGCTTCAGCCGTGGTTTTCACATCCCCGGCGGCGCGGGCGGCATCTTGCTCGGCCTTACGGGCGGCTTCCTCGGCGGCGGCCTTGGCGTCTTCCTCAGCCTTGCGGGCGGCTTCTTCCTCGCGGCGCCGCGCTTCCTCGGCGGCGGAGAGGATGGAAATTTTCTCCTGCTCGCGGCGTTCGGCCTCGCGCTGCGCGGCCATGGCCAGCACGCGCTGGCGGTTGGCCTGCTCGGCGGCGGTAAGGGCGCGCGCGGGCGGCTGCCCGCCAGAGCGCTGGCGCGGCGCTGGCGCGGGTGGCGGGCTGGCCGGGCGTTCCGCCGCGGGCTTTAGCGCAAGCGTGGCAGGCGCCGGCGGCGCCACGTTGCCTGCTGCAGCCGGGGCCGGGCCTGCGCCGCGCTTCTTGCGCACTTCCACCTGCACCACCTTGGAGCGGCCATGGGAGAAACTTTGCCGCACGGAACCGGCATCGACAGTATGCCCCGCATCTCCGCGCGCCGCCGGGCGCAGCGAGAGCCTGCCTTTGGTTTCACTCTGGTCGTTGCCGTCACTCATGCTCTAATCCGGTCCATTCACGTCTTGGGCCGGGGGTACCGGCCTGGTTGGGCACTAACTGCCCGCTTGTCTCGCCCACCGCAACACCCTGGAGGCGCCGCGCTTCACTTTCGATCATCTTCGCCAGCCGCCCTGGCGCGATGACCACATGCACCGTGTGTTCACGGCCAAATATTTTGCCCAGGCTGGCGGCGGAAAGCACGGCAGCCACAGGCACGCTGCGCCCGCCGGTGAATCTGGCCCGCTCCTCGGCGGAACCATCGGCGGCCTGCACCACCAGCCCGGCTTTACCCCCTTGCAGCCATTCCCGCGCTTTTTCGAAGCCGGAAATGGCGGCGCCAGAGCGCCTCGCCAGCCCCAGAAGATCGGTGAGCCGCCGCGTCAGCGCCGCCTTCACCTCATCCTCCAGATTGGGCGGCACGCTAACCGCCCGTTTTGCCCCCCGCGCGAAAACACCGCGCCGGACTGCCTGATGTAGCACGCCGGGCGCAGCACTCAACCACAAGCCACGTCCGGGCAGGGTTGCGGTGGCGTCGAACACCACCCGCCCGTCTGGTGCGGCTACGAAACGCAGCATCTCCTCGCGCCGCCCCTGCGCGCGCGTGACGAGGCAGCGCCGGAACGGTCCTTGCTCTGACAGATCCTCCGGCGGCAAGTCTCCCGGCGCGTCCTCCGTGGCGTCATCAATGGCGGGGTCAGTTCGCGTTGCCGTCCTCCCCCTCGAACCAATGGGCGCGGGCAGCCATGATAATTTCATTGGCCTGCTCTTCGCTCATCACATCCGCGCCCAGAATTTCCACCAGCTCGTCACCGGCCAGGTCCGCCAGATCGTCAAGCGTCTTCACACCTTTCTCGCCCAGGGCGATGAGGTCTTTCGCCGAAAGCGCCTCGATGGCGGCAATGTCGTCCGCCACGCCCAGCGCCACGCGCTTCTCTTCCAGCTCGCCGGCCTGGCGGGTGAGAAAATTATCGGCACGGCGTTGCAGCTCACCGGCAATGGTCTCGTCAAAACCCTCGATGGTGGCAATTTCGTCCAGCGGCGTGGTGACGAGATCCTCGATCGTCTCGAACCCTTCCTGCACCAGCAGGCCGGCGATCATGTCGTCCACATCCAGCCCTTCCACGAACAGCCCGGTCTTGCGGCGGAACTCTTCCTGGCGGCGCTCGGATTCCTCGGCCTCGGTGAGAATATCAATGTCCCAGCGCGTAAGCTGCGAGGCCAGGCGCACATTCTGGCCGCGGCGGCCAATGGCGAGCGAAAGCTGCGTGTCCGGCACCACCACTTCCACGCGGCCAGCCTCTTCATCCATCACCACCTTGGAAACTTCAGCCGGGGCCAGCGCGTTCACCACGAAGGTGGCGACGTTGGGCGACCAGGGGATGATGTCGATCTTCTCGCCCTGCAACTCGGCCACAACCGCCTGCACGCGCGAGCCGCGCATGCCCACGCAAGCCCCCACGGGGTCGATGGAGGAATCACGCGAGATGACGGCCATCTTGGCGCGGCTTCCGGGGTCACGCGAGACGGCCTTGATCTCGATGATGCCGTCGTAAATCTCGGGCACTTCCTGCGCGAACAGCTTGGCCAGGAAGCCGGGATGGGTGCGGGAGAGAAAAATCTGCGGCCCGCGCTGCTCCTCGCGCACATCGTAGATGAAAGCGCGCACGCGGTCGCCATTCTTCAACTGCTCGCGCGGAATGCATTCGTCACGGCGCAGCAGCGCCTCGGCACGGCCCAAATCAACCATAAGGTTGCCGTACTCGGTGCGCTTGACCACACCGTTGATGATCTCGCCAACGCGGTCCTTGAACTCGTTGAACTGCTTGGCGCGCTCAAACTCGCGCACGCGCTGCACGATGACCTGCTTGGCCGTCTGCGCGGCGATGCGGCCGAAATCGATGGGCGGCAGCGGATCGACAATGAAATCGCCCACATCTTTATCCGGCGCGAATTTTTTGGCGATGGAAACGGCGATTTGCGTTTCCTCATTCTCCACCGTGCTGACAATCGCGGTCCAGCGGGAGAGCTTCACATCGCCGGTCTTGCGGTCGATAACGGCGCGGATGTCCTTTTCGTGCCCGTATTTGGCGCGGCCGGCCTTCTGGATCGCCTGCTCCATCGCCTCCAGCACTTCCTCGCGCTCAATCTGTTTTTCCCGCGCCACGGCGTCGGCGACAAGCAGCAATTCCGGGCGGTTGACTGCGGTATCCATAACGAATCCTCTAATGGCTCACTTTGGGTTGGGTCTCGGATTGGGTCTCGGGTTGGATCTCGGATTGGGCATCCGTGGGTTCGGCCCCGGTTTGCGTCGTGAAATCGATCAGCGCATCGGTCAGCACCAGCTTGGCCTTGCGTATATCGGCGCGGCGGATTTCCATGGTCTCGCCGTTTTCCAGCTTCAGGCGGGCAATTTCCGCATCGGCGCCTTCCAGCTTGCCGGTAAAACGCTTGCGCCCGCCAGGGCCGGGAAAGTTGAGTTCAATTTTAGCATCAAACCCGGCAAAACGGGTAAAATCTTTTGTGCGGGTCAGCGGGCGGTCTATGCCGGCGGAGGAGACCTCCAGCGTCCAGGCGCTGCCAATCGGGTCTTCCACATCCAGCACGGCGGAGAGCAGGCGCGAGACGGCCTCGCAATCGGTCAGCGTGAAGGCGCGGCCATCGGCGCGGTCGGCCATAATCTGCACTGTGGGGGTTTCGGTGCCCATAACCTGCACGCGCACAAGCTCGTAGCCCTGGGCTTCCAGCGGCTCCACGATCATCCCGGCGATGCGGCCCTCTAGGCCGGTATGGACTGGGCGGTTGTCAAACAAGTCTCGAAAATCCAATAAAAAAGGCGGCCTTTTTAGGGGCCACCCTGCGAAAACGGGTATTGTTGAAGCGCTATGTACGCGCTTGGGGGCGAAACGGCAAGGGGTATGTTTGGGGATGAAGCTCCGGCGGGTTTCATGGTCTCACCGCGAGCGCAGCGTGGCGGTCTATCTTGCAGGACAATGCCCCAGAAGGCCGTTCGCGGCCCGGAAGATGGACCGCCACGCTGCACTCGCGGTGACGTTGCTTACAGGGCTTACCGGTCGATCGTCGCCATATTCGCCGCGCTGTAGCGCGCGCCTGCCACGTTCTCCGGGGCCATGGCGCCGTCCAGCGCCGCAATCTGTGCCGGGTTCAGGGCCAGGCTGGCGGCGGCGAGGTTTTCTTCCAGATAGGCGCGCCGCTTGGTGCCGGGTATGGGCACGATGTCCTCGCCCTTGGCCAGCACCCAGGCCAAAGCCACCTGGCCCGGCTTGGCGTTAAGCTGCCCGGCAATATCACGCACAATTTCCGCCGCGCGCATATTGGCGGCGAAGTTTTCCCCCTGGTAGCGCGGGTCGTTGCGGCGGAAATCGCCTTTGGGGTAGTCCTCGGCCGGTTTTACCGCGCCGGTAAGGAAGCCGCGGCCAAGCGGCGAGAACGGCACCAGCCCAATGCCAAGCTCACGCAGCGCGGGGATGATGTCACCTTCCAGATTACGTTCCCACAGCGAATATTCGCTCTGCAAGGCCGCGACCGGATGCACCGCATGGGCGCGGCGGATATTGCTCACCCCGGCTTCCGACAGGCCGAAATAACGCACCTTGCCTGCCTTCACCAGCTCGGCCACCGTGCCGGCCACATCTTCCATCGGCACGCTGGGGTCCACGCGGTGCTGGTAGAGCAGGTCGATGTAATCCGTGCGCAGGCGCTTAAGCGAGCCTTCCACCGCAGCGCGGATATTGGCGGGGGTGCTGTTCATCCCGCCCGGCACCATCTTGCCGTCCTCTATGCGGAAGCCGAATTTGGTGGCGAGGATCACGTTCTGGCGCTTGCCCTGTAGCGCGCGGCCCAGCAGGTCTTCGTTGGTGTGGGGGCCGTAAACTTCCGCCGTGTCGAGAAAATTACAGCCCAGCTCCACAGCGCGGTGCAGCGTGGCGATGGACTCCGCCTCGTCCGCCGGGCCGTAGGATTGGCTCATGCCCATGCAGCCCAGCCCGATGGCTGAAACTTTCAGACCGCTGCGGCCCAATTGGCGTTGTGGAAAAATCATTGGCGGTCTCCTTGTCTTGCCGCCGTGAGATGGGCCGTGGCGTGGCGCGGGGCAAGGGGGGAGTGAAACCCTGGGGCGGGAAACCTGGGGCGGGAAACCTGGGGCGAACGACGGGGATTGAACCCGCGACAACCGGTACCACAAACCGGCGCTCTACCAACTGAGCTACGTCCGCCATCCAGGGTGGGGCCTCGTAACGCCATCGGGGCGCGGACGTCAATGCTTATCCTGGCAATTCCGTGCTGTTTGCGGCGGGGGCCAGCCAGCGCGCCAGGTTTTGCAGCGCCGCCTCCAGCACCGCTTGCCGCTTGCAAAAGGCGAAGCGCACGTAATGGTTAGGCGCCGCCGGGCCGGCGTAGAAGGCCGAGACGGGAATGGCCGCGACCCCGGCCTGTTCTGTAATGGCGCGGGCGAATTCCATGTCATCGCCGTTGAAGCGCAAAGGCGAGAAATCGGCGGTGATGAAATAGCTGCCCTGGGCGGGCAGGGTGGCAAAGCCCAGGCGGCGCAGCCCGGCATCCAGCACATCGCGCTGGGCCTGCAGCCCGCTGGCCAGTGTGGCGAAATACGCATCGGGCTTGGCCAGGCCCAGCGCCACGGCGCGCTGCAAATTAGGGGCGGTGGTAAAGGTAAGGTTCTGGTGCGCCTTGGCCACGAGGGCAACGAGGTCCGGCGGGCCGGACACGTAGCCCACCTTCCAGCCGGTGAGGGAGAAGGTTTTGCCCGCGCTGCCAATGCGCAAGCACCGTTCCGCCATGCCGGGCAGGGTCATCAGCGGAATATGCCGCGCGCCGCTGAACACCAGATGCTCGTACACCTCGTCGCACACCGCATAGGCATCGTGCTGCGCCAGCAGCCCGGCGATGAAGCCCAGCTCCTCTGGCGTGAATACCTTGCCCGTGGGGTTCATGGGGGAGTTGAGCAGCAGCAGCTTGGTCTTGGGGCCAAAGGCGGCGGCCAGCGCCGCGCGCGGCAGCGTCCAGCCCGGCGGTTCCAGCCGCACCAGCCGCGCCGTGGCGCCCAGCATACGCACCACGGGCAGGTAGGTGTCGTAAAGCGGCTCGATCAGCACCACCTCGTCACCCGGGTTGAGCAAGGCCATGAGGCAGGCGGTTATGGCCTCGGTGGCGCCGGAGGTGACGCAGACGCCAGAAGCCGGGTCGATATTCAGCCCGTAAAAACGCCGGTTGGCGTCGGCCACGGCTTCTTTAAGCACCGGCAGGCCGGTTAGGGGCGGGTATTGGTTGCGGTTATCCAGCAGCGCATCGGCCGCCGCCCGCACGATATCTTGCGGGCCTTCCGTATCGGGGAAGCCCTGGCCAAGATTGATGGCGCCATGCCGCGCGGCAAGCGCCGACATGATGGTGAAGATGGTCGTGCCCGTGCCGGCGAGCAGCGCGTTGGCCTGTTTCACGGTATTTATCTCCAAAAGGCGCAATTCCGGGGTTGAGTAGCCTGCCCTGGCCGGAGGCAGCAATACCGCCTAAATTTTGGGCAAAAACTGCCATGCCGTGGGCAAAGGCATCATCCAGGCCGCAAAACCCTTGCCTCGCGCATGGATTCCAGCGCATCTCTGCTTCTGGCACGGGTCATGCTAGTATGCTTCCGCCAGCCCGTTGGCTGGCGCGCTTACGCGCTGCCCGCACCAGGCAGAGCAACGCGCTATCCGCACGAAACAGAGGAGGACGCGGGCCGAAGGCCTGGCGTGGACCAGATGAAAAAGATCGAAGCGATCATCAAGCCGTTCAAACTCGATGAAGTGAAGGAAGCGCTGCACGAAGTCGGGCTGCAGGGGATCACCGTAGTCGAAGCCAAGGGGTTCGGCCGCCAGAAGGGTCATACCGAGCTGTACCGCGGCGCTGAATATGTGGTGGATTTTCTGCCCAAGGTGAAAATTGAGGTGATCTGCGACGATGCCGTGGTGGAGCGTGCCGTCGAGGCGATTACGAATGCCGCCCGCACCGGGCGCATCGGCGACGGCAAAATCTTCATTTCCACCGTTGAAGAGGTTATCCGCATCCGTACCGGCGAAAAGGGCGAGGCGGCGATCTGAGGCATTGTCGCGGCCCCCATGCTTGCTTAAACATGGCGGCCGCTGCATTTGACCAGGCAGGAACGCATGGCGCGGTCCTGCCGGGAAATGGGTAGAGTACACACCCTTAACTTTTACACACGGGGAATGAGCATGGCTAAGAAGGCCGAGGGCGGCGATGACGTCGCCAAGGTTCTGAGTTTTATCAAGGAAAACGGCGTCGAATATGTCGACCTGCGCTTCACCGACCCCAAGGGCAAGTGGCAGCACACGGCGCAGCATGTAAGCACCGTTGACGAGACCACGCTGAAGGACGGCTTCATGTTCGACGGCTCGTCGATTGCCGGCTGGAAGGCGATTAACGAGTCCGACATGATCCTGCAGCCGGACCTGACCACGGCGGTGATGGACCCGTTCGCGGCCAAGCCCAGCATGATCCTGTTCTGCGACATTGTGGAACCCGCCACCGGCCAGGGCTATGTGCGCGACCCGCGCTCCACCGCGAAGAAGGCGGAATCCTACCTGAAATCCACCGGCATTGGCGACACCGCCTTCATCGGCGCCGAGGCTGAGTTCTTCATCTTCGATAGCGTGAAGTTCGGCACGGGCGGCAATTTCGGCACCTATCAGCTCGACTCCATCGAAGGCCCCGGCTCCTCGCTGAAGGATTACCCGGAAGGCAATATGGGCCACCGCCCGGGCGTGAAGGGCGGCTATTTCCCCGTGCAGCCCGTGGATGGCGATTCCGACCTGCGCGCCGAGATGCTCTCCACCATGGGCGAGATGGGCCTGCCGATTGAGAAGCACCACCACGAGGTGGCGCAGAGCCAGCACGAGCTGGGGACCCGCTTCAATTCGCTGTGCACCATGGCCGACCAGATGCAGATTTATAAATACTGCGTCCACAACGTCGCCCATTCCTACGGCAAAACGGCGACCTTCATGCCGAAGCCCATTTATGGCGATAACGGCTCGGGCATGCACACGCATATCTCCATCTGGAAGGCCGGCAAGCCGCTCTTCGCGGGCAATGGCTATGCCGATCTGTCGGAGACCTGCCTGTATGCCATTGGCGGCATCATCAAGCACGCCAAGGCCATCAACGCGTTCTCCAACCCTTCCACCAACAGCTATAAGCGCCTGATCCCCGGCTTCGAGGCCCCGGTGCTGCTGGCTTACTCGGCGCGTAACCGCTCGGCCTCGTGCCGTATTCCGTACACCACCAGCCCGAAGGCCAAGCGCGTGGAAGTGCGCTTCCCCGACCCGACCTGCAACCCGTACCTCTCTTTCTCCGCCCTGCTGATGGCGGCGATCGACGGCATCAAGAACAAGATCCACCCGGGCGACCCGATGGACAAGGATCTGTACGAGCTGCCGCCCGAGGAGCTGAAGGACATCCCGACCGTGTGCGGCAGCCTCCGCGAGGCCCTCACCGCCCTGGAAGCCGACCACGAGTTCCTGCTCGCGGGCGACGTGTTCTCCAAGGAGCAGATCGAGTCCTATATCGAGCTGAAGTGGAAGGATGTGTACCGCTTCGAGCACACCCCGCACCCGGTTGAGTTCGAGATGTACTACTCCGCCTGAAAGCGGGGTTTTACGGAAAACGGCGCCTTAGGGCGCCGTTTTTGTTTGGCGGGGCTTTGGCAAGAATGTAAAAAATTTACAAATATGCGAATTTTACAATCAAACCCCATACTGGTTTACGTATTTTTACCAACATTTCCGTAAGTTTTTGACTGTCACAGGTTTGTAAAGGGCGTATATGTGCAGTGCAACATAACTCCCTAACCTCGAACGGAAGTGAAGACGATGTCTTATCAAGACCATATCAGCGACGTCTCTGGGCTGATCGCGGCGAAGGCCGGCACCTGGGACGGTATCAGCGCCGAAGCCGTGGCGCGGATGCGCCTCCAGAACCGGTTCCGCACCGGTCTGGACATTGCCAAATACACCGCGAAGATCATGCGCGAGGACATGGCGGCCTATGATGCCGACCCGGCCAGCTACACCCAGTCGCTCGGCTGCTGGCACGGGTTTATCGCGCAGCAGAAGCTGATCTCCATCAAGAAGCATTTCGGCACCACCAAGCGCCGCTATATCTACCTCTCCGGCTGGATGATCGCTGCCCTGCGCTCCGAATTCGGCCCGCTGCCCGACCAGTCGATGCACGAGAAGACCTCGGTGCCCGCGCTGATCGAGGAGATTTACACCTTCCTGCGCCAGGCCGATGCGCGCGAGCTGGGCATGCTGTTCCGCGACCTGGACGCCGCCCGCGCCGCTGGCGATCTGGCCAAGCAGAAGGAAGTGCAGAACAAGATCGATCATTACGAAACCCATGTCGTGCCCATTATCGCCGACATCGATGCCGGGTTTGGCAATGCCGAAGCCACCTATTTGCTGGCCAAGAAGATGATCGAGGCCGGGGCCTGCGCGCTGCAGATCGAGAACCAGGTTTCGGACGAAAAGCAATGCGGCCACCAGGACGGCAAGGTGACCGTGCCGCACGAGGATTTCGTGGCCAAGATCCGTGCCCTGCGCTACGCGTTTTTGGAGATGGGCGTTGAGGACGGCATTATCGTGGCCCGTACCGACAGCCTGGGCGCTGGCCTGACCAAGCAGATCGCCTTCTCGAAGGAGCCGGGCGATATTGGCGACCAGTATAATGCCTTCCTCGATTGCGACGAGGTTGACGCCGCCAACATCGGCAATGGCGATGTGGCGATTACCCGCAACGGCAAGCTGCTGCGCCCCAAGCGCCTGCCCTCCAACCTGTACCAGTTCCGCGCCGGCACCGGCGAGGACCGTTGCGTGCTGGATTGCATCAACGCGCTGAACAACGGCGCCGACCTGCTGTGGATTGAGACCGAGAAGCCGCATATCGCGCAGATTGCGGGCATGATGGACCGTATCCGCGCCGTGGTGCCCAATGCCAAGCTGGCTTACAACAACTCGCCCTCCTTCAACTGGACGCTGAATTTCCGCCAGCAGGTTTACGATGCGATGAAGGCGGCGGGCCAGGATGTTTCCGCCTATGAACGCGCCAGGCTGATGAGCGCCGATTACGATGCGACCCCGCTGGGCATCGAGGCGGATGAGAAGATCCGCACCTTCCAGCGCGACGCGGCGAAGCGCGCGGGCATCTTCCACCACCTCATCACCCTGCCCACCTACCACACCGCGGCGCTCTCCACCGATAATCTGGCCAAGGAATATTTTGGCGAGCAGGGCATGCTGGGCTACGTGGCTGGCGTGCAGCGCCAGGAAATCCGCCAGGGTATTGCCTGCGTGAAGCACCAGAACATGTCGGGCTCGGACATCGGCGACGACCATAAGGAGTATTTCGCCGGTGAGGCCGCGCTGAAGGCCGGCGGGGTGCATAACACCATGAACCAGTTCGCCGCGTAAGCGCGCGAGGCTTCAGGACATGCAGCGGCCCGGCAGCAATGCCGGGCCGTTTTTGCTGAGGGCCGCACGCTATTTTCTTCTCCGGTGAAATGGTGATACGTCCGGGGAATGAAACATGGCACGGGCAGGGCACAGGGTATGAAGCTGAAACCATCGCGGCGCGCGGCATTGGTAACGCCGCTGGTATTTATCGCCTGCCTGTTGGGCGGCACGGCGCAGGCAAGCGGGCGGCCCGCGAAAATTCTGGTGGTGGATGCCGCGGCACCCCCGGGCATTGTGCAACTGGACACAAGCCCCGGCATGCAGGCGCAGCGCAAGAGCGAAGGCATTACGCCGCAGCAGGCCGCCGTGAATGACGTGCTGGCCGTGCAGGCGGCACTCTCCAACACACTGGTGAAAAAGATCGACGCCATGGGGTTGCAGGCAGAGCGCGTGCCCTCGGGCACCACACCGGCGCCGGGCGAGTTGGCGGTGACGATACAGATTAATTCCATCCAGGAAGGCAACCGCGCGCGGCGGACTGTTGTGGGGCTTGGCGCGGGCAAGGTGCAGGTGCAGGGCAGCGCCATGCTGCTGCGCGGCACCGCCACCGGAACGGACGTGTTGCAAACCTACGCCAGCACCGCGACAAGCGGCCGGATGCCGGGGATGGGGATTGGCGCTGCCGCGGCCGGAGTGAAATCGGCCACCACTGCCCTATCGGGCGCGGCCCACGGCGTGGGCGAGGCAGGCAGCCCGATTGAGCAGGAAGCAACAAAAGCCGCCAACCAGCTTGCGGCACGGCTGGGGCAATATTTTGCCGCCCAGGGCTGGATTGCGGAATCTGCCGTGCCAGAGGCATAGGGTTGGGGGCGTGCTGGACGGTTTGGGGGGAAGCGGAACGTCAGCTTTGAGTCAAATGGCCGGTTACACGGACATTGGCAACAGACATTATGCAGTGTCTTAGCCGTTGAAGACATTTGGTGACGGCGCCGGTGCGTATATCTTGAGTTTTGTACAACTTTGGCAAGCACGCTTCACAGGCAGCAGCTTTGCGGCAGACGTGGCGGCGCGATTAGGACGCCCCGGAGCAGACATTGGTATCCGTCGCGATTTGAGTTAGCCGCCACCCCACTTCCCATAAAGGTAATGCATCAGCGGAAAGCCTGTCGCGTATGATGTGTCTGGCCAAGCGTCTAGGCTGTTTTTGTGAAGGGGCGGCCGGATCACTGTCGGCCCGACAAACGTAGTGAGTGTTTGGCCCTGCGGTAATGCTACGTTCTTCAATTGAAACATTACCGAAAATGGTGAGAAGTGGGGTGGCGCCGGCCAGGGCCGAAAGGTCTCCACAATGCCAGGCCCTCTCCCGCCGCCGATGTCGCCAATGAAGATAGATACATTTTTGTCACTCTGAAGGAATGGAGGTTGCACCGGAAAAAATGAGCCGCCGTAACCTGCGAGAAGGATGTGGCCGTATATGACGTCGTCAGTGGGCTCGTCCACGGCTGACATAGCTATCAGGTGCAGAAGCGTTTGGTCGCCCAAGTGGATCGTTTCAAATGTGACCTCTCCCGATCCAGAAAACTCTTGCCGGTATATGAGGTGACAGCCAGGGCCGTATATATTGATGGCCGCGTGATCGAATTCTGTAATGACGTTCGGATCGGTGTCAGGCTGTACCGAGGCGACGATTTCAAGGGGAGGCGTTCCGTCTGGAGATTCCTGATAACTACCAACTTGGGTGATAATCAAATTGCCGGATGGCTTTAGACATCGGGCGATCGGTTGCTTGAACCCCGACAATGTGGGCAATTGCTCGCAGCGCGCCGAAATTGGGGGTACAGTCATTGAGACGATCAGACCCAAAAGGACAAAGAGTTTTTTCATGAAGGATTTCCTTCGACGTTTCAAAGCTGCCGACCTATTGCCTGCAGATTTACTGTAATAGTTAAAGCGGCAACAATAGTTAAAGCGGCAGCTACCAGTTTCGGCTGGTGCGCAAATCTTTAGCTGCGCGCCATTCGGGTGTGTCCGCTTTCGTGTGATGTCGGAATGATCAGCTATGGCTTAGCAGGATCGAAACCCACCGTCCATGCGCCCCCCGCATCCTGTTGCGGGCCTGACATTTCTGTATCAGAATTTCGGCAACACATACCGCCGCGGCACCGCCTGGAGCGTAGGCATCGTAATCGAGACCCTCATTATACCAACGGTCATGCTCCATGACCGTTGGTATAAATCGCGCTCTGCTTCATTGATTGAGAGCCGGGCTTCAACCCGCCACGGGCAGATCCCCGTAATAAACCTCCTCCAGCCGTTGCACGGTCTCCTCGCGCGTCAGCCCCGGCGGCAAAGGCGGAAAGATGGCCACGCGCACCGGCCCGGGATGCTTGCCATAGGCCTTGCGCCCCCAGCGCAGGCCAGAATTGGTTGCGGCGGGCAGCACGGGGGCGCTGCTTTGCTGCGCCAGGGCGATAATGCCGTTTTTAATCCGCCCGCGCACCCCATGGGCCACGCGCGTGCCTTCGGGGAAGATAACGATCTGCCGCCCGGCTTGCACGGCGTTCGCCGCCTTGGCCAGCATCTCGCGCAGTGCTGGGCCGCCACCGCCGCGGTCCACCGCGATCATCCCGGCCGGCTCCATCAGCCCGCCAAAAACAGGGACGCGCCGCAGCTCCTTCTTGAACACAAAAACAGGATGCGGCACCAGGCTGAGCCAGATAAAAATATCCAGCGCCGACTGGTGCTGCGCGGCGATGATGGCGCCGCCCGGCGGCAGGTTTTCCCGCCCCTCAACCTCTACTGCTATGCCGCAGCACACACGCAGGCCCCACAGGCAAATCCGCCCCCACAGCCGCGCCGCGCGCACAATGCCTTCAGGCAAAAACCGCCCCGCCATGGCACACCAGATGCTGAGCAGCGCGCCGCTGCCAAACATGATGATATTGAAACAAGTAGACCGGAGCAGGCGCATGGGCGCTAGACTACCGAGTGCAGCAGCCTGGCGGCAAGATGCCGCAGCCCGGCGCGCACGGCGAGGTATTTGGTGTATTCCCCGGCCAGCATGCGCAGCGTGGGCAGGCTGATGATTTTACGCATGGCGGGCGGGCGCACCGGGTAGGGTGTCAGCGTCACATCCGGCATGGCCCGGCGCATTTCCTGCAAGGCGCGCGGCATGTGGTAGTCCGCCGTCACGATAATGAGGGAATGCATATGATGCTTGGCCGCCCAGCGCGCCGTTTCCACCGCGTTGCCATGGGTGGTGTCCGCCATATGGCCGATGGTGATGTCCTCGGCATATTGCGTGGCGGCCGGGGCGTTGTCTTGCGTGAAATCACCCAAATAAGTGCCGCGCCCAGCGCCCGAGATAAGCAGGCGCGGCGCTTGCCGGTCCGCCAGCAGCGCCAGCGCCTCGGCCACACGGTCATCGCCGCCGGTAAGGGCCACAATGCCATCGGCCTGGGGCACGGGGTTGGGCGGCGCGGAGGTGAAAACGGCGATGGCGAATACCGCAAACCCCGCCAGCCACAGCCCGCACACCACCCCCACGGCCCGCGCCAGCATGCGTGCCAGCGCAAAACGCGGGCGGCGGCGCGGGCGGCGGGCCATCAGGGCAGGCCCCGCAGCCAGCGGCGCACGGTTATTTGCGATGTAACCCAGCCAATACCGGCGGCGGCCAGCGGCAAAATGGGCAAAGTGCCCCATAACGGCAGCGGCAGGTTGAACAGCCCGCCCCCGCCGGGTTGGATGCCCGTACCCGCAAACGGCGCGGCCAGCGCGGCCAGCCAGGCCAGCACCGGCAGCGCGGCAATGGTGCCCCCCGCCGCGCCCGCGGCCACCAGCACGGTAGCGCGGCTGGAAAAGCGCGCGGCAATATCGCCATCCAGCGCCCCCAGCCCATGCACGATGGTTATGGTATCGCGCCGCTGCGCCAGCCCGGCGCGCGCCGCTACCGCCACCACCGCCGCGGCCACCGCCGCCACAATCAGCAGCACCACCGCCGCGCAATCTTGCAGCGAGCCCGTGAGCGCGGCCACGCGCGCGGCCCAGATGGCACCCGCATCCACCAGCGTGCCGGGCGCAACCTTGCCCAGGCTCTGGCCCAGCGCATCTGGCGAGCTGGCCCCGGCCCAGCGCGCGGAAATAACGCTGGGCAAATCCAGCCCAAGCTGCGTGGCATCCTCGCCCAGCCACGGGGCGAGCAGCTTGTTCTCCTCGTCCTGGCTCATCAGCCGCGGGTTTTCCACCCCCGGCATCTGGGCCAGCGCCGCCTGCACCGCGGCCAGGCGCGTGGTTTTGCCTGTGGCACCGGGGTCATCCGGCTGCGGCACCTGGATGGTGAGCGTGGCGCTGGCCTCGTTCTGCCAGGCATGAGCCAGGCTGGCGCTGGCCAGCGTGCCGGCCAAACCCAGCGCGGCCAAAAAACTCATCGCCGCCACCAGCATCGGCAGCAGCCGGTCCGAGAGTGCCTCGCGCAGGCCCAGATCGTCGCGCTTAGCCATTCTGCACCATCCGCCCCGCCTCTATGCGCAGCCGGGGTGCCGGGTAGCGCTCCACCAGCGCCATGTTATGCGTGGCGATAATCACGGTGGTGCCCAGCCGGTTGAGCGCGGTAATCAGCAGCATCAGGCGCTGCGCCTGCTCGTCGTCCAGATTGCCCGTTGGCTCGTCCGCCACCAGCAGCTTGGGCCGCGCCACCACGGCGCGGGCAATGGCAATGCGCTGCTGCGCGCCGCCAGAAAGCTCGTCGGGCCGCGCATTCAGCCTGTCCTCCAGCCCCACCCAGCGCAAAATTTCCGTCACATCGGCGTTAATCTGCGTTTCGCCCCGGTGGGCCAGGCGCATGGGCAGGGCCACGTTGTCGTAGGCGGAAAGTTGCGGCAGCAGGCGGAAATCCTGGTACACCACGCCGATGCGCCGGCGCAGCAATGCCGCCTCGCGCCGTGAAATATGCGCAGCCCTGGTGCCCAGAATGTCGATGAATCCGCGCGCCGGATGCTCGGCCAGATAGATGAGCTTGAGCAGGCTGGTTTTGCCAGCACCCGAGGGGCCGGTGAGCCAGCGGAACCCGCCATCGGGAATTTCGAAGCTGATTCCACGCAAAACATCGTGCCCTGGCGTGCCGGGGCGCGTGCTGTATTTCAGCCAGACATCCTCGAACCGGACCATCGACCCGCTAATTTACCCCCAATTTCCGCAACCCCGCCAATGCGCCAGAAAATACACATATTTTCAGCTTTCTACAGGCCGTTATTGCGCGCTTCCGGCAAAAATGCCATGCGTCTCTCAGCCATGCAGATTGTATGCCCGAATTGCTCCACAGCGTATGAAATTCCCGACGCCGTATTTGGCGGCCGCGCGCGTAAACTGCGCTGCGAACAATGCGGCACGCAATGGCGCGCCGGCCCGCCAGACGCGGAAGCCCCGCAAGGCGGCGGCGCGCTTCCGCCGGAGCCGGAGGCAGGCCGCGTCTTTGGCAAACCGGTGGATGCCAGGGCCAAGGCTGAATTCCAGCAGGCCATGGCGCGCGAGGGCCACACCCCCGAAGAGGAACAGCCCCAGCCCGCAAGCGGCGGCGAGCCGGAGGATGCGTTTATCAATCTGGTCATGGCGGCGCGCAGCCGCGCCATCGAGTTTGAGCCGGAGCCAGAACCCGAACCGCGCTTCCGGCCCAAAGGCCCGGTGCTCATCGGCGGGCTGGTGGTGGCGTTCCTCGTGGTGGTGGCGTTCCTGCTTCTGCATCTGCATTGAGGCCGGACACCATTAGCGGCTGACTGCGGCTGACTATAGTGTGATGGTTCTGAAATTCGTGATGTGAAATATCGCGGATTTCAGAACCGGGACAATAGAGCCCCACAGATAGAGATTCACGAGCAGACAGACAAAAAAGGCGGCCAAAGCCGCCTTTTTTAAGGCGATTATATACTTGACGTAAGTACCACAAGATGTAGAATGGGCCTCATAGGAGTTTTCCCATGTCTGCCGATCTTACCGCCCCGATGTTCACCGATGCTGATGCTGCCCGTGAGGCTCTTGAGGCCGTCCGCTGGCCGAATGGCCCGGTCTGCGCGCATTGTGGCTGCATGGGGAAGATTGGCGCGGTGCAGGGTAAATCTCATCGTCCGGGGCTCTATTACTGTGGCGATTGCAAAGGCCAGTTCACGGTTACGGTCGGCACCGTGTTTGAGCGCTCCAAGATCGCCCTAAACAAGTGGTTGCTGGCTGTGCATCTGCTTTCGGCTTCCAAAAAAGGCATGTCATCTCACCAGCTCCACCGGATGCTGGGCGTGACGTACAAAACCGCATGGTTCATGTCGCACCGTATCCGCGAGGCCATGGTTTCCGGCGGTTTGGCCCCGATGGGCGGTAATGGTGTGCCGGTAGAGGCAGACGAGACTTTCATCAGCAAGAAGGAAGGCGCCAAGGTTAAACGCGGCGTCGGCCATAAGCGTGTGGTGTTGTCGCTGGTGGAGCGCGGAGGCGAGGTTCGGTCTTTTCATGTTCCCAGCCACGGCGCTTCTGTGGTGATGCCCGTCCTGCGCGCCCATATCGTGCCTGAGGCTTCCCTGATGACGGATGAGGCAGGACAGTATCGCTTTGCTCATCGGCACTTTGCGAGCCATGAGTTCACCACCCATAGCGCCGGTGAATATGTCCGGGGCAACGTGCATACCAACACCGTGGAGGGTGTGTTCAGCATCTTCAAGCGCGGGATGCGCGGTATCTACCAGCACTGCGGCGAACAGCACCTTGCCCGCTACCTCGCGGAATTTGATTTCCGCTATAATACGCGGACCAAGCTGGGCTATTCAGACGCAGACCGCGCCGTTCTAGTGCTACGTGGTGTTGGCGGCAAACGGTTGACCTATCAACAAGCTAGTGAGCAGCACGGCGCCAAAGTCACTTTCTAAGGACGCATCTGGTCCGTCTCGGTCTGGTTATTGCCACCACCTGGACCAGCTTTCTTTCGACTTCGGGGAGTCTGTGGAGGATGGCTAGCATGCTGCTGTGGAGGCATCGCTAGAAGCTGGCGCAACGTCTCAGTGCGGCGTTGCTCTGCCTCAATTTCACTGAAATATTCATCCATTTCAATAATTTGTAAATTGAAAACGGCTGCTGGCCGGCATCTCAAAGGACGGTTTTTGAGAATCGCCATGTGAAACTTCCACACGAACTCGCGGATCCCCGAGGATTAGAAGCAGGTGCTGTAACTGCTCCACATCCCTTACTGTGACCTCGGCCTGTGCAGCATCGCCCGATGTGTCGGGGGCAGTCGCAGTTTTTTTAGATATGGCCATCGCGAGCTTCCTCCATAATTGCGGCATCCCAGGGCTTGTGCTTAACCCAACGAAATGGTCTATCGGTAGTGATTACTGCAACCTCCAACGGTCCGCCGCACACCTGCGGCAGACTGGAAAATTTTATTGCCTTAACTGTGGTCAAAAGGCAAGCGTGGGTGAAGTCAATCGCGTCTCTGATCGGCACTGTCGCTGGGTGATGTAGCTTGTGTTGGGCTATCAACATATCAAGATCCGTTTCTGTACCGTTCCATTTTCCACAACTTAATATAGAATTTCTTAACTCTGGTGCGCAACCGTTTATCAGTCTTCCGATTAGGGACGGCACGCCCCAAAAAGTTTGGGCCGGAGCAAGCGGCGTTGGCGTGGGCTTAGCCCCGAGAGGATCGAAGATTATTTCGAATGCATGAGGCTGCCTGTCGCCTAACACGTAGCCTCCCATACAAAAACCAACGACCAGATCATTGCTTAACTGCCGGAAGTGCATCTCTTCAGCCGGGTTTCGGCAGTTTGGGTCCAATCCGGTTGGAGTCATAGCCATAGGAGGCTTAAGGTTCAGTGTAGTAAGGGTTGCAATTTCGGCAGAAAAGCAATTTTGATACTCAGCCCAAAATAGATCGATCCACTTCTCCGCCACGTGCTGGACGCTGGGAGCTTGAGGCGGAGGGCATTTGTCAGCCAGTCGAGCGATCAATGTCCGGTAGCTGCCAAACCTTAGGCCCCCAACACCCCATGTCACTATCCCAATGGTACTTTCTATACCTATTTGGAAGAGTTTTTGGCCGTGATTGTAGTGCTTTGACCGGCCAAAATTTTGGTATGTTGACGTGCTATCTGCACCCAAGACAATTCCTTCTGGCGACAGATAACAAGCGGCGATTGTCATTTTTCACTCGATTATATTTAACAATCATTAAGTATAGAGGTGCGTGACCGCGTCAAAGAAATTCGGCACGGTGTCTCAACAAATTGTAGTTAGTTTTGTCATGTATATAATCACCTTTTTTAACGCCAGTTACTGCCCGCCATAGCGCGCCAGCAAGGTGCGCAGCGGGTTGGCGCCAGGGTTCTGGCCCTGGCCCTCTACAACAATCTGCCGGGCGCTCAGCACCTGCCCGTAATATTGCTGCTGCACCCCCGAATCATCGGACAGCACCGAGCCGGCGAGCGAGATGCCGCCATACAGGCCCTGGCTCTTGGAAACACTGATGATATCGGCATCCAGCGCGGTGGACATGGCGCCGCTCACCCCCGTGCCGAACGTGGCCAAGGTAATGCCGGCATCGGCGCCGAATTTGAAATGCGAGTTGAGCAGCGCGTTCAGGCCGCCATTGGTCATCACCAGCATCATCAGCTCAGAGGTTTGAATACCAGCCTGCAGCCCGAAGCTGCCGCTGCCAAAGCTATACAGCGCGGGGTAAGACCAGGTGCCATCGGCCAAACGGGCAGACATGACGCAGGTGCCGCCCTCTCCGCCAAAAATAAAGCCGCCGCGGAAAATGTTGGGGCAGATCAGCACGGCTTTGGCCTTGCGCAGCAAATCCTGGGTTTGCTTGCCCAGCGTGCCGCTCATCATGTCTTCCAGCGCCAGGGTGGAGCTATCGACCAGATGTTGCGGGGGGTCGGCCAGCGCCGGCGCGGCGGGGGCCAGAACCAAAGCAAGCGCGAGCAGAAGACGCTTCATGTTACACTCCTTGGTGGCTTTATGCAGCCGTTGCCGGCCGGGCAGGGCGCGGCACGGCGGTTTGGTTAGCTTGTGTGGAGGGATGTTCGTTGACTGACAAGACCCGCCAGCCCCGCACATTACGTTCAATTTGGGTGAGAGAAATATTGTCGATCTGCAGGCACAAAGCCTGGTGCGGGGTAAGGCCCAGCGCGTAGGCGCAGGCGGCGCGTATGGCGCCGCCATGGCTGACAATAACGGTATCCTTGCCCGCGGCGTTTTCCAGCAGCGCCTCCAGCCCCGCGCCCACGCGGGCGATGAGATGCGCGAAACTCTCGCCGCCAGGCGGGGTTTCCGCGGCATGGATGGGCCAGAACGGGTGGCGCTCTTCCTCCTGCCTGGTGTCGAAACTCGCCATCGGCAGGCCTTGCAGCGTGCCGAAATCCTGTTCGATGAAGGCGGGGTCGATCAGCGGCGCCTGTTCCGGGTAACCGGCGCGGAACAAGGCCAGGGCGGTAAGCTGCGTGCGCGAAAGCGGGCTGCACACCAGCCGCGCCGGGCGGGGCAGGCGCGCGGCCAGGGCGGCATAACGCGCGGCCTGCGCGGCCATGGTATCGCCGCAAATGGGCACATCCTCCGTGCCATAGAGCGTGGCGAGAGCCGTTTTTTGCACCAGGGCGTGGCGGATCAACCAGAATTTATGCATCTCACTCCCCTATGCTGATCAGCACGCCCTGGCGGCGGGCGCGGCGGAATTCCCCCGCGAAAATGGCGATGGCGGCGAGCATCCAGCCGGCATTGAGCAGGCAGGCCAGGCCAAGCTGGCCCCAATGCGGCGCCTGGCCGGAAAGGGCGGCGCGTAATCCTTCAAAAATATAACTCGCCGGAAGGATATGCGCGAAAGGCCGCAGCCAGACGGGCAGCGCCGCCATGGGGTAGTAAACACAGGCCAGCGGCGTAATGCCGAAGGCGAGCGTCCAGGCCAATGCCTCGGCCCCCGCGCCGTAGCGGAACAGCAGCGAGACAATGCCAAGCGCCAGCCACCAGCCCATGATGAGCAAATTGGCGAAAAAGAACAGCATGATGGGGCCGGGCGCGAAAACATCATAGTAATAAAGCAGGTAGGCGATGATTGTGGCAGGAAGCAGGCCAAGGAACGTGCGGATGGCCGAAACCGCCAGCAGCGCGCCGATAAGCTCCGCCGGGCGCAGCGGGCTGACGAATAAATGCCCGAGATTGCGCGACCAGATTTCTTCCAGAAACCCCGTGGTGACGCCCATTTGCGCGCGCAGCACAATCTCCCACAGCAGCACGCCGCCAATAAGCGCGCCCGCCGCCACCAGGCCGGGCGCCGCATGGGCGCGGGTGATGTAAACAGAGGTAAAGCCCCAGATGAGCAATTCCAGCGTCGGCCAATAGGCGATTTCCACAAGGCGCGGCCAGGAGCGCCGGTACATGCACAGATGCCGGTAGATAAGGCCCCAGATGCGGCGCGCGCTCATGGCCGCCACCCCGTCACCGCGAGCGCAGCGCGGCGGTGACAGTGAAAGGCGCGGGTCAGGCTCATAATTCCTCGCTCCGGGCGATGTGCAAAAACACCTGCTCCATATCCTCGCGCCCGTAGCGGGCAATCAGCGCCTCTGGCGCGCCGCGGCCGGCAATGCGGCCGGTTTTCATCATCAGCACCTCGTCGCATAGCCGCTCCACCTCGGCCATGTTGTGCGAGGCCAGCAGGATGGAGGCGCCGGTCTCGCGCTTATACGCCTCCAGCACGGTGCGCACGTAATCGCCCGTATCCGGGTCCAGGCTGGCGGTCGGTTCGTCCAGCAGCAGCAATTCGGGCTGGTTGATAAACGATTTGGCCAAAGCCACGCGGGTTTTCTGCCCGGCGGAAAGCGCGCCCGCCGGGCGGTTAAGCAACGCCGTGAGGTTGAAGCGCTCCGCCAGCTCGCCAATACGGGCCTTAAGGCGCGGCACGCTGTAGAGATGCCCATAAACCTGCAAATTCTCCCGCACCGTCAGCCGCGCGGGCAGGGCGATGTAGGGCGAGGAAAAATTCATCCGCTGCAAGGCGGGGAAGCGGTCCCGCGCCATATCATGCCCCAGCACCTGTATCCGCCCGGCGGTGGGGGTGAGCAGGCCGAGCAGCAGTGAGATGGTCGTGGTCTTGCCCGCGCCATTGCCGCCCAGCAGGCCCAGCGTCTGGCCCGGCGCCAGGGTGAAGGAAATATCATCCACCGCCAGCGTATGGGTGTAGCGCTTGGTGAGATTTTCGACCCGAATGGCATCCATGCGCCTATTTGGGCAATTTTGCCGCGTTGCGCTATGTCTGCGGGGTGAAACCGCTCGCCCTGTATATCCATTGGCCCTTCTGCCTCGCCAAATGCCCGTATTGCGACTTCAACTCCCATGTACGGGAGCGGATTCCGCAGGCGGAGATGCTGGCCGCCTTGCGCGCCGAGCTGGCCTGGGAGGCCGGGCGGCTGGGGGCGCGGCGGCTTGGCTCCATTTTTTTTGGCGGCGGCACGCCGAGCCTGATGGCGCCTGAGAGCGTGGCGGCGCTGATTGCGGATGCCACGCGGTTTTTCAGCCCGGCGCCGGATATTGAAATTACGCTGGAGGCCAACCCCACCAGCATCGAGGCGGGAAAATTCGCCGCCTACCGGCAGGCGGGGGTTAACCGTGTGTCCATCGGCGTGCAGAGTTTTGACCCGGCGGCGCTGCAATTTTTGGGACGGCAACATTCGGCGGATCAGGCGCGGGATGCCATTCAATTAGCAAAATCTATCTTTCCGCGATTATCGTTCGATTTGATTTATGCATTGCCGGCGCAGAGCGAGGCGGCATGGCGGGCGGAGCTGAATTTTGCCCTGGATCTGGCGGCGGACCATCTCTCGCTCTACCAGCTTACCATTGAGGAAGGCACCAAATTCGCCACGCTGTACGGGCGGGGGGATTTTACCCTGCCGGATGAGGAGCTGGGCGCCGTTTTATACGAGGCCACGGCGGAACAGGCCGCGAAGTTCGGGATGGCGGGATATGAAGTCTCGAATTACGCGAAACCGGGCGGGGAATCCCGGCACAACCTGGCCTATTGGCGCTACCAGGATTACGCGGGCATCGGCCCTGGCGCGCATGGGCGGGTGAGCCTGCCGGGCGGGCTGTTTGCCACCGCGCGCCACCGCGCGCCAGAGGCGTGGATGGCGCTTGTGGCGCGGCAGGGCCATGGCAGCAGCGAGGAATTGGCCATTGAACCGCCAGACCGGGCGCGTGAGGCGCTGCTGATGGGGCTGCGGCTGGCGGAAGGGGTGGATCTGGCCGCGTTTGCGGCGCGCACCGGGCTGGGTCTGGCGGAAGCGGTGGATGCGGCGATGCTGGACGCCTGCACCGAGGAAGGTTACCTCACTCTTACGTCAGAGCGCCTGACGGCCACCGCACAAGGCCGCCAAAGGCTGGGCGCATTGCTGCCTGCTTTGCTCCGATAGTATAGGCCCTGGCAAACTAAAGGATTTGCTGCATGCGTTACCTTTCAACCCGCGGCCAGGCCCCGGAGCTGGATTTTGCCGGTGCGCTGCTGGCGGGCCTGGCCGTTGATGGCGGGCTGTATATGCCCGCGCGCTGGCCGCGGTTTTCCGCCGGCGAGCTGCGCGCCCTGCGCGGCCTGCCCTACCCGGAGCTGGCGGCGCGCGTGCTGGCACCGTTTACCGAGGGGAGCATCGGGTTTGCCGGGCTGCAATCCATGTGCCGCCGTGCTTATGCGGGGTTTTCGCACAAGGCCATAACGCCGCTGGTGCAGCTGGATACGAATATTTACGCGCTGGAGCTGTTCCACGGGCCGACGCTCGCCTTCAAGGACATGGCGCTGCAGCTCGTGGGGCATTTGTTCGAGCATGTGCTGGAGCGCGAGAACAAGAAAATCTGCATCGTCGGCGCCACCTCGGGCGATACCGGTTCGGCCGCCATCGAGGCCGTGGCGGGGCGGCAGAATATTTCCATCACCATTCTGCACCCGCATGGCAAAACATCGGAAGTGCAGCGCCGGCAGATGACCAGCGTGCTGGCGGATAATGTGCTGAATCTGGCGGTGGACGGGAATTTCGACGATTGCCAGGCGATTGTGAAAGCGCTGTTCGCCGATACGGGGTTCCGCGAGAAGATGAGCCTCTCGGCGGTGAATTCCATCAATTTCGCCCGCATCGCGGCGCAGATTCCGTATTACGTGTACGCGGCGCTCAACCTTGGCGCGCCGGAGCGCGAGGTGGCGGTGGCGGTGCCGACGGGAAATTTCGGCAATATCCTCGCCGCCTGGGCAGCCCGGCAGATGGGGCTGCCGATTGCGCGCTTTATCGTGGCGAGCAACCGCAACGATATTCTCACCCGCTTCCTCGATGCCAATGATATGTCGCTGCGGGCGGTGGAGCCAAGCCTTTCGCCCTCGATGGATATTGGCATCAGCTCGAATTTCGAGCGGCTTTTGTTCGAATTTCTGGGCCGCGACGCGGGCCAGACGCGCCACCAGCTCAGCACCTTCGCCACGCAAGGGCGCATGCCCATTCCCGATGCGGTGTGGCAGGCGGTGCGGCGCGAATTTACCGGCTACCGCTGCTCGGACGCGGAAACATTGGCCGAAATCAGCCGTTTATACCGCGAGACGGGGTATCTGGCCGACCCGCATTCCGTGATTGGCATTGCCGCCGCGCGCGAGAAAGCACCGGTGGGCCTGCCGGTGATTGCCGCCGCCACGGCGCACCCGGCCAAGTTCCCCGATGCCATCGAAAAAGCGATTGGCAGCCGCCCGCCCCTACCGCCGCATCTTTCCGGCCTATATGACAGGGAAGAGAGATATGAGCATGCTCCGAATGACTGGTCCGCGGTGGCGCGGATTGTGGAGCGGCGATTTGCGAACAGGAATTCTGAATGAGTGAACAAGTTTCCATCACCACCCTGCCCTCTGGCCTGACGGTACTGACCGAACGCATGGAACGGGTGGAGACGGTTTCTTTCGGCGCCTATGTGGGTGCCGGTACACGGCATGAAACCGCCGCCGAGAACGGGGTGGCGCATTTTCTTGAGCATATGGCCTTCAAGGGCACCACCACGCGCTCGGCCGTGGATATTGCCGAGGCCATCGAGAATGTGGGCGGGCATATCAACGCCTATACCTCGCGCGAGCAGACCGCCTATTACGTGAAGCTGCTGAAGGAGGATTTGCCGCTGGGCGCCGATATTATCGGCGATATTCTGTGCAACTCCACCTTCGAGCCGGATGAGGTGGAGCGCGAGCGCGGCGTGATTCTGCAGGAAATCGGCCAGGCGAACGACACGCCCGATGACATCGTGTTCGACCATTTCCAGTCCGCCGCCTACCCCTCGCAGCCCATGGGGCGGCCAGTGCTGGGCACGGAGCAGATTATCCGGGGCATGAAGCGCGAGGCGCTGCACGGCTTCATGCAGGCGCATTATACGCCGGAGAACATGGTGATCGCGGCCAGCGGCAATTTGCGGCACGAAGATGTGGTGGCGCTGGCGGAGCGGCATTTCGCCAGCCTGCCGCGCGCCGAACGGGCAGCACCCATGCCATCGGACTATATGGGCGGGGAATACCGCGAGATGCGCGATTTGGACCAGGCGCATATTGTGCTGGGGTTTGATTCACCCGCTTACGGGAGCGAGGATTATTACCCGGCCATGCTGCTCTCCACCGTGCTGGGCGGCGGCATGTCCTCGCGGCTGTTCCAGGAAATCCGCGAGAAGCGCGGGCTGGTTTACTCCATCTACAGCTTTACCAGCCCGGCGCAGGATGGCGGGTTGTTTGGCATTTACGCGGGCACGGGTGAGTCGGAAGCCGCCGAGCTGATGCCGGTGACGCTGGAGGAACTGGCCAAGGTGCAGCAGCAGGTAAGCGAGGCGGAGCTGGCCCGCGCCCGGGCGCAGCTTAAGGCGGGGCTGCTGATGAGCCTGGAATCCACCGGCAGCCGCTGCGAGCAACTGGCGCGGCAATGGCAGATTTTTGGCCGCGTTATACCGGTTGCCGAAACCGTGCGGAAGATTGAGGCCGTGACCGTGGATGATGTGCGCGCGGCGGGCGCAAAAATTTTCCGGCAGAAGCCGACCCTGGCCAGTATCGGCCCCGTGGGGCAGGTGCCTAAATTCTCCAGCATTATCGACAGGCTGGCGGCGTGAGCGCGCTGAGTGACGCCGCCCAGGCGCTTCTGGGCGCGGCCAGGCGCGCGGGCGCCGATGTGGCGGAGGTGGTGCTGCAGCATGGCGCCGCGGTTTCCGTGCAGCGGCGCCTGGGCAAAATTGAGGAAACCGAGCGGGCGGAGACGCGCGAGATTGCATTGCGCGTGTTCATTGGCCGGGCCAGCGCCGCGGTTTCCGCCAGCGCGATTGACGAAGCGGGCTTCGCGCGCCTGGCCGAACAGGCGGTGAGCATGGCGCGCGTGGTGCCGGAAGACCCGTATGCGGAAATTCCCCAAGCGCCGCCGCCGCTGGATGCCGCGTTTTTGGAGCTGGACGGCCAGGTGGAACCGGAGATGGAGGTGCTGATAGACCGCGCCGCCGCCGCCGAGGAAGCAGCACTCTCCGTGCCGGGCATCACCAATTCGGAAGGGGCGTCGGCCTCGTGGTCGCGCGCCATCTCGGTGCTGGCCACGAGCCATGGGTTTGTGGGGGAATATGCCCGCTCAAATCACGGGCTCTCGGTAACCGCGATTGCGGGGGCGGGCGTGGACATGCAGCGGGACTATGATTTTTCCTCTGCGCTGCATGGCGAGGACCTGGACAACCCGGTGACGCTGGGGCGCCACGCCGCCGCGCGGGCGCTGGCGCGGCTCAACCCCACGCGCCCGGCCACGGCGCGGCTGCCGGTTTTGTTCCACCCGCGCGTGGCGGGCAGCATTCTGGGGCATCTCGCGGGCGCCATTTCCGGCGGGGCCATTGCGCGCGGCACCTCGTTTTTGAAGGACGCCCTGGGCAAACCTGTTTTTGCGCCCGGCATTACCATTACCGACGACCCGCTGCGCGTGCGCGGGCTGCGCTCGCGCCCGTTCGACCGCGAAGGCCAGCCCGTGGCGGCGATGAATTTCATCGAGGACGGCGTGCTGACGGGCTGGATTCTGGACACGCGCAGCGCCAACCAGCTGGGGCTTAAAACCAATGGCCATGCGGGCGGGCTTGCCAATTTCTATATGGCGGCGGGGCGGCTGAACCAGGCGGAGCTGATGGCGGATATTGCCGAGGGGCTGTTTGTGACCGAGCTGATCGGCATGGGGGTGAACGGGCTGACCGGCGATTATTCGCGCGGCGCGGCGGGATTCATGATCCGCAACGGCGTGCTGGCCGAGCCGGTGGCGGAATTTACCATTGCCGGGAATTTGAAGGATATGTTCCTGAATATCACCGCGGCGAGCGATTTGACGTTCAAACGCGGCACAGATGCACCAACGCTGCGCATTGAGGGGATGATTCTGGCGGGAGCATAGGGATGCGTCACTGAACTGCCGCAAACAACGCCCGGCGGGTTTGCTATAGCCCAGCGGATTTCACGGAGACTCACCATGTTGCTAACACGCCGCAGCTTTATTGCCTCCACCGCCGCGCTGGGTGCTGCCGCCGCGCTGCCGGCCCGGGCAGCGGGCCAAAGCCTTAATTTTGTGCTGGTGGGCGATTGGGGCCGCAACGGGCATGACGAGCAGCGCGCCGTGGCGGTGCAAATGGGCAAGACGGCGGAAGCCATCGGCAGCGCCTATACGGTTTCCATGGGCGATAATTTTTACGAGAACGGCGTGACCGGGGTGGACGACCCGCAATGGCAAAGCTCGTTTGAGGAGATTTATACCGCGCCCGCGCTGCAATCTCCCTGGCGGGTGATTCTGGGCAACCATGATTACCGCGGCAATGTGCAGGCGCAGATTGACTATTCCGCCACCAGCAAGCGCTGGCATATGCCGGCACGCTATTATACCGAAAGCGTTACCCTGCCCGATGGCGCGCGGGCGGCGTTTTATTACCTCGATACCTCGCCCTTTATAAACGCCTATTACGGCACCAGGGTGCATGTGGCCGGGCAGGATAGCCAGGCCCAGCTTGAATGGCTGGATGCGCGGCTTGGGGCCTCGAAGGCGGAATGGAATATCGTGATCGGGCACCACCCGGTTTACACCGCGCTATCTGATGCGGATGGCTATACACACGACCAGCCGGATATGATCGCGCGGGTGAACCCGGTGCTGCGCAAACACGGTGTGCCGCTTTATATTTGCGGGCACGACCACACGCTGCAATCGGTGCGGATGGATGGCATGACCTATGTGGTGAATGGCGCCGGGTCGAAGACCTATACGCCGGGCAAGCCGGTACGCGGCGGGTTTGTATCCGGCGCGCATGGTTTCATGACCATTAGCCTCACCGGCACGGCGCTGGATTACGCGCTGGTGGACATGAATGGCGCGGCGCTGTTCTCGCAAACCATCCGGCGCATGGCTTGAGCGGGCCCCCTTTCAGCGCATCTCAAATCATTGCTCTGGCCTGCTTGGCCAGGACGTTATAAACCGCCCCCCATGCTGGCATTATCCGAACGCGTGGGCCGTACCGAACTGGCTGCCACCTTCGCCATGGCCGCCAAGGCCCGCGCGCTGCGCGCGGCGGGGCACGAGGTCATCTCCCTCTCGCTGGGCGAACCGGATTTTCCCACGCCGGAGCATGTTATCGAGGCCGGGTTTGCGGCAGCAAGGCGCGGCGAGACCAAATACCCGCCGCTGGGCGGCATCGAGCCCTTGCGCGTGGCGGTGGCGGAAAATTTCGCCCGCGCGCACGGGGTGAACATCAACCCCGCCAATGTGCTGGTCACCAATGGCGGCAAGCAGGCCATCTTCAACGTGGTGATGGCCCTGGCGCAGCATGGGGACGAGGTGATTATCCCCGCCCCGTCCTGGGCCGGGTATGAGCAAACGGTGAAATTCGCCGGCGCCGAGCCGGTTTTCGCGCCCTGCGCCCAGGCGGACGGGTTTGTGCTGCGGCCAGAGGTGCTGGAAAGCGCCATTTCCAGCCGCACCAGGTTGCTCATCCTCAACTACCCCAACAACCCCTCGGGTGCTGCGATGGACGAAGCCGCCCTGCGCGCCTTGGCCGGTGTGCTGCGCCATTACCCGCACGTGGCCGTGCTGTCGGACGATATTTACGAGCATCTGCTCTTCGATGGCCGTAAGCATGTAACGCTGCTGGGCGTGGCGCCCGACCTGGCGGACCGGGTTGTCACCATGTCCGGCGTTTCTAAAACCTATGCCATGACGGGCTGGCGCATCGGCTGGTGCTTTGGCCCGGCCGAGCTGATGAAAGCCTGCACCGTGGTGCAGGCCACGGCCACATCCGGCGTATCTTCCGTGGGCCAGGCGGCAGCACTGGCAGCACTTACCGGCCCGCAGGATTTGCTGGCCGGCCGCGCCGCCGCCTACCAGGCGCGGCGTGATATTGTGGTGGCGGCGCTCAACCAGGCCCCTTTCCTGCTCTGCCACAAGCCGGACGGCGCGTTTTACGTCTTCCCCGATATTTCTGGCTGCCTCGGCAAAACCACCCAGGCGGGGCGCAAGCTGGCCACGGACGAGGATTTTGCCCTGGCGCTGCTGGAAGAGGCGCATGTGGGCGTGGTGCAGGGTGCCGCCTTCGCCATGAGCCCGCATATACGCATTTCCACCGCCGCCGCCCCGGCGGTGCTGCAACAAGCCTGCGCGCGCATCGCCGAATTCTGCGCCGCCTTGCGCTGAAAGCGCTGTTTGAGAACGCGCTCCGGCGGCAACCTATTTCTGGCTATGCCCCACCAGCCTGTCGGTAAGTGCCAGCATGGCCGAGAGCGCACCGAAGGTGAGCACGATGACAACCTGCCAGAGCAGGTCATGCTCGGTTTCCTGGTCCACCTCCAGAAAGCTGCGCAGCAGGTGTACGGCGGCAATCACGCTCACCGCCGTGAGCAGCCGCAGCTTGAGGCTGGCAAACGCGATCCGCCCCATCCATTCCGGGCGTGAATCACCCGGGCCAAGCTCCACCCGGCGCACGAAGCTCTCATAGCCCGAAATGGTGACCACCACGACGAGATTAGCCGTCAGCACCAAATCGATGAGCGACAGAGAGAGAACAAGCAAATCATTCTCGCTCAGCACCATCAGCCTCAGCATGGCATGGGCCAGCTCGCCAATAAAATAGGCGGCGAGCAGGACGAGCAGGCCAAGCATGGCCACATACATAGGCACCAGCAGCCAGCGGCCGCCGAATAATATGGCTTCAATAGCACGGGCGAATTTCATGCCCTCAGCCTAGAGCATTTTCCGATCAATCGGAAACGCTCTACATTTGCATGGGCGAGCAATTTTATTTTTCTAGTGTCCACCATGGTTCTGAAATCCAACGGATTTCAGAACCGGGACACTAGAGCGCGATGACTTGAGATGCGCTCGCTTTGCGAGCGATTCGAAAGTCTGAATCGCGCTCTACCTCATTGATTTAGAGACGGATTCAGATTTTAGACCGGATCACAACGTGATCCGGTCTAAAATCATCCGGCTCTAGACGTTGAAGCGGAACAGCAGCACATCGCCATCCTTCACCACATATTCCTTGCCTTCCACGCGCAGCTTGCCTGCCTCGCGCGCCCCGGCCTCGCCCTTATTGGTAACGTAATCATCATACCCGATGGTTTCCGCGGCGATAAACCCGCGCTCGAAATCGCCATGGATAACCCCCGCGGCACCGGGCGCCTTGGTGCCCTGCGCAATGGTCCAGGCCCGCGTCTCCTTCGGCCCCACGGTGAAGTAGGTTATAAGCCCCAGCAGCGCGTAACCGGCGCGGATGATGCGGTCCAGCCCGCTATCCTCCAGCCCCAAATCGGCCAAAAACCCGGGCCGGTCCTCTTCCGGCAACTGGCTCACCTCGGCCTCGATGGCCGCGGAGATGATAACATGCCGCGCGCCCTGCGCCGCCGCCATTTCGGCCACGCGGGCCGAGAACGCATTGCCGGATGCGGCGGAGGCTTCCTCTACATTGCACACGTACAGCACGGGCTTTGAGGTCAGCAGGTTCAGCCGCCGCACCGCCTCTTCCTCGCCCTTCAGGATGGCCGTGCGCGCGGGCCGGCCGGCCTCAAGCGCTGCAATCAACGGCTCGATAATGGCGAGGTCCGAAACGGCCTGCTTGTCGTTCGTCTTGGCTTTTTTTTGCAGCATCGGCACGCGCTTGGCCAGGCTTTCCAAATCCGCCAGCATCAGCTCGGTTTCCACCGTCTCCGCATCGCGGATCGGGTCCACGGACCCTTCCACATGCGTTACGTCGTCATCCTCGAAGCAGCGCAGCACATGCACGATGGCATCCACCTCGCGGATATTGGCCAGAAACTGGTTGCCCAGGCCTTCACCCTTGGAGGCACCACGCACCAGCCCGGCAATATCCACAAATTCCAGGCTGGTCGGCACAATCTTCTGCGATTTGCCGATTTCCGCCAGCTTGCCCAGCCGCTTATCCGGCACCGCCACGCGGCCCGTATTCGGTTCGATCGTACAAAAAGGATAATTCGCGGCCTGCGCGGCAACCGTCGCGGTCAGCGCGTTGAAGAGGGTGGATTTGCCCACATTCGGCAAACCCACGATACCGCAATTAAAGCCCATTTTTCTGCTCCGTAAGCCGCGCGATGCGCGTCATGAAATCTTCCGGCCTGCCCGCCGCCAGCACATCCGCGCCCGCCGCGATTTCGTCCAGCAATGGCTCCAGCCAGTCTTTGTCCGCCTTGGCGAAATCGCCCAGCACATGGCCGGTCACGCGCGCCTTTTCGCCAGGGTGGCCAATGCCAAGCCGCACCCGCCAGTAATCCGGCGTGCCAAGGTGCCTGTCCATGCTGCGCAAGCCATTATGCCCCGCATTGCCGCCGCCTTTTTTCACCCGCATTTTGCCGGGCGCCAGATCCAGCTCATCGTGGAAGGCCGTCACATCGCCCGGCGCGATTTTGTAGAAAGATGCCGCCTCCTGCACCGATTCACCCGACAAATTCATGTAGGTCATCGGCTTCAGCAGCAGCATTTTCTCCAAGCCAATGCGCCCCTCGGCGCATAGCCCCTTGAAACGCGAACGCCACGGCGTGAAGCCGTGGCGGGACGCAATGGCATCAACGGCCATGAAGCCGATATTATGCCTGTGCCGCGCCATGCCCGGTTCAGGATTGCCGAGGCCCACCCAAAGCAGCATGGCGATGCAACATTACTTCTTCTTGCCGCCCTTGCCGCCCTTGGCGGCGGCAGCAGCAGCGGCGGCAGCAGCCTCGGCGGCAAGCTGCTCGGCGGAAACCAGCGGCGGCGCGATGGTGGCCACCACAAAGTCGCGGCCCATAATCACCGGCTTGCAATGCTCGGTACCCTTAAGGTCATGCCAGCGGATGGTGTCGTTAATGTCCAGCGCGGCGAGGTCGACTTCGAACTTCTCCGGCACGTGGTCGGCATCCACCTCAACCTCAACCTTGTGGCGCACCACGTTCAGCACGCCGCCGCGCTTCAGGCCGGGGCAGGTGACCTCGTTAAGGAAGTGCACAACCACGCCCACGCGCACCGGCTGGCCGGCCACAAGGCGCTGGAAATCCACATGCTCGGGCTGGTCGGTAACCGGGTGGAACTGCACGTCGCGCATCAGGGCGCGGGTTTTGCCGCCCGCCACCTCAATTTCGTACAGGCGCGAGCGCCAGCCGCCACGCTTCAGCTCGCGCATCACAATGCGCGGGTCGAGCGCGATCAGGGCAGGTTCCTGCTTCGCACCATAAATAACGGCGGGCACCTTGCCCTCACGCCTCGTCGCCCGTGCCACCCCCTTGCCGGCAGCCGGACGCGCAGAGGCCTCAATCGTTTCAAAATTGGCCATTTCACGCTCCATAAAACAACAAAACCGGCCTCCAGGGGTGCCGGCGGGCGCGGTGTAGCCCGGTTTGGCCAAAAACTCAACAAGGCTTCCGTAAAACCCGCCTTGCGCCTACAGTTGGGGCATGAAACTGGCACTCTACCAGGGGCCCGGCCTGGTCAATCATCCCGCAGGCAGCTTTACACTTATGGGCAACAAGGCGCGCCAAGCCGCTGAAGCTGGCGCCAACCTGCTGATTCTGCCCGAGATGTACCTTTCCGGCTATAATATAGGGCCGGAGAATGCGCAAAAACACGCCCTTACCCAGGCCGGGCTGGAACCGGCGCAACAAATCGCCGCGGCACATAACATCGCCCTGGTGTTTGGCTACCCGGAGCGCGTGGGGCCGGATGTGGCCAATGCCGCCGTGCTCATCGGGCCGGATGGCAAAATTCTGCTCAATTACCGCAAATCGCATCTGTTCGGCGCGCTCGACCGCGCCATGTTCAAGGCCGTGGGCACGGAATTCCCCGTGGCGCAGCTGGGCGGGTATAATCTGGGCGTGCTCATCTGCTACGACATTGAATTCCCCGAACCGGCCCGCCGCCTGGCGCTGGCGGGGGCGGATGTGCTGCTCATCCCCACCGCGCAAATGCAGCCTTACGAGCAGGTGGCCCGCCATGTGCTGCCCGCCCGCGCTTACGAGAACCAGCTTTACACCGCCTATGCCAACCATTCGGGCGAGGATGACGGGCTTTCATACGTCGGCCTCTCCAGCATTTGCGGGCCGGACGGCACGGTGCTGGCCATGGCCGGGCGGGGGGAGGAAATGCTGTTCGCCGGTTTAAGCCTGGAGCATCTGCGTAAAGTGCGCGCCGCCGACCCATTTTTCACCGACCGGCGGCCAGAGCTGTACGCCCCCCTGGCGGCGAAGCGCTGAGCGGCCCCTGGACGTTTTGAAACAATCCCTTAGAGCCGGATGATTTTAGACCGGATCACGTTGTGATCCGGTGTAAAATCTGAATCCGTCTCTCA
>JAJZFB010000032.1 GCA_021805545.1 Pseudomonadota bacterium | reverse complement strand
GCGGGCAGGATGTGGTGTTCCGCGTCGCCACCGCCCCCAGCCTGCACGGCGAGATCATCGTGCTGCGCGTGCTGGACCGCAGCGCTGTCAGCTTCGACTTCGCCGCCCAGGGGCATGATGCGCAGGTGATCGAGCGGTTGAAAACCGCGCTGGCCGCGCCCAATGGAATCATGCTCGTCACCGGCCCCACCGGCTCGGGCAAAACCACCACGCTGTACACCGCGTTGCTCTCACTTAACGCGGAACAGACCAAGATCATCACGGTCGAAGACCCGATCGAATATCAGCTCCCCGGCATCAACCAAATCCAGGTGCGCCCGCAAATCGGGCTGGGTTTCGCCTCGCTGCTGCGCTCCATCGTGCGCCTGGACCCCAACGTCATCATGGTAGGCGAAATCCGCGACCTGGAAACGGCTGAAATCGCGGCGCGTGCGGCGCTTACCGGGCATCTGGTGCTCTCCACCCTGCACACCAACTCGGCGGCGGCGGCCATCACCCGCCTGCGCGATATGGGGATGGAGGATTACCTGCTCGCCGCCGTGCTGCGCGGCATTCTGGCCCAGCGCCTGGTGCGCCGCCTGTGCGATGACTGCAAAACCGAAATGCCCCTGCCGCAGGCGCTGCGGGCGCGCCACAATTTGGCCAGCGAAACAATGTGCCGCGCCCAAGGCTGCCCCGCCTGCCGCAACACCGGCTATCGCGGCCGCCAGGCCATTGCCGAATTTTTGCTGCCCGATGCCGGGATGGAGAGGCTGATCGCCAACCGCGCCAACCAGGCGGAAATTGAGCAGGAGGCGGTGGCGCGCGGCATGAAAACCCTGCTGCAAACCGGCATGGAGGCCGTGGCGCGCGGCGAAACCAGCATTGAGGAAGTGCTGCGCGCCGTGCGGGCCGAGGAATAAATGGCCCGCTTCCGTTACCGGGCGCTAGGGCGCGGCGGCGAGCTGCTGAAAGGTGTCAGCGAAGGCGCCAGCGCCACCGCCATTGCCGCCCAGCTCCAGAAAGGCGGTGCGATGGTGCTGTCCATCAGCCCGGCAACGCGGCTGATGGACATATTTTCGCTGCAACTGGGCGGCATTGGCGCGCTGCGCCGTACAGAGCTTACGGATGCCATGCGCGAACTGGCCAGCATGCTGGCCGCAGGGCAAGATCTGGACCAGGCCCTGAAGCTGATGGCCGAAGAGGCGCCCAATAAGCGCGTTGGCGCGGTAATGGCCCGGGTGCGTGAGAAAGTGCGCGACGGCGCGCCTTTGGCTGCCGCCCTGCAAAGTGAGCCGCGCAGCTTCACCCGCCTGTCCGTTGGACTTATTCGCGCCGGTGAGGCGGGGGGCGACCTGGCTGGCACGCTGGAGCGCATCGCCGGGTTGCTGGAGCGCCAGCGGAGCATGGCCGCCGCAGTGCAGTCGGCCATGATCTACCCGGCCCTGCTGCTTGTTGCCGCCATAGGTTCCATTATTTTGCTGCTCACCCAGGTGCTGCCGCAATTCGTGCCGCTTTTTGCCGATAATGGGGTGCCTTTGCCTGCCTCCACCGCTTTTTTGCTGGGTATGGGTAATGCTGTTTCCGTTTACGGGCCATATGCGCTGGTGGCGCTGGCCGCGTTGGGGTTTGCGGCGCGCCAGGCCCTGCGCCAGCCCGGCCCGCGCCTGGCGGCAGACAAGCTGCTGTTGCGCCTGCCCATCATAGGCGGTCTCAACCGCGAGATTCTCGGCGCCCGCTTCGCACGCACCCTGGGTATGCTGCTCATCAACGGCGTGCCGCTGCTCAGCGCCCTGGCCATGGCGCAGGATGTGCTGGGTAATATGGCCGCCCAGGGCGCCGTGCAGGCGGCGGCGGAAAGTGCTAAAACCGGCCAGGGCATGGCCAATGCCCTGGCGCGCACGGCCATTTTCCCCTCGCGCCTCGTGCATTTGCTGCGCCTGGGCGAGACCACGGCCCAGCTTGGCCCGCTGGCCCTGCGCGCCGCCGATGTGCATGAGGAGCGTACGCGCATCTCGCTGCAGCGCCTGGTCGCGCTGCTGGTGCCCGCCATCACCGTGCTCATGGGCGCGGCCGTTGCCGGCATCGTCTCCTCGCTCTTGCTTGCCATGCTCAGCCTCAATGACATCGCCCAGTAACGCCAGCCGCGCGGGCGGTTTCACCCTTATGGAAATGCTGGTGGTCATTGCCGTCATGGCCATCATCCTGGTGCTCATTACCAATTACGGCGCGCCGCGCAGCCAATGGCTCACCACCCAGGCGGCCGCGCATGATATTGCCAATGCCATGCGCATTGCGCGTGGCCAGGCCATAGCCCAAGGCCGCCCCGTGGCTTTCATCATGCCGCGCCTGCCTGGCGGCGTCAGCGTCAGCATCGCGCCGCCAACTGGCATTGTTTTCGCGCCAGACGGCAGTGCCAGCGGCGGGCACGTTACGCTGCGCGATGCCGGACGCATTGTTACCATTAACGCGGACTGGCTTACCGGGCAGGTGCATATCAATGCACAATGAAAACGGTTTCACCCTGCTCGAAGTGATGGCGGCCTTCGTTATCGCGGCGCTGGCAACCATCGTCCTTTACAAAGCGGGGTTCGACGGCGCTGCGGAAACAGCAATCGCCGCGCGCTACCAGCAGGCGGTGGTGCGCGCGCAATCGCGCCTTGCTTCCATCGGCACACTCACCCCGCTGCGCCCCATGCGTGCCCATGGCGATGATGGCGGCGGCTTCTCCTGGCAGATCGATATTGTCCCGGAGCAGTCCGCCGGGCCGCTTACCCTCTATGCCGTGCAGGTCACCGAGGGCTTCGGCAGCCGGCATGTAACCCTTTCCACCCAGCGCCTGGGGCCAGCGGCGTGAGGCGTGATGATGGCTACACCCTGCTGGAGGTCATGGTCGCGCTCGTTGTGTTCGGGCTGGTCATGGCCGGAATTGCGCAGAGTTTCCGCTTTGGCCTCACCGCCTGGTCGGCCGCCTCGCGCAACTCCACCCAGCCTGAAAACCTTGCCGCGATGGATGGTGCCTTGTCGCACCTGATTACCCAGGCCCTGCCAGGCAGTATGGCCGGCCTGCCGGACGAAGTGGCATTCACCACCAGGCTGCCCGCGGGCGCGGGGCTTAAGGGCAGGCTGGCGGATGCCGCCATTCTCACCGCGCCTTCTGGCCAGCTTATCCTGCGCTACCGTCCGCACCCGGCGGGCATACCCATTGCGCCACCGCCGCCGCCCAAAATCGAACCGCTTGCGCAGGGGGTAAAATCGTTGAGCCTCTCCTATCTGGTGCCGGTGCAAGGCGGCTCGCCCGTTTGGTCTCACAAATGGCAGGGCAGGGGCTTGCCTTTACTCGTCAGGCTCCACCTCACATTCACCGATGGCCAAAGCTGGCCAGACCTTGTGGCAGCGCCACTCAGCACCGGTAACTAGCATGGCTTCCTCACGCTGCGCTCCAATTGTTAAATTGCCCATATCCGCCAAGGCCAAGCCCCATGCTCGCTGAATTTAGCGTCTGGTGGGTTGCGCAAATGCGGTCTCTGGTTCCAGGCCTTGGCCTTCTGGCCAACCGGCAGCAGGATGCGTTGATTATCGCCATAGACAGAATGAGCGGCGATGAAAACGGTGGCGGCACAAAAATAACGGGTGTGCTTCTGCTGCGCCAGAACGGTTCAGAAACAAATATACGGCGCCTGGACCCGGACCGTCCGGCTACCGCCGCCGCCACCATCGCCCCGAATATCGAAACTGGTCTGCGCCTGCCCGCCGGCACCATGCTTTCGCGCGGCGTGCTGTTGCCGATTGCCGCCGCGCGCAACCTGCGGGCGGCCATAGGGTTTGAGATGGACCGGCTGACCCCCTTCACGGCTGAAGAGCTTTACTGGAGCCTTGGCGCCGTCCGTCCAGACCGTGCGCGCGGCAGGGTTAGCCTGCGGCTTTCCATCGTGCCGCGCAAAGTGGTCGAGGCGCTGAGCCAGCCTCTTGCCCAGTCAGGGTTGAATCCCTCCTTCATCGAGACCGGAACCGGGCGTATTGAGCTGGACGGAAACCAGCCACGTAAGCGGCGCGGTTTGCGGGCGGCTTTACCCGTGCTCTGCGCTGTTCTGTTCGTGGCGTGTGTTGCGGCGCCGTTCATCCGCCAGCAAATGGCGCTGGATGCGGCGGCGCGCGCCATCGCCGCCGTGCAACCCCAGGCCAGCAAGGCGCTGGCTTTGCGGCAGCAGCTTGTTACGGCGGCGGCGGGGCAAAACGCCATCGTCCAGGCACGCCGCACGGGCGATGCGCTGCAGGTTCTCGCCACACTCACCAACGCCCTGCCGGATGATACATGGCTCACCGACCTCACCCTCAAATCCGGCGATCTGACCTTTGACGGCCAATCCGCCAACGCCGCCAGGCTCATTGGCCTGCTCTCCAACGTCAAAGGGCTGCACGACCCCAGTTTTACCGCCCCCGTTACCCGCACGGCCGATGGTAAGGCCGATATTTTTTCCATGCATGTGTCGGTGGGGCCATGATGGCCCTGCCCCACACATTGCCTGATGGAAGGCGTGGCCAGGCGCTGGCCGTGGCGCTGGCTATTCTCGCCGCCGTAATGCTGTGGATAAGCACGGCCATGCCGCTTATCGGCTGGTACGAATCGCGCGCGGCGGAACTGTCTCAGCAACAGGTGCTCGCGGTGAGAATGAAGGTGCTGAGCACCGAAATTCCAGCACTGCGGCGGGCCGTCAGCGCGGCTGGGCTGCAGACGGATGACGACCAGGCTCTGCTCACGGGCAAAACCGATGCCATTGCCGGCGCCAATCTCCAATCGGCGCTGCAAATCCTTGCCAGCCAGGCGGGCACGAATATCGACAGTGCGGAGTTGTTGCCGGCTCAGCAATCAGGCGCGCTGCGGCGCATCAGCATGCAGGTCAGCGTTACCTCATCCTGGCCGGTACTCGTTGCACTGCTCCAGGCCATAGGCACGGCACACCCCTACATGATTGTCGGCCAGATCAGCCTTTCCAATAGTCTGCAAATGGTGCCCGATGGTTTGCGGCCGTTGCAGGCCAATTTCACCGTTATTGGCTTCCGGGCGGCCGCGCCGTGAAAATAACCTTAACGCTCGCATGGCCGGGGCTTGCAACTGTACTGGCGCTTATCCTCGCTGCGGAGTGGCTGCTGCCGGGGCCGGGCGATTTGCGCCAGTTACGCCCGGTTGTGCTGCCGCGCGCCGGGGCTGGCGGCATGGAGGTTCGGGCCGTCCGCCAATGGGCGGATATCTGCCTGGCCCGCCCGCTCTTCGAGCCGGACAGGCGCCCGCCAGCCCAGCCGGGCAGCAGTACCAGTACAAGCCTGCCGCGGCTTTCGGCAATCATGATTATTGGTGGTCAGCGCCTTGCCATTTTCACGCCCGATGGGCAGAAGCCCCAAATTGTGGCGGCCAACGGTATAATCAGCGGTTACCGTGTACTACAGATTTCACCGGGCAGCGTCGTGGTGCTTGGCCCTGAAGGTAAACTGACCTTGCGCCCGCAATTCAAATCAGCTTCCGGCGCGGATGCGGCCGGTGACGATCCCCCTGGCATCATGCCCGCCAATAACGGCTCCAGTTTTGACGATGAAGTACCAATGAATGCGCCATAAGAAATATCTGCCGCTGTCTGGCCTGCTGCTTCTGGCCTCCTGCCATATACCGCCACCGCCGGCGCTTTCACGCACGGGGGCGCCGATTCTTCAGTCAGCGCCCGGGCCTTCCATCCCGCAGCCTTTCCCGGGAGCCCAGGTTAATGGCGCCGTGGCAAACCCGGCCTCGCCGCCTTTGCCAAGTGCCAGCTACGGGGTGCAAGCACCATCCGCCACTAATGCTGCGCCACCCACCGGGGTAAGCGCCAATGGCGACATCTCCTTCGACTTCGCCGATACCGACATACGCACCATCACCAGCCAGATTCTGGGCGGCATATTACACGTTAATTATACAATCGATCCATCCGTGACCGGCACGGCCACGCTGCGCACGGTGGTGCCCCTTACCCGTGCCCAGCTTATCCCTACATTGCAGACGTTGCTGGCGCAAAACAACGCCACGCTGGTACAAAGCAATGGCATCTACCGCGTCATGTCCGTCAGCCAAGCCGATAGCACACCCAACATCGCCAGTGCGCCCGATTTGGGCGGTGGCACGGTGCTGCAGCTCCACTATACCTCCGCGCAGCAGCTTGCCACTGTATTGCAGCCTTATGTCGCCAAGGGCGGGGCCGTTATCGCCGCCCCCAACAGCAACGCGCTCATCATCCAGGGAGATCCCGCAACGCGCGAGGCGCTTGTCGCGCTCGCCCAGGCTTTCGATGTCGATGAGCTGGCGGGTCAATCCTACGAAGTATTTCCGGTCGCCGATGGCGACGCGCAGGATTTCGCCACGGCCTTGAAGCAGGCCCTGGTGAAGCAAACCGATAGTAAGGTGGCAAGCAATGTCTCCGTTGTGCCGCTCACGCGCATTAGCGGCGTGCTGGTCATCGCCCGCAACCAGAGTGAGCTGGATGATGCCTCGCGTGTTTATTCCGTGCTTAACCAGGTGCAGCGTGAAACCGTGCGGCATTGGCATGTTTATTACCTGCGCAATGCCCGTGCCAACGATGCCGCTTACCTGTTGCAGCAAGCCTTCACGCCCAACGATGTAACCGCCCAGCCCACGCCCGCGGCAAAGCAATCTTCCACGCCGGACCAATCGGACAACATGATGGGCAATAGCACCAGCGGCATGGGCAGTTCGCTCACGGGCGGTAATTCTCTTGCCGGCGGCACGTCACTCACCAGCAGCACCAGTCTGGCCAGCGGCACGGATAATAGCAGTGCCAGCTCAGCCGCGCCGCCAGACTCGGCCAGCAGCGCCAGCGCCTTGCTCGGCCCGCTTTCCTCCACCGGCGGCGGCAACGCCAGCTCCGGTATTCGTATCATTCCGGATACGCAGAATAACGCGCTGCTCATCTACGCCACGGCGCAGGAGGACGGCCAGATTAGCGGCATGCTCGCCAAGATCGACATTCAGCCGCTGGAAGTGCAGATCGACGCCACAATCGCCGAGGTGGACCTGACCGGCGCACTGCAATATGGCACGCAATATTTCTTCAAATCCGGCGATATCAATGCCGTGCTGAGCAATGCCACCACCAGCGCGCTGGCGACGAGTTTCCCGGGTTTTGTACTCTCTGGCAATGGCTCTAATGCAGCACCTCTCGCCATTTCCGCGTTGCAAGCTGTCACCAAAGTGCGCGTGCTCTCGGCGCCCGAGCTAATGGTGTTGAACAACCAGACGGCAAGCCTGCAGGTGGGCGACCTGGTTCCCTATCTCAGCCAGACCTCACAGGATATAAGCACGTCAAGCTCGCCGGTTATCAACTCCATCAACTATCAGCAAACAGGCATTATCCTGCGTGTCACGCCGCATGTGGGCAGCGCTGGGCTGGTAACCATGGATATCGACCAGATCGTGAGCGGCGTTTCTCCCGCGGTCACTACAAAAGGGCTCAACTCTCCTACTTTCACGCAGCGCGAAATCACCTCGCGCATCGCCATCCAAGATGGGCAGACCATTGGTCTCGCCGGGCTGATATCTGATAATGATTCACAACAAAATTCCGGCCTGCCGTGGATCAAGAATATTCCGCTTCTGGGCGGCGTGTTTGGCACACAGAACAATAACCGCACGCGCGAGGAATTGCTGGTGCTCATAACGCCGCACGTCATCCGCACGCAGCAGCAGGCGCTGGACCTGACCGAGGATATGCAGCAGCAGCTCCCCAATGCCAGCATGGTGCCCAATGCGCTGCAAAGCGAGCCATTCTCTGGATCGGCCGATCCAGACCAGGGGGTGCGCCAGAAACTTGGCGGGCAATAAGGCGCGGCTGGCGTGCGCCTTATCCCGCACGGTAGAGCGAAATATCCATCCGGCGGCCTTGCAGCCTCATCGCCTTTACCGGCAGATTGCCCTTATAGCAGGCAGGGTCGGCGGGAACCGGATGGCCAGGATCATTCACCCATATTTGTTTCAGCGTTTCCGGGTTCGGCTCAAAAAACACCACCGCGCCGCCCGGGCGCGCCACGCGCAACGCCTCACGGAACACATCTTTCCGCGCTGTCTCGTCAATATGATGCAGCACGCCGTAAAAAAACACCGCCGCGAATCTGCCGTCCTCGAAGGGCATATGCGCGGCGTTGAAATGCTGGAACCGGATGCCTCGCTCAACACCCACGGCGGCGGCATTGCCCGCCCAATCTTGGCGCGCATAGCGGGTCGTGTCAGTGTCCGGCTCTCCGGTCAGCACATCAAAGCCCCGCAGCGCCAGAAAAATGGCAAAATTTCCTACGCCCGTGCCAACATCAAGCACTTGCGCACCGTGTGGCAGGCGTAGCTCGTCCAGCGCCAGTTGCCCATCAGCGGCAATCTGTTCAAACATCGGCCCAAGATGTTTGGCGGCGTTTGATATATTCATGTTGCCTCCTTATGCTTTGGTTTTCGGTGCTGCCGTGCCCGCACCTTTCACCCGCGCGGCACGGCCTGTTGCGCCAAATAATTTCTCGATATGCGCCAAGCGCTTCTTCTCCGCGGTGGTTAATGGGCCTGGCGCGGTCAGAATCTGACGCAGTGCCATCAGTGCTGCGTTTATTTCTTCCGGGTCAGTCACCAGTAGTTTTGGAAGTGCATTCACGGCCCGCTGCTCATCCAAGCGGATGAGCAGATATTGTTCCCTCATCAATTGCTTCAATCGCGCCAGGCTGAGGTGTTTGCCGGCGGGGCGTGCCGCCCTTATCTGCTGGATGACCGTAAAGCCGCGCTCATCCACAATGCCTGTGTTGGTGCGGATGTAATAAAATGCGCGCGCCAGCGCTTCCTCCACCCCGCCAGCCTCGAATTTCTGTTCCAGCTCCGCACGCAGCCGCGCGATATTCTGTTCCCTGACCAAATCGCGCTCGATCTGCCGCGGCTGCTTGCCGGGCTCGGCCTGCAACCCGGCTAGCGCCTGCAAGACGGGCGAGCCATAGGTTTGCAGGAACACGGTCTCCATCATCGCGTCACGGTATTCATTGGCTATTTGCAGCGATAATGTGATAAGCGCCGAGGCGGCCTCCCGCACCGTGACCAGCGGATTACCGGCGTCAACCGGCTTGCGCCCGGCACGCACGGCACCGGCGAGTATTTTCACCGGCTGCATGAACGGATTTTTGTCAGAGAACATCGAAAACCGGAGCCGGTTGGGGTGCATGTTGCGCAGCGCCCTGGCCATCGGCTCATTGGCCATGGCCTTTACAACAGGGGCCATCAATGTACGGTAAAGCCCCAGATTGACGCCGGATATAGCCGAAACCGCGGCAAAGCGCCGCTCATCGTCCAGATCATTACCGCCCAGCGCGCGAAGATCATCCAGTGTGCGCGCCTCAAGCCGGAGCAGGTATTTCCCGTTTATCAACTCCTGGTTTTCGGTCGTTTCATCAACATCGCTAATAACCGCCTCGTATAATCCGGGCGGCGTCACATCTATCAGCTCCATGGCAGAAACAAACTCGCCATGTTCCTTTGTGGCCACCTTGCCGGAAACAAAAATGCCCAGATGCCCGATCGTCTGGTGCATCGTGTAGATAATCGTCTGGCCGTTCTCCAAAATCTCTTGGTCATGCTCGTATAAATCGAGGATCCAGCCCAAAGCCTGCTGCGGTGGCGTAATGTTGTCGCCCCATGAGCAGAACACCACGATCGGCGCCTTTATATTCCGCAAGTCAATCCGCACGCCATCCGTATCGCGCAATTGCCCTGTGGAAAGCCTGTTACCGATGAAAAGGTTCTGCGCGATCCACAGCATTTCTTCGGCATTGAGCAGAACAGGGCTGCCCCACCAGGTTTCGAAATCCAGGAATCGCTCCCGTTCCTTATCCACGTTCGCATACAGGTTAAACGGCTTGGTCCAATAAGTATTCGCCAGATTCAGAGCCTCGAAATTGGCGACGAGATTCGCGCCGTCGAAAATACCATTGCCCAAATCCCCGGCCAACGCCGTCAGCCATGTGCCGCCCAGCATGCCGCCCAGGTAACGCATAGGGTTTTTGCCCCGCACGCCCGCCCAGTATGAAAGTGGCGATCCCGCCAGCATAATGGGCCCGGTCAGCCCAGGCCGCATGGCCGCCATCATCATAATCTGCCAGCCAGCCTGGCAGTTGGCGATGACCATGGGCTTGCCCTCGGCTTCGGGGTGCAGCCTGGCCACCTCCCCGGTAAAATGCGCCTCGGCCAAGCATACATCCTCCACGGTCTGGCCGGGTATTGGTTTGGGCAAAAACCCAACAAAATAGCACGCATGCCCCGCCGCCAGCGCCATGCCAATCTGGCTGTCCTGCTTCATCCCACCAATGCCTGGCCCATGCCCGGCGCGCGGGTCCACCACGATAATGGGCGTCTTCGCCGGGTCAATCATGGCGCCCTCTGGCGGCACAATGCGCACCAGCGCATAATTCACCGGGCGCGGCAGTTTCCGCCCATCGGCCACCAGCTCGGCCATGAAGGTGAGGGCATGGGGAACTTCCTTGGCGCTCTGCTCCAGGAAAATATTGCCCCGCTCACGCAGCACATCCAGTGCCAGAATAGAACGCTGCCACGCATCAAGCCAATAATCCTGTACTGCTTGAAAACCCGCCAAACTTGCCGCCATGGCCCCCTCCCGCATTGCGGCGGCTCTCCGCATACAGGGTGGATTACCCCGGCTCTTGCCGCCCCAGCCTCATCTGGGCACGAAACATGCGCGGTTTTTTCAAAACGATCTAGTGTGATGGCTCTGAAATCCAACGGATTTCAGAGCCGGGACCTAGGGGTTGGCGATGGAGGCCAGATACGCGATCACATTGGCGCGCTGGGCCGCGTTGGTCAGCCCCGCATAGGGCATTTTGGTGCCCGGTACGGTTGCTTGCGGTGCCGCGAGGAATTTGTTCAGCGTGGCATCATTCCAGATGAGATGCGCGGCCTTCAGCGCCGGAGAAAAATCATACCCGGCCTGCGAGGCGGCGGGCTTGCCATACACACCGGCCAGGCTGGGACCAATGCCCTGCCCACCCGGCTGGTTGGAATGGCACATGGCGCACTGGTTGGCGTATACTTGCGCGCCCGCGCTAACACTGCCCGCCGCCTGTGCCGCGCCAACACTGGCAAGCTGTGCCAGCAGTGCCGCCAGCGCGATATTCCGTATCATTGTCATGTCTTTCTCCATTGGTTAAAAGACCAGCCAAATTCCGGCAAACAGCACATCATTGCCGCTGGCATTGCGCCCATACCCATCGTAATTATGCGCCAGCCCGTTAAATACCGGGTAATACGTATTCTCAACAAAAAACTTGGCGTTCATCCAGGGAAAAAAAGCCGGGCCGCCATCATTCCAGGGGTAATAATCAAGCTCGGTGGTAAAGCTAGTGGTGTTTGGCTTGCCATTGGCGCTGCCGGCAACTGGTGCTGGCGCATACAGCGCCGGGTCGGCATTGCCCGTAATACCCGTGTAACTTTCAGTAAAGCCCAGCCATTGCTTATACAGGTAAGAAGCCGTCAGCGTCACCTCATCCAGCCGGTCCGTGGGGTTGCTGGCCTGGCCCAGCGCGTAGCTGGCATCCCAATGCTGGGTTTCATGCACATAAAGCGCCTGCAGCGAGAGCGCGTGGTTGAGCGTGATCCACTGAAACTGCGAATCCAGCCCCACATCCACAATCTGGTCGCTTGGCCCGTGCATGTAGCCGGCAGGGTAGGGGTTATCGATAAGCCCCAGCGCGCCAACCTCCAGCGAGCTGGCACCCCAGCTATGCTGCAAGGCTATGCGCCAATACGGTATAACACCGCTAATCGGCACTTCCGGTCCCACCCCCAGCGCGTAGGCGGTGTGGTTGGGTACAGGCTCGTACAAATCCATCTCGGCGTACAGCATGTTCGAAGGCGTAATGTTAAGCGCGGCATAAGCCCCCGCGCCATACACGCTTTGCCCCAGCGAGCTCAGTTGCACTCCCGCGGCGTTGCCCACGCCAAGCTCATCGGCAATATACGGATACCCCCAGGCTGGCGGCGTATTCCACAAATCGGTCACGCCAGGGTTGTTGTTGAAGGTAAAGCCATAATAAAGCGGCATACCAAAAGCCTGTGCCGGCCGTGCCAGGCGGATATCGAGATTATCCCAGTGGAACTGATGCGCTACACCATCAAACGTGCCCTGTACAAAGGCCCCCAGCCCAATGGGCGCATAAAGCGCGCCGCCGTAAAACAGGCTTATCTGCTGCGCCGAGACGGCGTTGTTATCCGGATAATCCGGTGCCAGCCCGCCAGGAACGCTCTTGCCCAGGTAAGTATAGCCCGCCTGAATCATCGCGGCGAGATTTTTGAAGGTGGGCGTATGGCCGCCCGCCACATAACCTTGCAGCTTAAACAAACGGCCATAGGCGGTGAGCTGCGGAAACCCGATATGGCAGGCCGAGCACGGCTCGCCCGTCTGCGCGGCAAAAGCCGGAATCGCCTTGGCCTGCGGGGCCGCCAGCGTGCCCGCGCATAAAGATGCGGTTATAATCATCCGGCGGAATGTTTTAGCTGTCACGCCCGGCTCTCCTGTTGCAATACGTTCTTCCGGCACATACTCGCCGTCCGGTTGTGGAAAATGATATTTGCAACGTGCCGGCTGAACGATGATCTGAATCAATTCCAGCCGCATATCGGGGCGGAATTTATTTTTGTAACAATCATATCATCGGCTTCGGGGGGCGCGGCGCGCGTTTTTCATGGTTTGTGCGCGTATAAATAAACCATGCGGCTGGCCGTGCCAAATTGCCCGGCCTCGATGCCAGGGCGTATCGCCGCTTCAAAAATCTCCCGCTCCGCGCGGGAGAAATCTCTGGCCAATATATCCGCCAAACACGGCGCCAAAGGGTGCGGCGATGCCGCGCAAAATGCTTCCCAGCCGCGCGGCGGCACCTCGCGCTCATCAATATGCAGTTCCAGATGCGCGCCGCGAAACCCGGCCTGCTTGGCGAATCCCAGCAGCTCGCGCTCGGTGTAATTGGCCAGGGGGCTGGCCTCCATGGCGTCACGCGTGCCGGGGAATTGCGCGGCCTTCCATTTATACAGCAGCGCCAGTAGCGGATCGGCGGTTTGCGCCGCGGCCTCGCGCAGCAGGCAGGCGGATAGCGCTTCCTCCCGGAACAGCGGCTCGGCGATGGCCATTATCCCGCCAGGCCGCAGCACCCTGTATGCCGCGCGGAATGCCGCAGGCTTATCAGCCACATAGGCCAGGGCCGAGCGGCTGGTCACCACATCCTGCGAGGCATCGGCAATGCCACCCAGCGTTTCCGCACCGGCCCGCACAAACCGGCATTGCGCCGCAACGCCAAGCCGCGCGGCCTTTGCCCGTGCCTGGGCCAGCAGGGCAGGGGAAATATCGGTCATCGTCACAAACACATCCGGCCAGCGCGATAAGGCCGCCCAGCCCATCAACCCATCTCCACTGCCAATATCCAGCATCTCGCCCGGCGGTGCCGGCACAAAACCGAGTACCCGCGCGGCATAGGCGGCGGTTTCAGCCTCCATCCGCGCCCGCATGGCGGCATCGCCGCCATCCCGCCCCTGGCCGAGCCAGCGGGACCAGCAATCCTCCTCCTCGTGCCCAGTAGGTGCATCCATGCCCGCTTGATAAGCGGCCGGCCCTAATACCAGCCTAATACCAACGGTCATTGAGCATGACCGCTGGTATCATCCCGCGCCTTGGCCCGCGGATTACATTTCATCCACCACCGCCTCCGCCACCTTTTTGGCGCAAACTTCGCCCGCTTTTGGCACATTCCGGGAGATAAATGCTCAGCGTACCCAATAAGGCCGGAATGTCTGGCCAGGGTGCGGGAGATGACCATGAGACTCAAATCCGCTTTTGGCGCCGCTGCCATCGCCGCGCTTCTCATCGGCAGCACCCAGGCTGCCCGGGCCGATGGTGATGGCTGGGGCGGGCCGCGTGTAATTTTCGGCTTTGGCGGCCCGGCCTATTACCAGCCCCCACCGCCGCCGCCGCCGCCGGCCTATTATTACGCGCCGCAGCCGGCTTACGCTCCGCCACCTGCCTATTACCCGCCACAGGGATACTGGGACCATCACCACGATGATGACGACGAGGGCGATGGCGATTGAGGAGCTGAACAAGCTGGCAATCGGCCCCTGCTTTAGCGGCACCCGCCGACGATGCAGGGGGCGGTGCAAAAACAGTATCAGGAGCGCGCGGGGTTGTCAGGCGGGGATTGTCATGCCTGATATGGCGGCATCTTGCCGGGGTAGATAAAGCCTGCCACCTCAAACATTTGCCGAGTCCTGATATGCACCCGATTATTTCTGTCTCAGCGCTTCGTAAAGCTTATCAATCAGGCCTGATCGCCCTTGATAATGTTGACCTTACGATCAACCGGCAGGAAATTTTTGCCCTGCTCGGACCCAATGGCGCCGGCAAGACGACGCTGATCAGCATTATCTGCGGCACGGTGGGCATGAGCGCGGGGCAAGTACTGGTGGACGGGCACGATATTGTCCGGGACTACCGCGCCGCGCGCGGGCTGATCGGGCTGGTGCCGCAGGAGATTTCACTCGATATTTTCGCTACGGTCTGGAATACGGTCAGTTTCAGCCGCGGGCTATATGGCTGCCGGCCAGACCCGGCCTATATCGAGCACCTGCTGCGCGACCTTTCGTTATGGGACAAGCGCGACCGGCGGGTGATTGAGCTGTCCGGCGGCATGAAGCGCCGCGTGATGATTGCCAAGGCGCTCAGCCATGAGCCAAAAATCCTGTTTCTGGATGAACCCACGGCTGGCGTGGATGTCAGCCTGCGGCGCGACATGTGGGCGCTGGTGCGCCGCTTGCGGGATAAGGGGGTCACCGTCATTCTGACAACCCATTACATTGAAGAGGCGGAGGAAATGGCCGACCGTGTGGGGGTTATTGCGCAGGGGCGGATTTTGCTGGTGGAGGAGACGGAGGCGCTGATGCGCAAGCTCGGCCGCCGCCGCTTGACCCTTGTGCTGCACCATCCGCTCGGGGCCATTCCCGCTGAATTGGCGCCGTGGAAGCTGGAGCTAGCAGATGACGGCCATGTTCTTGTCTATGGTTTTGATGCCAATGCCGAGGATACCGGCGTTCCGGCATTGCTTCGCCGCATGGCGGAGCTTGGCATCGATTTCAAGGACCTGGACACCAGCCGCAGCTCGCTTGAGGATATTTTCGTCAGCCTGGTGGAGCCTGCGCCATGAGCGTGGCCTGGCTGAATGTTACCGGCGTGTGGACGATCTACCGGGCAGAGATGGCGCGTATGCGCCGCACCTTCTGGCAGAGCATCGCCACACCGGTTGTTACCACCGTGCTGTATTTCGTGGTGTTCGGCGGCGCCATCGGCTCGCGCATCCAGCATGTGGGCGGGGTTGGGTATGGGGCCTTCATTGTGCCAGGCCTCATCATGCTCACACTGCTCACGCAGAGCATCGGCAATGCCTCGATTGGCATCTATTTCCCGATTTTCTCCAAGACTGTCTACGAAATTCTGGCCGCGCCGCTTTCCGCCATGGAGACTGTGCTGGCCTATGTTGGGGCGGCGGCCACCAAATCGGTTATATTGGCGCTGATTATCCTTGGCACGGCCACCTTCTTCACCCCGCTGCATATTTTGCACCCCTGCTGGATGGTTGCCTTTATGCTGCTTACGGCAATTTCCTTCAGCCTGTTTGGCTTCATCATCGGCATCTGGGCGCAAAATTTCGAGCAGCTCGCCATTATTCCCGCGCTGGTGGTAACCCCGCTCACCTTCCTGGGTGGCGCGTTTTATGCGGTTGATATGCTGCCGCAGCCCTGGCGCACCGTGAATATGCTCAACCCCGTTGTGTATCTGGTCAGCGGTTTCCGCTGGAGTTTTTACGGCGTTGGCGAGGTTGGGGTGGGGCTCAGCCTTGCGTTCACCGGCTTGTTCATGGTGGCCTGTCTTGCCGTAATCTGGTGGATATTCCGCACCGGCTACCGGATGAAGCCGTAAAGCCTGTATCCAGGCCCGCCATGGCGGCGGCTTGGTGAATTTGCATGACATGCCCGGTGCGCCAGTCAGCAAGAAATTCTTGCTGAATTGAATGCACCGGGCAGACTATTTGGTGGCTTATTCAGCCGCCATGCGCTCATCGGCCGTCTTGCGCGACATGGCGATGATGTCGCCCGAGGTTACGGGGCGCAGATCTTCCACGGGGCGCAGCCCGCCCGAGGATTTGGGTGTGGTATCCACCCCCTTGGCTTTCGCCTTGGCGCGCAGCGCCCCAACTGTCAGTGCCTCGCGCTTGTAATGCTTGAACATATCATCGAAGCGGAAAAAGCGGATCGCGTTGAGATGGGTGATCTTGTCGATCTGCAGATCGGTGAGATGCTTCGCAGACTCCCATAAATGCTCCGGCGCGTCGGGCCATAGCGCGTCGGAATGCGGGTAGTCGACTTCGTATGCCACCATGTCCTCGCCAATCTCCTGTAAATTCCGAAGCCCGTACGGGTCGTGCAGGAAGCAGTGCAGAAAGTGGCGTTTGATGATCTCGCTCGGCTTGACGTTCTGCAGGCGGGAATGGGTCCAAACCTTGTGGCGCCAGTTCGAGAAATCGGCGCGTTCCATAAGGTAGGGAACCCAGCCGATGCTGCCTTCGGAAATGGCGATGCGCATGGCGGGGTAGTCAAGCAGCGCTTTCAACTGCGTCCAATCCGCCAGCCCCTGTGCCACGGAGAGCGGCATGGTGGAAATCCAGGCTTCGATGGGCGATTCCATCGACGCATGGGGGGCGGGGTTGCCGCTGCCAATATGCAGGGCGATGGTCATGTCGGTATCGTTAATGGCTTTGAAAAACGGCGCCCAGTAATCGTTATGGATGCTGGGCAGCCCCTGCACCGTCGGGTTCTCGTTCATGGCGACGGTGCGGAAGCCCTTTTTGGCAAGCCGGTGAATTTCCGCAACCGTCGCGTCAATATCCCAAGTGGGCAGCACGCCGATGGGAATGAAGCGGCCCGGATAGGCCATGCACCATTCCTCGTAATGCCAGTCATTATAAGCCTGCATGTGGCGCAGGGCGAGCTTCTTGTCCGGCGCCTTGTGGAAAGTCTGGCCATCGAACGCGATGGAGTTGCCAAAGCACATAGAGGCGGCAATGCCGTTGACATCCATATCATCGATGCGCGCATGCACATCGTAGCACCCCTTGCGGAGCTGGCTGAAGGAGCTTGGCTCCATGCCATATTCCTCAAACGGCCGCCCCACAACCGCGTTCAACCCGATAAGGCCGCGCATATGGCCCTGGTATTCCCAGTAATTATTGCCGTTTTTGTCGGTTTTGTTCTTGGGGGCGCTGGCCAGCAATTCGCCGGAGAGCTGGTTGTCAAACAGGTTGGGCGGCTCGCATACATGGTCATCCGTGCTGATAATCACCATATCGTTCATTTGCATCGATGGTTCCTCCAAAAATTACACATATCAATCAAACTGGCCGGTTATGCGTGCCTGGTTTCCTGGCAGACTGAATTACCGTCTCTATGTCGGTTTTTAACATCCAAACGCGCGGAATGGCATGATTTAGATCAAATGATGCGATGCCATTCCGCATGCGCGGCCATGGCCTACCAAACTAGCGGAAGATATTTGGGGCCGACAACACCGCCCGGCCGGTACTCGATTTTTCTGCCCGGTTTGACCGCGAATTGAGGAATCCGGCTCAGCCATTCCTGCAAAGCGATTTTAACCTCGAGCCGGGCCAGATGCCCCCCCATGCAGCTATGAACGCCGACGGTAAAGGCCAGAATTGTTTTGCGCGGGCGGTCGAAATCGACTTTCAGGGGATCGGGGAAGACCTCGGGATCGAAATTACAGGCCGGCAGAATACTGGTTACCCTGTCGCCGGCCTTCATTTTCACGCCGCGCAGCTCCACGTCCTTTGCCACCACCCGGCCAGAGAAGGTAACCGACCAGCGGCGCAGAAGTTCCTCGACGATGGCGTTGATGTCTTGGGGGCGGTTGATGATTTCCTGGCACCGCTCAGGGTTCTGGGCCAGCCATAGCCAGATATTGTTAAGCGTGGCGAACACCGTATCAAGGCCGCCAATGAAGAGGAAGATGACGAAGCCAAAAACCTCCTTATCGCTTAGCGGTATACCATCGGGTGCCGCATGGGCGATGCGGCTTACCACGCCGTCATCCGGCTTGGCTCTCTTTTCGGCGATCGCCTGCTTTATATAGGCCGAGATCAGCCGCATGGCCTTGCCCATGGTCTCGCGATCCTGCGAATGCAGCAGGTCGACGGCCCATTGCACGAACGTATCCCGCATGTCCTGAGGCAGGCCCATAATGTCCAGAAACACCGAGACCGGCAATGGCCTGCCAAACGCGGTGGTGAACTCGCATTCGCCTGTACCGGCGAACTGATCGAGCAAATCCCTGGCCCGCTGGCGGATCAGCCCTTCGAGCCTGAGAACCCCTTGGGGGGAGAATAAGGGGTCGACGATATTGCGGTATTTCCGGTGCTGAGGTGGGTCAATCTCTATGGGAATGAAGTAGAAATAATCATCCGGATCCCGCGGAAACGGCGTTGCGCCCTCGTTGGAGAAATATTCAGGATGACGCAGCGCGAATAAGGCATCCTCGTGCTTGATAATCTGCCAGGCATTGCAAAAATCATTCACGTCGTAAAAAATCGGCGGCTGTTTCTCGTGCAGTTTGGCCATAAAATCGTGCGGAGACGCCAGAAATTCAGCCCCCGTGGTCAGCCCGATGGAGCGGATCAGCCCTTTGGGAATATGTGGCGGAATCTGGTTTGGTCCCGCATAACGGGGCAGAACCGGCGGCACCGGATGGGCGGGATCTATGGTCATGATGCGTGCTCTTTATGCTCGTTGTTGTCAGGCGTATTGCTTCGCGGGCAAGCGCACCACAAGGCCGTCGAGATCATCGGTCATGCTGATCTGGCAAGAAAGCCTGACATTGCGCCGCGCCGGCCCTTCATCGGTGTCCAGGCTGGCGGCCGCTTCAAGCAATTCGCGCTCCTCATGCGTGGCCGGCCCGCCAACCCTTGCCACCCAGGCATCATCAACAAAGCAGCGGCAGGTAGCGCAGGAAAGCGCGCCACCGCATTCCCCCGCAATGCCGGGAACATTATTATAGAGCGCGCCACGCATGACATTCTCGCCAACGGCAATTTCGGCCTCATGCGAGGCGCCGCCGTGTTCTATGTAAGTGACCTTGGGCATGAAACTTCCCTGAAAATTACTTTGGAATAGAGTGATTCCCCAGAGCAGGCGGCCGGTGCATTGATATAGGTCAAGAAGGCTGAAAAGGTGCCGCGGCGGCCTGGCTGGCGGCGTTTGTCGGAAGGTTAAATTTGTGTTATAATATCCGGGCGGCCCCCGCGTTGGTGGTGGAAGCGCGGCGCGCGAGCCGGTGATTGCCATCTAACGTGGCGGCAAAATGATTACGGATAATTATGGAACAAGATACGAAGAAGATTTTATAATATTATACAAATTATTTCATTAACATAATTATGCAGCTGGTGTTTTCCTGGTTGTTGTTGCAATTCATGTATATTCCCGGCAATTTCGTTCCTTTTTCGGTACGCTTTGGGTGCGCTCCAGGCGCGTATGCACATGCTGGCTAGGCTATAATATAGCTTGGTCCGCGGTTGCGGGATAACGTGCCATTTAACTTCATTTTTGCAATGAACCACCGTTTTCATGGGTGTTGTTCACCTTGTGCAGCCAAGCCCCCTCGGGGGCAGGTGTATTGTCAAGCATGGATTTTTGCCATTTACTATCCGCCGTGGCGGTGGCCGCGGGGCTTATTCAACCATATAACGGGCACGGTGCGGAATCATGACGACGGCTTTGGATGTCACACTTAGCAGCACATTGCTCGATGAATTGAAGACCAACGGCACGGGGTTCTCCGCCGTTTATGTTGTTGCTTTCGATGCGGCCTCGACAGCCGCCGTGAATCTCGCTGGTTCCAGCGACTGGGCAACGCTCGCCATAGACGGCACAGTGACCGGCGGAACCCCGGTGAACATCGATAGCAGCCTGACCGGCACGGCCGCCGATACGATTTCGTTGCCTGGTTCGTTTGCCAGCGGTAAAATTTATGTGATCGTCGAAAGCTCGGCCACGAACGAGTCGCTCTCTAACATCATTACCCTGCAGAGCCAGATTAACGCGCAGAGCGCAACGCAATATAATTTTGGATACGACTCGATAGAAGCCAACTTGACCGGCACGGCTTATGATGCGGGCAACCTGACCTCGGTGGTGGAATATGGCCTGCCAATGGCGCTTGGCGTAAGCTACAGCAATGGCAGCACGGCCAGCTCAGGCTATAATGTCAGCGGGGCATCCATTGTCAGTGGCCTCACATCGGCTGGCTCAAGCATTTCCACCTACAGTTCCGGTCCGCTGAACGGCACGTTCCAGATGGCGGTGCCGCCCAGCGCGCCGAGCGACTGGGTCAATTACGTCAGCAGCCTGGAAGGCACGCAGAGCAGCGGCATCACGCTCTCGGGTTTCTTCGACGGCGCCGCGGATTCCGGTGGAACCTACCATAACGCCGGCTATTACGCTTATGATCTTGTGTGGGACACAGCCAGTAATTTATTCCTGCTGGAGCCGCTTTCATCCAGCGAAATCAAGGGCACAATCGCGCTCACGCCGCAACAGCTCGAAAACAGCATTTACGAGACCAATGGCACGGCCGATATTTATGCGAGTATCTCCACCACGCTTGTAAACGGCCAGACCACGATTACCTCGGTGCCGTTCGAGACCATGAATACCGGTGCCAACAACCAATGGGGGGCGGTACTGCGCGAGCTCCTGGTTGGGTTCAATGCCGGTTATTTCGGGTCCACGGGGCAGCCCATCAATGCCCAGCTTGGCGGCACAACCCTGGCCAACAGTACAATCGACCTCAACCAGAGCTATAATTGGGACCCCGCCGAGGCGTTTGGCCAGAGCCTCGTCGCGCATCCAACGGTATCTCAATACTATAACTCTTACGCGGCGGTTATCGGCGATAACTCCAATTCCTACGGCTATGGCTATTCAGACGCGCAAACGGCGGCCTATACCTCAGGCGGCCCGCTCATCTCACTTGCCGAGCCAGGCACGTCGACGGATGTGCCAGCGCTCAGCCTCACGATTTTCGGGCCGAACGATCAGCCCACGGGCTACACCACCCCCGCGATCAACAATATCATCACGCCGCCAAGTGGAACCTACGCCATCCCCGCCGGGCTGAGCAGCGACAATATCGTCCTCGACTTCGCCGCCAGCGACGGCACCAATGCCGGTGTCGTTCTGTCTGCCAACAGCACGATCGAGCTTGGTATCATGACCTCCGATACGGGCGGGCACCCCAGCTTTACCGTGGTGACTCTGCAAAGCGATACGGGGCCAGGCCTTTGGCAGAATTGGGCCATCGAGACGCTGGCTGGCGGCGGTTATACGGCGGCGGCGGCTGGCGGTGCCGAGCCGGTGGGGGCCATGCAGATCCAAAATCTGCCGCTGAATGCCTCTGGCGGTGTCACCTGGTTCCAGGTGACCGAGGCGAATAGCGGCGGCGCCAAGACATTCGACCTGTATATGACAGCCGCCAGCCCGACCACCAGCAACACCGGCACCATTTCGCAGGGCAGTGTCATTGGCGGCACCATTTCCAGCGCGGCGGGAACCCTCACCGCCAATGGCGGCACCATCACCGGCGTTACCATCTCCGGGGCCGATGTGTCTAACGGCACGCTGCTGGGCGGCACCATCACCAGCGGCACCCTCGCGGGGGCCACCGTCACCAATATTACGCTCAGCAGCGGCATTGTCATGGGCGGCACGTTGCAGGGCGCCAGCGATACCGATACCGCGGTCAGCGCCTCTGAGCTTAGCGGCGGCGTGCTCAACGATGGCACTTTATCCGCGGGCACCGTCACCACGGGCACGATTACTGACGGCATTGTCGGCGGTTTCACCGCCAGCGGCAGCAGCTCCTGGCTCATCACCGGCGGCACGACAGAGACGAGCGGCCTTATCGTCAACGCCACACTCACCGCTGGCGGAATTAGCGGCGGCACCATCAGCAACGGCATTGTTGCCGCCAATGGCGCCAACTCGCCCAACATACTTGGCGAAACCATCACCGGCGGCACCATTTCCGCGCCGGTGCAATTGCTCAACCCCAATTATGGCGGCCAAAGCAATGCCGCTGCCGTGGACGGGCTGGGCGGGGTGAGCGGCACATCGGGGCAGCAGCCACCGCAATATGTTAACTCCCTCACCTATAATCTGGCGGGTTCCGATGCCACGGCCAGCAACCCGGCGCTGCTCACCATCAACAGCTCGGCGTCTCTTGTCGATGGTTTGGCCATTCCCTTCTCGCCCGTTGTTGGCACAATCGCCACTGGCGGCACTTTTATCGCTCTGGGTAACCAGGCGGGCACAAGCGGTAATGTTGTTACGACCACAGATGAGGTGCTCAATTTCGCCTGGACCGGCGAGAACCGCACGCTCACCACCACAGTGCAGAACGGTGTTACCACCACAAACGGGATTAATGTCTACAGCAACAAGGTGAATGCCGGAGACGTTGCCCGCATCGAGATCAGCTCTTCATCTTATTCCACCTTCACCACGGCTGCTGGTAACCTCGATGGGGCGTGGCAGACCGGCACGGTTGATCTGCAGGCGGGCACTTACAGCGTAACGATGCAGGATTTTCTGGCGTCCGACACATCGTACGCCAACCCGCTAACCCCGTTGAGCGATCCGTTAACGCTGATCGTGCAATCAGGCGGGGGGACAGGCGTCCCAGCAACCTGTTTCGCCGCTGGTACGCGCATCGCAGCGCTGCGTGGCGGCGCGGTGTGCCAAGTGCCCGTGCAGGCGCTGGCCGAAGGGGATGAGGTGGTCACCGCCAGCGGCACGCAAAAGCTGCTTTACCTCGGCCACCAGGCCTATGACGGGCGGTTTATCGCGGGCAACAAGCTGGCTCTGCCCATCTGCATCAAGGCGGGCGCGCTGGGCGAGAATCTGCCCATGGCCGATCTTTACGTCTCCCCCGGCCACGCCTTCGCATTTGGCGATGTGCTGATCCAGGCGCGGCATCTCGTCAATGGCCTCAACATCACCCAGGCAGAGGCCGTGGAGTGCGTGCATTATTACCATCTCGGCCTGGCCAAGCACGATCTGGTCTTCGCCGAAGGCGCACCGGCTGAAAGCCTGTTCCCTAACGATGAGGCCAGCGAATTCGGCATGGGCGCGGCGTTTGCCGCCCGCGCGGGCGCGGACCTGCCGCAAGCCATGTGCCTGCCGCTCCGCCATTGCGGGCACGAGGTGGAAGCGGCGCGGCAGGCCATAATACGGCGTGCGCCCGGCCTGCTGCTAGGCTATGTGGATGAAATTGCCGTGGAAGGCCGGGGCGAAGGCCGTGTGGCCATTATCGGCGGCTGGGCGCAGAATCAGGCGGACTGGCAGGCGGAGACGCCGCCCGTGCTGGAAATTTACGCGCATGGCCGCAAGCTGGGCGAGACCATGCCCAACATGCTGCGCCATGATCTGTGCCATTTGTATGAGCACGGCAGCAGGCACAGCTATCCCACAAGCGGGCGCCATGCGTTCCGGTGCGAAATTTCCGTGGCACCTGCTGTGCGGGCGCAGGACATTACCGTGCGCGGCTTGAATGGGCAGGAGCTATGCCTGTCGCACGATGCGGCGGCTGCTCTGGCGGTGCCTGTGCCGGATTTGCGTTTAAGCGCCTGAACCTGGTTCAGGCGTGCAGCCCGGGCGCCTCCTGCCCGGTGCGCGCCACATATTCGGTATAGCCGCCATCATATTGGTGGATGCCCTCCGGCGTCAGCTCCAGCACGCGGTTGGAAAGGGCGCTGAGAAAATGCCGGTCATGCGAGACGAACAGCATGGTGCCCTCATAATTTGCAAGCGCCTTGATGAGCATTTCCTTGGTGGCGAGGTCCAGATGGTTGGTCGGCTCGTCCAGCACCAGGAAGTTCGGCGGGTCGAACAGCATTACCGCCATCACCAGCCGCGCTTTCTCGCCGCCCGAGAGCACGCGCACGCGCTTTTCCACCTCATCGCCCGAAAACCCGAACGCACCAGCCAGGTTGCGCAGCACACCCTGCCCGGCATGGGGGAAGGCGGCATCCAGCGCCTCGAAGACAGTGGCGCCTCCATCCAGCAAATCCATGGCATGCTGGGCGAAATAGCCCATCTTCACGCTGCCGCCCAAGGTAACGCTGCCCGCATCTGGCGCGGTGGTGCCGGTTACCAGCTTCAGCAGCGTGGATTTGCCCGCGCCGTTAATACCCAGCACGCAGGCGCGCTCCTTGCGGCGGATCAGCAGGTCCAGCCCGCCGTAAATCACCTTGCTGCCGTAGGCCTTTGAAACCCCGCGCAGATTAGCGACATCGTCACCCGAGCGCGGGGCGGGGCGGAACTCAAACTCGATGGTCTGGCGGCGCTTGGGTGGCTCCACGCGCTCAATCTTGTCCAGCTTCTTCACGCGGCTTTGCACCTGGGCTGCGTGCGAGGCGCGGGCCTTGAAGCGCTCGATGAACGCCACCTCCTTGGCCAGCATCGCCTGCTGGCGCTCGAACTGCGCCTGCTGCTGCTTCTCGTTCAACGCCGCCTGCCGGGCATAGAATTCGTAATCGCCAGAAAAGCTGGTGAGATTACCAGCATCAATCTCGATAACCTTGTTGATGACGCGGTTCATGAATTCGCGGTCGTGCGAGGTCATCAGCAAGGCGCCATCGTAACCGGCCAGAAATTGCTCCAGCCAGATCAGGCTTTCCAGGTCCAAATGGTTGCTCGGCTCGTCCAGCAGCATCACATCCGGGCGCATCAGCAATATCCGCGCCAGCGCCACGCGCATTTTCCAGCCGCCGGAGAGCAGGCCAACATCGCCTTCCATCATCTCCTGCGAGAAGCCCAGCCCGTGCAGCACCTCGCGCGCCTTGGCGTCCAGCGCATAGCCGCCCAGCTCCTCGAAGCGCGTCTGCACCTCGCCGAAGCGTTCCAGAATTTCGTCCAGCCTGTCGAATTGCTCCGGGTCGGCCATGGCGGCTTCCAGCGCGGCCAGCTCCGCGGCCACCTCGCTCACCGGCCCGGCGCCATCCATCACCTCGGCCACGGCGCTGCGCCCCGCCATTTCGCCCACATCCTGGCTGAACAGGCCGATGCTCACGCCTTTGTCGATGAGGATGTGGCCTTCATCGGCCTGCTCCTGGCCCGAGATCAGCCGGAACAAGGTGGATTTACCCGCCCCGTTAGGGCCGACCAGGCCAATTTTCTCGCCCTTCTGCAGGGCGGCCGAAGCCTCGATGAAGATCAGGCGCGTGCCGTTCTGCTTGCTGATATTGTCCAGGCGAATCATGTATCCTCGGTAGAGCGGTTAGGGGCGGCAGGCTCATAAGCCCAATGCCGCCATGCGGCAAACCGCCCTTGCGCCCGCCGCGCTAGTGGGCCGCCATCAGCCAGACGGCGTTTCCAGCTCGCGCAATGCCGCGGCAATCCACATGCGCTCCCATAAATTCTTGCCCCCGCTTTGGGCCAGCAGCAAAGTCAGCGCGGCCTGCTTCACCGTGCGCGCGGCCGGCGAATTTGGGGCGGCGGCCAGCGCAATATCCAGCAAATGCAGCGCCTCTAGCGGCTTTTGCTCATCCACAAAGCCTTGCGCCCGTGCCGCCAGCTTCTCCGCGCCGCCGGCCAGTTCCACAATAGCGGGCGCCACGTTTGCGGGCGGCACGCCATACAGCTCGGTGGTGCCGCGCGCAGGGTCAAACCACCCCGTATATTCATGCCATATGGCACGCACATTCCAAGCAATCTTGCCATATTCCTCGGTCAGGGTGAGGTCTGGCGGGGTTTGGATCTCGCGCATCAGCGTACGCAAATCCTTGCCTTCGTTCATTCCCTCCACCGTGCGGTCGTGCACGTATTGCACCGCGTCTATAATGCGCGTCATCTCGCGCTCTATGTGCGCCGCGCCGCCAATGGCCTCGTGCCCGGTCAGGATGAGTTCTGGCCTCAACGCGCGCAACTTTTTTACTGATTCGATGAATTGCAACGCCCAGCGCGGCTTGTCGCCCCGCAGCGTGTTGAGGTTGGGATGGTTGCCGAACACAGGCCCGAATAAATTACCAGCGATGGCGATTTTTTCCTCTGGCAGCCAGACGATAACGGCCGAGCGCGTCTCGCCGCCAGGCGTGTGGATAATCTCGAACCGCCGTCCCCCCAGCGTGAATTCATGCCCCTCATCGCCGATCAGCAGGTCCGGCGCCACTTCGCTGGCTGGCACAATATCTTCGCTTTTACCGGCTATATTTCCAAAAATACGGCGTGAGCCGCGGCGGTAATGCGGGCTGAGCGCCTCGCTATAGGCGCGCTCCCCAGGATAAAGCCGGTGTGCGATCACGATGTTATCTGGCGTTTTGTAAACCTCCAGCCCGCCATATTGGTTGGCATGGCTCTGCGTAAGCACAATGGCGCGTATGGGGCTAGACGACACCATGGCGAACAGAGCCTTGCCGCGCCGGGCATCGCCCAGCCCGCCGGCATTCACCAATACATCGCCATCCCTTGTGGTCACGAGATAAGAATTGCCGATGCCCCGGCTTTCATAAACCCCGGGTGCGCGCTCTATGGGTTTTTGCTGCCCGGCACCGGACTGTATCATCTCCGCCACGCGCAACCCTTGCGGCGAAAGCTCTGGCTTTGCGGTCATATCGCTCTCCTTCCTGGCTTTTCATCCATTTCAGGCCAGGTCCCGGCTCCCGCGCAACCCGGCGCATGCTTCCCGGCCGGGCAAAATGGCCAGACGGCCATCTTATGGCCGGGGCACGATGCATTTGCACATTGCCACCAAGCGTCAGCCGTTTTTATGTGGGGCGCAAGATACAGATAATCATTTGAGGAGAAGCCCATAATGCAAGTGGCAACACTCCATGCCCCGGGCGACCTGCGGCTGAGCGATGTGCAGCGCCCCGTGGCGGGGCCGGGAGACATCATTGTTAAAGTACGGGCCAGCGGTATTTGCGGCACCGACCTGCATTTTCGCCACATGGGGCCGCGCTTCGGCAAGCCCATGCCGCTCGGCCACGAATTCGCCGGTGAGGTCATCGAAGTTGGCCCTGACGTAAAAAGTTACAAGCTTGGCGACCGCGTGGCCTATAATTCCAACAACAGCCCGGCGGATATGGGCCGTGGCGGTGAATGTGGCGGATTCAGCCCCTATGTGGTGCTGCGCGAGGTGGATGGGCATGTGCAATCGCTCTGCAAAGTGCCAGACAGCGTCAGCCTCGACCATGCCGCCCTGGTGGAGCCGCTGTCCGTGGCCATGCACGCGGTCAACCGGGCCGCTCCCAGGCCGGGCGAGCATGTCGCCGTGTTCGGCGTGGGGCCCATCGGGCTTGGCATCGTGCTGGGTTTGCGCCAGCGCGGCATAGAAGACATTATTGCCTTCGATCTTTCCCCCTTGCGCCGCGAACGCGCCTTGGCGCTCGGCGCCCGCGCCGCGTTCGACCCGCGCGAAACGCCGCCCAAGGAGATTCTCCAGGAGCTGCATGGCGTGGGTAAAATCTGGGGTATCGATTATCCAGGCACGGAACTGTATTTCGAGGTCAGCGGCGCGCCCGGCCTGCTGGCCCAGCTTGTCGATCTCGCGAATAAGCGCAGCCGTATCATCACCGTGGCCATGCAGCGCCATCCTGTCACCATCGACGCCACACGGCTGATGAGCAAGGAGGTCAGCCTGATCGGGGCTTCCGGCTATCCCACGGAATTTCCCGAGGTAATGGAAAAGCTGGCAAAGGGCGAGATCGACCCCGAAGCGATGATAACCCATCGCTTTTCCTTCAACGATTTCCTGCATGCTTTCGAGGTGGCCGACAACGCCGGCGAGGCCGCGAAAGTGGTGCTCACCTTCGATTAAACGACAAGAACAGGCAAAAAATGGCTTTGACATTCGACGAGGTTGTAAACGCCGCGCGCGAAAAATCCGGCGCGCCAGATCCCGATACCGATTCCTGGCGCGAGGGGCTGGAGATTCTCCTGGCCGACACAGCCAAGGCCGATGCACTGACGGAGCGCGGCTGGGGCATCATGAAAAACCGCTATGTGGAAGCGCTGGCGGCGCGCATGCAGGTGGACGATTATATCCGCAAAAACCCCGCGGTAACGCAGGCGCTGGTGAAGCGCCCGGTCTTCATCCTCGGCATGCCGCGCACCGGCACGACGATGATAAGCTACTTGATGAATGCGGACCCAGCCAACCGCTCCATGCTGCGCTGGGAGGCCTATCAGGGCGGCGCGCCAGCGGCACCCGGCGCGCTGAAAACCGACCCGCGCTGCCTGGCGGAACTGGCCAAGGATGAGGCCATGCTGAAAGCCAACCCCGCCATAGGCGCCGCGCATTGGGAGCCAGGCGACGGGCCGACGGAATGTGTGCACCTGGTGGCGCAGGATTTCCGCTCGCTTATGCTGGCGGTACTGACAGTGACGCCCACCTACCATGACTGGATTTTGTTCACCAGCATGGCCACTGCTTTCGAACATCGCAAGCGTGTTCTGCAATGCCTGCAATCCACCAATGGTGGGCGCTGGGTGCTTAAAATGCCATCCGACTCTCTTTTCATCCGCCAGATTTTCAAAACCTTCCCGGATGCGAAAATAATCTGGACGCACCGTGACCCTTACGCCACCTTTGCTTCCTCAGTGAACATGCGTGGCAAGTCGCGGCTTATTTTCAACAAGGATTCCGGGCTTGAATATATGCACCGGTATTTTCCGCTGCAAATGGCAATGCATGTGGCGCGCCCGCTGGAAGTAAGCGCGGAAAGGCCGGATGACATCTATCATCTTTATTACGATGACATGATGCAGGACCCGATGGCGCAGATGAAGAAAATCTATGCCTGGCTGGGGGATGAATGGACCGCCAATACGCAAAACGGCATGGAAAACTGGCTGCGGGAGAATCCGCAAGGCCGCTATGGCACGCATAAATACTCACTTGCCGAATGGGGCTTCACCAAAAAGCAGCTTGAACCCTATTTCTCGGATTATTTACGGGCGCACCCCGTCGCCACAGCCCAGGAGGCATAAAACATGACGCGTGGACTTTTCGACCTCACAGGCCGTGTGGTGCTGGCCGCCGGCGCCAATAGCGGTATTGGTCTTGGGTTTCTCATGGGTTGCGCCAAACAAGGGGCAGATGTGGTGGTATGGGGCCGCAGGGCAGACCGCAACGCGCAGGCGCTGGAACAATTAAAAGCGGCTGGGGCAGGGCGGGTGCATCACGAGGCTGTCGATGTGGCCAATGAGCAGGCGGTAATCGATGCGTTTGCATCCTCGCTGGCAGCCATGGGGCGGGTGGATTGCGTGTTCGCCAATGCGGGCTTTACGTCTCACGCCCCCTCGTTTCCAGATATGACGAGCGAGATGTATCACGAATTGCTGAACGTGAATCTGCATGGCTCCTTCTACACGTTGCGCGAGGCGGCGCGGCATATGCGCGCGCGGGCGCAGGCGGGTGACCCGGGCGGCTCCATTGCCGTATGCGGCAGCCTCTCAATCTTCCAGGGCCGCCAGGGCATGGAGCATTATGCCGGCGCCAAGGGCGCGCTGGCGGCCATGGTAAAAGGCATGGCGGTGGAGTTGGGCCAATATAAAATCCGCGTGAACATGCTCGCGCCGGGCTTCATCATGACCGGGATGACCGACAGCAGCCCGCAGAGCGAGGCCGTTGCCAAGCATTTCTCCTCCATCACCCCGCTGGGGCGGCCTGGCTACCCAACCGATATTGAAGGCCCCGCCGCCTATCTCGCGTCAGATGCCTCGGTGTTCCACACGGGGGATATTCTTGTTGTGGATGGCGGGCGTACGGTGAAGGGCAACTAAGCGTATCATCCCTGCGCGTTTTCAAAACGCCCCGGGGATGGCCCTCTTCCGTGCTGCTAGAAAATGAGAGCCGGATGATTTCAGGCCGGATCACGTTGTGATCCGGCCTGAAATCTGAATCCGGCTCTCAATCAATGAAGCAGAGTGCGATTCAGATTTTCGGATCGCTCGCAAAGCGAGCGCATCTCACGTTATCGCGCTAACGCGGCAGCGCTTCCGGCACGATGGTCTTAACAATCGTGCTGTCCAGCGCCTCGAAGCCGTCATAGTCGATGGTGGCGTATAAATCCTTGCGGGTCAGCATCTGGTCCACGCTGCTATGCGTGCCGCCGTCCTGCTTTATGGCGGCGTAGAGTTTTTCCTGCGCCTTGGCGGCCACGCGCAGCGAGGAAACGGGCCATATGACCATTTTGTAGCCGAAATCCTGGAACTGTTCCTGCGTAAAGAACGGGGTCTTGCCGAATTCGGTCATGTTGGCCAGCAGCGGCACGCCGGGCATGCGGCGGGCGAATTCGCGGAACATTTCCTCGGTAATCAGCGCCTCGGGGAAAATCGCATCGGCGCCAGCTTCCATGTACAGCTTCGCGCGCGCAACGGCGCCGTCCATGCCCTCAGAGGCGGCGGCATCGGTACGGGCGATGATGTAGATATGGCGGCGGGCATGGCGCGCGGCGGCCACCTTGGCGGCCATATCCTGCGGGCTGGCCAGCTTCTTGTCGTTCAGGTGCCCGCATTTCTTGGGCAAAATCTGGTCTTCCAGATGCAGCGCGGCGGCACCGCAATCTTCAAATGTGCGGACCATGTGCATCACGTTCAGCGCTTCGCCATAGCCTGTATCGCCATCCACCAGCACCGGCAGGCCAGAGGCGCGCGTTACCTGGCGGATGAACCAGGCCACATCGTCCACGGTGATAATGCCAAGGTCCGGCAGGCCCATGGAGGCGGACATGGCGCCACCGGACAGGTAACACGCCTCGAAGCCCGCCCGCTTCGCCTGCTGCGAGGCCAAGCCATTATGCGCGCCGGGGATGGGCAAAATGCCGGGGCGGTTGAGCAAAGCGCGGAAACGCTCACCGGCGGGAATGTTGGAATAAGCCGAAGCACTGAGGTAGGTCATGGAAAATCCCTCTAAAAATTCAAAACCCGCCAGGCTGCCCTGGCGGGGGATGCGGCAATTAGCGGTTTGCCAAAGGCACGAATTTCAGATCTTCCGGCCCGGTATAATTGGCCGAGGGGCGGATGATCTTGCCGTCGATGCGCTGCTCGATGATGTGCGCGCTCCAGCCCGAAGTGCGGGAGATGACGAAAAGCGGCGTGAACATGGCGGTCGGCACGCCCATCATGTGGTACGAAACGGCCGAGAACCAATCCAGGTTCGGGAACATCTTCTTCGCATCCATCATCACCGTCTCGATGCGCGCGGCGATGTCGTACATCTTGGTCGATTTCGCCTCGTCCGAAAGGCTCTTGGCGACGCGCTTGATGACGACGTTGCGCGGGTCGGAGATGGTGTAAACCGGGTGGCCGAAGCCGATGATGACTTCCTTGGCTTCCATGCGGCGCTTGATGTCGGCTTCAGCCTCATCCGGGTTGGCGTAGCGCTTCTGGATTTCGAACGCCACCTCGTTGGCGCCGCCATGCTTCGGCCCGCGCAGCGCGCCAATGCCACCCGCGATGGCGGAATAAATGTCGGACCCCGTGCCGGCGATGACGCGGCAGGTGAAGGTGGAAGCGTTGAACTCATGCTCGGCATACAAAATCAGCGAGGTGTGCATCGCGCGCACCCACGAAGCCGGCGGCACCTTGCCATGCAGCAAATGCAGGAAGTGCCCGCCCACGGTCTCGTCATCTGTTTCCACGTCGATACGCTTGCCGTTGGTGGCGTAATGGTACCAGTACAGCAGCGCGGAGCCGACCGAGGCGATGAGCCTGTCGGCAATGTCGCGCGCGCCGGGGTGGTTATGGTCATGCGCTTCCGGCAGAATGGTGCCCAGCGCGGACACGTAGGTGCGCTGCACGTCCATCGGGTGGGCGGAGGCAGGCAGTTGCTCCAGCACCGCCTTGGCGGCGGCGGGCAGGCCGCGCAGAGATTTCAGCTTGGCCTTATAGGCCGCCAGCTCCGCCGCGTTGGGCAGCGTGCCATGCACCAGCAGATGCGCGATCTCCTCGAACTCCGAGGTGTCCGCGAAATCGAGAATGTCATAGCCGCGGTAATGCAGGTCGTTGCCGGTGCGGCCCACCGTGCACAGCGCGGTATTGCCGGCGGCAATGCCAGACAGCGCGACAGATTTTTTCGGCTTGGGCAGGGTAGAGGCTTCGGTCATGGACTCACCTTCGTGCAAGAGTGGCGGACAAGTTCTGAACAGGGCAGGCGGCAAACCAGACTTCGCGCAGCATCACGGCGTTGCTTGCTCCTGTGTATTTGCGCCGTTCTATTTGCCGTAAAGCAAGCCGCCGTCCAGTGCGTTCATTGCGGATAAGAGCAAATACCTTGCGGATTTTTGCTAATTTTGTAAAAATAATGCCATGGCGGATAGGAAAATTTTTGCAGGAGAGCGGTTGCGCCGCGCCCGCGCCCAGGCCGGGCTGAGGCAGTCGGCCCTGGCGGCGCGGTTGGGTATTTCCCCCAGCTATCTCAACCAGATAGAGGCTGACCAGCGCCCGCTTACCCAGGCTTTGCTGGTGCGCCTAACCACTGCCCTTAACCTGCCCGCCAGCCATTTTGCCGATAGCGAGGATGCCCGCCGCGAGGCCCAGCTCCGCGAGGATATGGCCGATCCGCTCTTCCGCCCCTTCTCCAGCGCGTCCGGCGAGCTGCATGCCCTGGTGCGGGCCGCCCCCGCTTTTGCCGACGCTTTCATGGCCCTGTACCGCGCCTATACCGCCCAGGCCGAGCAGCTTGCCGCCCCCGCTGCCCGCCTGCCGCGTTTTCCGTATGACGAAGTGCGCGATTGGGTGCAGTCCCGCCAGAACCATTTCGCCCTGCTGGACCGCGCCGCCGAGCAGTTTTTCGAGGACGCGCAATTTTCCTCCGCCAATCTGCGCGAGGATTTGCGCCGCTATTTGCGCGACACACACGGGCTGGTTACCGCCAGCGCGCCGGGCCTGCTCGGCACCGGGCTGTTCTGGCGGCTCAACCGCCAAGCCAAGCGCCTGTATTTGGCCGAGGATGTGGCGCCCGAGAGCGAAACCTTCTGGCTCGCCCATGTCATCGGCCAGTTGGAGCAGAAGGCGCTGATCGAGAAGGAATTGCGCCGCACCATCTTCACCTCGCCCGAGGCGCTGCGCCTGGCGCGCATAGCCCTGGCCAATTATTTCGCCGGCGCGCTCATGCTGCCCTATACGCGCTTCCACGAGGCCGCCCGCGCCGTGCGGCACGACATACAACGCCTGCAGCACCAGTTTGGTGCCAGTTTCGAGCAGATCGCGCACCGGCTCTCCACCATGCAGCGGCCCGATTTACCGGGCATACCCTTCTATTTCGCCAAAACGGACATTGCCGGGAATATCCTCAAGCGCTCCAGCGCCACGCGCTTCCAGTTCGCCCAGTTCGGCGGCCCGTGCCCGTTATGGAACGTGTACCGGGCCTTTGCGCATCCGGGGGACATCCTGGTCCAGCTTGCCCGCACGCCGGATGACGTGATGTACCTCAACATCGCCCGCACCGTGGGGCGCGGCGCTGGCTCCTACCTCGCCCGCCCGCGCGCCGTGGCCGTGGTGCTGGGCTGCGAGACACGTTACGCCGCGCAAACCGTGTACGGCGCCGGGCTGAATCTGGCGCCGGAAGCCGCCGACCTTATCGGCCCCGGCTGCCGCGCCTGCGAACGCACGAATTGCCGCCACCGCTCCGTACCCCCCATGGGCCGCGCGCTGGATATGGGTACCGCCGAGCGTGGCGTGGTGCCGTACCGGCTGAAGGGGGGAAGTTGATGCGGGCCGTGCCGCAGGCAAAGGATACATAATTACTGTAATTATGTATTCTCAACGCCGCTATGGCGGCACGGCGCACTATACGCCCAAGGAGACAAAAATGCCCGATCTGCGCATCAAACGTATCTACGCCCCGCCGGAAGCAGCCGACGGTGCGCGCATATTGGTGGACCGCCTATGGCCGCGCGGCATACGCAAGGAAGAGGCAGCCCTGACCCTGTGGCTGAAGGACGCCGCGCCCAGCGCCGCGCTGCGGCAATGGTTCGGCCACGACCCGGCGCGGTGGGAGGTGTTCCAGCAGCGTTACCGCGCGGAACTGGCCGAACGCCCGGATGTGCTGCCCGTGCTGGCCGGGTTGCTGCGGCAGGGGCCGGTAACCTTGCTGTATGCCGCGCATGACCCGGAACATAACCACGCGCTGGTGCTGGCAACCTGGCTGCGGGAGCATTTGCGCGGGCATAAGCGCCAAGCCTAGCGGCTTATCGCGCCCTAATCGCGCAGCCGGTCCCGGTCTGGGTTGTGGAAGGCCAGCACCAGCACAACGGAGGATGCGGCCAGCGCCGCCATGAGCAGGAAAGCATCGGTGAAGTTTCCGCGCAGGTTAAGCACCCAGCCGGTGAGGACCGGGGCGAAGAACCCCGACAAGGCGAAGGTGAAATCGGTAATCCCCGCCCCGGTTGCCGCGCGCTTGGGCATGACATCGGCATTAACCGCGAAATAGGCCGCGTTCGCGCCCATCGAGGCCGCAACCGCCACGGTGATGCAGATAATCGCCACATTCAGGCTGATGCCGAACGCCACCGGAATAACGGCCAGCGCCGCCACAAATTGCGTTCCGGCGATGAGGTAAGAGCGCGCATAGCGCAAGCGCCCGGTTTTGCGCAGCAGATGGTCGGACCAATGGCTGATGGCCCACAGCGCCGCCGCCGCCGCGAGCCAGGGCAGCACGGTAAACGCCCCAACAGCGTGCAGGTTCAGGTGGTAAACCTCGTAAAGATAGGTTGGCAGCCAGCCCATGAAGAAGAAGAGGTAATAGCCGAAGACGAAAAACGCCCAGTAATTCACAACCAGGGTTCTGTTTGTCAGCAGCGCGCGGGCATCGCCCCAGCTCAGGCGGCCATGGGCCGGGGGCGGCCCGTTCCGCCCGTCCTGTATCAGCGCGCGCTCGGCGGCATTTACATGGCGTGACTGCGCGGGGTCGTTGCGGAAAAAAATCAGCCATACCGGCAGCCAGACCAGCGAGGCGATGAACAGCACACCGAACGCCCAGCGCCACCCGAAGAGCGCCAGCAGATGTGTGACGACCGGCCCGCCAATGGCCAGCGCCAGCGGTACGGAAATTAAGGCATACCCCATGGCGGTGGCGTGGCGCGCCGGGGGCAGCCAGCGTGTTACCGCCCCTATCATCACGGGAAAGCCCGGCCCTTCGGCCACGCCCAGCAGCACCCGCGCGGCATAAAGTGCTGCAAACCCTGTTGCCACCCCCGTAAGGCCAATGGCGCAGCTCCACAACAGCGCCGCCACGCCCAGCACGCCGCGCGCGCCCCAGCGGTCCACAGCCGCGCCGCCAAGCAGGGTGGTAAACGCATAGCCAATGCCGAATGCGCCGAGGATCGCGCCTTCATCGGCTTTGGACAGGCCGAGCGTTTTTTCCATAAGCGGGATGGAGAAGGAGATGGCCGCGCGGTCGATATAGTTAACAACCGTGATGGTGAAGAGCAGAAAAATAACAAAGAACCGGAAACGTGTCGCCGCCATGCATTCTCCCCCTGTTTCTGTCTTGCCGTTAGCGCGCGATGACCTGAGATGAGCTCGCTGTGCGTGCGATTCGAAAGTCTGAATCCGGCTCTAAAGGGCCGTATCAGGGTAGGGCCAGGCTCGCAACAGCGCTGCGCCGTGCGGCTATATTGCCCAGGCGCGGTGCAAAGTCAGCCTGGATGCCAGGAAACAGCCATACGGCTGGTGATCTGCCCGCCGTGCCGGCGCGTATAACATGCGTTACCAACAGGAGACGCATGATGCGGCGGCGCGCGTGGCTGCTTGGGGCAGCGGGATTTTTAGCCGGGCCGGGGCCGGCAAAGGCATTGCCAGTGCCGCCCTCGCGCCAGCTCGCCTTCGAGATATGGCGCAAGGGCAGCCAGATCGGCACCCACACGCTGAATTTTACGCAGACCGGCAACAGCCTGGCGATTAAAATCGCTGTCCGTATCGCGGTGTCTTTCGGGCCAATCCGGCTTTTCCACTACCGGATGGACGGTATTGAACAATGGCGCGGCGCGCGGATATTTTATATTGACACGACAACAAACGATGATGGCAAAGCCGCGCAAATGCACGCGGATCAGACCGCCGCGGGATTCGCCGTCAAGGGTAGCGGCACGGCGCGTTATATCGCGCCACCCCATGCCCTGCCCGCCACGCATTGGAACATCGCCGAGCTGAGCGGCCCATGGATCAACCCGCAGAATGGCAAGCTCTTGCACCCGCATGTCACCCCCCTGGGCGAGGAAACCGTGGCCACCGCCGGTGGCGGCAGCGCGATTGGCCAGCATTACAAGGTTTCTGGCGATGTAGAGCTTGATCTGTGGTATGATGCGAATCAGCATTGGCTGTCGCTGAGTTTCGCGGGCAAGGATGGTTCATTAATCCGTTATCTGCGCCGCGATGTCTGATATGCCGCGCCATCATGGCCAGAACAAGCCGGGCCGGGCGCGCGGCATAGCGGCATATACGGCCCATCCTCACCCCTTAACCGCGGCCACCTGCCTCACAGCCTGCATCATCGGCGCCAATGGCCCGTTTTATCCGTTCTATCTCTACCTCAGCATCGGCGCTGCCGCCGTGCCTTGCTTGCTCACAATGCTGGCCAGCCCTTTGTTTCTTGCCATCCCGCTCCTGGCCCGCCGGCATTCACGCGCCGCGCGCATCGCCTTGCCGGTACTGGGCACGCTCAACACCATCTGGTGTGTCAAACTGCTTGGCATGGCCTCGGGTGTGGCGTTGTTCCTCTTGCCTTGCATCAGCCTCGCCGCGCTATCCTTCACCACGGCGGAGCGGCGCCTCAGCCTTGCGGTATTGGCGCTGCCGTTCATGTTCTATCTCTGGCAAATTTACGGGCCTGGCTTGGGCGCGCCGCTTCTGTCATTCACGCCGGCGCAATATGCGGCGCTGCTTCCGGTAAACGCCGCCAGCGTGGGCACGCTCACGGCGTTTATCGGCCTGCTTTATGCTGGAAAAGCCACGGCGCAATCCGTGGTTACGGTGGAATAACGCGCCCGTCATAGGCGATGAGCTGGCCATTCTGCTCCGGGCGCAAACATTTTATAACACCAACAAGCCGCTCTGCCGCAACTTGCGGCGCAAGCATTTGGTCCGGCGCGATGAAACCGCGGAATGGAAATGAGAGCGCGCTATCCACGGTGCCCGGGTGCAGCGCCACCACCATGGCTTCGGGCGTGCGCCGCGCCGTCTCGATGGCCGCGCTGCGCACCACCATGTTCAAACCCGCCTTGGCGGCCCTGTAGGCGTACCAGCCGCCTTTGCGGTTATCGGAAATACTGCCCACGCGGGCTGAGAGCACGGCCAGCCGCCCAGGGCGCCCGCGCGGCAAAAGCGGCAGAAAATGCTTCATCGCCAGCGCGGGGCCGGTACAATTCACCGCAAATATCGTGGCCATGGCCTCAGGTGTAATTTCGCGCAGCGCTTTTTCAGGCATTATACCCGGCGCATGTAGCTGGCCCGTGGCGACCATCACCGTATCGAGCGCCCCGTGCGCGCCGATTTGCGCCGCCGCAGCGGCAAGTGAAGCCTCATCGAGAATATCGGCGAAAACAGGAACCACGCCGGTGGCATTTGCCGGTATGGCGTGGCGTGAAAGCGCATAAACACAATCGGCGCCGTGCGCCCGCAGCGCCTGCACCAGCGCGCCGCCAATAGCACCGGCGGCGCCAAAAACCGCCGCGCGGGCACCAATGCCGCTCATCCGCGCAGTACCAGGCGGCAGAGCGCGAAGGCCAGGCCAGCCGCGATGCCAGTCGCCAGCATGCCCCAGCAGAGGTCCGCGCCAGTAACCAGTACCGGCCATGCGCGCAAGGTTGCCTGGTTGGTAAGGTCGTAGGTTGCATAAGCCACCAGCCCAAACCCCGCGCCGCGCAGCAATGCCTGCGCGGGGGTTGAAGCCGGGAGAATGGCAAAGGCCACGATTCCGCCAATATAAAGCAGATAAAACAACAAGGCTGGAACAAGGCGGAAATTATCGGCCAGCAGCCCCTGCAGCGCCGGTTTGTAAAGCCGGCTGCTCATCATGCTCAGCCATATCGAATCGAGCCCCAGGAACACCAGGGCGGTAAAACCATAGGCGGTAACAATCCACTTCATGTGTTTAGCCCCTTAGCTCGTAAAGCCCAACATCAATGTAGCCGGCGGCGAACCCGGCTTCGCAATAGGCGAGGTAATAATCCCATAGGCGCCGGAAGCGCGCATCGAACCCCAGCGCCGTAAGGCGTGGCCAGGCGGCCACGAAGCGCATGCGCCAATCAGCCAAGGTCCGGGCATAGCTGGAGCCGAAATGGAATACGCGCCCTGGCTCAAGCCCGGCGCGGCGCGCCAGAGAGGTGATAACGGCCTTGGTTGGCAGCATGCCGCCAGGGAAAATATGGCGCTGGATGAAGTCTGGCGCACGGCGGTAGCCGTCATATTGCTCAGCGGCAATGGTAATAACCTGCAACACGGCGCGGCCACCAGGCTTAAGGCGCGCGCGCAGCGTTTCAAAATAGCCTGGCCAATAGGCTTCGCCCACGGCCTCCAGCATCTCCACCGAAACAATGCGGTCATATGTTCCGCTTTCGTCGCGGTAATCGCGCAGGGCAAGGGTTACGTTGTCTCCCGCCACGGTTTGCGCATGGGCAAGCTGCGCGGGTGAGAGCGTAAGCCCCGTAACATGCGCGCCCATGCCGCCCAGCCGCGCCGCCAGCGCGCCCCAGCCGCAGCCTATTTCAAGCACGCTGCCGCCCTCAGGCACATCCAGCCAGCGTGTAATACGTGCCAGCTTATGCGCTTGCGCGGCTTCCAGCGTATCATCGGGTGCCGTATATAGCGCCGAGGAATAAAGCATCGAGGAATCCAGCCACGCGGCATAGAATTCATTCCCCAAATCGTAATGCGCCATAATGTTGCGGCGCGCCCCTGCCCGTGTGTTGGCATTGGCGGCATGGTGCAGCCGCGCGAGCAGGCGCAGTGGCGCGGCCAGCAGGCCTGGCGCTGGCGTGGCGGCGAAATTCACGGCCAGCAGGGTCAGCAGGGCTGGCAGGTCTGGGCTGCTCCACGCGCCGGCAATATAGCTCTCATCCAGCCCATCACTGCCGCGCAGAAGCAACGCCAGGGCAAGGCGGGAATCATGTATTTCCATTACGGCATCAGGCCCCGGGTGCGGCCCGCGCTGCTCCAGCCGTTCACCGCCCGGTAGCGCAAATACAAGCCTTCCATATCGTAGCTGCCGCAAGGCCCGCCGCAGCACGGCGGTGGCCAATGGGCGCGAGCCGCCAGGCGTGGCCAGCGCCAGGCTGTGGACGATGTCGCTCATACGGCTCTCCTTGTCAGATCGTGCCTTGTCAGATCGTGGCCCGGCGTAACCGGCGCCGCGGGCGCGGGCGGGCGCGGACGAAGGCGGATCCCCTTCAGCCATATCCGCAGCGCTTCCCAATAAATGGCTGCCAGCACCTTCACGCTCAGCAACGGGTAGGCAAGTGCCGCGCGCAGTAATGCGGCATCGGTAAGCGGCTGGCGCGCGCCCGCCAGTGTGGCGCGCAGCAATGTGCCTGCCTCGTCTTCCACGGCAATGTGCAGCCCCACGGCTTCGCCCGGCGGGGTAAGGGTAAAGCGGTAGCGCAAGCCCATATCCATAAAGGGTGAGACGTAGAAGCATTTCTCGGCTGTGTGGCGCAGCGGCGCGGCCGCGCCGGGCGCCACGGGGCACAAGTAACCATGGCGCTGGCCAAATGTGTTGTTCACTTCATAAAGCACCGCGCATAGCGCGCCTTCTGCGTTGTGGCAGAAGAACAGGCTGAGCGGGTTGAAGCCCAGGCCCAGAAAGCGCGGCAGGGTCAGCAGCGTGATGCGCGCGCCTGCTTCATGCAGGCCAGCCTCGTCCAGCCGCGCCCGCACCCAGGCGCGCAAGGGCAAGGTGCCGCCGCCATGGTCGCGCTCATACAGGCTGAACAGGTTGAAGCGGTTGCGGGAGAACAACGCCGCGCCAGGCATGGCGTCGAGATCGAGCAGCAGATAGGGCAGCCGGTAAGCCAAGGCGTGGCGGCGGGGGCGTGTGCGCGTATGCGTTACCAGCGTGGTGTATAGCGCGTTCATGCAAGCGCCCGCGCCGGAATTCGCCCGGATTCATGTTCCACCCGCCAGGGGCGGCGTACCCCGCCAATCGCTTCGGCCACGGCAAGGCCCGCTTGCAACCCATCCTCGTGAAACCCGGCGCCCCACCAGGCGCCGCAGAACCAAATGCGGTTGACCCCTTGCACCTCCCATAGCCGGGATTGAGCGCGCAGGGCGGCCATATCAAACACGGGGTGGCTGAAATTCTGGCGCAGCGCCACGTCACGCAGCGTGCATTGCGGGTTTAGCGTCACGAACCAGTTTCGCGCTGCTTGCAGGTGCTGCAAATGGTTCATCCAGTAGGTTACGGCCACCTCATTCGCGCCGCCCATGTAATTCCAGGCCGCCCAGGCGGCGCGGCGGCGCGGCATGGCGGCGGAGTCGCCGTGCAGCACGGCCTCGTTGCGCGTGGTGCGGAAGGCCCCGATAATGTCACGCTCCAGTGGCGAGGGATCGGCGAGTATGGCAAAGCCCTCATCCGCATGGCAGGCCAGCACCGCCTGATCGAACATTTCCGCGCGCCGTGCCGTGCAAATTTCCACCGCGCCGGGCAGGCGGCGCAGCGCGGTTACCGCCTCGCCCTGGTGTAGCGTGCCGGTAAACGCCGCGCGCAACCGGGAGACATATTCGCGCGAGCCGCCGCGCACCGTGCGCCACACTGGCCGCCCGGCAAGTTTCAGCAGCCCGTGATTTTCGCAAAACCGGATGAAGGCGGCAGCGGGCAGCTCTCCGGCCTCGCCTGCGGGGCAGGACCAAACAGCGGCGATCATGGGGTAGAGATGCTCTTGCAAAAACGCCGCACTGTAACCGCGCGCGCGCGCATATTCGGCCAGGCTCGTGCCGCCCAGGCTGGCGGCATCCCCCGGCGCGAGAG
>JAJZFB010000080.1 GCA_021805545.1 Pseudomonadota bacterium | reverse complement strand
GCGAACCCGCACACCCAACCGGCAAAACCCCGCGCGCCCGCGCCCCCGCGCATCCCGCGCCGCCACACCGCACCGCACCGGCACCCGCCATACCCTTCTTGCCCACGCCCCGATGCGCGACCCGCAGCAACCGCGCTCAACACCCCCACTCCCCGGATTTTTCAAAAATCCGCCCAAACCCTCGCAAATTCGCACGTCTAATTCATTACGATATCAAAACAAAAAGCTAAAATCGACGAAATCCCCAGCCATATCGGGCGCACCAAAGGCGGTCTGAGCTCAAATTGCACGCAGTTTGTCATGGTAAAGGACGTCCGATCGTCATGCTGCAGGCATGGTGACCATACAGCCGGCACGATCACCCGGCCGCTTCGGTCTCATTCGGTGCGCTCCCGATAGCAGCGCCAGCCACCATAGGCGGTGATGTCCGCCGCACCCGCCAGGGCATAGGCCTCGCACAAAAAGCCCGGATGCAGAGAGCCATCGGCAAGCCGCACCCGGCCAATGCCCATAGGTGCTGGCAGGGTCGCCACGAAGTGCCCGAACGCGGCGGGGCTGAGTGCCCAAACCTCCACCGCAATGCCCGGCCCTGCGAAACCTGGCCTATGCGCCAGAGCGGGCTTGGGCGGCGTGGTGGTCAGCGCGTAGAGCTTGTAATCGGGCGCGGTGAGGGTTGCGGCCACCAGCCGGGCGCGCACGTTCACCAGCTCATGGTTCAGCGCCATGCCCGAGAGATGCGCCCCGGCCACCACCAGCGTCACCTGATCGGGCGCGGGCGCGACATAGGCTGCCTGCGGCGGCAGGCGCGCGGCCCCGGCCCCGGCCCCAAGCGCATTGTGCAGCGCCTGGCCATACCCCGCCAGCGCGGCTTCCGAGAATGCCGGGCCGATAAGGCTGACGCCAAAGGGCAGGCCATTACCCCGAAATCCGGCGGGCAGGGCGATGGCGGCCAGGTCGAGCAGGTTCACGAAATTGGTGTAGAGTCCCAGCGTGGCATTATGCGCAATGGGCTGCGCCGCCATCTGCGCCACGGTGAAAATTGTGGGGGCGGTGGGCAGCAACAGCGCGGCACACCCCTCCAACTCCGCCTGCGCGGCGCGGCGCAACCCTTGCAAGATGTGGAGATCGGAGAAGACATCTGCGGCGGAGAATTTCTCCGCTGCGCCGATCACCGTCCGCACCGCAGGGTCAAAACTTTCCCTATGGGTGGCGTAGAATTCCCGAAGCGCGGCCAGGCGCTCCGCCACCAAGGCGCCGCCATAGAGCAGCGCCGCCGCCGCGCGGAACGGGGCGTAATCAATCTCCATCAGCGCCCAACCCAGCGCCGAGGCTTGGTCCAGCGCCGCCTGGTAGAGCCTGGCGGCTTCGTCATCTCCGGCGAAGTCGCGGTCAGAAGCCGCTAATACGCCCAGGCGCGGGGCGGCGGCCAAGCTCACAGTCTGCGGCGCGCGCGAATAGGGATCGGCCGCGTCATACCCTTCGGCCACGGCCAGCACCGCCATGGCGTCGGCGGTGGAATTGGCGAAGATGGCGATGCAGTCCAGGCTCTGGCATGCGGGCACCATTCCAGCGGCGGAAATCCTCCCGATGCTGGGCTTGAGCCCCACGATATTGTTGCAGGCCGCTGGTACGCGGCCGGAGCCCGCCGTGTCACTGCCCAGGCTGAATGCGGCCAGCCCCGCCGCCACGGCCACGGCCGAACCCGATGAGGAGCCGCCCGAAATGTAATCCGCGTTGAACACGCAGCGCGGCGCGCCATGGGGCGAGCGCGTGCCATTCAGCCCGGTGGCGAACTGGTCAAGATTGGTCTTGCCCAGCAGGATTGCGCCCGCTGCGCGCAGCCGCGCCACCGCAGTGGCGTCCCGCTTCGCCACATAGGCAAAATCCGGACAGGCGGCGGTGGTGGGCATGCCCGCCACGTCGATATTATCCTTCACCACGAAGGGGACACCGTAAAGCGGCAGGGATGTGTCCACCGCGATTGCGGCCAAAGCGGCCGCCCGGGGCACCAGGGAGATGAACACGGCCTTGTCCGGGTAGGCCTCGATGCGGTCGTAGAGCACATTCACCAGCGTGGCCGGGGCGAGGCCCGCGGCATAGGCGGCGTGTAGCACGGGGATTTCGAGCAGATCGGGGATCATCGTCCTACTCCGGCAAAATGAAGCCCAGGCGCTGGCCCGCGCGCACGGCCTGGCCCGGGATGGCGGTCAGGGCGGCTAGCCGCCCGGCGGCGGGGGCGCAAACGCACACTTCCATTTTCATTGATTCCAGGATCATCAGCACCTCTCCCGCCGTCACGGCCGCGCCGGGTGGTTTCAGCATCTGCCAGACGCTGCCTGGCACCGGGGCCAGCACGGCGTGCGCGTCGTGTGGCAGCGCATCCTCGGGCGGTGGCGGCAGGTCGGGCTCGTCGAAACGATGCAGCCCCCGAGCCATCCAATCCTCGCGCTCGGCGGCAAAGGCGGCGCGCTGGGTGCGCTGGAACGCGGCGATCGGCCCGGCCTTGGCGGCAGTAAAATCCAGATGCGCGCGCAGGCTGAACACGCTGTCCTCGATGCGCGGCATATAGCGCCCATGCGGAAAGGCCTCGCGCATCTCCAGCAATTCCTGTTCATCCACCGGGGTAAAG
>JAJZFB010000056.1 GCA_021805545.1 Pseudomonadota bacterium | reverse complement strand
AACCGGCGCGCCCCCCAGGGGAACTACACGCCGCCCGCGCCCGATGAGGTTACATTGGTGGTCGCTGGCGCGCATCTGAGCGGCATGGTGCTGAACCATGAGCTGGCAAATCTGCGTGCCCGGCTGGTGGCCGCAACCACCACCGCGCCGGACTACAAACTCTATGCCCTGGCCACCACGCCGCCCAAGCCTGGTCTGGCGCACATGCCGGGCGTTGCCGGGCCGGGCATCGCCGTGGAGGTGTGGGCGCTCACGCCCGAGGCGTTTGGCCGTTTTGTCGCGGCCCTACCCGCGCCCATGGGCATTGGCCGGGTGAGGCTGGCCGATGGCTCGGTGCATCCGGGCTTTTTGTGCGAGGCCTATGCGCTACAGAGCGCCGCCGACATTACTGCGTATGGCGGCTGGCGGGCTTACCTGGCGCGCCCCGGAACACCGTAACGTTGTCATTGTGAATTCCAATCTTCGGCGTGTGGGCAGGAGTGACCGCCTTTTTGCGTTCAGATTGCAGAAAGCGGCCTGGCGGATCCCGGCCCCTTTCTGCCCCTGGGCATCCTGCACATTGTGGGTGGATGGCTTCAAATCAGGACAGACCAGTTGCGATGTTATCAAGAGTGAGGTTCTAGTCATAAACGTAGCGGCCTATTATGGCCGGCATAAAAGTGGGAAATGAAAATCCCACGCAGACTATTACCCCGGCCATGCCGGCGACGACACACCGAAAGCGGGCAATTCATTTCGATAAGACGCGCTATGAACAACGCCACGAGGTCGGTAGCCGTGGGCAGGCGCCTTGCTAGTTCGCGGTTACCGTCGGCGTGACCGGCCGGTGGAACAGGCGGCCGCGCTCGGTGACCAGCACCAGAGCCAGCGTGCCAACGCCAGTATAGGCGAAGCCTTCCGTCAACGGAATCACGGTACCGTCGAAGTTCTGCCCAATCAGGGCGCCGATCACGGCTCCCGCCACCGTCGTGAAGCAGCCCGCCGCTGCCGCCGCGCTGCCCGCCAAATGGCCGACAGGCTCCATCGCGATGGCGTTAAAATTGCCCATCATCAGCCCAAAGCAGAACATCATACAGCTTTGCAGGATAGCAAAGCTCCATATCGTCTCATGCCCGGTATAGGCCACAAACGCATGGATACAGGCGCTGGCGATGAAGCCCAGCAGCGCCGCATGCGAGATCAGCCGCATGCCGAGCCGTTCCACCAGGCGGGCATTAACCAGCGAAGCCAGCGCGATACTCGCCGCCACCCCGGCGAATACGATGGGAAACAGCCTTGGCGCTTTGAACACATCCAAAAATACCTCCTGGGAGGAAACGATGAAGCCAAGCAGGCCGCCAAACACGCCGGCGGCGGCCAGCGTGTAGCCCAGCCAGAGCCGGCAGTTGAAAATCCGCCCATAGCTCCGCGCTATATTGCCGACGCTGATCGGCCGTCGGTCGTCAAGGCGCAGCGTCTCCGGCAAGCGCAGCGCCACCCAGAGCAGCACCAACAGCCCGAAGCCAGCGAGGCCGACGAAGATCCAACGCCAGGACAGGCCGGTGAGCAGGATCGCCTGGCCGATAGAGGGGGCAAACACGGGCACGCTCAGGAACACCATGAAAGAGAGAGAAATCACCCGCGCCATCGGGCGGCCGGCGTAGCTATCGCGTACGATCGTCACCGCCACCACGCGCGAGACCGCCGCCGCCACGCCCTGCAGCCCGCGAGCCAGCAGCACTATCTCGAAAGATCCCGCGCACGCGACGGCCAGGCTGCACAGCACGTAACCGGCCATCCCAGCGAGCAGCACCGGCTTGCGCCCGAAGCGATCGATCAGCGGCCCATAGATGATTTGCGCGGCGCCGAAGCCGATTAGGTAGATCACGATGATGCGCTGCGCCATGTTGCCGCTGGTCACACCCAGCGTGGTGCTGATCTGCTGCAAGGCTGGCAGCATGGTGTCGACGCCCAGGGCGTTGGTGGCCATCAAGGCGGCCACCAAGGCGACGAATTCGGTGAACCGCATTCCGGGATGCGGCGATCTGGTCTCTGGCATGTAGGCGATTTGTCCTGTTCTGTAGGGCCGGCTTATGGGGGCGCGGGGCGTCTCGCAACGTTAATTTCCTCATAGTTGCCATGGCGGCGCTAGCCGGGCGGGCCGGAGGACTGGCAGCCTATCTCAGCTTTTCTTTCCTAATTCCAAAGCGGCCAGGCAGCTTCCGCCTCAGTTGGTCAACCATAGGCGCACGAAGTACCCGTTTCACCCAATTCCCCGAGAACACTAGACGACCGTGAAGTGCACCATTCTCGCCACCTCCTCTGTACAACGGCCTGCTAATGATTTGTGGAATTGCAACTATTTTGCCCGCCTGCGCGCCAATAACTTTGCCTGATTTGACTGCGTGACTTGCCTTGCTTTTGCCTGAAGATTTCTGGATGAGATCGTGCTCTCGGGACTGAAGGGCCGGCTGATGGATCCGGGCATCTATGAGCAATTCCTCAAAGCCTTCATCGCCGAGCGCAATACCATCCTGGCCCAGCACAACGCCCAGTATACCGCCGCGGAAGCAGAGCTGGCCAAGCTCAAGGCGCGGCAGAAGTCACTGCTCCAGGCCCTGGCCGATGGCATCCCGCCCCGTACGGTCAAGGATGAGATGATCGCGCT
>JAJZFB010000047.1 GCA_021805545.1 Pseudomonadota bacterium | reverse complement strand
CCCGCGCAACGCCGCATCTATCATCACCTCGTTCAACCGCGTCTCGGCAATAATGTCCTGCAGCACCCGCACCAGCGCCGCATCCGCCGCATCCAGCGCCGGAAAATGCCCTGCGCTGAACAGCAACGCCACGGAATCCTCCACCACAATCCGGCAAAGCCCATACCGCACGGAAGGCCGGCGCAGCCGCAGCGGAATATACTCCCCGGCACCGTTACGCTCCTCATGAAACTGATAGGGCAGATTATCATACAGCGTGCCGTCGAGCACGCGCCGCAAAACATCGAGCCTCGCCGTCCGCGTGGGAAAGCTGGTATCCGTCGGTATGGCGCCGCATATCGTTTCAAACATGTCTATCTTTCGCCCATCATCGGCTTATAAAGGCGGTGTTCAGCCGCCTTGCGGGCTGCGCCGCACCCGCCGCCAGCGTATTCACCGCCCGCGAGAGCGCATCCACCTGGTCATCCTTGCCGCCTTGCGGAAATGCCTTCAGCTCCGCCATAAACGCATCGTTCCACGGTGCCGCCACCATCAACATATTGCCCCCATCCATTTGCGTGGCCGCCGGCATTGCCCGCACCACCTTGGCATCGCGCTCGGGCGAGGAAACAATCCTGAACCCCGCCAGCCCCCGGCTCAGCATCGCAATCTGTGCCGCCCCGGCCTGGCCCGGGTCCTGCGGCAACGCCACGATTACCCCGGCCCCATCCAACCGCGCCGTCTCCTGAATCCGCGCCTCTACCTGCGCCGGCGAACCCTGGAACCGCACGATATCCAGCACCACCAGCAGGTTGTCCGCCATCACACCCAGCTTCAGCCCCACCGTATAATCCGGACTCCGCCCCGCCGATGGCAGGCTCGCCGCCAGATCCCAGCCCCGCACGCATTGGCGCACCACCGGCGCCTCAGCCAGCAGCCTTATCCGCTCGGTGCGGAACAGCGCATCCTCGGGCGGCCGCGGAGCCTGCTGGTACATAGCGGCGAATGTCCGCTCACCCACTTCCAGCCGCCGCCGCGCCACCGCGGCCGCATCCTGCCATTCCGGCCACAGCACCTCGCCCGGCGCCCGCCCCAGCGCGTCACCCGCCCCGGCAATCGCCGGCAGGCGCAAGCACGCCCACCCGCCCTCCGATGCCTGCAACCGCCCGGCCAGATCATCCTCATGCCAGCGCGTCATAATCAGCACGATCCGCCCACCCGGCTTCAACCGCGCTGAAAGCTCCCCGCGATACCAGTCATACAGCCCATCCCGGGAAAGCTGGCTTTCCGCCTCCGCCCAGGACTTCACCGGATCATCGATCAAAATCAGATCCGCCCGCCGCCCGGTAATCGGCCCGCGCACCCCAGAGGCGAAATACTCACCCCCCTGCGTTAGCATGAACCGCGAGGCGGCTTTACTCACCTTGGTAATCTCAACTCCCAGCCAGCCGCCATGCGCCTCGATCGCCCGGCGCACACCCAACCCGAAATGCCCGGCCAGCGAGGCCGTATGCGCCACCGCAATCACCTGCGCCTGGCTCTGCCGCGCCATGTACCAGGCGGGAAACAGCACCGATCCATAGGTTGACTTCGCCGAGCCCGGCGGCATCTGCACCATCAGCCGGTCGCACCTCCCATCCGCCACATCCTGCAACCGGCCGATCAACATCTCATGATGCGCCGCCGGCCTCTGGCCTTTCGCCGCCATCGCCTGGCGGCAAAATTCCAGAAACCCCGCCGCCTCAGCCATCAATCTTACGCTGCCTTGTATCCGCCGGGGGTAGAACCAGTATGTCACGATCTATAGTGCAAAGCGGGGTATGTGGGCAACAACAAAAATGACGTTTTGTTAGAATAAATATCATAGCGCGGCCTCCAGCGCCGCACACAGCATCTCCACCGCCTGGCCGTGCCAGCGCTGCACCGATTTATGATCAGCCCCCAGCATGGTGCCGATGCGCCGCCACGGAAACAAATGCCGCAACGTCACCGGATGAACCAGTGCCCGCGCCCCGAGAATCCGCCGCAACACGAATTTCGTCTCCGGAATCAGCGTCAGCCAGCCAAACACCTCGTCCATCTGGCTTATCGCGGCGGCACTCGGCACTGGCGGCCGCACCGCGCTGCTCTGCCAGCCATAGGCATCGAGCGCGCTATGCACCACATCAAAGCGCATCGTCCTTATTTGCGTCGTATATCCGCGCCCGGGCAACGCCAGCAGCGTCGCGCCCGCGGCCTCGAACAACGCCACAATATCCTCTGCCCCGAGCCCCGGCCTTCGCTTCACGCTCACACTCTCACAATGCACATCTGAGCCCAGCTCCTGCCGCACGGCCATCCTTATCTGTCCACTCATACCTCACCCCCTGCCGGATACGGCTCACCGCTCAGCAACCCCCAGGTCAGCGGATGTCCCGCCGGCAGCGGCCCCCGATTTGGGTCATCCATCATGTCGTATTCCTTCACGATCGCCAGCTTCACCGGCGCCGCCGCACGCAACCGCCGCCCGCGCTCGATCACGGTATTGCGGGAGAGTCCTAATCGCCGGCCGATCGCCGCCCAGGTTTCACCCGCCCCGCGCATGTTACAAATCACCGTGTCAGCCGCCGCCGTCCATTCCCTTGCCTGTGGCATCCGGACCTCCTCAATTGCTTGCCGCAGTGTTATTTATACTAACA
>JAJZFB010000018.1 GCA_021805545.1 Pseudomonadota bacterium | reverse complement strand
CCTCGCAAAGGATTTCGAGGCAACAATCGCCAGTGCAAAAGCATGGGTCCTGCTCGCCAACATCCGAATGCTCACAAGAAAAATCGCACGTCAAAGTTAGGTAGACTACCATTCAGAGTCAGACTCTAAAATCATCCGGCGCTAAAGCGCCAGGGCGCGGCGCAGGGCGGCGCGTTTTTGCGCCGTGAAGCGCTGGGCGATGGCGGTGTTTTTCGCCAGCATGTCGAACCCATGGATGGCGCCGGGGGTGACGATGAGTTCCGTGGGGATGCCGGTGGCGATGAGGCGCTGGGCAAAGGCGATGTTTTCCTCGACAAACAGGTCGAGCGCGCCGGTGCCGATGAAAATTGGCGGCAGGCCCGCGAGGTTTTGGCACCGGGCGGGCACGGCGGCCTCGGGCACGCTGGGGGTGCCGGGTTCCTGGCCCAGGAAGCAGGCCCAGCCGAAGCGGTTGCTCTCCTCATTCCAGCCGAAGGCGCCGATATGCGGCGGGGCTTTGCGCGTGCTGCCGGTGCGGTCGTCGAGCATGGGGTAGAGCAGGCAGAGGAAGTTTATGGGGCAATCCGCCATGCCGCGCGCGGCCAGGGCCAGCATGGCGGCGTGGCCGCCGCCGGCACTTTCCCCCAATACGGCGATGCGCGCGGGATCGGCGCTGATTTGCGCGGCATTGGCGTGCAGCCAACGCAAAGCGGCCAGATTATCGGCCAGGGCGCCGGGGAAAATTGTTTCAGGGGCGAGGCGGTATTCCACGCTGACCACGACGCAGCCCAGTGAAGCCGCCAGCTCTTGAATTTGCGGCATGGCGGCGCGTGAGGAGCCGGCGTTGAAGCCGCCGCCATGCAGGTGCAAAATGGCGGGGGTTTTGGCGCCTGGCCTGGCGTTGACGATGAAGATGGTGACATCTGGCGCGCCTTGCCCGCCTGGAATTTGCCGTTCCTCGACCGGGATATGCGTGTGCCAGGGCGCCGCCAGCGCGGCAATGGCGGCGCGGCGCTGGCCGAGTTTTTCCAGCGAGAGCGGCATGTAGCTTGCCGTGACATCGCGCATGCGCTGTGCGGCGTCACGCAACTGCGGATCGACAAGGGCGAGCGGGGACGCGGGCGCTGAGGGCAGGGGGATTGGGGACATGGGGATTGGGAACATGGGGATTGGGAGCATGGGGATTGGGAAGGGGATTGGGAGCATGGGCGCTGACCAGGGTGTTGAGCGCCCAACCTGGCCATATTTCATTACTCGTGGCTAGAGCAATATCCGATCAGCTTGAATCGAAGATTTAAGCTGATCGGATGAAATTGCTCGCCCGAGCAAATTTAGCGCGTTTCCGATTGATCGGAAAATGCTCTAGTGTGATGGTTCTGAAATTCGTGATGTGAAATATCGCGAATTTCAGAAGCTGAATCACACTAGCTTATTGATTTTTCTAGTGCCCCGGCGATGCTGGAAAAGCAAGGCGCGACAGCTTAATATGCGGCGATGATCCGTGGAGAGGGCGAGTTGCAGCACAATGGCCGCGCGGCGGCGGCGTTCGATGTGATTCATGCCCGGGTGCTGCGGTTTTTTCCCGAGCTGGTGGAGGAGCTGGGCGGCGATTGCCGGGAGATTTTGCGGCAGGCGCAGATGGCGCCGCCAGCCATGGCCGGGCAGGGCATTGCCGCCACCTACCGGCAAATGATTGCCCTTGTGGCGCTGGCGGCGGAATGGCTGGATTGCCCGGATTTTGGCATGAGGCTGGCGGCGCGCCAGGGCGGCGAGATTTTTGGGCCGCTGGGCATGGTGATGCGGCATTCGCGCCAGTTTGGCGATGCGCTGGATTATGTGGTGAAGCACAATTTCGCGCATAGCCCGGCGGCGCGCATCTGGCTGCGGCGGTTCCCCGATGAGGGGATGATTTTTTCCGGCCATGATATTCTGCTTGATGGCGTGGAGGATAAAAGCCAGGCCATGGAACAGTTGCTGCTGGCCGGGAATTTGGGTGTGATGGAGATGACTGGCGGGCAGGTGCGGGCGCGCCGGGTGCATTTCCGCCACCAGCCGGTTGCAGCGCGCGCGGTGTACCGGCGCTATTTTGGGTGTGAGGTTCGCTTCGGCCAAAACGAGGACGGGGTGTATTTTTTAGAGAAAGACATGGCCTGCCCGATTACGGGCGCCGATGCGGATGCGCGCAGCATGGCGGCTTTGTTCATCGACACTGAATTTGCCGCGCACCGCCCGCCGCTGCATGCGCTGGTGCGTGGCATGGTGTTGCAGCATTTGGGCACCGAGGCCTGCACGAATGAGCATATCGCGGCGGCGCTGAATCTGCACCCGCGCACGTTGCACCGCAGGCTGGCGGCGGCGGGAACATCGTTTCAGAAGATTAAGGATGAGGTGCGGCGCGACTTCATGCTGTATTATGTGCAGAAAACCGGTTTGGATTTCTGCAGCATTTCAGCGCGGCTGGGTTTTGCCGAGCAATCGGTGATGAGCCGCTATTGCCATCGCTGGTTTGCGCTTTCACCCAGCCGGTTGCGGGCTTTTGGCCCGGCGGCGGCGTAGAGCGCGATGACTTGAGCTGCGCTCGCTTTGGGAGCGATTCGAAAGCCTCAATCGCGCTCTACGTCATTGATTGAGAGCCGGATGGCCAGCCCCGTTATTTTACCGGGCCGCCCATTTGCGCCCAGCGCTCGTCAACCATCCAGGTATATTCAAGGTAATGGCCAAGGAAGGGGCGTGCGTCGAGATAGAGGAAGCGGAGCAGCTCGTTGCCGCCTTCCAGCACCACGGGGTAGGGTTGCTGGTCCACGCGGGCGCGGAATTCCTCCCAGTTGGGGATGCGCATGCAGATATGGTGGAATTTCAGCCCGTCATCCTGGGGCAGCGCCTCGGCATAAAGCTCGACATCGCCGGATACGGGCTGGATCAGCTCGTACTGCAGATCGCCAACCCAGATAAAGGCGAGCTTGTTGGTTTGCGTGCCGGGGCCCTTTACCGTGGTGACCTGGGTGGTGCCCTCATAGGTCATTACGCGGTCCACCTTGGCGCGCTCGTTGAATGTCTTGATCCATTTATCGATGTCGCGCGTGACGTAAGCGTTTTGATAATGAAAACCTTCGAGCATGGATAATTCTCCCTTTGGTGTATAAGCCCGGAAGATGGCGGGTAAAGTCAAGCGCGCCACTCTTTTGGTGTTGCGGCGCAGCATGGGATTTGTCCGAATCTGTCAAGCCTTGTCCCGATCTGGACAGTAAGGAATGCGGCGCGCGTTCAGCCGCATAGGGGCTTTGACGGGCAAGGGGGCGGAGGCTGACCGTGGATGCTGATAAACTCAAAAAACTAGAGCGCCTGCTGGATGAGCAGGAAATTCGCGATTGCCTGACGCGCTTTTCACGCGGCATGGACAGGTTTGACCGCGAGACCTACCTCTCGGCGTTTCATGAAGATGCGGTGATGGCGGCGGGGCCGTTTGTGGGCAGTGCGGCGGATTGTTATGATTGGGCCATGCCGATGCATGAGGCGGGGCAGGTGGCGACGCACCATAACCTGCTGAACTGCACCATCGAGATTGAGGGCGATGTGGCGCATACGGAGACGTATTATCTGTTTGTTGGCCGCAACCGCGATGAGAGCAACTGGATTGCCGGCGGGCGCTATATAGACCGGCTGGAAAAGCGCGATGGCGTGTGGCGCATTGCGGTGCGGACCAATGCCATAGAATGGTCGGGCGTGGTGCCGACCATGCCCCTGCCGTTCCATGATGTGCCGGATATTCATGGCAACGGCGCGCCGGCGCGCGGGAAGGATGATCCCTCTTATCGGCGGCCGCTGACCAACTTGCGGGCGCGGAAAATTCCGTCTTGATAGGCGCAGGGAATGAAGGAAGGAGATTGTCCGTGACGGAACGTAGATTTGATGGCCGCGTGGCGGTGATTACCGGGGCTGGGCGCGGGCTGGGCCGGGCCTATGCGCTGCTGCTGGGTTCGCTGGGTGCCAAGGTGGTGGTGAATGATATTGGTGCCGCCATGTCTGGCGCGGGCGCCGATGTTGGCCCGGCGGAAGAGGTGGTGCGCGAGATTAAGGCCGCGGGCGGCGAGGCGGTGGCGAATACCGATTCCGTGGCAACGCCTGAAGGCGGCAAGGCCATTATTCAGGCCGCGCTCGATAAATATGGCCGTATCGATATTCTCATCCATAATGCCGGGAATGTCCGTTACGGCGCGCTGGCGGAAATCAGCAACGAGGATTTCCGCGCGGTGCTCGATGTGCATCTGCTGGGCGCTTTTAACGTGGTGCGCCCGGCTTTTGAGCTGATGTGCAAGGCGGGCTATGGGCGGGTCGTGCTGACATCCTCGATTGGCGGGTTGTATGGCATGAACAATACCGTGAATTACGCCATGTCCAAGGCCGCAATGATTGGGCTGAACAATGTGGCCGCGATTGAGGGTGCCGCGCATAACGTGAAGTGCAATGCCATTGTGCCGGGTGCGGTGACGCGCATGGCGGATGGGCTGGATACCTCGTTCTACCCGCCCATGGGGCCGGAGCTGGTGGCGCCCGTGGTGGGCTGGCTGGCGCATGAATCATGCAGCATTACCGGCGAGATGCTGGTTGCCATAGCAGGCCGCGTCGCGCGGGCTTATGTTGTGGAAACAGAGGGCGTGTTCCAGCCGGAATGGAGCATTGATGACGTGGCGGCGCGGATTGATGAGATTCGCGACCCGGCCGGTTTGTGGACGCTGCACCCGGCGGAGCATGGGCATATGGACCATATCAAACGCTCTTGCGAGATGGCCAAGGCGGCGGGGTAGGCGGCCATTCTTGAGCCGCCAGCCCCCCGCGTGGTAGCGGGGGCCCATGGCGGGTGAGGATGGGAGAATGGCCGCGCGGCGGGTTGGGTCTGTGCAATCTGCCACGCGGCAGCTTATTCTGGAGGCCACGCAGGCGCTGATGGTGGCGCAGGGTTACGCCGCCGTAAGCGCGCGCCGTGTGGCGGCCCAGGCAGGCGTTAAACCGGCGCTGGTGCAATATTATTTCAGCTCCATGGATGAGCTGCTGCTGGAAACCTACCGCTTTGGCGCCGCGCGCGTGCTGGAGCGCCAGCAGGAGGCTTTGGCGGCAGCCAGGCCATTACACGCCTTATGGGCGCTGGCGGTGGACCCTGAGCGTACTGCCTTGGGTATTGAGTTAATGGCGCTGGCGAACCACCGCAAGGAGATTGGCGCCGAAATTACGCGCCAGGCCACACATAACAGAAAATTGCAGGCCGAAGCCTTGGCTAGGCTGCTGCGCGATGCGCCCGATTTTGGCCCGCCAGAGGGGGTGAGCGTGATTCTGGCCGGGATTGCCCGCGCGCTGGTGATGGAGCAGGGCATTGGCATGGATTTTGGCCACCAGGAGGCACGGGCCGTTGTAGAGCGCTGGCTGGCGCTGGTGGAGCCGGAAGAGGCATAGCCGGGCTTGACGGCGGGGTGCTGTACGTTTGTATAGTATGCGGGTGATATAACGCAAAAGATGGGGGAAGCGCATGGCGGGTACTGCACCGGTTGCCATTGTAACGGGCGCCAGCCGTGGGGCTGGGCGGGGCATTGCCGTGGCGCTCGGGGCCCATGGCTGCATCGTGTATGTCACCGGGCGTTCAGAGAAACTGGGTGACCATGCCTTGCCCGGCACGATTTACGAAACTGCAGCAGCGGTGACGGCGGCGGGTGGCACCGGCATTGCCGTGCGCGTGGACCATGGCGATGATACGCAGGTGGAAGCGCTGATGGCGCAGGTGATGCGCGAGCAGGGGCGGATTGATATTCTCGTGAACAACGCCGCCGCCGTGTATGACGAGCTGAGCCAGCCCGGCATGTTCTGGGAAAAACCGCTGAAGCTGGTGGATATGCTGGATGTGGGGCTGCGCAGCGGTTACGTGGCCAGCTATTATGCCGCGCCGCACATGGCCGCGCGCCGGCATGGGCTGGTGGTGTTCACCTCGGCCTCGGGCGCGGTGCATTACGTGTTTGGCCCGGCCTATGGGGCGCATAAGGCGGGCATGGACAAGCTGGCCGCCGACATGGCGGTGGATTTCAAGGATTACAACGTGGCTTGCTTGTCCATATGGATGGGCGCGCTGCTGACGGACAGGCTGAGCCAGATGATGGCGGCGGAGCCGGAGAAATATGGCTATCTGGCTGAGCGTTTGGAAACACCGGAGCTGACCGGCCATGTGATATGGGCGCTTTATAACGACCCGGATGTGATGGCGCTGAGCGGGCAGACGGTGATTGGCGCGGAGATGGCGGTTAAGTACGGCATTAAGGATGCGGGCGGGCGGCAGCCGCCCTCTTACCGCGACACGCATAAGGTGGCGCCGCATGTGCAATATCCCAACATCATACGGTGAGGTGAGTGGCATGAATGATGCTGAATTTGAGCAGCTCCGGCGCGATGTGCAGTATTTGAAAGACCGGCAGGAGGTTCTGGACGTTATTATACGCGAATCACGCGGCCGGGACCGCCATGATGCGGCGCTGACCGCGAGCTGCTACTGGCCGGAGGGTGCGGATGAGCATGGTCCGGTGCCGTTTTCCGCGGCGGAATACCCGGAGAAAGCCAATAAAGGCCATGCCGGTGCGTTTTCGGTGAACCAGCACAATCTGGCGAACCATAGCTGTGAGATTGACGGCGATACCGCCTATTGTGAAACTTACGTGGTTGGCACAATGCTTTCGCTCGACGGCCAGACATGCACGATGGCGGCTGGCCGTTACATGGACCAGCTTGAAAAGCGTAACGGTGAATGGCGCATTTTGTGGCGCCGCTCGACGGTTGAGGTAGCCATGCAGGGTGATGCAAGCTGGCTCTACACGCCGCCGGTAAAGGGGTTTTTGAAAGGCACACGCGACCGCGAGGATTTGTCTTACCACCGGCCATATGTGATTGGCGGCCCCGGCGCGCGCTGGTAGCGGGAGTCTGCCGCGGCGTTTTCTCGAAGCAGGGCCTATGAGCCTGCCAATTTTTCGGTGACGATGCTGGCGATGAGGTCCTCAACCGCGCTGGTGATCTGGCTGTTTTTCCGGGAGGCGAGGATGATGCCGAGGACCGGCGCGGGGCTTGTGAGGGGCCAGTGCTGGAATGGGCCATTGGCCCGGCCATGCGTGCAAATGTTCGAAGGCATGATGGAATAGCCTTTGCCGGCGGCGAGCAGCTCTTTGATCAGGCGGGCTGAATCGGCCTCCATACGGATGTTGAGTTTGGCCTGTGCCGATAAAGCGGCATCGTTGATGATGGCGCGCAGCCCGAGATGGTGCGATGGCAAAATAAGCGGCAACCGGGCGGCGATGGGGAAGGGCACGGGCAGGCCGGGCGGCAGGTGCTCATCTGCCGGGCCAGCGAGGATCAGCGGCAGGGTGCAGAGTTTTCGTTCGCGTAATTGGCTGTTATGCGTCTGGTCTTCCAGCAGGGCAAGATCCATGATGCCGCGGTTGAGCCAATCAATGAGGCTGCCCGTCAGGCCTTCAACGATTGTGAGTTTGATGCGTGGAAAAAGCTGCCCGAGGCGCAGCGCCAAAGGGGCGGCGAGATGATCCGCCAGGCTTAGCGGCAGGCCGAGCACGAGATTGGCCTGCGTGGCGGCGGGGTAAGAGCGGATGTTTTGCAGCGCCAGGTCCAGCTCGCGCAGCGGCCCCGCGATGGAGGCGCGCAGGGCTTCGCCTTGTTCAGTCAGCCGCATACCGCGCGCGGTACGGGTGAAGAGTTTTGCGCCCAGCTCGTCCTCCAGCAGGCGCATTTGCCGGCTGAGCGCGGGCTGGGCGATGCGCAGGACATTGGCGGCGCGGGTGAGCGAGCCATCCTCGGCGATACGCATGAAATAAGTGAGGCGCCTGACGTCCAATGCCGGTCTCTGATATATGATTTTGATATATATTTGTGCCAGAAATTGTAGTGGAAGCATAGCTTGGCCCGCGTTATCAGCTTGGGGGCGAGAAGAACCAGCCAGGGGGAAAAGATGAATCTGAGCGAACGCTACGGGCCGTGGGCGATAATTGCCGGTGCCTCGGAAGGTACGGGCCGCGCTTTTGCCCAGCAGATTGCGGCGGCGGGGATTAACTGTATTCTCATCGCCCGGCGCGAGGCGCCGTTGCAGGCGCTGGCGGCGGAATTGCGCGCCGCGCATGGGGTGGAAATCGTGATTTGCTCCGTTGATCTGGCGCACCCGGATGCGGCGGCGCGGATTATAGAACTGGCGGGCGCGCGCGAGGTTGGGCTTTACGTGAGCAACGCCGGGGCTGACCCCAATGGTTCGTATTTTCTCGATAAGGGCATCGAGGCCTGGCTTGGCCTGGTGAATTGCAATGTGATGACATCGCTGCGCTGCTGCCACCATTTTGGGCGGTTGATGCGCGCGCGCGGGCGGGGCGGGATTCTGCTTGTTGGTTCCGGGGCGTGTTACGGCAGCGCGCCGAACCTGGCCGTGTATTCCGGTGCCAAGGCGTTTGACCTGTGCTTTGCGGAAGGGCTGTGGGCGGAGCTGCAACCCAGCGGGGTGGATGTGCTGTACCTTGCGCTGAACAAGACCGATACGCCGGCCTTTCGTGCCTTGCTGGCCGAAAAAAACCTGCCAGTGCCTGCGGATTTGGCGGCACCCGCCGATGTGGCGCGCGACGGGCTGGCGCGGCTGCCCTTTGGGCCGGTGCATAATTGGGGCCAGGCGGATGACGAGGCGAAATTCGGCACGGCATCGGCCGCGCAGCGCCGGGCGCGGGTGGAGATGATTGCCCAGGCCAGCAAGGCGGTGTTTGGCGGGAAGCACGGCGCGTGACCGCCGATTTACGCGCGCTTGCGGACAGGCAGGCGATTACCGGTTGCATCTATCGCTATTGCCGGGCCGTGGACCGGCTGGATGTGCCGCTTGGCCATTCCATCTGGCATGATGATGCCTATGCCGATTATGGCGCCGATTACTACCAGGGGCCGGGCAAGGGGGTTATTGACCAGATATGCAAGGCGCATCAGGGGCTTTTGCATCATTCTCATCAGGTTACGAATATTCTCATCACGCTGGATGGCGCGCGCGCGGGCAGCGAGAGCTATTGCACCGCCACGCTGCGCATGCGGCGCGAGGGGCGGCTGGTGCAGATGATGGTGTGGTCGCGCTATGTTGATTGCTGGTCGTGCCGCGATGGGCGCTGGGGGCTGGAGAAGCGCATCGCCATACGCGATTTTGACGAGATACGTGACGTAACGGCGATGTATGAGCATGAGGTGGGACGGCGGGACCGTAACGACCCATCTTACGCCGTGCTGGGGTGAGGAGCGGGAGATGAAGGCAGCCTATATTCAGAATGGCCGTGTTTGCGTGGGCGAGATGCCCGAGCCGGTGCCGGGCAAGGGGCAGGCGCTGGTGCGCTCCCTGCGCTGCGGCATGTGCGCGTCGGAAGCACATTTTCTCCATGCCGGGCAGAATGTGATTGATCTTTCACGCCAGCATGGCGGGGCTTATGCCAGTTTGGATATGAGCCGCCCCTTTGTGCCCGGGCATGAATATGTGGGCGAGGTGCTGGATTACGGGCCGGGCAGCGCGCGCACGGTTAAGCCGGGGCGCAAGGTGACCTCGGTGCCCGTGATGCGCCAGGGCGGGGCACATGCGGTGATTGGGTTTTCTCACGACTGCCCCGGCGGGTTTGGCGAGCTGATGCTGCTGGACGAGGACGCGCTGATGGAGGTGCCGGATGGGCTGGAGGATGATCTGGCCGCCATGACCGAGCCTTTGGCCGTGGGGCTGGAACATGCGCGGCGCGGTATGCCGGGCAAGGACGATGTGGCGCTGGTGGTGGGGTGCGGTGCCATCGGGCTGGGGGTGATTGCGGGGTTGAAGCTGATGGGCATCGCGCCCATCGTGGCGGCGGATTTTCATGAATCACGCCGGAATTTGGCGCTGCGCATGGGGGTGGATATTGTTGCCGATCCGCGCGAGATTTCGCCCTACGGGGCGCTGCCGGCGCTGAACGGCAAGCGCGCGAGTTTGGTTTATGAATGTGTCGGCCTGCCGGGGCTGATGCAGCAGATTATATCCGGCGTGGGGTTTGGCGCGCGCATTGTAATGGGCGGCTATTGCATGGAGCCTGAGCCTTTCTACGTGTTTTCCGCGCAGAATAAGCGCCTGACCGTGCATTTTGCCGCAGGCGAGGAGAAGCAGGACATGGAGCTGGCCCTGCGCGCCATTGCCGATGGGCGCGTGGATGTGCGCGCCTGGCTGGGCGATGCGCCGGTGGGGCTGGGCGGCGTGGCGGCGGCGATGGCGCAAATGTCTGGCCCGCTGGCGCCGGTGCGCACGGTGGTGGACCCGGGGAGGCTTTAGAATGAACCGGCTGGGGATTGAACTGCTCAGCGTGTTCGGCATGAACCCTGTTGAGCATGTTGAACTCGCGGCGGATTTGGGCTGCGCCTATATCTCTTCAGGGCTGACGCAACTGCCATTCAATCCGCATGGCTATACAAGCTGGTCGTTGCGTGACGATGCGGCGTTGCGGCGGCGGCTGAAGGAGGTGCTGCGGGAGCGGGGCGTTGCCATCTCTCTGGGCGAGGGCTTCACCATCCGGCCGGAAGCGGACATGGCGGCGCGCGCGGCGGATATGGATATTATGGCCGGGCTGGGCGTGTTATGCGCCGGGGCCAGCGCCTTGGAGCCTGATACGGGGCGGGTGCGGGACCAATGCGCCATATTGGCGGAATTGGCGGCCGCGCGCGGGATGAAGGCGAGCCTGGAGCTGGTGCCTGGCAGCGCGGTAGATTCGCTGGCGGCGGCGCTTAACGTGGTGCGCCATGTAAACCGGCCAAATTTTGGATTATTGCTGGATTCCATGCATTTTTTCCGCTCCGGCGGCACGGTGGAAGCGCTGCGGGCGCTGCCGCCAGGCGTGATCTGCTACGCCCAGCTTTGCGATGTGCCGATGCCCGCCGAGGAGCCGGATTACATGCGCGAGGCGATGTTCAACCGCCGCCCGCCGGGCCAGGGTGTGTTACCGTTGGCGGCGTTTGTGGCGGCGCTACCGGCGGATGTGCCCATAGGGCTGGAAATACCAATGCTGGCACAGGCGCAGGCGGGTATTGACCCGCGCACAAGGCTGGCCCCCGCGGTTGCCGTGGCGAAGGCGCTGTTTTAATCTGTGCCCAGGGCGGCATCCGCCTGTTTTTTTATGTTTAACAAAGTGAGGAAGCCATGCTGAACGGTGCGCGCTACGGCACGAATGATATTGAAAAAGCCAAGGTATTTTATGATGAAATCGCCAAAATCGCCGGGGCGCAGCGCGTGTTTGAGCGGCCAGATGTGGTGGCGTATAAAGGCGCCGAGGGCGGAATGTTTTTGATTGGCAAGCCATTTGAAGGCGCCGCCAGTTCTGGCAATGGCACGCAGGTGACCATGGCCATGCAGAGCCGCGCCATGGTGGATGCGGTTTATGCCAAGGCGCTGGAAATGGGCGGCACATGCGAAGGCGCGCCTGGGGTGCGTGGCAACGACCCGAACGGGTTTTACGGTGCCTATTTCCGCGACCTGGATGGCAATAAACTTGTTGCCTTCCGTTTCGGCCCGCCAGACTAGAGCATTTTCCGATCAATCGGAAACGCGCTAAATTTGCTTGGGCGAGCAATTTCATCCGATCAGCTTAAATCTTCGATTCAAGCTGATCGGATATTGCTCTAGGCGGTGGCGGGCGGCGCTGTATGAGCGCCGCCCATTTCAACCTGCGCTGCAATATGGTACGCGATAGTACCGCCAGATTTCCGGCGGCACGGTTGGGAGAGCAGGGATGAGCATGGACACGCAAGGCCGGGTGGTTGTTGTTACCGGCGCCAGCGCGGGTATTGGCAAAGCTACGGCGCGCATGCTGGCTGCTTCTGGTTGGAACGTGATTGGCATTGGGCGCGATGCGGCGCGCAGCCAGGCCGCTGAGGCGGAGATACGCGCCGCTGCCGCGCCTGAGGCCAGCGTGAGGTTCCTGCGCGGCGATTTTACCGAGATGCGGGATGTGAAGCGCGTGGCGGCAGAGATTGCACAGGCCACGGACCGGCTGGATGTGCTGATTAACAATGCCGGTGGTGTGCGCGACAAACTTTATATGACCAGCGAAAAGCTGGAGGCGATGTTCGCGGCGAACCATATGGCGCCGTTTTTGCTGACGCGCGAGCTGATGCCGTTGCTGAAACGCACGGCGGCGGTGCGGCAAGCGGGCAGCGTGCGGGTGATTGCCGTTTCCTCCTCTGGCCATATGGCTTGCCCGGGCATGAATTGGGACGACCTGAACATGCTCGGCAATTTCAGCACGGGCGGTGCCTATTGCCAGGCCAAGCTGGCCAATATTCTATTTACCCGCGCGCTGGCGCGCCGGGCGGCGGCGGATGGCGTTGTTGCGCAGAGCATGCATCCGGGCCGGATTGCCAGCAATTTTGCCAGCCATGGCGATGCGGCAATGCAAAGCTACATGGCGAATGCGCAAACAGCCCAGCCCGATGAGCCGGCGCGCACGCTGGTGTGGATGGCGGAAAGCGAGGAGGCCGGACGCAAGGCTGGGCGCTATTTTTACGATATGCGCGAGGAAACCCCGGCACCGCAGGCGCTGGACGATACGGCGGCGCAGAGGTTATGGGAGGAGAGCGAGGCGATTCTCGCCAAATTAGGGGTTTAAGAAAATACGGTGCCGCAGGTGGCAGCACCGCGTTTTCTCAGGCGATGGGCTCTTCGCCAACCAGGGTGGTGCGGTGCATCATGCGGCCGCTATCGCTGGGGTAGGCTTCCACACGGTGCATTGTGCCGCAATTATCCCAGATGACCATGTCGCCCACCTGCCATTCATGGCGGTAGACGAATTTGGGCTGTGTGGTCCAGGCCAGTAATTCATCCAGCAGGGCGCGGCCTTCGGCTTTGTCCATGCCTTCTATCCAATCGGCGCTGGAGCCGAGCAGGAGCGATTTGCGGCCGGAACGGTGCGTCCAGACCAGAGGCTGTACTTTGGGCGGAAAACTGGCCCAGCGTTGCTGCATTTCCGCCGGGGCGTTGTGGAATACGTCGCGCTGCGTGGCGGCCATGGTGTGCACCACGCGCAATTTGCTTAGGGCCTGCTTTCGCTCTTCCGGCAGGTCGTCGTAGGCGGCGTAGGTGTTGGCAAATTCCGTCTGCCCGCCAATGGGCGAGGTTTTGCGCGCGGTAAGGATTGAGGCGCGGGCCGGCACGTCGTCGCTGAAGCCGTCGAAATGCCAGAGCACCGTGCCGCGCAAATATTCCGCCGTGGGCGTTATCTTGGCATCCAGCGTGACTTTGTAGAGGCCCTTTTCACCCTGGTCCACCAGCGCGCCGAGGGTGCGCGAGAATTGCATCTGCTCTTCATCCGTGAAGTTTATGACGGGGAAGATGAGAACGCCGCGCAGTTCCAGAAGCTCGCGTATCCCGGCGGATTTTTCGCCGCTCAGCAGCGTGGCGTGGTCCGTCTCGATACGAGTGCCGATGCGGGGGGAAAGATTGCTGGTGATGAAGGCCATGTGCGTCTCCTACGGATTTTTCATGTCATTTAACGAAGACAGGAGAAGGCTGCTAGGCCCTTGTGGCGGGGAGCGCGTGAAATTCGCGCGCTCCCCGTATGGTTTAACCCGGGATTTTCCCGTCCTCATGGGCCATCCAATGCACGAAGCGGTGCATGGGGTACATGGCGTCATGCGGGTTGCCGATGGTGCTGGGCCCGGCTTCGCCCAGATGCACGATGCGCTGCGCGCCGCCGCTGGCCAGGCGGTCGCGGTAATCGGGCATGCGGTGGAACGGGTAAAAGCCCACGGTCTGTGTGGCGACGTTGATGTATTTCACCGCATCGTCCAGCGAATCTACCCGCACCACATTGGCCGTTTTGTTGATGGGGTGGAAATCCACCGGCTCTTCCGAGCGGATGACGATGCCCCTGCCGTCTGGTTTGCCCCAGACGCCGTATTCATCATCCATCATCATCATGGTCTCGATCTGCTCGCGCAAATCCATGTCCAGCTTGCGGATATCGCCCGAGGCGGCGGCGCGTTCGGCAATGCGCTTGTGCAGGGCGGCGCAGAAGCGGTCTACTTGCTCTTGTGTGCCTTCCACGAATTGGAAGCGGCTGGCCACGCAGGCTTCCTGGTTCAGCGTCATCACATCCGCCGATGCCAGATCGGCCGCCAGGGCCAGTGTTTCTTCGGATTCGAAGGCTTCGCGCCCGACCATGGAGATGGAGGTTTTGGGGTCGAAAGAGATGAGCTGGAAGCCCGGGCCGAGATATTTGATGACATTGTTGATGGCATCGCCGCCGCCCCAGGCCACGATCTTGTCGAAATATTGCGGCCGGTAGAGCACTTGCTCGGTCGCGGTGTCGCCCCCGCGCCAATACACGGCGGACATGGATTTAACGATGGGATGCTCTGGGTCCACCAGTGTCATGGTGCGCAGAATGGCGACCATGGTGAACGGGTCGGCGGAGGACATTTTGAACAGGTTGACGCCCTTTACCATCGCGCCCTGCGCGACGGATTTAACGGCCACGCCAGGAGAATTGCCGGGCAGAACGTGGATGAGGCGCGGCGCGAAGGCGCGCACGAAGCTCTTGCGGCCGGTGAAATCCTGTTTCGGGATCCACCCATCCAGCGCCTTCGGGTCGGGGAAGTTCTGCTCCAGCTCGGCCATCAGGATGTTTTTGTTCAGGTAAGCCACGGCATGTTTCGCCGTGGTCTCCACCACGCTGCGCGGCAGGATATGGGTGGAGGCCATGCGGTCGAAACATTCCTGCATATAGGGATTGTCCGAAGCCAGCATTTTCTGCCCGGTCTCGACGAGGAAATCGATGATCTCCGCGACGGGTACGTTGAGCAGAGGCGGCACTTCGGTACGCGGGTGCACCACCTCGTTCAGGTTGATTTTCGGGGTTACGAAATCCACGCCGAGATCGCGCGAGCGGTGCTGCGAATCGCTGCCTTCGATAACCTTGCCGCGGGCGAAGAAGGGCGCGGAGATCACGCCCCCTTGTTTGGTATCTGTAATGGCGTTCATGCCACACCTCGCACATAAGCATCCACCGTGCCGGCGCAGCCAATCTTGTCGTCGCCTTCAAGGTCGGCATAGCGCACCACATTATCGCGGATTGACGGGCCGCGCGCGCCGCAGGCGCAGGGGCTGAAATCGATGGAGATTTTGTCACCGGAGATCACGCCGCCCCAGCGGCCATCGAGCGAGAGATCGAAGAAGGCGGCGCGGCCTTCATATTCGCCCTTGGTGATGGGCAGCAGCGCGGTGCCGTCTTTGTTGAGCACCAGCGGCACCAGCCAGGCCGGCAGATGGTAGCGCCCGCCCTTCTGGCAGCGCGGCATGCCGGTGTGCATCTCCTGCATCGAGTAGTTCTGGTAGTTGCGCTCGGGCTGGATGTTGAAGGTTTCGTACACAAATTCGCGGTAATCATCCGGCAGTTTGGCGCGCTTCAGCCCGCCGCCCACGTAAATAGAGTTATCCGGGTTGAAGTCCTTGGCGCTGTAGCCCATGTCGCGCACCGCCTTGGCCACGGCGTACAGGCCGGACCACAGGCCGGAGACGTGCAGCTTTTTGTCCCGGGCCTCGACCACCGCCTGGGCGGTGATGCCGACGGCCGCGTCGATGGCTTTCTGGCGCTCGGCGGACATTTGCTCGTATCTGGCTATGTCCTCGGGTTTTGCGGTACCCTCGGCGATGGCCTTGCGCAGTACCACCATGGAGGTAAGCCCGCCCACGGTAATGGCAGGCACGGGGTAGGCGAAGCGCTCCGCGCTGGGGTCCTGCAGGGCTTCGGTATAGGCCTCGCCCGTGGCATCGTTACGCGCCACCTTGGCGACGGGGGCCATGCCGAACATCTGGCGGTCTTTATTGGGTTTTACGCCAGAGCCCCAGCTATAGGCCGCAACGGCTTCTTTCTTGCACCATTCCATGTCCTGCCTGGAGGCCACGAGCATGGCGGATTTGCCGGTGGTGCCGCTGGAGCAGGAGACGTAATGGCCGCTCTGTTCCAGCTTGGCGATCCAGTCATCGATGCCGTTGATGGTGGCGGGATCTTGCGGCGGCACGCGGTAGGTGGCAACCGTGTCCAGCCATTTGCCCAGCCGGTCCCATTTTTCGCCCACCAGGAAGGATTCCGGGTAGCTCTTATAGGCGGTGTGCGGGAGCAGGAGCTGCACCATGTCCTCGAAGCTGCGCACTTCGGTCAGGTTGGCCTCTTTCGCGCGGTGGCCGACCAGCTTTATGGCCTCGCGGCGCTCCTGGAAGCGCTCATTCATGGCCTCGATCTGGGCGGCGCGCACCTCTTCGTGCGGAATATCGTAGCGATTCTCGTCTTGTACGAGGCGGGTGAGGCGGTCGGCTGCGTTTCCCATGAAAATTCTCCTTCTCGACCGGGCTAGGGTCATTTACTTGAATGGCGGAGAGTGACCGCGTGTTAACCCTGCCGTTTTCAGGCTTGGCTGGCTGGTTGCTTCCCGGAACAGTGTCCGCCTCGGCGGTACTGGACCGTTTCATTATATGGGGTACAAGGGTGGAGGGCAAGAGAATTCAGCAGGACGCGAAAATTTCCGCGGTGCGGGCCGGGCGCCCCACGCGCGCGCAGCAGGCGCAGCGCCACGAGGAGCTGCTTGCCGTGGCGCTGGATGTTTTTCTGGAACGCGGGTTTGAGCAGGCCACCATGGAGGAGATTGCCACCTGCGTGGGCATGTCCAAACGCACGGTCTATGCCTATTACGAAGATAAGGCGGCTTTGTTCAAAGCCGCCGTGCGGCGCGCCATAGAGCTTTACACATTGCCCCGGGAAGCCATTGAGGCGCTGGTGACGGATGATCTGGAAGAGACGCTGGTGGCGATTGGGCGGCAGCGTATCGCCAATATAAGCACGCCCGTGGCCACCAAGCTGCAGCGTATATTGGGCGCGCAATCCTTCCGCTTTCCCGCGTTGTTCAACGAATCATTCGAGCAGGGCGCCGGTCCCGTGATTGATGTGCTGAGCCGGCTGTTCGAGCGCTTCAATGCCACGGGTGAGATTGATGTGGCCGAGCCGCAGCGCGCCGCCGTGGCTTTCCTGAGCCTGGTTGTCAGCGGCCCGGCGCGCATTATTGTTTCCGGCAATGTGCTGGACGAGGCGGAGATGGAGGCGCGCATACGCTTTGCCGTGGGGCTGCTGTTGAACGGGATGCGGCGGCGTTAAGCAGCCTCGTGGCGCAGGATTTCGGCCAGGCTGTGGGGGTGGGTGGTCATGGCCTGGTGCCCGCAATCCAGGTAGATGCTGCGTTCCGTGCGGAAGCGTTGCGTGAAGATTTCCTGCCAGGGCATGGGCAGAATGCCATCGCGCAGGCATAGCACATAGCTGGCGGGCACCTGGCCAAGCTGGTCCTGGCGCCAATCTGTATGGGTGTAACTGGGTGCGGGCCAGGCATCGGCGCCCAGGCGGCTCATGAAGGCTGTTTCCGTGGCGCTGTCCATGCCGGTGCAGAACATCAGTTTGAAGCGTTGCTCCATCGTGTGGGTCTGCGGGTCCACGGGCCAGCCGATTTCATCGGGGTTCTGGCCATGCACACCGTTGCCCATCATGGCTATAACCGTCTGGCCGGGCTGGGGGATGGAGCAGGAGATGTAGATGGCGCGGCGGAACAGGTCTGGCCGGGCGCTGAGCATATGCGGCATGATGGAGCCAGCCTGGGAATGACCCGCCAGGACGACATCGCGCAGCCCGGCGGCCTCAATATCGGCCAGTAGTTCGGTGGCGATGTCTTCCACGCTGGTTTGGCTGGTATCCCGCCCGTGCTTGGCGCCGCAGCCTGGCACATCCAGCGCCAGGGTGCGGAGCGGGCCTGAATCTTGCAGCTTTAGCGCGGCGATGGTCTCGGCCCAAACCCAGCCGCCTTGGCCGCCGCCATGCAGGAATACGTAATCCATCGTGTTTCTCCTTACAGCCCGTAACGTTGGCGTATACCATTAAAACGCGCCCATAGCTGCGCGCTGCGCTCTTCCGGCGTTACGCGCGCGCTGTTTGCGGGCATGGCCTGTTCCAGCGCCGCGCGTTTTACCAGCCGGGTGGCCAGCGGCACGGGGCGGCCCGCCAGCATGTGCCGGTAGGTAAGGTTGCCGCGCAGGAAGCCTTGCGTGTCGATCCAGTTGTGGAAACCCGGATCGTCATGTGCCAGCACCATGCGGATTATGCCGTCGGCATCGGCTTTGCTGCGGCTGGGTGTGTAGCTTACCGGGCGGTAGAGATAATCCATGGAATTGCAGAACACGCCCATATTGGTGAGCATCCACAGCCCTTCATGCGCGGGAAATTCGACGATGAGGGCTTCGTCTTCCGCGATGTGCCAATGCATGTTGGCGGCGGCGCGGCCGCGCTTTTTGTCGTCCGCCGTATCGGCTTCGGGCGGGAAGCTGTTGGGCTCATGCTCATCCACGCCGCCATGGGCGAACATCCAGTCCGGCCAGTCGCGCATCACGCCGGTTAAAAATTCACCGGCCCATTCCATGGCGGTTACCATTTCCGCCGGTGTGGGCAGCGGCTTTGGCGCGGCCATGTCCACGCGCTCGATACGGATTTTGGCGGGGATTTCGTCCCAGCCATCGAAGCCCTGGCGGATGAAGAGTTTGCGCGTGCCCGGTGTGGCAGGCAGCCAGTTGGGGCCGCGCTGCTCGCCGCCGATATAAAGCTCGAAGCTGCCATCCCAATGCGTGGCAAGCTGGTGGCCGAAGAGATTGGCTTCCGGCGTATCGCCGAATGGCTCGTGCAAGGGCGCATGCCCGGCGGGGGTTTTCTCCGGGCGCGGGCCTTGCACGGTGAAATTGAGAAACGGCGCGGTGCCGCGATTGCCGCTGATGCGGTAGGTGGAATGCCCGTCGATCCAGGCCTGGAGATAGATGAAATCCGCACAATCGCCGCCCAGCTTGCGCGTGGGGCTGTTGAAGAGATGCAGCGCGGGGTATCGGGTGTTTTTGGTTTCCAGCGCCAGATCGAAGGCCTGGCCGAGATTTTGCGTGAGGAAGCGGAACGCGTCGGCCCGGTGCAATGCTGTGGCGGGGTTTTGCGGTTTGAAGGCCTTGGCGCCCGCCGCCTTTAGCTGGTTGCAGAAATTATCCCATGCGGCCTGTAGTTTTTCGTCGCCCGGGCAGTTCTCGTCCGCCATGTCATTCCCCCAGGTTCAGCCGGTTTTCGATATATTTCGCGGCGCGCGCGGCGGCGTTCAGCGCGCCTTCGGCATCTATGCGCGGGCCGATCAGTTCCAGGTCGAAATTGCCAGCATAGCCGGCCTTGTGCAACCAGCGCAGGATTTGCGGCCAGGGTATGGCGCCCTCGCCCGGCACGGCGCGGCAGGGCAGGGATTTATCGCCCAGCACGTAATCGCTCACCTGCACCAGCACGCAGCGCGGCAGGGCACGCAGGATCAGCGCGTGCAGCTCCGCCTCTGTCCAGCAGCCGAATATGTCGATGCACACGCCGATTTCCGCACGCTCGGCCAGGGTGATGGTATCGCGCAGATTATTGGCGAGATGCGCGTGGGCGTAGAAGGGCGATGTGTTCTCGATGGCGAGTGCCACGCCTGCATCGCGCGCCAGGGCGCGGCATGGGGCGATGGCCTTGGCGAAGAGGGTTGCGGCTTCTTCCCAGCCCAGCGCGCCGCGCCCGCCTGTGAGCATGTAGATGGAGTTTGCGCCGAGCGTGGCGGCGGCCTCTATGGCGCGGGCAAGCTCGCTGCGCTCGGCCTGCATGTTTGCCGCGAGCGGGCCGGTGCGGAACACATGGGTGACGGTTTCCGTGCGCTGCCCGGCGTCACCCAGCATGGCGCGCAGTTTTTGCGCGCCGTAACCCAGAACCTGCCCGCTGGAGAAGCTGACGCGCTGTGCGCCAAGCGCGCGCCAGTTCTGGCACAGCTCTTCCACCCCCGCCTGGGGGAAGCAGATGCTGTGCACGGAAATGCGCTCATGCATCAGCCGCGCTTCTCGATTTCCACGCCGAAACGCGCGCGGAAGGGGGCGAATTCCTCGTGCAGCGCGTCGAGATCTTCGCCAATATCGGTGAGGAGTTTGGTGGAATAGTGGAATTTTCCGTGGCGGTCGCCACGGTTGTTCTTCAGGTAATCGCGCATCGCTGCCTCGGCGGCCGGGGTGAAGGGCCGGCCGGAAAATTCGTAATAATGCCGTATTGTGCCCACCGGGTCGGCCACGAAATCGGTATAGCGTATGTGCAATATGCGTTTATCGTTCACCAGCGGGTTGCTCATGGTGTTGGCGATGCTGGCGCGGGTCATGATCAGGTGCATCTTTGCTTCCGCCTTCAAATCGATACGCCCGACAATGCCGTCCAGAATATCCGCCATCATCATGGTGCGCGAGGCTGCCACCTGCACCGGGTCGCGGTGCAGCCAGACGAGGCTGGCATCGGGGTAGGCATCGAAAAACTCTTTCAGCCGGAAGCCGTGGAAGCCTTTCAGCACCCAGTATTTCCTGGGGCGATTATACTGGAATTGCTGCAGCATGGCCTTGTGGAGCCGGTATTGCGCCGCTGCATCGGTGGGCAGGCCCATGGAGAGGGTTTGCATCGGCACGCGCCACCAGGCGGTGGGGGTCATTACGCGGAAATCGAATGCCCAGGTGCGCTCATCTTCCGGCAGGCCGTTGCCCAGCATGTCGTTATACGGGTGGCAATGCAGCCATTTCGGCATTTTGGCGTTTATCTCGCGCCAATCCGCATCGGCCCTGGCGCGGCGCGGGTCATCCGGCCCGGTGGTGCCGGGCGGGGGCGATGGGTACATAACCTCCCAGAAGCGCAAGGCGCGCGCATCGGGGTCCACGGACATCAGCGCATGCATCAGGGTTGTGCCGGAGCGCGGCTCGCCAGTGGCGAACATCGGGCGGTCTATAATTTCTTCCCCAACCGGCCAGCGCTTGCGGTCCGCGAAGAGCTGCAGGCGCGAGGTGAGCAGCCAATGGCAGACATCTGCCGCGGCGTGTTCGCCTTTTTTATCCATGCCGATGCTGTTGAGGTGATCCACCGCCAAGGCGAAGCGCGCGGGGAGCGTGTCATCGCCATAATCGCTGGCGCGGGTTGCGGCCTCGGCGGCTTCCAGCAGGGCGGCGGCGTTCAGGCTCATGGAATCTGCCCCGTCAGGCGCAGCAGCTCATCCTCCGTCTCGCGCACTTTCTGCGCCGAGCGCGCGGCATATTTCAGCCCCGCCATGCCGCCATAATCGAGGATTTTCGGCACGCGCAGCCCGGCATCGGCGAATCCCTTCATGATGACAGCAATCTTCTTCGGGCTGCCGGTGGGGACGATGGACATGATCATCTCCGGCGTGACCTTGCCGAGCATGTCCACAATGCGTGCGCGCGGCAGCACGGCGGGGTTTATGTCCTGGTAGCCATTCCAGGTTTCACCCAGCGGGTGGGCGAAGCCACGGGCGCGCAGCAATTCAGACGAAATTTGCAGCACATGCGCCTTTACCAGCGGGGCGTTGAGGATTTCGTCCAGCTCGGCATCATCGCCGATCAGGCAGGTCTGGATGTTGGCCGGTATAATCGCCATCGGGTCGCGCCCGGCGCGCTCAGCCGCGGCGCGGATGACGGCGAGCTTCGCGGCGTAATCCTCCGGCGTCCAGGCACCGGCGGGCCACCAGCCATCGGCGTAACGGCCCGTAATGTCGAGCATGCGCGGGCCGCTGGCGCCAATCCAGATGCGCGGGAAGCGGCCATTATAAGGCTCGGTATCCAGCCGCGCATGATGAAGCTGGTAGAATTTACCATCAAAATCCACCGGGCCTTCGCTTTCCCAGAGCAGGCGGATGACTTTCAGCGATTCCTCAAACCGCGCGACGGGTTTGGCGAAATCGAACCCGTAGGGCACGGTGTTTTCCGTCTCGCCGCTGCCCAGGCCCAGGATGAAGCGGCCTTTGGCAAGGTGGTCGATGGTGAGCGCGGTTTGCGCCAGCAGCGAGGGGTGGCGGCGCACCGTATCCACCACGCTGGTGGCGAGCGGGGTTTTTTGCGTCAGCACGGCGGCGGCGGCGGCCACGGCCAGGCCATCTAGGTGCCGGTGTGGCGAGGGCGAGGTGATGGCGAGGTCGGTGAATTCCGGCGTCCAGATGGATTCGGGCCAGAAACTGACCATGTGGTCCGGCAGCCAGATGGAATGGTAGCGCCCGGAATCCAGCGCTGGGAGAACGGAAAGATCGAGCGGCAGCGTGGTGCGCAAAAAGGCAGCGGGTTGAACGGGCATGGACGCGGCGTTGCTCAAAATTCTGGTCCTCCGGGATTTATGCTTATCATGCCCGCGCCGCTTAATGGACAAACCTCCCATTCGGGAGGATGGTGGGCCATGCAACAGCTCTTGAACCTGCTGCCCGCGCTGCTTGACGGCGTGTTCGAGGATCCGCCATGGGGCGGGTTTTTAGAGGCGTTGCGCCACGCCATGCGGGCCGATTACACGGCGTTGACCTTCCGCCCGCCGGGGAAGCCGCTGAACCAGGTGGTGCATCTTTATGCCGGCGCCGCATCGCCGCCGCTGGTCTCGCGGCTGTACCACGAGGAGCTGCACGAAGCCGACCCGCTGCCCTACTACGAGCTGGAGGAAGGCCGTGCCTATGCGCTGCACGATATGCTGCGCGCGGGCGACAAGGCGCATGAGCGCTATTACCAGGATATTATTGTGCCCAGCGGCATGGCGGCGATGCGCATGATGCGCGTGCGCGAGGCGAGCGGGGTGAATGGCTGGCTGCATGTTTCGCGCCGGGAGGGCGAGTTTGCCCGCGCCGATGAGGCGCTGATGGAGGCGCTGGCGCCGTATCTGCGCGGGGCGCTGCGCAATTTCGTGGCGCTGGAGCAGGAGCGTTTTAACGCCGCCGTGGCGGACGATGCCATACGCCGCCTCGCCTTTGGCTGGTTCACGCTGGATGAAGAGGGGCAGGTGCTGGAAAGCGACCGCCAGGCGGAAACATTGTTCGCGCAATCTGGCGTGCTGGGGCGCGATGCGGGCGGCAGGCTGTTGGTAAAGCCGCGCGGCCTGGCACGGGAAATTTCCGCCGCCCTGCGCGCCGTGGCGGCGGATACCCGGGCGCGCCCGCGCGTGCTCATCCTCAACCGCGACCCATGGCTGGATATGCTGCTGATGCCCGCGCGCAAACGCGGGCTTTCCGCCAAGCCGGACCCGGTGGCGATTGCCTATGTGCATGGCGATAACTGGTCTTCCGCCGATTGCTGCGAGCAGTTGGCGGAGCTGTTTCTGCTGCTGCCCAGCGAGGCACGGCTGGCCCTGGCGCTAAGCCGCGGCATGAGCATTGCCGAGGCGGCGGCCGAGCTGGGCATTACCGTGGAAACCGCGCGCAATTACTCGAAGAAGATATACTCCAAGCTGGGTGCGCGCGGGCAGACGGATTTGGTGCGGTTTGTGCTGCGCAGCGTGCTGGCCATTGCCGGGAGGTTATGAATTTATCCCCGCCGCGTGGCGCGCCGAGAGGTAACCCCAGGTCATGGCCGGGCCGATGCTGCAGCCGGCACCGGGGTAGAACCGCCCCATGACGCTGGCGGTGGAAACACCCGTGGCATACAGCCCCGGGATGGCGCTGCCATCCTCGCGCAGCACGCGCCCATGCGCATCCGTTACCGCGCCGCCATAGGTGCCGACATCGCCGGGTACAATGGGCACGGCGTAGAACGGGGCCTCGGCGATTATGCCCAAAGTGGCGGAGGGTTTGTGGTATGGGTCGCCCAGCCAGTTATCGTAGGCGCGCGCGCCGCGCTTGAAATCCGCATCGTCATTTTTGGCAACGAAGCCGTTGAAGCGCTCCACGGTGGCTTTCAGCGTGGCCGGGGCTATGTTCAGCAGCGCCGCCAATTCCTCGATTGTATCCGCCTTGCGCAGATAGCCCGTATCGTACCAGCTTTGCGGCTTTTTAGAGCCGGGCATGGTGTTGCCCAGCATGTAGTTGCGCATGAACTGGCTGTCGAGAATAGCCCAGCTTGGCACGGCGGGGACGGTTTTGTTACGCTCCAGCATACCCTTGCAATAGGCCATGTAGGAGCCGCCTTCATTCATGTAGCGCACGCCGCTCTGGTCCACGAGTATGGCGTGTGGCGCGGCGGTAAGGCTCTGGCCGGGCGGCTTTACGTAGTCATTCTCCACGCCTGGCGCCATGGTGGTCTGGTAGCCAACCATTTCTTCCATCTGGCCAAGGGCGGCGCCGATGCGCATCATCTCGCGGATCATCTCGCCCGTATCGCCTTCCGCGGCGTTGGACCAGGCCACATTGGTGCCGGGCTGGTACTGGGCGCGCATTTCCGCGTTGCGGGCAAAGCCGCCGGCATTTACCAGCACGCCCAGCCGCGCGCCCGCGCGCCAGGGCTTGCCGTCTTTCTGCGCCAGCACGCCTTTTACCGCGCCATCTTCCAGCAGCAACTCTTGCACTGGCGTGTCCAGGCTGAATTCCACCCCCGCCTTTAGCGCGGCATGGAGCATGCGGCCTTGCAGCGCGGCGCCGCAGGAGAGGATTTTTTTGCCCAGCAGGCGGGAAAGAACAGTGCGCAGCCCCACCTTCATCACCAGTTTTTTGCCGGCCCAGCTCTGCTTGTAGGTTTTCAGCCTCAGCGTTTCTTCCAGCGTGGCGGCGTAGGGGTTGAAACCGGGGCGGAGCTTGTCCTTCCACGCGCCCAGCTCGTTCGCATCGAAAAGCTGCGCCACCACGGTGCGCCCGGCCTTGGAGCCGCCAGGGCGGTCGTCGTAATAATCTGGCCAGTATTTGGGGCGCTCCAGCTTCAGCCCGTTCTGGAGCAGGAAATCGATCATGCGCGGCGATTCCTCGATATAGGTCAGCCGCCGCTCGCGCGTGGCGCCGGGCGCGTTTTCCGAGGCGCCGGTAACAGACTCCAGATAGGCGAGCGCCTGCTCCGGGCTGTCTGGCACGCCGCCGCGCTGCATGAACGGGTTGTTGGGAATCCACATCACCCCGCCAGATTTGCAGGTGGTGCCGCCGATGAGCCCGGTTTTCTCGATGATGAGCACGCGCTTGCCCGCATTGCGCATGACCAGCCCGGCGCACATGGAGCCAGCACCGCTGCCCACCACGATGAAATCGTAAACCTCGTCACATCCGTTCATTTGAACGCTTCTCCCCCGGCAGATAGTTAACGCTATCTTAATGGCGATTCAGGGCGCGCGGCAAGCCTCACGCCTGCTGTGCCTGGTCCAGACTCATGGCGATACCGTCGATGACGAAATCGATCAGCGCGCCGCTGATCTCCTCTTCGCTGGCCAGGCCCGGCGGGAACAGCCAGCTTTTGAACAAAATGGCGGCCAGCACGGCGGCGAAGGAGACGCGCACCATCAGCTTTGGCTCCACCTTGGCTTTGTCTTTGGTCCTGCGCGTCATCATCGCGGCACCGCGGGCGAAGTAGCTTTGCAGGGAGTCGATTTCGCCCACGCCGGGCGTGTTGAATGGGGCGTAGGTTTGGGCGAAGACCAGAGACATGAGCATTTGCGAGTGTTCGCGGATGAAATGCTGAAGCTCGCTGATATAAAGCCGCGCGTTTTCACGCAAATTCGCCCCTTCCGCAGCACCTGCATGGTATTTGGCGTCGAACGCATCGAAATGCCGGACCAGCGGCTCGAACACGGCCTCGCGGAATAATATGGGTTTTGCGGCGAAATAGCGGAAAAGCTGAGCCTCGGTCACATCGGCGCGCTTGGCGATGTTAAGGGTTGTGGCGCCGGAAAAGCCATGGGCCTTGAACTCTTCGCCAGCCGCCTGGAGTATGCGCTTGCGTATTTCGGCAGGCGCGCGGCGTGGTTTGCGGGCTGGAGCCGGGGGAGCTTGGGTACGCAAGGGCTTTATCCTCAAATCCTGTCCGTTGCGTGAAATAGCCGCTTTACCGCCGTCACGTCCATGCGCCGGGTGTGATGTGAACCTTGGTTTCCTCATTCGGGCCGCGCAATTTATCGAATATCTCGGGCAGGGCGCTCAGCGGTGCCTCGCTGGTGACGGTTGCCTTGGGGGCAGCATGGCCCTTGTCCATCTGGTCCGCGATATAGAGGAAATCGCGCATGGTATAGCCAACGAGGAATTGCATGCTCACGCATTTATAGGCGGCGATGGCGGGCATGATGGGGTCTGGCGCGGTGCAGAAGCCGAGCGAGACGATTTTGCCGAAATTGGCGGCGTGCATCACGGCCTTGCCCAGCATGCCTTCGCTGCCCACACATTCAAACACAATGTCCGGCGCGCCGCCCAGCGCTTCCGTCACCGCGCCAATCTCGCTGGGGCCGTAGGCGATGAATTCATCCGCGCCCATTTGCAGGCACAAATCCCGCCGCCGTGCGGAGCGCGACATGGCAACCATCCGCCCTGCCCCCAAACGGCGTGCCCAGTAAATGGCATAAAGCGCTACCGCGCCGCCACCCAGCACCAGCACGCGCGCACCGGGCGTAATACCGGCATGGCGCACGCCGTACAGGCTGACGGCCAGCGGCTCGATGAGCGCGCCATCGGTAAAGGAAAGCGTATTGGGCAATTTAACCGCCACGCTGGCGGGTATGCGCGCATAATCGGCAAACCCCACCATGGCGGTGCCGGTGGCGCTGCGGCATAGCACCGGGTTGCCATGCTTGCAGGCCTCGCACTGGCCGCAGGAAAGCGAGGGCACGGCGGTGATTTTTTCGCCGGGCCTGAAACCTTCCACAGTCTTGCCGAGGGCAACGATTTCGCCGGCATATTCATGGCCGATCTGGCAGTTGGCGCCATAATCCCACATGCCGCCCTTGGTCATGGACAAATCCGTGCCGCAGACGCCGCAGCGTGCCACCTTGATGACCACATCATCCGGCCCCGGCGTGGGGTCTGGCATATCGGCAATGAAAATGCGTTTACCCTGGCCGGGATAGATGGCTGCCTTCATGTGCGCTCCCTCACGAGATTAAACCGTTCTACATAATCGCCGAAGCGTTCACGGATTTCTTCTTTCGTCAGGCCGAAATCCGCCACGTCGTAACGGTGTACGCCGTGCTGCAGCTCGGGTTTTTCTTCAATGCGCTTTTCCATGCCGGCGCGGGCTTCACCGGTGATGTCCATGCCGATGAAATCGTAGATGCGTTCCAGCACCTGCATCGGGTTGCTGTGGAAATCGCCATGGACAAGGTCCAGCACCTGGCCCGGATGCGCCTGCGCCACGCGCTGCGCCTTGCGTACCGCATTGGCCCATTTCGCCACCTCGCGCGCCAGCATGTTATGGGCGCGCTCTTGCCGGCGGCCGTCTTCCATAATGGGATGAAGCTGGATGAGCAGCGCGCAGAGCGAGGGCACGGCAAAGGCCGGGTCGCGATGCGTCTGGATGACCTTGGCGCCGGGAAAAATGGCGAAGAGCAGGTCGAGATTCTCGATATGCCCAGGGTTTTTCAGCAGCCAGCGTTTCTCGGGCGTGGTGCTGCCAATAAGCTGCATGCAGCGGTAGAAATGCGCGTAGCAATGCGCCTCGCTCTGGCTCTGCCACCAGGCATCGTAAGTGGCGGCGGACCAGCCGCAGCTCCACAGATTGGAGACGAAACCCTGGCGCAGCACCAGGCAGCATTCATCCACCTCTTCCGCCGCCATGTGGTGCGCGGCGCGCTTGCCGGGGGCGGCGGCGTAGCGTGCCTCCAGCACCGCGGCGGTTTTGTGGAAGCCGGGGTAATCCGCCCAGCGTTCTTGCGGCGGGCGGGGCATGGGGCTGTCCAGCAGCCAGGTTTGCAGGCCCTGGAAGCGTTCATCCACCGCCATCAGCCGGTGCAGCGCCGTGGTGCCGGTGCGCGGCACGCCGGTAATCACCACGGGGTTGCCGATGGCATGTTTGTCGAAGCCCGGATTTTCGGCCATCGATTTGATGGCCTGCGCCCGGCCCTTGAGCACGCCCACCACCGTGCCCCAGGCATAGCGCCGTCCGCGCTCGGAAAAGCGCGGGTCGTAATCCATGGATTGCAGCAGCACGCGCAGCCCCGGCAGATAATCCGTGCCGCCGAAATCATGGCTGCCTACTTCCCTCGCCACCAGCTCGTGAAGCTCGTCGAGCGCGGTGGCGAAACGTGCGGGCGGGTTGTAGCTATCGTCCATGGTCAGTCGAGCTTGATGCCGCCGAGCGACGGGCCGCCATGCACGGCGATGGTCTGGCCGGTAATGTAGGAGGCGGCGTCGGAGGCGAAAAACACGATCATGTTGGCGATTTCATCCGGCGTGCCGGGGCGCCGGAGGGGGATATTGGCGCCCATTTCCGCCTGGTCGAGCCCTGCCGCATCCCATGCCGCGGCGGCGCGCGGGCTGGCAATCATGCCAGATGCCACGCAATTGGCGCGGATATTGAAACGGCCCCATTCCGCCGCCGTTACAGTTGTGAACATCTGCAGCGCCGCCTTGGCCGAGGCATAATGCGCTCCGCCCTTAACACCGCCAATGCCGGAGGTGGACGAGATATTGACGATGGCGCCGGATTTCTGCGCGATCATGTGCTTGCCCGCCTCACGCGTGCAAATATAAGCGGATTTTACGTTGAGGTCGTAAATCGAATCCCAGCCGCGCGTGGGGATGTTTTCCAGCGGCCCCATGCGCGTGCCGCCGGCATTGTTGATGAGGATGTCAATCTTGCCAAACGTATCCATGGTCTTTTGCACAAGGTTGATGCAGGACTGCTCATTCTTCACATCCGTCGGCACGGCGATGCATTTTCCGCCGCTCTCTTGGGCAATCGCCGCCGCCGCTTTCTCCAGCTCATCCGCCGTGCGGCTGGCCACCACCACGTATGCGCCAAGCCGGGCCAGTTGCAGTGCCGTGGCGTAGCCAATACCCGTGCCGCCGCCAGTAACAATCGCCACGCGGCCAGAGAAATTCAGTTGTTCCGTAATCATAGTCTTACCACCTTCTGCGGCGCTGGCAGGCTTTTACGCGGGTGCGCAATTCCTCGGCGCGTTCTTGCTCAGTTACAACCGGTGTATCCGCGGGCAGGTGCTGGCGCAGCTCCGCCAGCTTCACGCGTTTGATGATGGGTGTGGGGCTCGTATCGCAATCGAACCAGCGCCCGTATATGCCGCCTTCCTTGTACCCGGCCGGGTCCAGCCAGTTGGGCACGCCGGGGTCCGTCAGCGCGATAACGGCGCGGAATTTGCCATCCGTACTCACCTTGGCGGTGTGGCCGTTAAGGCTGGAGAGCCGGTACACATATTCCAGCGCGTTGAAATACGGGTCGTTGAGCTGGATGTTCCAGTAAGGGCGCTTTTCGGGCAGCTCTGTCTCTATAATCAGCGCCTCGTCTTCCTCCAGCTGGAAGCAGGCGGGCCAGTAAACCTGCTTGGCCAGCGCGCCAACGTAACGTATGGGTTCGAACACGTTATACCCCACGCGCTCTTTCACGCCATTCTGCATGCCGTAATAAAGCCTGGTTTTGCGGCGCGGGTATTTCGCCATTTCCTGAATGCGCGCCAGAATCTCCTCGCGCGTCAGGCGTGGCTTGGGCGGCACCTTGTTTAGGCACTCAATCGAGAGAACGGGGTCGGTCTCGTTTGCCCAGTCATAGGAGCGATAGCGCACCATCATGCCGCCGGCCTGGCTGTCGATGGGCGCCCATTTACCCGTGTAACCCGCAGGTTTTTCGGCGGAAAAAATCACCTCGAAATCCTCGCCCAGGGCCAGGCCGAGATCGGTGTCGTCTACCTCGTTATGCCCGCTCGGGCGCGGCATCTCGTCCACCATGCCAGACATGGCGCGCTGCGTGGTGAAGCTGAGAATTTTGCAGGTGCCGCGATTGCCCGAGACGCGATAGGTAAGATCGCCGCGCAACGGCGCGTAGAGATAAATATCGTCCGGGTTGGGCTGTAGCGTGTAAACCGGGTTCCATAGCGGCGCCCAGTCCGGGTGTTCCGGCGTGGCGTGGAAATAGGCGAAATAGGCGTAGGAGAGGCTGGTCATCGTCTGGCGGTACACATCGGCCTGGAAGGCCGGGTCGTCCGGGTGCCAGGTATCCTTCAGCCCATCCACCGCGCCTTGCAGCGGCGCGAGCAGGGCAAAAAAATCATCTTTCATGGTTGCCTCCGGCTGATTAGTTGCTTGGCGCCGTCTCGAAGAACTGGACACCGCCAGCTTCGGGCAGGATGTATTCAAGGAAATGCCCCAGCTCCGGCTGCTCGACGATGATGGCGCGCAAAAAGCCCGGCACATGGGTGGTGTGCACAATTTTGCGCCCCGTACGCTCAATATCGGCCAGTAACTCGGTCCAGGCCGCCTCGTCTGGCACATTATAGCCAAGATGATGCGTCCTGATCGCGAATTCAGTCTCTGGCAGGCCCGCGCGGAAGACTTCCGCGCCAGGCCCTTCGGCCCAGATCAGCTCGTACATAACCCCGCCAGCCCAGGCAATGTGCATGCGCACCTGCCCGCCCCCCGCCATGGGCCCTTCGAGCTTCTGCCAGGCATGTATGCCGTAGCGCGTGCCAAAAAGCGCCACCGCGCGGTCCATGTCATTGGTATTATAGGCAATCTGGAAATGGTCACGGCGGAACAAGCCGCTGCCGAATTTGGTCCCGGGCCGGGTTAAGACTGGCTTCATGGCCGATTCCTCCACTACGCTTGCTTGGTTATTGACGGTTGAGAGCAAAAAGATAGTGAACACTCTCTTAGAGCGGCCGTGCCGTGAATGCAAGCCGCCTCAGCCGCCAGGGCTGGCACGCGCGTCAGAGGCTCGCGGTTTCTCTTTTCGCCAGGCTTGCCTGTTTCAGGGCCGCCATTTGCGCCGCGCGGTCCGGGTGTTTCGGGATGGGCTTATTGGCCAGCATGTAAGCAAACTCATTCGCACCGGGCGGGAATGGATGGCCCGGCCCCAGCGCCAAGGTGCTGGGCGGCGCCGGCGGCGCCAGCGGTATCTGCCATTGGGCATTGGCTGCCGCCAAGGTTTTGCCTGCGAGCGGGTAGATTCCCAGCATGGGGCCGATGCGGCTGATAATGCGGCCCACGGCTGGCGCGGCAACATAGCCGCCGGTTGTAAAACCGTAAGAAAAATGCGCCATTTTTTTGGTCGGCTTGGGGTGGATGACAAGCGCATACACCACGTAGCGCGGATGGTTTACGGGAAAAACGGCCATGAAGGAGGAGTTGTTCAGGTCTGTGTCATAACGCCCATCGGGTCCAACCACCTGCGATGTTCCGGTTTTACCACCCACCAGATAGCCGGGAACACGCGCATAAACGCCAGTGCCGGACAGCACCACGCCGCGCATCATCTTGCGCATCAATACAGACACGCCGGGCCGCATGACCCGCACGCCAATGCGCCGCGGTGCCCCGGGGGTGCGTGCCAATATGTCCGGCTTGTAGAGAATGCCGCCATTAACATCGGCGACAACGGCGTTTACGAGAATAATTGGTGGCATGGCGATGCCGTTGCCAAAGCTGACAGACATTGTTGTGAGCAAATTCCACTCGTTGCGGCCATGCCATATACCGTATTGCGCGCCCGGCAGTTGAATTGGTGAACGGTTGAAAAAACCCATTTTCCGCAGCCATATGCGCTGAATTTTCGGCCCCAGCATGGTCGCGATCCGCGAGGCGCCGATGTTTGACGAATACGCAAGTATGGCGGGCATTTCCAGCCAGTGATGCACAGGCTCGTAATCGGTTACCGCGAAGCCATCGGCGAATAGCGGGTGGGTGGTATTGAACTTGTCCCATACATGCAGCATGCCCGATTGCAGGGCCGCCGGCAGGGTCATCAGCTTCATAACGCTGCCCGGCTCATAATCACCCGAGATACAGCGGTTGATGAGTGCATCTGGCGGGGCGTTATGAAAATTATTGGCGTTATATGTTGGCAGGCTGACCATGGCCACGATCCGCCCCGTCATGCCTTCCACAATGGCGCAGCCGCCGCGGGCATCGTAATTGGCTACGGCACGGGAAAGCTCACGCTGGACGATGGCCTGAACACGCAGGTCGATCGAGAGTCTGAGGGGTTTTCCGGGATGCGCGAGAAGCCGCTTATTAAATGTGTCCTCGACACCGGCAATGCCGTTCTGGCCAGGCGTAACCCCGCCCAGTATATGCGTGGCGGCCGAGCCATTTGGATAATGGCGCTGCCAGGTTGGGTAAAAATGGAGCCCTGGTATGCCCAGCCTGTTCACGGCCAGCTCCTGGTCTGGCGTGAGCGCGCGGTCGATATAGGCAAAATGGCTTTGCTGCAGAGATAATCTCCGGACGGTCAGTTCCTCATCAATGCCCGGCAGAATATGTTTGAGCTTTTCAGCCACGGCTCTGGGATGCGCGATTTGCTGCGGATTGGCAAACAGCGCCGCGCCTGGCAGCGAAACCGCCAGAAGCCGGCCATTGCGGTCAACGATGGAAGCGCGATCGGGCAGTGGTGCCTTGAAATGCGTGCTTGGATAAACGGCCGCCAATATGGCTGGGTTTGGTTTTATAGGCGCTATGGCCGTTACATCGGCAACGCGGAGCAGAACCACAAAATAGGCGAAAATGAACGCAAAGATGCAAAAGCTCATCCGCGCCCTGTACTTCCTGTGCCACATCCTGGACGGCACATAGGTACGGTTTTGCCGTGGCGGAGGATCGAGGGTCTTCAAAGCCTGAATACAAACTGATAGGGTATATTTTTAAGTTCGCGCATCTAAGCTAGAGATTGGCGATGGCGTGCCGCCGGGCAACGAACCAGGTATCGACGGCGGATTTCATGGAGAGGGCGAGTTGGTGCCGGAAGTAAGGAGTTCTCAGGGCTTTTTCATCCTGCGGGTTGGACAAAAAAGCAGTTTCAACCAGAATGCTGGGAATTGCGGCTGATTGCAGCACGGCAAAAGTTGCCTGCCGGGCTGGGTTTGGCAGCATGTCCACATGCCGTGAAAGAGCGGCCACCATTTTCTGCTGCGCCAGAACAGATTCTATTTTTGTGCTGCGGCTCATGAGGCCGAAAAGTATGCCGCTGACCTGCGGCGAAACACCTTTGAATGAGGGAGAGGAGATGGCTTCCACGCTGTTCTCGCTACGCGCGATCGCGGCGGCGAGCGGGTCGGATGGATCGGGCGAGAAGGTGAAAACCGATGCGCCACGTATGCTGGGATCTCCGGCAACCGCGTTTGCGTGAACAGAGATGAACAGTGCCGCCTGATGACGCTCGGCAAACTCAACCCTGTCTGGCAGGGGGATGAACACATCGCGGTCGCGGGTCATCATGGTTTGGTAACCAGATTTACGCAGGAGCGCATTCAAGTCCATGGCCGTGTCCAGCGCGATGTCTTTTTCATAGACGTTGCCGGCACCGATACAGCCAGGGTCCCGCCCGCCATGGCCAGGGTCGATGACGATGAGATGCGAGGGAGAAGCGGCCGGAGAGATTTGCGGCGTTGCGGCGGGAGTCTCATCCGCCTGGGCAAAGCCTGACCTCGCCCAGAGCGGCGCGCTGAGCGTTGCTCTCAGGCCGAAATTACAGAGTAAGCGGCGCGTGAACCTCATCCCATGTGCCCCCGGCCATCGCAAAAGCAATGGTGGTCCTCTTAGCGTTGCAGATACGTGTTTTTCATCAAGATGTTAAAGATGACTCTTGTTATATTAGCTTAAGAAATTACCGTGGGGAAGAGATGAAGGTTTCATTTCAATCACTTGTTGTAATAACATGTAACATTTTAATGCAGTGTAACAAACAGATGCATGGGCCTGGCATGGCTGGATGGTTTTGAGGGTTTATTCGGACGGGTCGCGCCCGGTTTCCTTCTCACGGGGGGGATCTTTAGGAGCGTAGGCAATCGCCAGCAATGATACGACAAGAAGAACGAGTGAAAATCCGATAATCGCAATTGCCTGAGCCATAGTCTACCGCACCGTTTCTATATGAAGTGCCGCGAGGCTACCAAGCCTGCGGCGGCACAGGCGAATGCTTATGTGATTTCGCCGTCTTCCGTTAGGGGTCAAAACGTGAAGATTCTTATCACAGCCATGTACGGCACTGGTATCGCGCGTGGGGCTGGCATGGCGCGCCGCGCGGGTGGCAGGGTTCTGGCCAGAAGCCATCACAAGCCGGTTATGCCGCCAGGGCCAAAATGGTTTATCAGTACACCACAACCGAGCGGATCGACTTGCCCTCATGCATCAGGTCGAAGGCGGTGTTGATGTCATCCAGCTTCATGGTGTGGGTGATCAGATCATCGATATTGATCTTGCCTTCCATGTACCAATCGACAATTTTCGGCACATCCGTCCGCCCCCGCGCGCCGCCAAATGCCGAGCCTTTCCAGACGCGCCCGGTAACAAGCTGGAATGGCCGGGTTGAAATTTCCGTGCCAGATGGCGCAACGCCGATGATGATGGATTCACCCCAGCCCCGGTGGCAGCATTCCAGCGCCTGGCGCATGGTATGCACATTGCCGATACATTCAAACGAGAAATCCGCGCCGCCGCCGGTCAGGTCGATGATTGCCTGCACAACCTTGTCGCGCCCAACCTCATCAGGGTTGATGAAATGCGTCATGCCGAATTTTTTGGCCATTTCAGCCTTGGCGGGGTTAAGGTCCACGCCGATGATTTTATCGGCGCCAACCATGCGCGCGCCTTGAATCACGTTAAGGCCGATGCCGCCAAGCCCGAACACAACCACATTGGCCCCGGGCCAAACCTTCGCCGTGTAAACAACCGCGCCAATGCCGGTGGTCACACCGCAGCCAATATAGCAAATTTTGTCGAAGGGCGCGTCCGCGCGCACCTTGGCAACGGCAATTTCCGGCAGCACGGTGAAGTTAGAAAATGTCGAGCAGCCCATATAGTGAAAAATTTCACCGCCCTGGCATGAAAACCGCGTGGTGCTGTCGGGCATCAGCCCCTGGCCCTGTGTGGTGCGGATGGATGTGCATAAATTTGAGCGCTGCGACAAGCATGTTTTACATTGCCGGCATTCTGGCGTGTAAAGCGGAATAACATGGTCGCCCGGCCTTACTGACGTTACGCCAGCCCCCACTTCGCGCACAATGCCCGCACCTTCATGGCCCAGGATGGCGGGAAATTTGCCTTCGGAATCCAGCCCCGACAATGTGTACGCATCGGTATGGCAAACGCCCGTCGCCATGATCTCAACCAGGACCTCGCCCGCCTCCGGCCCGCCAATTTCCACGGTTTCAATGGTCAGCTTCTGGTTTGCTCCCCAGGCTACGGCAGCGCGTGATCTCATTTGGCTCTCTCTCCAAATAATAAGTTTATTTAAGGTAGGTTCTGAGAATTCCCATAACCTCATGCATGCCGCTGCCGGGTGGCGTAACGGCCGCCCCGCCGTGCTGGCCGAATGTTTCCTTCAGGTGGCTCTCGAGCACTTCAGCCATCAACCCGCCCGCGGCGCCGCGCAGTGCCGCAATCTGCTGTAAAAGCAGGGCGCATTCAGTGCCCGCCTCAATCGCCCGCTCCAGGGCTTCGGCTTGCCCTTTTATGCGCCGCAACCGCGTGAGCGCCTTTTTCTTGTCTTCGGGTGTATGAGGCATGGTGTCTCCCCATGCCTGCTTTATATACTCATGGGAGTATGTCAACCGCCCGCGCGGCGGCGCCCGCCTTAATTTTTGGCATGGGCCCGCGCTGGCCAAGCCGCGTGGTTTGCAGCCGGGCACAACCATGGCATGGTGCGATTCCTGCACGGAACGAACATAGAGCAGAGCCAAATTGACCAATCCCATGCAGCCCTCCCGCCACGCGGCCCGCCGGGCCTTTCCGCTTGCTGGCCGCATTGCCCAGCATTGGAGCCGGCTTGCCGCCCGCGAAAAGCGTTTCCTCCGCTTCATCGGCCCGGGCTGGATTACCGGCGCCTCGGATGACGACCCCAGCGGCATCGCCACTTATTCTCAGGCCGGGGCGCAGTTTGGCTACGCCATGGCCTGGGTCATGCTGTTCATCTACCCCTTCATGGCCGCCATACAAGAAATAAGCGCCCGCATTGGCCGGGTCACTGGCCAGGGCATTGCCGGCAATATCCGCGCCCATTACCCGCCCTGGCTGCTGCGCGGCATTGTGGGCCTGCTGCTGGTGGCCAACATCCTCAATCTGGGGGCCGATCTCGGCGCCATGGGCGACGCGGCCAATCTGCTGCTGCCTTTTTCCGCCCGTGTCTATGTCGTGGCCTTCGCCGTGGGCTGCGCGCTGCTGGAAATATTCTCCCGTTACGAGCGTTACGCGATGATCCTGAAATGGACCTCGCTGTCGCTGTTCGCCTATGTGGCGGTGGCGCTGGTTGCCGGTGTGCCGTGGCGCCACGTGGCGGTGGACACATTTGTCCCCAGTTTCCTCTGGCGGCAGGACTACATCGTCACCATCGTCGCGGTGCTCGGCACCACCATCACGCCCTATTGCTTCTTCTGGCAATCATCCGCGGAAGCGGAGGAACAGCGGATCAACCCCAACGCGCACACGCTGCTGGAGGCGCCAGGCGAGGCGCAGGCGGCCATCAGCCGCATCCGCGCCGATACGTATATCGGCATGGGTTTCTCCAATCTCATCAGCTGGTTCATCATCGTCGCCACGGCGGCCACGCTGCATGCCAGGGGCATTACCGATATTCATAGTTCGGCCCAGGCAGCGGAGGCTCTGCGCCCCATCGCCGGCAATTTCAGCTTCGCCGCCTTCGCCGTGGGCATTATCGGCATTGGCTTGCTCGCCGTGCCGGTACTGGCAGGCTCCGCCGCCTATGCGGTGGGCGAAGCCCTGGGCTGGTCCACCGGGCTTGCCAGGCTGCCGCGCGACGCAAAAGCCTTTTACACCACCATCGCCATCGGCACGCTCATTGGCGTGTTCATCAATTTCGTCAAACTGGATCCCATCAAGGCGCTGTTCTGGAGCGCGGTCATCAACGGTGTCATCGCCGTGCCGCTTATGGTGATGATTATGGTGATGAGCATGCAAAAGCGCGTCATGGGCGCCTTCACCTTGCCCGCGCCGCTCTGCGCCATGGGCTGGCTTTGCACCGCCGTCATGACGGTAGCCGTTATCATCATGTTCGTCTTCTTATAGCCGGGCGCCTGTTTCGGGGTTGCGCGGGCATTTGCGGCGTAGCCCGCGCGCATGGACATGCTGATAAAAATTCGTATATATGACTCTATATCTATTATAGAGAATAAATGGGAGCGGCGCATGCATTACAAACTTGAGGATATTCCGCGAATCACACCAGAAAACAGCGGCGGCGGCTGCATGCGCTCAATCAAGGCCGGAGACATGGAAATTGGCGCCACCTGGACCACTGGCCCGGCGGATTATTCCTATGTTTATGCCGGCCTGCCCGGCGGCGTGTGCCCGTGCGAGCATTATGGCTACGTGTTCTCCGGCCGTATCCGCGCCCGCTATCAGGATGGCACGGAAGAAATCATCGGCCCTGGCGAGGTTTACTGGATTCCGAAAAACCATGTGCTGATCTACGAGGAGGCCACGCACCACCTCGAGATAAACCCGCACAAGGAGCTGCGCCAGCTTATGGAGGCGGTGCTGCGCAACGGCGCGGCGCGTGCCGCGCCGGAAGGTGCGGGGGAATGAGCGGCACCATGCGGCAGGTTGTCCTGCGCGCTTACGCCAAAGGCACGCCCAAAACCGGGGATTTCGCGCTCGAGACCGTGCCCATTCCCCCACCCGGCCCCGGCCAGGTGCTGCTGCGCACCATCTGGCTCTCGCTGGACCCGCTTATCCGCTTCGCGCTCGATGAAAACCTCGTCACCGGCCGCGCCCATGTGGGGCTGGGCGAGGTTATTTACGGCGGCGCCGTTGCTGAAGTGGTGGAAAGCCAGCACCCGGACTACAAGCCGGGCGAGTTTGTGGAAGGCCGCACGGGCTGGCGCGAATATGCCGCCATCGACCCCAAAACCGTGCCGTTGCGTAAAATCGATCCCGCGCTCGCCCCGCTTTCCACCGCGCTCGGCGTGCTGGGCATGCCGGGGCAGACGGCGCATTGCTGCATGGTGGAAGTCGGGCGCGTCGCGGCGGGCGAAACAGTGGTGATTTCCGCCGCCGCCGGCGCCGTGGGCACGCTGGCCGGGCAAATTGGCAAAATTCTGGGCGCGCGCGTGGTGGGCATTGCGGGTGGTGCGGAAAAATGCACGGCACTCAAAGCCGTGGGCTTCGATACCTGTGTGGATTACAAGGCGCCGGACTATGCCGCGCAACTGGCGGCGGCGGTGCCCGAGGGCATCGATGCCTATATCGAGAATGTCGGCGGCGCGGTGACCGGGCCTGTTCTGCCCTTGCTTAAATACCGCGCCCGCATGGTGGTGTGCGGCTTCATCGCCTATTACGGCGTGGGGCGCGAAGGCCCAGGGCCGGACAAGCTGCCGGGCTTCATGCGCACCATCATGTCCAAGGGGCTGGAAGTGCGCGGCTTTGGCGGTATCGTCGCCGCCGGGCCGGATGCGCTGCGCGACATGGCGGGCTGGATTCAGGCGGGCAAGCTCCGCTATCCTGAAACCATTGTTCAAGGGCTGGATGCCGCCCCGGCGGCTTTTGCCGGTATTTTCAGCGGCAATCGCAATGTCGGCAAATTACTGGTGAAAATCGGCGCGGCCTGAAGCAAGATGAGAGAGAGAAAATGGGGAGTGCGGTGGCGGTGAGCAGACAAGATTATTGCGCGGGTGATCCCGCTTCGGCGCAGGTTCTGCCGCAACTGCTCCGCGCCGCCGCCGCCGCCTATGGCGAGGATACGGCCATCAGCCTGAAAGGCGATACAACCCCCGATGATGCGCTGAGCTTCACCGCGCTGGAGCGCAAATCGGCCGAGCTGGCCAAGGGATTACTGGCCCGTGGCGTGGGCAAGGGCACGCGTATTGGCTTCATTTTCGGCAATGGCCCGTCTTTCGCGCTTATGCTGGCGGCCATTGCCCGCATCGGTGCCATTGCCATCCCCATCAGCACGCTGCTCAAGGCCGACGAGCTGGTGCGCGTGCTGCGTCAGTCGGACCTCGCCGGGCTTATCGTGCAACGGCGGCTGCTGGGCCATGATTACGTGGCCCGGCTGTGCGATGCCTTGCCCGAATTGCGCGCGCGCCAAAGCCCGGAACTAAGGCTTTCAAAACTCCCATATCTGCGCTGGATTATTTCCACCGGCGAGGATTTGCCCCCCACCATTCACGGCATGGAATTCCTCACCGCAGCCGCGCCTGGCGTGAGCGAGGAAGTGCTGCTGGAAGTGGAATCGGAAATCCACACCACGGACCAGATGGTAGAAATTTACACCTCCGGCTCCATGGCAGCGCCCAAGGGGGTGAAGCATAATCATGGCCCGGTGCTGTTCCGCACCCATTGGCTGCGGCCCATGCTGCGCATCGAGCGGCACAAGCAAGTGCCCGCGCCGCTGCCCATGTTCTGGGTGGGCGGGCTGATGATGTATCTGCTGCCGGGCTTGGCGGCGGGCGCAACCGTTACCTGCACCGAGGGCACGATGAGCTCCAGCCGCTTCGCCATGGGCAGCGTGCTGGCCGAGGAAGACCTGAAATCCATGCCGCAGATGCCGACCATCTGGGCGCTCGGCATGTCGGAAACGCTCGGGCCGTATTCCTATGCCGATGAACAGCGCGTGCCCGGCTACCCGCTCTGCGCGCCGCTGGACCATATCGCCGAACGTTTCGAGGTGCGGCTGGCCGATGAAAACGGCAACACCGTGCCGCAAGGCGCGCGCGGCGAAATCCAGGTGCGTGGCTATGCGCTCAGCCCCGGCCTGCACAAAATCGAGCGCGCGGAATATTTCACGCCAGATGGCTTCTACCATACCGGAGATATGGGCGTAGCCCAGGGCAAGCGCATATTGTTCACGGGCCGCGATGGCGACATGATAAAGACCGCCAGCTCCAACGTCTCGCCCGCCGAGGTGGAGCAGGAAATGCAGCGGCTTGAAGGCGTGCATTCCGCCTATGTGGTCGGCCTGCCCGATAAAGAGCGCGGCCAGCTCGTGGCCGCCGCCGTGGTGCCGCGCGAGGGTGCCGTGCTCGACTTCACGGAAATTGAAACAAAACTGCGCCAGCGCCTCTCCAGCTACAAAGTGCCGCGCGCCTATGTGGCCATTGCGCGCGAGGATGTGCCGATGCTGCCCAGCAATAAGGTGGCGCGCCGGCAGATAGAGCGGCTGATGGCCGAAAGGCTGGGCCGCGCGCCATAGCCGCTACACGTTACACCCCCAGCAGCCCGAAACTGCCATGCCGCATCACGGCATGGCCCAGCCGCTGGGTGAACAAATGGGTAATCGCCGGCTCCACGCGCCGCGTGATCGACCATAGATAATACCCATACACAAGCGCCATGCGGTAATCGGCCCAGGCTGTTTCCATATCCGGTATATCCGCCCCCAGCCCGCGCATTGTCTCCAGGTAATGCCCCAGCAGGCGCCGTTCCTCGTGCTCTGCAACCTCCACCGGCAGCACGGCGTTAATATGGTAGGCTACATCCAGCGCCCAGCTGCCGCGTTGCAGAATCTGCCAATCAATCAGCCCCGGCCCTTCCGCCATGCGGTAAATGTTACCCGCATGGCAATCGCCGTGGATGAGGAAGGGCGGCCAGGCCGCATTCCGCTCTGCCAGCGCGGCCAGTGCTTGCAGCAGCATTCCCGCATCGCGCGTGCGGGCGCACAGCCCCGCGCCGCGCGGGCCGCTCATCATTTCCTGCAATACGGGTTGCGGCACGTATTGGTTCCTAACAAAATCCGCAAGCCGCGGCTTCACCCATGGCAGCTCTGGCAATAGCCCGCTTGCCGCATGCAGCCGGGCAAGCTGCGCCAGGCTTTCCGCCGTCTCATCCGCGCTAAACGGCTCCAGCGCGGAGCAGAATCGCGCACCCGCCGCAATCAGGTCGCGCATAATCACAATGCCCAGCGGTGCCTCGCGGTCTATAATGCTGGCCACACAAGGCGGGCGGCGAATGGCCAGGCGCGGCGCCAGCAGGCTGTAGAAATCCGCTTCCAGCACCGTTGTGGCCCCGCCGCGCATGGTTTGCGGTCCGGCATCCAAAAACCCCTTCAGGCACAGCGCCAATTTGCCGCCCGGCACGGCCTCGCACGCGGCGGTAAAGCGCACCTTGGTGGCCACGGTGCGGATCACCTCCACAATTTCCACCGCGGTAACCGGGGCGCCGCCCGTTTCAGGCGCCAACGCCCCCGTCAGCCATGCCGGCGCCAGTGCCTGGTCCAGCGTAACGGGAAGGGTGGTGGTGTAATTGGACATTTTTCGCCGTTTCCCCTGCTATTGTAGTCAGGTTCAGCCATAATTTGGCTGTGAACATTGTTCAAGAAATCTATTCGAAATTACGAATAAAATTCTTAAAATTTTAATAGGCCGCTCATGTCCGCTTGACTCTTTAATCTATATACAGATATTATATTCTAAATATCGAATTTATTGCCGGGGAATCAGTACCTGGCCTGTGTAAAACGGGGGTGCCTATGACCGAAGCCTTGCTTGCCGACGACCCGCTTTATGAAGAGCTTTACGATGTACGCCGCGAGGCATTGGAAATTGGCAATCTTGTCGAGGAAGATGTTAACCCGGGCATGAATGCGCTGCGCGAAAAGGCAGCGGTGCATAAAGGTTATTTGCGCAACCTGCTGGGCCTGCCGCAACATCACCGCCATGCCGCCGCACAAGGCAAGCCAGGCTATACATGTTTCAGTTTCGAAGCATGCGAAAAAGCATTCCGCGATACCACGCATCTCTCGATGGAAATTTTGCGGTTACCCTCACCTGATGGCGAACGCCGCCTTGCTTTTCTGGAAATGGACGAACCCGAACATAGATGCCACCGCGCAACAATGCAGCCGATGTTCGTCAAACCCCGTGCTATTGGCTGGTGGCGCGAGCGCTGGATCAACGACATCGTCGATAAACTTGTGGAAGGGTTGAAACGGCAGGACCGTGCCGAGCTGAACCTGCAACTTTGCGCCCGCGTGCCGGTGCACACAATCACCCGCGCGGTAGGCATGGAGGGCGATGCGTCTCTGCCCTTCCGCAACGCGCTGATAAGGACCGGGTCGCACAGCATCTCGGCGGAAGAACGCGCGGCGGCTGCTAAAACCGTCGAGACCATGCTGCTGGACCTCATCGCCCGCCGCCGTGCGGAACCCGGCGATGATGTGGTGAGCGGGCTGATTGCCTCCAGCCTGACCCTGCCCGATGGCACCACCCGCCCGCTTACCAGCCGGGAAATCATGCTTAATTGCCGCCTCGTCATGCTGGCTGGCGGCGGCACGTCCTGGCGCCAATTTGGTATCACGCTATGGGCCTTGCTTACCCATCGCGAGCAGTTGGAGGCCGTGCGCGCTGACCGTTCTTTGGTAGATGCCGCAATCGAGGAAGCCGTCCGCTGGAACCCGACCGACCCCGTGTTCAGCAGGCTTGTTGTCAAGGATATGGAGCTTGGCGGAATCGCCATTCCTGCTGGATCGGCGCTGGAAATCTGCCTCGGCGCCGCAAACCGCGACCCGTCGCGCTGGGAGACCCCCGATGCGTATAATCTGCACCGGCCATTGCAAACGCATCTTGGTTTTGGCATCGGCTCGCATCTTTGCATGGGCCAGAATGTCGCGCGCAGCGAGATCAATGCCGGTATCAACGCGCTGCTCGATGCGTTCCCAAATCTGCGCCTCGACCCCGATGCACCGCCGCCTTATCTCACAGGCGGGCTGGAGCAGCGTGGCATGTCCGCCCTGAATGTCTTGCTGCACTGAAAGAAAAGAGCAAAGCCTTCATGCCGTTAAAAAAGGAAAGGATCAATCCGGCGTAGCATAGATGTTATCCAAACCATCGGGAAATGCCCGGCTTCATGGGCCGTTCGGGCATTAAAAATCGGGCAAATCAGCTGCAAAATTTGCGCGAAGGCGGCGCTGTCTGAAAATAATATGTAACCGCGCCAGAACAAAAACGAAAAACGCGAGCATCCATCCAAAGCAAAAGAATAAGGGGAGCAACAATGCCCAAACTAAAAAAGCGATTCTATAACACCAATCGGCGATGCATTTCTTATCCGTTATCTCTCACGCTTGGCCTTCCTGCTGTATTTGCGGTAGCGCCTGCGGCGCATGCGTTTCAGCTTTACGATGGCAGCCAGCATGGCAACAAATGGGAAGTGAACCTCGACATCACGGCGTCTTACACGGGCATGTACCGTGTTGGGCATCCCAG
>JAJZFB010000039.1 GCA_021805545.1 Pseudomonadota bacterium | reverse complement strand
CCACAAGCAGCTGCTGGATGTGGTGAGCCACACCCCCATTGAAGTAGAGGGGCTTAATGCCTGGATGAAGGAAGGCTGGCACGACGCCATGCGGCATTTCGTGCCGCAGGACCAGAAGCTCTACACATGGTGGTCTTACCGTAATCGCGACTGGGCAGCCTCGGACCGGGGACGGCGGCTGGACCATGTGTGGGTGACGCCAGACCTGAAAACCGGCCTGAAAACCATGCAGGTGCTGCGCCCGGCGCGCGATTGGGAGCAACCCTCCGACCATGTGCCCGTGGCTGTAACACTGGACGTTTAGCGCCGGATGATTTTAGACCGGATCACGTCGTGATCCGGTCTAAAATCTGAACCCGGCGCTAAAATCTGGCCAGCCAGGGGCCATTGCCGCTTTTACAGGGTGAACCGTTGCCTGTAACCTCCCAGCCGGATTCGGCCGGGGCGCAATAAAGCGGGATAGCATTGGGTGTGAGCCCTTGTTTGGGCAGGCCCATCAGGTCGCGCAAGGCACGGAACACACCGCCATGGGCAACAACAAGAACCGGGCCAGGGCGGGTGAGGATGCGTGCCATGGCGGCTTCCACGCGGGTAAGCACCTGCGCGAAGCTCTCCGCATTTGGCGGCGTGTAGTTGCCCTCCAGCCATTCCGGGAACCAGGGCAATAGCGGCTTGCCCTCCATGCCGCCAAAAACCACTTCACGCAGTTCCGGCTCGTAGATTACGGGTAGGCCCAGAAAGCCGTTGATAATATCCGTGGTCTCGCGCGTGCGCAGCATGGGCGAGGAAATTATGGCAGCAATCTCCTGCCCCGCCAGCAGCGGACCAGCGGCCTCGGCCTGGGCGCGGCCCGTGGCGTTGAGGGATATGTCCAGCGCCCCCTGGCTCAGCCCGGCGGCGTTATAATCCGTCTCGCCATGGCGAAGAAACCAGAACGGGGTGAGCTTCAGGCTCAAGCCAGGCCTTCAGCGGCCAGGGCACGCTGCACCGCGGGGCGGGCGCGCATGCGGGCACGGTGTCCGGCCAGCGCGTCTGGCAATTCAAGCCCGGCACGGCGAACAGCCCAATCTTCGAGGTAGAACAACGCCGTATCAGCAATTGAATAATTGCCGAGCAGGTAGGCCCTGGCGCCCAGCACCTGCGCCAGCAGCTTCAGCCCGTCTTTTACCATATCCTTGCCGGTCTGCTGCACGGCGGGCTCATCGGACGTGGTGGGGGTAAAGGCGGCGGGGCGGAAAATGCGGGTAAAGCCGCGCATATGCACCGTCGCCACCATGTAATCCATCAGCTCAAGCAACCTGGCTTCGGCCTCCGCGCCTTCTGGCAGCAAGCCCAGGGCCGGGTTGGTACGGGCCAAATACCAGGCAATGGCGGGCAATTCGGTCAACAGCGCGCCATCGTCGCGGATTAGGGCGGGCACTTTACCCTTGGGGTTAAGCGTGGCGTAAGGCGGCTTAAACTGCTCTCCCGCGCGCAAATTCACCAGTGCCAGCTCGTAAGGCTTGCCTATCTCTTCAAGGATAATGTGAATGGCGAGGGCGCAGCTATCGGGAGAGTAGAAGAGTTTCATGCGCCTGGCCTTTCCTTAATCGAAGAGCGAGCTGACCGAACTTTCCGTGGAGATGCGGCGCATGGCTTCAGCCAGCAAGGGGGCGATGGAGAGCTGACGGATATTATGCGCGAGCCGCACGGCCTCGGTGGCCATAATGGAGTCCGTAATGGTCATCATGCCGATAGGCGATGCGGCGATGCGCGCCACGGCGCCGCCCGAAAGCACACCATGCGAGACATAAACCTCCACCGACTTTGCGCCATTGGCCAGCAGCGCCTCTGCCGCGTTGCAGAGCGTTCCGCCGGAATCGACAATGTCGTCGACCAGGATGCAGTCGCGGCCATCCACCTCGCCGATGATGTTCATCACCTCGGACACACCGGCGCGCTCACGGCGTTTATCGATGATGGCGAGGTCAGTGTTCAGGCGCGTGGCCATGATGCGGGCGCGCAGCACGCCGCCAACGTCCGGGGAAACGATCATTGGATCGCGGCCCTTGAAACGCTCCACGATGTCGCGGGAAAACAGCAACTCGGCGAGGAGGTTGTCCACCGGAATATCGAAAAACCCCTGAATCTGGCCGGCATGCAGATCCATGGTCAGCACGCGGTTGGCTCCAGCCTCGGTAATAAGATTGGCGACCAGCTTGGCGGAAATGGGCGTGCGGGGGCCGGATTTACGGTCCTGGCGGGCATACCCAAAATAGGGAATAACCGGCGTGATGCGCCGGGCCGAGCCGCGGCGCAGCGCATCGCAGGTGATGAGCAATTCCATCAGGTTGTCGTTGGTCGGGTAGGATGTGCTCTGTATGACAAACACGTCCTCGCCGCGCACATTCTCCTGAATTTCGACAAATACCTCCATATCCGCGAAGCGGCGGATGGAGGCTTTCGCGAGCGGCAGGTTCAAACCGGCGGCGACAGCTTCTGCCAGGGGGCGATTGCTGTTGCAGGCGACAATTTTCATGTGTGAGCTTCCCGGTCTAGGTACGGGGGCGGTTTAGCAATGGGGGATGGTACTGTAAATCAAGCCGAGAGCATACGAGACTTATCTGTCGCGGCCTGTATGGCCGCGCGGAAAATTTTTGGCAGAGCGTCATCGGCACGCAACAGTTTGAGCGCCTCGGCCGTGGTGCCGCCCGGCGATGTTACATTTATACGCAGCTGCGCCGCATCCTCGTCCGAGGCGGCGAGCAGCGCGGCGGAGCCAATCACGGTCTGGCGGGCAAGCTGGCGGGCTAATGCAGGTGGCAGCCCCTGGTCCAGCCCGGCCTGCTCCAGCAGCTCGGCGAGCAGAAACACATAGGCCGGCCCCCCGCCGGAAATGGCGGTAACGGGGTCGAGCAGCCCTTCATCCTCCACCCATGCCACCTGCCCCGCGGCGGTGAGCAACATATCGGCCAAAGCGCGCTGGCCTGAGGTTACATGGTTGCAGGCATGGGCCACGGTAATGCCTTGGCGCACGGCGGCGGGCGTATTGGGCATTGCCCGCACAATAGCAGCCTGGCACCCAACAAGCTGCGCGATGGCATGAATGGTCTTGCCCGCCATGATTGATATGAATACGGCGCGCCCAGCGTAACGCGCATAAGCGGGCAGCGCGGCGGCGGCCATTTGCGGCTTTACCGCCAGCACAATGGCGGCAGGGGTGAAACCACCGGGAATTTCATCTGGCCCCGGCACCACTGTAACATCAGGTCCGGCCAGCCTTGCCGCTTCCGGCGAGGGGTCGGCCACAACGGCTTGAGAAAAGCCCTGCTCCCGCCATCCGGCAAGCAGGGCGGACCCCATGCGGCCACCGCCGACAAGCAAAAGCGAGGGAAGTTTAGGGGATGTATTCATACCCCCCTATGTCACGCTTCGCCCGCGCACTCCAGCATGGCCGCATCCAGCGCTGCATCGGCGCTTTTGCCTCCCCACAGCGCGAATTGGAACGCGGGAAAAAAGCGTTCGCACTCAGTCATGGCGATGTCGATAAGATCCTCGATTGACTCCGCCGCCGCGGCATGGGCACCACGCAACAGCATGGAGTGGCGGTAAACCGGCATCCCGGTTTCCTCATCCAGGCCGAAATGCCCGATCCACAGCCGTTCATTGGCCTTGGCCAGCAACTCGTATAACACGCCGCGCGCCTTGGGCGGCGCCTTCATGTCGAACGCCGCGGAGAAATGCATGACGGAAATCTCGCCGGACCAGCAGAAGAACAGACCGTAATCGCACCATTTTCCCTGGGCTTCCGCGGCAAGCTCGGCATCTGAGCGGCGGTCATAAAGCCATTCATTCGCGGAAATAACCTGTTCAACCAGATCGAGCGGATTGGAGACGCAGGTGTTATCTTCTTCGTGTAGGGCGAGGCTCGTCATACGCAAGTCTCCTTGGGCGCCATAAGGTGCCGGGTGAGACGATGCTGTGACGTATGCGCTGCCACCAGTGTTTCTCCCCGCGAACTGGTTTTACCGGGTGTGGCGAGGAGTCGGCAAACACTTATCCGGGACACCAGAAAAATCAATAAGCAAGCGCCATTGCGGGCTTTGCGGGCGGCGTGCCATCCCGCCGCGCCGCCGCGATGGATTTTTATCGCGGCAAACCCCATATTGCGCCTGGACCATCGTTAAGGAGCCACACCCATGAACCGCCTTTGGTTCGCCCTGTCCATCGCCGCCACATTGGCACTTAGCCCTGTTGCCGCCGCGCAAACCGCGCTGCCCAGCCCGCAGCAGATTCAGACCATGATTACCGCCGGGCAGGAAACGCAGGCTGTTGAGGCCTTGCAGACCGTGCTGGTGGCTCACCCCAAAAGTGCCGTAGCCTGGTATCTTCTGGCCGAGGCCTACGACGCCCAGAATAACGAGCAAGGCGCAGCCAGCGCGTTGAACATGGCCGAACGCACCGCCCCCGGGCTGCCCTTTGCCAATAAGCAGCAGGTGGCCGCGCTGCGCGCGCATATATCCGCCGGCCAGCCGCATGCAGGCGGCGGCACAAAAACTGCCATTTTCGTAATTGGCGGGATTATCGTGCTGTTCCTGCTGCTGCGCATGCTGCCCAGGCGCAACCAGGCCATGCCCTATAATGGCTACCCGCCAGCGCCCCAGCCCGGCACCCCGCCCTATGGTTTTGGCGGCGGCTATGGCCCCATGGGTGGCGGCCTTGGCGGCGCGATTATGGGTGGCCTGGCCGCCGGCGCCGGGTTTGCCGCCGGAGAACGCATTATAGACGGCCTGACCGGCCAGCAGGGCGGCCTGCTCGGCGGTGAGAACGGCTTCCCCCAAGGCCCCGATCTGTCACGCGATGACGGGCTTATGGGCAACCCTGGCTGGGATAATTCCAGCGGACCCGGCGATGACGACATGAATAATCTTGGGTGGTCTTAACCCCGTCCGGCGACGGGCTAGAGCATTTTCCGATTGATCGGAAAATGCTCTAGCCAGCATGCACTTCCACGGTAAGGTGCGACAGGCATGTGACGCTGGATAATTTGTCGTGGTAATAGGCGGCATCGCGCCCCTTGCTGGTATTCACGCTTAAAATAGCGCCCAGATGGCCAGGCCCCAGGCGCCAGAGGTGGAAATCCGCCAGCACGTCCCCATCCGCCTCTATAGCGCCGCGCAACTTGTCCGCCATGGCTCTATCTGGCGTCATGTCGAGCAGTATGGCGCCCGTATCGCGGATAAGCCCCAGCGCCCAGCTAGCGATGACCCCTGCCCCCACCAAACCCACCAGCGGGTCCAGCCACAGCCAGCCAAAAATCTTGGCCAAGACCAGCCCGAGAATGACCAGCACCGAGACGGCGGCATCGGTCATCACATGCACAAGGGCGGCGCGCATATTATTGTCTCGCGCATGAGCGCCATGGCCGTGATGATGGTTATCATCATGGTCATGGTCATGGTCATGGTCATGGTCATGGTCATCATCGTGGTCATCATGGCCGTGCCCATGGTGATGATGCCCCGCCCCGCCGCTCAACAGCCAGGCCGAGGCGATGTTAACCGCAAGCCCCAGGCCGGCAATGGGAATGGCGGCGCTGAAGACGATTTTTTCAGGTGAAAAGAACCGCCCTATCGCCTCATAGGCAATCAGCAGCGCGATCATGGCCAGGATGATGGCGCTGGTAAAACCGGCGAGGTCGCCCAGCTTGCCGGTGCCAAAGGAAAAGCGGGGATTATCCTCGTGCTTGCGGGCAAACCGGTAAGCCAGCGCCGCCAGCAGCAGGGCACCCGCATGGGTGCTCATATGCAGCCCGTCCGCCACCAGGGCAATGGAGCCAAACCACAGCCCGCCGCCAATTTCCAGTACCATCATCACGGCGCATAGCCACACCACGCGCCAGCTCGCAGCCTCGCTGCGCTGGTGCGTGTTACCCAAAAACCTATGCCGCGTTGCCACGATGTTCATCAATCTCTCATTTCAAATAACTGCGGACCACGTCCAGCAACTGCTCCACCGCATTCCCGTTCAATGCGCCGGGATGCGCGTCTTCATCCACCAGATGCGTGCGCACATGCTCTTCCACCACTTCCGCCATAAGCCCCGCCATGGCCCCGCGTGCGGCGGCGATAAGGTGCATAACCGTCTCGCATCCTGCTTCACCCTCCAGCGCGCGCTCCATGGCGTCCACCTGGCCTTTTATGCGGCGCACGCGGGCGAGAAGCTTTTTCTTCTCGTGAATCGTGTGACTCATGCCTCTTTATAACATAGGGGGGATACCTATAACAAGCGGGCCGCCCTATCTATAGTTTCGCGTCATGCGCCTCGGCCATTTTGTCAAACACCGCGCGTATTTCCGGCTGCTCCAGCGCCTCGGCATAAATTTGTCCGAACGAAATCTTGCCTGGCGCTCCCCAGCTTTCCGGGGCCCATAACCCGGCGCGGCGGGCCGAGCGCACGCAATGGAAGGCGGCGCGGTCTATCTCCACCTTAATCGCGAGCATGGCTGGTTCGCCGCGCGCCGCCAGGCTGGCGCATAAATCCACATCGTCATGCAGCGTGGCGCGGCCGGAAACGCGCAGCACCTCATCGGTGGCGGGCACGAAAAACGCCAGCCCCACGCGCGGCTCGGCCAGAATATTGCCAAGCCCCAGCGCAAGCTGGTTGCCGCGGCGCTCTGGTATCACCAGCGTCCGTTCGTCTTGTACCTTTACAAATCCCGGCGGATCGCCCTTCTGGCTCAACTCCACCCCCCAGGCGCCGATTGTGCCCATTACCAGAAACGGGCTGCGCTCGATGAAGCCAATCCCCTGCGCGCACAAAGCCGGCCGCAATTTAGCCCCTGCGCGCGGGCCTGGATCGGAGATAAGCGCGCGGAGCTGCTCGATTGTCCTGATCCGGGCCATGTTTCCCCTGCGCGCCATGCCGTGTTTTATAACCGTATATTAAACGGTTTTTTGTCCGGGTGAAAGACCGTAATACCAACGGTCATTGAGCATGACCGTTGGTATTACGCTTATGCCTGGCGCGTGGCCGCCCCGCCAGCCCCACGCGCGATACCAACGGCTATAAAGGATGGGTCATCCTTTATAGCCGTTGGTATAAGTTGCGGCTTCCCTCAAGCCCCGCCAGGGGCGTAGTCTGGCCCCATGTCCAAGGCAACAATAAGCGAACTCCCTCCTGCCATTCCCGCCGCCACGCTTGTCCTGTTCGATGAAACCGCCTCCGGCCCCGCCTTGCACCTGATGATCGAGCGCAGTGCCGCCATGGCCTTCATGCCGGGCGCGCTGGTGTTTCCTGGCGGGCGCGTAGAGCCAGGCGACCGGGAGATTGCACGCTCGGCCCTGGTAACCGGCGTGCCCGAGGATGAAAACGACGCGGCCGCCCGGGTGGCCGCCATACGTGAAACATTGGAAGAAGTAGGCATCGCCACCGGCATAAGGCCAGCCCCCGATGCCGCGCTGATGGCAGCCTGGCGCCAGGCGCTGAAGCAAGGGGCAGCGTTTTCAGCCCTGTTGCAGCATGCCGGGCGGCACCTCGGCCTGTCTGCCCTGCTGCCCTACGCGCATTGGCTGCCCAAGCTGCCAGCACCGCGCCGGTTCGAGACGCGCTTTTATCTCGCCCGGCACGAAGGCGGCCATGCCGCCGCGCATGACGAGGACGAGGCCACGCGGCATGTATGGCTAAGCGCCGCCGAGGCGCTGGAGGGGGGGCGCACGGGGCGGCATACACTCATGTTTCCCACAATGGCCAATCTCGCGCGTCTCGCCACGCACCCGCGTTTCGCCCTGGCGGCGGCGCATCTGGCCAGCACGCCCGTGCGGCTCATCTCTCCATCGCTTTCCGAGGAAAACGGGGTGCGGGTGCTGCGTATTTCGGAAGGCTGCGGTTACCCCCTCACCGCGCACCCCATACGCGGCGAGGTCCGGTAAGGGTTAAATCAGCCGCCCACTTGAATAAGCACGCGCCGCGCGAATTGCGCCGGCGAACCATCCGGCACCCCGGCGGTGGGCACAATGCCAACACCCTCCACCTTGATGCGGCCGGCCGCCACACCATCGGCGGCGAGCTGGTCGGCCACCACCTGGGCGCGGGTTTCAGACAAATAGCGATTCGCCAGCGCGCTGCCCGTGGAGTCGGCAGCACCCGTTACCGTCACATCGGCATTGGGCATGGCTTTTGCGCCCTGCGCCGCCTGGGCGATGGCGCTCAGCGCATGGCTATCCAACGCTGCCGACCAGGGCTGGAAAAACACCGGTACGGCCGGCGGTAACGGACCCTGAGGCGCGGCATTGGCGGCGCAACCAGCCAAGCCCGCCAGCAAAATCATGCCAAAAATTCGCTTCAATCCCGCCTCCTCGGTTCATTCCTGCGGGGTCATTTCGGGGCAGGCGGGGGGTGCTGTCAATGCACCCCCTTCCCCCGGCATGGTTTGCGTGGGATAAACGCACTTTAATGGCATCGTTGAAACATCTGCTCGGGATCGCGGGGCTCAACCCGGTCACCGTCACCGCTCTTCTCGACTTGGCGGAGAGCTACGTGCTGCTCAACCGCTCGGGCAAAACCCAGCGCGATTCCTTGCGCGGGCGCACCCTCATCAACCTGTTCTTCGAGGATTCAACGCGCACCCGCACCAGTTTTGAGCTGGCCGGGCGGCGCCTGGGGGCGGATGTGGTGAATATGTCCGTCGCCACATCATCCGTAACCAAGGGCGAAACGCTGCTGGACACGGCGGCAACGCTGAACGCGATGAATTGCGACCTGCTGGTGGTGCGCCATAACCGCTCCGGCGCCCCTGCCCTGCTGGCGGAAAAGGTAAGTGCCGCGGTGATAAACGCGGGCGATGGCACGCATGAGCACCCCACCCAGGCGCTGCTGGACGCGCTGACCATACGCCGCCACAAAGGACGCATCTCGGGCCTTACCGTGGCCATTTGCGGCGACATCGCCCATTCCCGCGTGGCGCGCAGCAATATTCTGCTGCTCACCATGATGGGCAATTTTGTCCGCCTGATTGGCCCGCCCACGCTGCTGCCAGGCAGTATCGGTATAAACGGGGTGGAAATTTTCCATTCCATGGAGGAAGGTTTGAAGGGTGCCGATATCGTCATGGCCCTGCGGCTGCAAAAAGAGCGCATGTCCAGCGGGCTGGTGCCGTCCTCGCGCGAGTTCTTCGCCTATTACGGGCTGGACCGGAAGAAGCTCTCTTACGCCAAGCCTGACGCTTTGGTGATGCACCCCGGCCCGATGAACCGTGGCGTGGAAATCGACAGCGATATTGCCGATGATGATGCGCGCTCGCTGATTAAAGAGCAGGTGGAAATGGGCGTTGCTGTGCGCATGGCGGTGCTGGATACGCTGGCGCGGAGCAGCGAGGTATGAGCACATTATTTCGTAAAGTTAGCTATCTGGACGAAGCTGCGCAGAATCTGGTTGAGGGCGATTTGCTGGTCCGCGATGGCCTCATCGCCGATTTCGGGCAGAATCTCGGCCGCCCGGATGGCGCTGAGGTGATAGAAGCCGAAGGCGCGATCCTCGCCCCTGGCCTTGTGGATATGCGCGCCTCATTAGGTGAGCCGGGCTTTGAGTACCGCGAAACCATTGCCTCCGCCGCCCAGGCCGCCGCGGCGGGTGGCATTACCAGCATCGCCGTGCTGCCGGATTCGCAGCCGCCCATCGACGACCCGGCGCTCGTGCATCTCATCATCGCGCGCGGGGCGGATACGGGCTCAGTGGATCTCCTGCCCTATGCGGCAGCCACGCGCGGGCTGAAGGGCGAGGAATTGGCCGAATACGGGCTGCTGCGCGCCGCGGGCGCCGTGGCCTTTACCGATGGCGGCAAGGCCATCGCCTCGTCACGCCTGATGCGCCTTGCCCTCTCCTATGCGTCAGGCTTCGGCGCGCGCATTGTGCAGCACCCTGAGGATGCCGAGCTGGCCAAAGGCGGCGCCGCCACCGCCGGGGCGCGGGCCACCTGGATGGGCTTGCCCGGCATTCCCGCCGCCGCCGAGGCCATTTGCGTGGCGCGCGACATAAGGCTGGCGGAACTCACTGGCGGCGCCGTGCATTTCGCGCACGTCACCACGGGCGAGGCGCTGGAGCTGATCCGCCGCGCCAAGGAGAAGCGGCTGCGCGTGACCTGCGATACCGCGCCGCCTTATTTTGACCTGAACGAGACCGCGATTGGCGATTACCGCACCTATACCAAGCTCTCACCGCCCTTGCGTGCCGAGGAAGACCGCCAGGCCGTGCTGGCGGCGCTGAAAAATGGCACGATCGACGCCATTGCCTCAGACCACCAGCCGCGCGACGCGGATGACAAACGCCTGCCCTTTGCCGACGCCGCGCCTGGCGGCGCGGGGCTGGCCACGCTGCTTGGCATAACATTGGCGCAAGTGCATAATGGTGTGCTCACCATGGCCCAGGCGCTTGCTTTGCTGACCAGAAACCCAGCTGAATGGCTGGGGATCGAGGCCGGTGTGATCGCCAAGGGACGCAAGGCGGATTTGTGCCTGTTCCATCCGGAACGCGCATGGGTGGTGCGGGCGGGCAAGCTGCCCGGCAAGGCGCAGAACACACCATTTGATGGCCGCGCGCTGGAAGGCGCCGTGCTGGGAACCTGGAAAGCCGGGAAACGCGTTTATGGCTAATGAACTCTTCACCTACGCCCTGATAGCCGCCTTCGCCTATCTGCTGGGCACAATCCCGTTCGGCCTGCTGCTTACCCGTGGTGCCGGGCTGGGCGATATTCGCGGCATCGGCTCGGGCAATATAGGCGCCACCAACGTGCTGCGCACGGGCCGCAAGGGGCTGGCGGCGGCCACGCTGCTGCTGGATGGCGGCAAAGGCTGGCTTGCCGTGGCATGGATAAAGCAATACGGCCATGGCGGCGTGGCGCTGGCGGCTTTGTTTGTGGTGCTGGGGCATATCTTCCCCCTGTGGCTGCGCTTTAAGGGCGGCAAGGGCGTGGCCACGGGGCTGGGCGTGTTTTATGCGCTGGCCTGGCCCGTCGGGGCAATTTCGTGCGCCGCCTGGCTGCTCACGGCGCTGCTGCTGCGCATTTCCTCAGCCGCGGCGCTGGTGGCTTATGCCTGCGCCCCCCTTTCTGCCTGGTACATCACCCATAGCTGGAAAATCACTGTGCTGGCGGCACTTATCGCGGCGCTGGTGTATTGGAAGCATGGCGCGAACATAAGGCGCCTGCTTGCTGGCACCGAGCCGCGTATCGGTAAGAAGGCTTCGGCCTGAGCGTGCTCGATAGGCTCCGCCTCGCGCGTACGGAAAGCGTCGGCCCCGTTACCTATCGCCGCCTGATGGATCGGTTTTCCTCACCCGCCGAGGCGCTGGCGGCATTGCCGGAGCTGGCGCGCGTAGGCGGCCGGGCAACCGCGCCGCGTGTGCCCGCCATGGCGGATGTGGAGCGCGAGGCCGAGGCCGTGCGGCGCCTGGGCGGGCGGTTTTTGTTTCTGGGTGATGAGGAATACCCCGATTATCTGGCTGAATTACCAGACGCCCCCGCCGCGCTGGCGGTGCTGGGCGATGTGGCGCTGCTCTCCAGCCCCTCCATCGGCATTGTCGGCGCGCGCAATGCCTCGGCGGCCGGGTTACGCTTTACCGAGCAGCTTGCCTCGGAACTGGCGGCGGAGAAGCTCACCGTGGTCTCTGGCCTGGCGCGCGGGATAGATGGGGCGGCGCATGAGGGGGCCTTGCGCGCGGGCAAGACCATTGCCGTTATTCCTGGCGGGGTGGATATAACTTACCCGCCGGAGCACGCCGCCCTGCAAAAGCGCATTGCCGAAGCCGGAGCCGTGGTGGCGGAGGCGCCGCTGGGCACCGCGCCGGTGGCCAAGCATTTCCCCAAACGCAACCGTATTATCGCGGGGCTTACGCTTGGGCTGGTTGTCATCGAGGCCGCCAGCCGCTCCGGCTCGCTGCCCACC